>CAKSPH010000047.1 GCA_934481355.1 uncultured Oscillospiraceae bacterium | reverse complement strand
GATGAGACCCGGGAGCGGATGATCCGGAAGATCCGGCAGGTCCAGCCGGACATCATCATCACCCACGACAAAAACGGCGAGGACATTCTGAACCCGGATCACAACAACGTGGCCCAGTTCGTATTCGCCTGCAGCATCCAGTCCAACTCCAACGGCTATCGACTGGAGGGCACCAAAACCACCAAGCAGATGCGGCTCTTCGGCTTTGAGCCTCACCAGACGGAGCTGAGCAAGTATGTGCCCGGAGAACTCATCGACATCAGCGAGGTCTACGACCAGAAGGTGGAGGCCATGCAGTGCTTCAAGGCCCAGAAGCACCTGATCAATTACTACACCGAGCGGGCCCACCTGCGGGGCAACCACCTGCGCCGGATCTCCGGCAACAACAGCTACCAGTATGGCGAGAGCTTCAGCACCTTCTTCCCGGTGGCCGGGGACGAATTGGTTTAAAAACAGTTTTCTATACATAAAGAGGGAGAATTATCATGAAAAAAGTTATTGCTATGATCCTTACCCTGACCGCCCTGACCGCCATTCTGGCAGGCTGCGGCTCCAGTGAGACGGCCCCCGTGGCCTCTGCCGCCCAGACTACCGCCCAAGCCTCCGGCGAGGTGGATGCCTACAGCGTAGGCGGCAACCTGACCCTGGGCACTGCCTCCTCCACCGGCACCTTCTATTATGTGGGCGCCGCCATCGGCAACGCCGTTTCCGATGCGGGCAAGCTGAATGTACTGGTCCAGGCCACTGCCGGTTCCAACGAGAATGTGGCCATGGCCCAGAGCGGCGATATCGACCTGGGCATGGCCAACTGCGATGCCCTGTACGCCGCCTACAACGGCACCATGGGCTATGCCGATGCGGGCAAGCAGGACATCCAGGAGGTGGCCGCCCTGTATGAGTCCCAGCTCCATGTATTTGTCACCGAGAAGAGCGGCATTACCGACATCAGCCAGCTCAAGGGCAAGAAGGTCTGCATCGGCTCCCAGGGCACCAGCTATCTGTTCATCAACGAGGCCATTCTCAATGCCTACGGCATTGCGCTCTCCGATGTGACCCCCTTCTATATGAGCTATGCCGAGGCTGCCGAGGCCCTGGCCAACGGCGACATCGACGCGGCCTTCCAGACCGGCGGCTACCCCATTGCCGGTATCCAGCAGTATGCCGCTACCACTGCCTTCCGGATGCTGCCCCTGAGTGACGAGGTCATCCAGAAGGTCAATGGGGAGTACCCCTTCGCCAAGCCCTCCACCATTCCCGCAAAGACCTATGAAAACCAGAGCAACGAGGACGCCGTGGCCACCCTGTCCTACATGACCTGCCTGTTCTGCTCCAGCAAGGCCAATGACGACCAGGTCTACGCCTTTGTGAAGCTGATGATGGAGACCCTGGATACCTACAAGGATACCAACAGCTCCACCCAGCAGATCTCCCCGGAGACCGTGGCCACCCAGTACATCCCCTTCAACGCCGGTGCCGAGCGCTACTATCAGGAAGCCGGTCTGCTGAACTGATT
>CAKSPH010000046.1 GCA_934481355.1 uncultured Oscillospiraceae bacterium | reverse complement strand
TTTCATATTCCTCGCTGCTTAATATTCAAAAAGCCATCTTTCTTTTTTCTACGAAAGATGACTTTTTCGACAAGCTGCGGGGACTGTATTTTACAGTCCCCGCTTTTATTTTATTCTTCCGGCTCTTCGCTGAGCTTCTTCTCTTCCTTTTTCGCGCGGTGCTTCGCCATATAGCGGGTGTTGCTCTCGCGTATCGCGGATACCGCAGGAATGCTCCTGAAGCGCTGTACCGCGTCCGTCAGGCGGCCTATTCCGGTAAATAGATCCTGCTGAATGCTGGTTTCGCGGTTGCAGGATTTTCCGCTCTTCCAGTCGTCGATTACCACGCCGTAGCGCTCGTAGGCGTTTTTTACGGAGGTTTCCCACGACATATAGACCTCGTTCATTGCGTGCTCGCCCATCTGTCGGACTTCCTCAATGTGCCCGGCGGCGTATTCCAGCTCAGCCGCCACTGCCTCGGCGGAATCATCGGTGAGTATTCCGGTGTGGCAGTGAGTTATGCCCTCTGCCGCGCAGCTTCCCTTTATCAGCACGGAGGCTACTCCGCAGGCTGCGGCTTCCCGCACGACTATTCCGTTGGTGTCGTACTGCGACGGGAAGATGAACAGGTCCCCGGCGGTGTAGTACACGCGCAGCTCCTCGCGGTCGAATACCGCGCCGGTGAATACCACCTTTCCGCGGAGTTTCAGCTCGTCAACGCAGGCTTCTATCTCCGCGCGGTCGGCTCCGTCGCCGACGAACATCATGCGGAAATCAATGCCCTTTTCGTCCAGTATTTTCAGGCTGTCCAGAATGCACCGGATACCCTTGTACCACAGCAGCCGTCCCACGAACAGGAACACGGGGCCGTGTCCCTCCAGCCCGAGCTCAGAGCGGAGGTATGCCGCGTCCTCGGCGTCGGCGCGCCCCTTCGGGAAATCAACGCCGTTTTCCATAATGCGTATCTGCCTGCCCTCGGTCTCCTGATAGCCGAGGCTTATGAGGTTCTGGCGTGCGCCCTCGCTGACCGTCCATATCTCGTCGGCGGAGGAGATGTTGGATATCAGCAGCTTTATCGCCTGATCCTGCATGAGCTTTGTGGGAAGCGCGCGCTTTATGTCGATATCGAATTTCGTGTGGTAGGTCAGAACCATGGGCGCGTCTATCTTAGTCCGTAGCACCCGCGCCATTATCATCGAGGAAAACGGGCAGTGGGTGTGAATTATGTCGAAGCCGCTGCTTGTCAGGGAATCCAGCTTGCTTGCGGAAAACGGATAACCCATGCGGTAGCTGCATATCTTTTCGGTTATCGACATACTTGTGTATCTGACGACAGGGAACGGAAAATTATCCTGCGCCCCGGGGTAATCGGGGGTCACGACGGTCGCGCGCCCGAGCTCGCTGTTGATTATTTCTGCGTAGTTCAGTATAGTAGTCGCCACTCCATCAATAACAGGAGGGAACGAGTCGTTCATAAGGCAGATATTAAGTCCGTCTTTTTTGTCTGACATAGTTAAAATCTCCTTCATTTTTCGGAAGTAATAAAACAATTATACCGCAGTCAGGCTGGAAAATCAAGTGCTTTCCCGGATTTTAAAGGTAACAATTTTGTAATATATGAGCACAAATCATCACAATCTCAGATGTTGTGGTCGTGGAAGCAGGGGCCGTCCGGGATACCGTCGCCGTCCCTGTCCTCCATATGCGCGGAGGCTCCCATCATGTCCCTGCCGCGGACGCTGTATTTATCGCGCTGCGCCTGAATCGCTTCGTCAAGCAGGCGCTTTACCTCCCTCGGATTCTTTACGGACTGGAGCACCTTTGTGGGCGTGTCGCTGTCCTTTGAGAGCAGCGTTATCGTACCGCAGCCGACTATCCTCTGCCCGAAGGGGAGCTTCATGGATTTGTCGTAAACGCGGTACAGTTCGATTTCGTCCTCCCTGAGGCTCAGCAGACCTATGCGGGTTATCAGCTTGGATTCCGTGAGAATGTAGCGCGTGAACGAGATGGGAAGCCCCATAATGCGCTTCTTTCCCGTCCAGATTATTTCGCCGTAGTCCCGGGTGAGCTTCTTCATGTTAGCCATATTCAGGCTCCTTTCATTATTTCGTGAGCGATCTGATTTTTGCTTCTATCCTGCGGTATTCCGCAGATAAGGGGCTCGCGCCCTTCTGCTTCAGATATATTTCGAGGTACACGCGGTTAAAGAACGCGCTTCCGCTGAAAAACTGCTCCATGCGCTTTATCTGTTCCCATGAGTAGACCCCCGTCAGGAACATCAGCTTTTCCCGCTGGGTCGCGGCGGGTTCGAGGGCTCCCATCATCAGCAGGTCGTAGCCTGCGTCGAGAGCTGCCTTTCTGTCCTCAGTGGAGTAGTTTCCGCTGAACATCCCCTCCAGAAAATCCAGAATGTCGTCAATGCGTTCGCTGTCGCGGTTCCGGAGCCATACGGCGCGGTCGAACACATACACCGCCCGTATCAGCGAATGCCGCTGGCGGCTGTCCGGGTGGTATTTCATGATTATCAGCAGGTGCCGGCTGAGCTGCTTGTCGGGCTCCTGCGGATAGCTTCCTACGGAGAACCGCGTTGTTTCATGGTCGAGCCGCGCCGCGTCCGTGAACGGAGCGTTATCCACGTTCACACAGTGCGCGTAGATAACGGCGGCTTTCTCCCGCAGAGCCGGGAAACTCCCGGTGAGCCTCCTGAAGAATCCGCAGGTGTACGCCGGGGAAACGAACCGCCCGCCCTTCGACAGGAACCTTTTCAGTATATCCAGCGAGTATTCCAGCGATTTCTGCGCCATATTCCAGTCGGACTGACCGCGTATCATGTCTATGCAGGAATTAAGCCGCTCCTCCCAATTTTCCACGTCGTTCAGCTTCAGGATGCCGGCGGTCATTCTGCCGCAGCAGGCTTCGAAATCCCGTGGTCGCCACTCGAGCGCGGCGGTGTACTTCTGGAAAGCGTTCGCGAAATCCCACTTGCCCATGTATTCCTGGGCCCTGGCGCATTCCTCCCGGCACTCGTCCACGCCGTAGGCGTCCTCCTGCGCGTCGTCCTCGTCAATCAGGTCGCTGAGGTCGGCTTCTAATTTCAGCTCGTCAGGGACGGCGCTTTTCAGCCCTTCCAGAAAGAACTCCCGCGCCTCCTGGTATGAGATGTGCGTGCCGCAGTAAAGGCAGAATCCCGTTTCAAAGTCGGAATCCAGCATTATCATGCGCTCGCATTTCGGGCACATACAATAGTCAAGCATTAGTTCACCGCCGTTCGTAAAATATATACAATAGAATTATATCACACATAGAGGATTTTTTCAATAAATTTTCGAAATACCCCTTGCATTTTCTGAAATGATGTGCTATAATATCAATCTGATAGTGAAAATCAAAATCAAATTCAGGGGGCTGAGAAATTTGGACAGAAATAACTACAACACCAAACAGCGCGACGAGATAGTGGAGTTTTTCAGCCGCCACCGCGGGAGCTGTTTCACCGCCAGGGACATAATCGTCAGCGGCGAGGTCACGGTCGGGGAGGCAACGGTATACCGCACGCTGACAAAGCTTGCGAATCAGGGGGTGCTGAAGCGCTTCACCGGGGACGGCTCCGGGGCATGCTATCAGCTGATGGACGAGCAGAAATGCTCCTCGCACTTTCACCTGAAATGCGACCGCTGCCAGAAGCTTATCCACATGGACTGCTCCTTTATGCGGGAAATGCAGGAGCACATCGAGAAGAACCACGGATTCGCCGTGGACGTTGGAAGAACAGTTATCTACGGGCTTTGCGGCGACTGTCAGAAAGCCCTCGCAGAACAGGACAAGGAGAAGAAATGATAAAGAAGATAATTGCGGCGGCAGCTGCGCTCGCACTCGGGACGTCGCTGTGCGGATGCTCCGCCGGTGAAAGGCCGGAGAGCGGAAAGCTCACGGTGATAACCACGATATTCCCGGCTTACGATTTCGCACGGCAGGTATTCGGCGACAGCGCGGACGTGAAAATGCTGCTGAAACCCGGTCAGGAGAGCCACAGCTACGACCCCTCCGCAAAGGACATCGTTGAGATAAGCGGCTGCGACCTGTTTATCTACAACGGCGGCGAATCCGACCAGTGGGTGGAGAGCGTGCTGAAATCCGCGCCGGATATCAGCACGTTCCGCATGACTGACGCAGTTTCACTGCTGGAAGAGGAAGTCACAGAGGGAATGCAGGAGCACGACCATGATTCCGACGACCATGACGAGGAAGGGGAGGAATACGACGAGCACGTCTGGACCTCCCCGGAAAATGCAGCGAAGATAGTCCGGGCGCTGGGAACCACCGCCGCGGAGCTGTTTCCGGAGCTCTCGGAGCAGCTCGCCGCAAACGCCGGGGACTACGCAGAAAAAATAGACGAGCTGGACGGAAAATTTGCGGAGCTTCTTGACGGCGAGGAGCGGTATTTCATCTTCGGCGACAGATTCCCGCTGTTGTACTTCTTCAGGCGATACGGGCTGAATTACTACGCGGCGTTCCCGGGGTGCGGCAGCGAAACGGAGCCCTCCGCCCGGACTATGACTTTCCTGCTTGACAAGCTGAAACAGCAGGACGCGGTGCCTGCGGTGTTCTGTATCGAGCTCTCCAGCCGCAGGCTTGCGGACGTGCTGGCGGAGGATTCCGGCTTGCAGACCGTGGAATTTCACACCTGCCACAATATTTCCCAGGACGACTTCAACAGCGGCGCGACCTATGTAACGCTCATGCAGCGGAATTACGACGCGCTCTCAAACGTGCTCAGGGGTGAGTGAAATGACGGAAAACGATTATCTTATAAAGGTGAGCGACTTAACGCTCTCATATGAAAATATGACGGTCATCAGCGACATGAGCTTCAGCGTCGGCAGCGGGGAATACCTCTGTATCGTCGGCGAGAACGGCTCAGGCAAGAGCACGCTTGTGAAGTCGCTGCTCTCGCTGAAAAAGCCGGTTGGCGGCAGCATTGAATTCGGAGGAGGGCTGCGCCGAAACGAGATAGGCTACCTTCCGCAGCAGACCGGTGCGCAGCAGGATTTCCCCGCAAGCGTTGGGGAGGTCGTTATCTCCGGGTGCCTTAATTCCCGGGGGATTCGCCCGTTTTACTCCGACAGGGAGCGGAAAATGGCGGCGGAAAACATGGAGCGCCTTGGCATAACGCACCTCAGAAAGCGCAGCTACCGGGAACTTTCCGGCGGTCAGCAGCAGCGGGTGCTTCTGGCGAGGGCGCTGTGCGCGACCAGGAAGCTGCTCCTGCTGGACGAGCCGGTCTCCGGTCTTGACCCGATGGTAACAGCCGAGATGTACGAGCTGATAAGCGGTATAAACAAGAGCGGCGTTACCGTGATAATGGTGACCCACGACATATCCGCAGCGCTGAAATACGCGTCGCATATACTCTGCCTGCGGCAGGAAAGCTGGTTCTTCGGCACCTGCAACGAGTTCCTGTGCAGCAGCGCTTCTGACTTCCTGAAGGGGGGCGCTTTAAATGGGTGACATGATATCCGCGTTCTTTGGTTCGCCGATACTGGTGCGGGCGCTCGTTGTGGGAATCCTGGTGTCGCTGTGCGCGGCGCTGCTCGGCGTGAGCCTGGTGCTTAAACGTTACAGCATGATAGGCGACGGTCTTTCCCATGTGGGATTCGGAGCGCTGGCGATCGCCTCCGTACTTAACTGGGCTCCCATGGCGGTGACTATCCCGGTGGTCATTGCGGCGGCGTTCCTGCTTCTGCGTATTTCGGGAAGCAGCAGAATAAAGGGCGATTCCGCGATAGCGCTTATCTCCACGGGAGCGCTTGCAGTGGGCGTAATGGCGGTGTCCCTCTCCGGAATGAACACCGACCTGGACAGCTACCTTTTCGGCAGTATCTATGCGATAAGCAGCGAGGACGTGGCGCTGAGCGTTGTGCTGGCTCTTATTGTCCTGGTGCTGTTCATATTCTTCTACACGAAGATATTTGCGATAACCTTTGACGAGAATTTCGCGAAGGCAACCGGCACCAGGGCTGGCCTTTACAATATGCTGATAGCCCTGCTGACTGCGGTGACGATAGTCATCGGCATGAGAATGATGGGCAGTATGCTTATCTCCAGCCTGATAATATTCCCGGCGCTGTGCAGCATGAGGGTGTTCAAGAGCTTCCGGGCGGTGACGATATGCTCGGCGGTGATATCCGTGGTGACTTTCGTTGCGGGAATGGTGATCTCCTTCGAGCTGGGGACTCCCGGCGGCGCAAGCATAGTCTGCGTGAATATCCTGGCATTCGCGGCGTTCACAGCCGTTGGAGCGATAGCCGGCAGGAGCAGAAAATAAAAAAGGGAGGGTTTTGCCCTCCCGCCAGCTTGTCGAAAAAGTCATCTTTCGTAGAAAAAAGAAAGATGGCTTTTTGAATATTAAGCAGCGAGGAATATGAA
>CAKSPH010000045.1 GCA_934481355.1 uncultured Oscillospiraceae bacterium | reverse complement strand
ATCTTCGGGGGACTGCTGATGGGCGCTGGGCTTGGAATCGTCTACGCCCGGGAGGGAACCACAGGCGGCACTGATATAATCAACAAGATAATAAACCGCTTCAGGCCAGATATTAAGCTCGGGCAGATATCGTTCCTGATAAATGCCGGGGTGGCTCTCAGCGGATATTTTGTCTACAAGAATCTTGACGTGGTTCTGTACGCGATAGTTTCCGTGTTTGTGCAGGCCAAGGTGATTGATATGCTGGTCTACGGCGGTCTGGAGGGGAAGTTCCTGATGATCTTCTCGGAAAAACCACAGGAGATCGCAGAACGTCTGCTGAAGCAGAAACGCGGAGTCACCCTGCTGAAAGGCGAGGGAGCGTACAGCGGCGAGGAACGTCAGGTGGTCTGCATAGCAGTCCATAAGAATGAGTACGTCAAGGTCAAGCGGATCGTTAAGGAAACGGATCCGAATGCGTTTGTAATAATTACCGGCGCGAGCGAGGTTCTGGGCAAGGGCTTCCAGAAGCTGGACTAACAACAATATAATAAAATAAGGAGAATAAGCAATGTCAGGACATTCAAAATGGAGCACCATCAAGCGTAAGAAAGGCGAAAAGGACGGAGCAAGGGCAAAGGTATTCACCAAGATCAGCCGTGAGATACTCGTTTGCATAAAGGAGACCGGAAGCGCGGATCCCGCGAACAACTCCAGACTTTTCACGCTGGTTCAGAAGGCTAAGAGCAACAATATCCCGAACGACAATATCGACAGACTTCTGAAGAAGGCAGCCGGCGGCGCTGAGAAGAACGACTATGAGGACTGCGTATACGAAGGCTACGGTCCGAATGGCGTTGCAGTCATCGTTGAGTGCCTTACCGATAACAGAAACCGTACCGCAGGCGAGATCCGTCACTATTTCGACAAGTTCGGCGGAAATATGGGCGCAACCGGCTGTGTTGACTTCCTGTTCACCCTCAAGGGAATGATCGTTCTCGACAACGAGGACGGCGACATCGACGAGGACAAGGCTATGGAGGATATTCTCGAGGCTGGCGGCGATGATTTCAGCTTTGAGGACGGCGTGGTTGAAATAACTACCGATCCCTCCACTGTTGCAGCAGTAGCCGAGGAGCTCGGCAAGAAGGGCTACAAGGTTATGTCCGCTGAGGCTGCGCAGATCCCCTCTACTTACACAACCCTTACAGACGAAGATCAGATCAAGAAGATGGGTCTGCTCCTGGAAGCCCTCGATGACAACGACGATGTGCAGAACGTGTACCATAACTGGGACGCTCCCGAGTCTGACGACGAGGAATAATTCCATATGCAATATAAAAAGCTCCTCCATACGGGGGAGCTTTTTCAGTTCAATTCGTGACAGGAGGCGATATCATTGGATTTCCCGGAGAGCCGGATTTAATAAATCTGATTACCGCGAGGAACTGCTGCGATAGCATATTGGAAATCTCGTTTTCATCGAAGCGGCACGCTTTGGAGGCTATCATCACGCCGATTCCGAAGGTATACAGCCATACGCTGCGGAACAGCTTAATTGCGTCGTCCCTGTTCATCTGATAATCGCGCATTATGTATTCAATGCATTTTCCGCTGTTTTCGCCGAGTTCGTCAAAAATACCGTCGAATCCCTTGTTCTGCTCGTTCTCGCTCATGTAGAGAAGCTGGAACAGCTTCGGCTGCTCAGCAGCGAAAAGGACCATCTTCATGCCGACATTCTTGAATGGCGGCTGGATAACGTTCGTGTTGACATAAGTATTGAAGCGCTCCATCGCAGCGGATCTCACTTCCGTCAGGAGTTCTCCCATATTCCTGAACGCCGTGAATACCGGACGTGTTGACGTTCCCAGCGCCGCGCCAAGACTGCGGGCGTTGAGTGCGGAGATGCCTTGTTCTGCGACAAGGTCAAGCGCTATTCTGACGATCTCCTCGCGGGTATATTTCGCTTTTGGCGGCATTGCTGCTTACCTCCCTCTGTATATCTTTGGTAACATATGTTACATTATAGCACCATGTAAATAATATGTCAATAATAATTATAATAGCAATTGAAAAAAGCTATTTAAACCAGATGTTTCAAATTTGTACAAACGGCTATGTATAGCCATTTCTTTAAAAAATGAAAGCAAAATTAATAACAATAATGTGAAAAGTATGTGTTTTTTGTGACATTTATAGGAAAATTAGCACTCTCCTATTGACAGTGCTAAAAAGTTGTGCTATACTATAATCAGAACGAAGGGAACAGGGAAATGAGGAAAACACATCAGGGAACAGTTCCCGGAATTTAAATAAATTTTAAGCGCAGACCCAAGAACCTGCGAAAGGAGTAATGACTTATGTTAATGCCCAGCATCAGAAACAATGTATTTGACGATTTCTTTGGTACACCGTTCTTTACGAGAACAGAGTCCAACATGATGAAGACCGATATAAAGGAGACAGAAAACGCGTTCGAGCTGACAGTTGACCTGCCCGGCGTCAAGAAAGAGGACATCAGGGCAGAGCTTAACGACGGCTACCTGACCATCAGCGCTGAGAACAGCGAGTCTAGGGACGAAAAGGACAAGGACGGCAAGTATGTATGCCGTGAGCGTTATTCCGGCAGCTGCAGCAGAAGCTTCTATGTAGGCGACGCTGTTACCGAGGAGGATATCTCCGCCAAATTCGAAAACGGCACTTTGAAGCTGACCGTTCCGAAGAAGGAAGCTCTCCCGCAGAAGGAAAACAAGTACATCGCGATCGGCTGATAAAAGCTGAATGAAATGACGCCTGAATAAATGATCCCCCGGCACCGAAAGATGCCGGGGGATTTGCGTTATTGATTACTTCTGACAGGCATATTTTCCAGCGCCGAGCTTCTTCTGTGCGTTGTCAACGCGGTCGGCTGACGGAGGATTCGTGTCCTCAAGGGAGTAGTTTATGCCGAGATTTTCCCACTTGAATTTTCCGAGGGTGTGGTAGGGGAGCACCTCCACCTTCTGGACGTTCTTCAGCGTCCTGATGAAATCGCTGAGCTTGTCGAGATCCTCGTCAAAGTCGGAGAGACCGGGAACCAGCACATGACGTATCCAGACCGGCTTGCCGATATCGCTGAGATAGCGCGCCATATCAAGAATATTCGAGTTGTCAAATCCGGTGATGTTCTTGTGGCGCTCCGGGTCGATCTCCTTAAGGTCGAGAAGAAGCAGGTCAGTGTATTTCATAAGCTCCTCGAACTTGGAGAAGAACGGCTCCTCGCGGGTGAAAGGATTTCCGGCAGTGTCTATGCAGGTGCTGACTCCGTCAGCCTTCGCCTGCCTGAACAGCTCCAGCAGAAAATCTATCTGGAGAAGCGGCTCGCCGCCGCTGACGGTGAGCCCGCCCTCGTTTTTCCAGTAGCTCTTGTAGCGGTATGCCTTTTTGAGGATTTCCTCAGGTGTCATTTCAACTGTGGTGTCATCGCCTTCCATGCTCCAGGTGTCGGGATTGTGGCAGTAGCGGCAGCGCATACGGCAGCCCTGCACAAATACGATGAATCTTACGCCTGGACCGTCTGCGGCGCCGAAGCTCTCTGTGGAGTGGATTCTTCCCTTGATCTCGCTCATAGTTCCTCCTATACTGTATATAAGAACAGCGCCGCTCATCACGACGCTGTCCTTTATTTATGCCGTTGTAATTAAATTACATATGATCGTGGCAGGTTCTTGCGATAACGTCGAGCTGCTGCTCTCTGGTCAGGTCGATGAACTTAACTGCATAACCGGATACGCGGATAGTGAAGTTAGCATACTCTTCCTTCTCAGGGTGCTCCATAGCGTCGATGAGCTTTTCCTTGCCGAATACGTTAACGTTGAGGTGGTGCGCACCCTTGTCGAAGTAACCGTCAAGTACGTTAACGAGGTTGGTTACGCGCTCTTCCTCGTTGTGACCGAGTGCGTCAGGGTTGATTGTCTGGGTGTTGGAGATACCGTCCAGAGCCCACTCATAAGGAAGCTTGGCAACGGAGTTGAGGGAAGCAAGCAGACCGTTCTTCTCTGCACCGTAGCAGGGGTTAGCACCAGGAGAGAGGGGCTCGCCAGCCTTACGGCCGTCAGGCAGAGCGGAAGTAGCCTTACCGTATACAACGTTGGAGGTGATGGTGAGGATAGAAGTTGTAGCCTCAGAATCACGGTAGGTGTGGCACTGCTTCAGCTTCTTGAGGAATGTGCCGAGCAGCCATACAGCGATATCATCAGCACGGTCATCGTCGTTGCCGTAGCGGGGGAAGTCGCCCTCGATCTCGAAGTCTGTAACGATACCGTCTTCGTCACGGATGCACTTAACCTTAGCGTACTTGATAGCGGACAGAGAGTCAACAACGTGGGAGAAGCCAGCGATACCAGTTGCGAATGTACGTCTTACGTTGGTATCGATAAGGGCCATCTCAGCAGCCTCGTAGTTGTACTTATCGTGCATATAGTGGATAAGGTTCAGGGTGTGTACATAGATGGAAGCAAGCCATGTCATCATAGTGTCGTACTTCTGCATAACCTCATCATAATCAAGGTATTCAGATGTGATAGGTCTGTAAGCAGGACCAACCTGAGCCTTTGTCTTAGCGTCGATACCGCCGTTGATAGCGTACATCAGGCACTTGGCGAGGTTTGCACGAGCGCCGAAGAACTGCATTTCCTTACCGGTCTGTGTTGCGGATACGCAGCAGCAGATGGAGTAATCGTCGCCCCATACAGGACGCATAACGTCATCGTTCTCGTACTGAACAGAGGAGGTACGAACGGAGATAGCTGCTGCATAGCGCTTGAATGTATCAGGCAGCTTGTCGCAGTACAGAACTGTCATGTTCGGCTCCGGGGACGGACCCATGTTCTCGAGGGTGTGGAGGAAACGGAAGTCGTTCTTTGTAACCATGGAACGACCATCCTGACCCTTACCGCCGATGGACAGAGTTGCCCATACCGGATCGCCGGAGAACAGCTCGTTGTAGGAAGGAATACGAGCGAACTTAACCATTCTGAGCTTCAGAACGAGGTGGTCGATGAGCTCCTGTGCCTCAGCCTCGGTAAGAGTGCCGTTGTCGAGGTCGCGCTTGATATAGATATCAAGGAATGTGGAGATACGGCCGATGGACATTGCAGCGCCGTTCTGGGTCTTGATAGCAGCCAGATAGCCGAAGTATGTCCACTGAACAGCCTCGCGTGCGTTAGCGGCAGGCTTGGAGATATCGCAGCCATAGGAAGCAGCCATAACCTTCATCTGCTTGAGTGCGCGTATCTGGTCAGCCAGTTCCTCGCGCTGACGGATAACGGAATCTCTCATCTTACCGTTGCCGCAGTTAGCGAGGTCATACTGCTTAGCCTCAACCAGTCTGTCGATACCGTAAAGAGCGATTCTTCTGTAGTCGCCTACGATACGGCCACGGCCGTAAGTATCGGGAAGACCGGTGATGATCTTGTTCTTTCTTACAGCGCGCATCTCAGGTGTATAAGCGTCGAATACGCCCTGGTTGTGAGTCTTGTGGTATTCTGTGAAGATCTTGTGCAGCTCAGGATCAGGTGTGTAGCCATAAGTTGTGCAAGCCTCTTCAGCCATCTTGATACCGCCGTAGGGCATGAAAGCTCTCTTGAGGGGCTTGTCGGTCTGGAGACCAACGATCTTCTCAAGATCCTTCATCTCAGGGTCAATGTAGCCGGCCTCGTGGGAAGTGATACCGGAAACGATGTGTGTATCCATATCCAGAACGCCGCCCTTAGCGCGCTCTTCCTTCTGGAGCTGCTGAACCTTGCCCCAGAGCTTGTTTGTGGAATCTGCAGGACCTGCGAGGAAGGACTCGTCCCCATCGTAAGGTGTGTAGTTGTTCTGAATGAAGTCGCGTGTGTTGATCTCTTCACGCCAGATGTCGCCTTTGAAGCCTTTCCATTGTTCGAAGTTTTTTGCCATCTTTCTAAATACCTCCATAAATTTTGCGGGTACAATTGTGGTCAGCATGGACTAACGCAGGAAAACTACCGCTAGTTTTTTCAGGTTTATTCCACTTTTTGGAACCGACACTGATGTACGCCCTATGTTGGTCTTCCAACCTGTCAACATTATAACATATACAAGTTATAAAGTCAAGAGTAATTTCTGATTTTGATAAAAAATTAATCATTATTTTTTAGTATGTACAGTTATGTAAATTATATCAAACCACTATATATTGTATTTCTGCTCCCAAAATAGATTAGACATCGTAATTAAAAATCTCATTTATTTAAATTATGTTTTTTTAGCCCTCAGCTTATATCATAAGAGATATATCATTTTTTATAAAAACCTGATAAAATTTTAACAAATATTTGAATAAATCAACGGAATATAATGATTTGTATTCTAGTAAACAATTTTTCGTGTTTTGTCCGTTTTCTTTTTTTATAGATATGTATGGTAATCGTTTCTGAGAGCATAAATGATCCCCGTTCATTGCGAGCGGGGATTTTTGGTATTTGTTTCATAGTTTTGGACAGGAGATTTCCTGAAAAGCTCACGCAGCCCGAATGCAAGCAGAAATATTGCATAAAGTTTGCGCAGAAGTTCATTTCCGAGCGCCTGAGAGCCGATGGTACCCAGAACCGCTCCGATGATGCCGCCGGGGATAAGTCTTAAGACCAGCTTTTTGTCTATGAGCTTTGCGCGGCTGTGCAATATGATCGAGATGAGTGCAATGGGCAGAAAAAACAGCAGGTTTATTCCCTGTGCGGTACGCTGTGGCACGTCCTGAAAGAGCGTCAGCCAGACAAGCAGGACAAAACCGCCGCCAAGCCCCATAGAAGCTATTATTCCGGACAGTGCTCCGACGATAAATTCCATCATGTCAGCATGGTCCTCACTGCGGCGGCGCAGATAAGCGCTCCGAACAGTCTCTGGAGCCACGACGCGCGTATTTTCCTCAGAAACAGGGATCCAGCGAGCGCCCCGGCCGCGCCGGCTGGAATGTATCCCCACGCCGCAGAAAAATCTATCGAGCCGCTGAAAATGTACGCTGCCGCCGCCGTAAGGCTCAGCGCGAAAATCACAGCAACGGAATTTGCGTGGGCGCGCCGCGTCAGTTCCTCAGGAGGAATTTCAGCGGAGCTTTTCCGGAGCTCGTGTTCAAGAATAGGGACTGCCGCGACCCCGCCGCCGCTCCCGAAAAACCCGTTCAGAAGTCCGCAGAGAACTCCTTCAAAAAAACGTTTCAAATAAATCACCCGGCATTATTCTTTGCAGAACTGCCGGGATTATTTTATATGTACAGCGGTATGTTTTTCCGGTTTTATTTTTTGTAAACGCGCTTGTGTATAAATCGGGCAAGCTCCGAAAAATCCCTTTCGCTGAGTTCGCGCGTGGTCATCAGCTTCAGTGGGATCGCCGGGGATTTTCCGTAAAATTCCGGCTGAAAATATTCGCCGTTATTCAAATGGAATCCCAGCCGCTTGTAAAAATCAATTCGTCTGCGCTCGGTTGGACCGTCCGGCGGTTCGACTTCAAGCACTATGAGAAATGGAGAAGTCGTGCGTTTCAGGTGCTCCATAATCGCTGAGCCGGTGCCGCGTCCCCGTAGTTCAGCTGAAACCGCAAAGTGCTCGACAAATATTGTTTCGGTTTCTGGGAACTCGTAGTAATTCAGAAATGCCAGCGGAATATTGTCAGGTTCGAAGCAAAGGCAGCGGAATTCCGGCCGCGACAGCTCAGAGTAGTGCAGGCTCTCGCTTCCGCGCTCATTCGGCGGGAAAGAGTACTCCATGATTTCGTATAGCTGTGAGAATTTCTCGCGCGGCATGGGAGATTTTTGGTGATAAAGCTTAGTGTGTTCCATTTTTACCTCCGTTTTATATAAGGTAACCTCTAAAAACCGGGACACGAGCAGATTTCGTACATGACTTATATCAGATGCAAGGAGTCAAACCGCAGTAATACTGTATGTATTTCAAGGTTTGACA
>CAKSPH010000044.1 GCA_934481355.1 uncultured Oscillospiraceae bacterium | reverse complement strand
CCACAGGCAGAAATGCTGTTATTTTCAAACAACGGAGGAATTTATATATGAAAGCTACCGGAATCGTCCGCCGTATCGACGACCTCGGACGTATCGTCATCCCCAAGGAGATCCGCCGCACCATGCGTATCCGCGAGGGCGACCCCCTAGAAATATACACCAGCCCCGACGGCGAGGTCATCTTCAAGAAATACTCGCCCGTGGGTGAGATATCCTGCACCGCGTCGCAGTATGCGGACGTGCTCTCAAAGGTCGGCGGCTGTCCTGCCGTTATCTGCGACCGCGACCACGTTATCGCCGTTTCCGGAATGGCGAAGAAGGAGGTCATCGAGCGCCGCGTATCCGGCTCGCTGGAGGACCTCATCGAGCAGAGAAAGAGCCACGTCTACCGGACCCGCGACGACCAGAAGCTCAACCCTATCGAGGGCATAGACCGCTACGCGATAGCGGCTTCCCCCATTCTTTCGCAGGGAGATGTGAACGGCGCGGTTATCATGCTCTCCGGGGACGACAACGAATTCGCCACCAGCGAACAGAGCGCGCTTGTTCAGGCGGCGGCTATGTACTTCGGAAAACAGATGGAAGAATAACCCCCAAGGCTCTGTCATTAGTTTGGCGGAGCCTTTTCTTCTGCATTGACATTCCCGCGGAATAGTACTATAATAGTCTTATAAACACAAAAGAAGGACATAAAAATGACTAAACATCTTTCAAAAATATGGGTGGTGCTTCTCATCGCCTTTTTCTGCTGTGCCCTGTGGGGAAGCGCGTTCCCGATGATAAAGATAGGGTATCAGCAGTTCGGGATAACCGAAAGCGGTCCCGGCGCAAAGCTCCTTTTCGCGGGAGTGCGGTTCTTCATCGCCGGAATACTCGCGTGGGGCGCGGGAAGCTTTTCAGCCCGCAAGCCGCTCCTTCCCGAAAAGGGAGATTTTAAACGGATCGCCGTGCTCAGCCTGTTCCAGACTATTTTGCAGTACGCTTTCTTCTACATAGGGCTCTCCCACTGCACCGGCGTGAAATCCTCGATCATAAACGGCTCCGGAGCGTTCGTGGTGATACTGCTGACAACGCTGGTTTTCCGAATGGAAAAGCTCACGCCAAAAAAGCTCATCGGCTGTATTCTGGGATTCGCGGGTATCTTCATCATGAACCTCGGCGGCGACCTCAGCGGATTTGCGTGGAACGGCGAGGGCTTCATTTTCCTCACCGTGCTGAGCTATGCCTGTTCCACGATTTTCATCAAGAAATACACCGCCCAGGGAGCTTCCCCGGTTATGCTGTCGGCGTACCAGTTTGTTTTCGGCGGAATAGCGCTTGCGGCTCTGGGGCTTGCCCTCGGCGGTACCAACGAGCAGTGGCAGATATCCGGCGAAGGAATCGGCACGCTGCTGTGGCTCAGTTTCGTTTCCGCTGCGGCTTACAGCCTGTGGGCGGTTCTGCTGAAGCACAACCCGGTCAGCCGCGTGGCGGTTTTCGGGTTTCTGAATCCCGTGTGCGGAGTGCTTCTCTCGGCTTTGCTTCTGGACGAGCAGGGGCAGGCTTTCAGCTGGCAGGCAGTAGCGGCGCTCCTGCTGGTTAGCCTCGGAATATTCATCGTGAACTTTGAGAAAAAGCCCGCCATGGGCGGAAAGGCGCAATAATGCAGAAACAGAACTACCAGAAAATGCTTGAGGGCATAATCGCCTCTATCCCGGAAGGAGAAGCTCCCACCCTGCTGCTCCATAGCTGCTGCGCGCCCTGCTCCAGCTACTGTCTGGAATACCTGGCGCAGTATTTCCGCATCACTCTGCTTTACTACAATCCGAATATCTCTCCTAAGGAGGAATTCGACAAGCGCACCGCAGAGCTTCGCAGGCTTGTGGCGGAGCTCCCGATGAAATTCCCCGCTCAGGTCGTGGTGCCGGAATACCGCCCGGAGGAATTCTACTCCGCAGTAAAGGGTATGGAGGATATCCCGGAGGGCGGCGAACGATGCTTCGCGTGCTACCGTCTGCGTCTGGAAAGATCCGCGCAGTATGCGGCGGAGCACGGCTTCGACTACTTCTGCTCCACACTGTCGATAAGCCCGATGAAAAACGCCGAAAAGCTTAACTCCATCGGCGCGGAATTATCCGAAATCTACCCGGTGAAGCTTCTCCCCTCGGACTTCAAGAAAAAGGGCGGCTATCTGCGCTCGATAGAGCTTTCAAAGGAATACGGGCTGTACCGCCAGAATTACTGCGGCTGCGTGTTCTCAAAGCGGGAGGCTGAGCAGCGGGAATCCAAAAAAGAATCTGAAAGGGAATCTCAGAATTGCATATAAAAAACCGCGACCTGACCACCGGGAGCATAAGCCGGGGACTTTGGGCGTTTGCCGTTCCGCTTATGCTCGGGAACGTGCTCCAGCAGTTCTACAACCTCGCGGACACCTGGGTGGTCGGAAAATACATAGGCGACGGCGCGCTTGCGGCTGTCGGCTCCTCATACACGCTTCTGACGTTCCTGACGTCCGTTGTTATCGGGCTGTCGCTGGGCACCGGCTCGTTCGTTTCCATGGCGTTCGGGCGTAAGCAGAACGACGTTATCCGCAGCGGGATCTTCATGTCAGCCGTGCTCATCGGGTCAGTCGCCCTGGTGATGACCGGACTTTTCTACGCGCTTCTTGACCCGATAATCTCCGCGCTTCTCGTGCCGGAGGAAATAGTCCCGGATATGCGGACTTACCTTTCATGGGTGTTCATCGGGTTCTTTGCAACGTTCCTGTACAACTATGTCTCGAATCTCCTGCGCAGTCTCGGAAACTCCACTGTGCCGCTGATATTCCTCGGAGTATCTGTGGTGCTTAATGTCGGGCTTGACCTGCTGTTCGTAATTCCGCTCGGCTGGGGGATAGCGGGAGCCGCCGCGGCTACCGTCATTGCACAGTACATTTCGGGAATCGGGATCGTTATATACTTCCTCGCCGCCTGCCCGGAATACCGCCCGAAACGCTCCGATATGCGCTGGAACCGGGGGCACTTCCGCAGTATTCTGTCACTGTCGGGGCTGACCTGCCTTCAGCAGTCGGTGATGAACCTCGGGATTCTGATGGTCCAGGCGGTGGTGAACAGCTTCGGCTCCGTGGTGATGGCGGCGTTCGCAGTCGCCGTGAAGATAGACACGATAGCCTATATGCCGGTGCAGGATCTGGGAAACGCGTTCTCGGTGTTTGTCGCGCAGAATCACGGCGCAGGGCTCCCGCAGCGCATAAAGTCCGGGATAAAGCAGACCCTTGCCAGCACGGCGATTTTCTGCGCGGTGATAAGCCTGCTGGTCTGCCTTTTCGCGGAGCCGCTGATGAAGCTGTTCGTGGACGGCTCCAGTATTCAGACCGTTGCTGTCGGCGCGGAGTACCTCCGGACAGAGGGCGCGTGCTACATCGGGATCGGGATCCTGTTCATGATGTACGGCTACTACCGGGCGGTGAACAAACCGTTCATGTCGGTGGTGCTGACTGTCATATCACTCGGCATTCGCGTGGTTCTCGCGAATGTGCTCTCCGCAGTGCCGGAGATAGGCGTTTTCGGGATATGGATATCCATTCCGATAGGGTGGTTCCTCGCGGACAGCGCAGGGGCGGCGTACTTTGCCCTGCGTGAGCGGAAACGGTATTCCACGGCTGAAAGAGTTTCCGGGAAATAGCGCTTGACTTTCTGAATCAGTCGATGTATAATGCTGATGAAGGGAGTGATATTTATATGAAAAAAGCGTCGGTTCTGGCTGCTTTACTGGCACTGTGCACAGGTTTTACAGGATGCTACTCAGCGTCTGATTCTTCAGGCGGATCAGTCATTGAATCAAGCAACGGATCACTTGCCGGATCAGGCGGTGAATCAACACCCGCTGCCGAATCGAACAGCGAATCCGGTTCTGCGGACAGTAATGTTTCAGCGATACTTACGGACAACGGAAATCCGCCGCTGACTGCCGGTTCATTCTCCGATAACGAAGGCACGGGTATCCCGCAGTCGTATGAGGAGCTTCAGGATTTCATCAGACCATTCTCCGAAGTGAATTTTCTGGGGTTTGAGGTAGTAAGGCGCTATTCTCCCGATGAAGCATACGAATCCACCAACGACGACATATATTTACACGGCTCCACCTTGTACGACGTTCATGTTACATACGACTATATCAACGCTCAGCCGCTGGATATAAGCACGAAGCTCTGCTCGGCGGGCACGGCGGAAATACAGCAGGAAAGTTTCCCGCCATACTCAGAGGGGGACAAATTCGCCTGCTTCCTGATTCAGTTTGACCCGGATGATGTGAATGTAGAGTTCCCGGAGCTTCTGTTCGCCGTTGACGACAGCGCTGAGCCGCCGGTCGGATATCATGTCGGCTTTGACGTAATCGACTTCGTTGACAAGGACGGAAACAGCGTCGGAGACAGCGGTTTCACAGCGACCACGGTCATCACGACAACCCTGAACAATCCCGTCACCTATACGGACAGGATACCCATGGACGCGCTGACCGATTTCCTGCGGAATGACTGGACGGAAAGAGGATATGAACTTAATACTCCGCTTAACTAAGAAGGCGCTGTAAAATAACTCAACACCCCAGCCCGAGCAATCTTCAGCTGCATCATTGCGTTTTTCGCGATGCAGCCTTTTCTTTTTTACAGCGCCAATTCTGTTATGCTGTCAGCTTAGAAATGAGATTGAACCCCATGACCACAATTCCCAGCACCACCAGAACTATTCCAGTCGCGCGGTTAAGAGTTTTGGGTGAAGCCTTATTCGCAAAGACTGCCGCTATACGCGCCCACACAAGTGTGAATACGATACAGAGCACCATAACAAGCACATCAGGAGCACCGCCCATGGCGAAATGTGATACAGAGCCGGTGAGTGCAGTAAATGTCATGATGAAAACGCTGGTTCCGACGGCGGTTTTGAGCTCATATCCAAGCAGGGAAGTGAGAATAAGGAGCATCATCATGCCGCCACCCGCTCCAACAAATCCGCATATAAAACCGATAGACATTCCTGCGATAAGCGACTGAATGACGCGCTTCTTCGGGGAAACTTCCTTCATGTCCTCCTTGGTGGTCATTACAGGCTTCACAATGAACTTGATTCCGAGCAGGAATGTCATAAACACCGAAAATCCGCCCATCGTTGCTGATGGAAGGAGGCTGGAAACCCAGCTTCCTACAACAGTGAAAGCAAGTACCGCCGCCATCATTACCAGACCGTTTTTTACATCGAGGTTCTTATTTCTTCCGTAAGTGTATGCGGAAACTGCACTTGCAAGCACATCAGAAGCAAGCGCAATTCCAACGGCTATATACGGGTCAATTCCGAGGAATGTCGTAAGCATTGGGGTGATTACAGCGGCTGCACTCATTCCGGCAAATCCCGTTCCGAGCCCCGCTCCCATTCCTGCAAAGAATGTTACGATTATTGTAATAAATATCTCCAATAGAGTTCCTTCTTTCTAAAGTAATATATTAATTATACAACAAGTGAGTATTTTTGTCAAATGGTGGTTAGGGCGATTAATAATTTTGTTTTACACCCATACTTGCGAAAAAGTACGCAAAAACGCGGTAAAATACATTCACTGCACGTCACGCTTTCAGGTATCAAAAATCCCCGCCGGACAGCTCAACAAGCCATTTGGCGGGGATTTCAATTTGGTACGCCTGATGCGATTCGAACGCACGGCACATAGCGTCGGAGGCTATTGCTCTATCCAGCTGAGCTACAGGCGCATATCATCGAATATAATTATATCACATCTATTATGAAATTGCAACAGGTTTTTGAAAAATATCTGTTTTTTATTAAGATGAGATGTATTTTGTCGAAATAACTGAGCAGTATAATGTCATCTGATGTGAGGCTTTGTGAAAATTTGCAGAAAATCAGGAATAATTTCTGAAATGCTATTGACAAATCGTCAATAATATGATATAATCCTACTTGTCCGATAGGAAAAGTCTACAAACTAATTCCCGGGCGAGCAATAACTGATCCAGAAAGAATGGTGAATCAATGACTACAATATATGCTGATAACGCCGCGACAACAAAGCTGAGCAGTAAAGCGCTTGACGCTATGATGCCTTATCTTACCGAGCAGTATGGTAATCCATCATCGCTCCATACGGTGGGACAGCTTGCCGCTGAGGCTCTGTTCGGCGCAAGAAAAACAGTAGCCGGGTGTCTTGGCTGCGACCCCAAGGAGGTTATCTTTACCGGCGGCGGAAGCGAGGCTGATAATCAGGCGCTCCTGACTGCGGCTGAAATAGGCGCCAGGAAGGGCAAGAAGCATATAATCTCCGATGCTGTTGAGCATCATGCTATATTACACTCTCTGAAGCGCCTTGAAAAGCAGGGTTTTGAAATAACGCTCCTGCCGGTAGACGGGGAGGGCAGGGTAGACCCTGAAGCTGTAAAGAACGCGATCCGTCCCGATACAGCACTTGTTTCCATAATGATGGCAAACAATGAGATAGGTACGCTTGAGCCTGTAAAGGAGATCGCAGCAATATGCCACGAAAAGGGCGTTCTCTTCCATACGGACGCAGTACAGGCGGTTGGTCATATTCCTGTAAATGTCAGGGAGATCGGCTGCGATATGCTTTCTCTTGCAGGACATAAGTTCCATGGACCCAAGGGCGTAGGCGCTCTGTATGCCCGCAGGGGACTTCTGGTGTCTTCCCTTATCGAGGGCGGCGCACAGGAGCGCGGAAAGCGCGCGGGCACGGAAAATATCGCCGGAATAGTTGGTATGTCTGTTGCATTAAAAGAAGCGACAGACAACCTTGAAGCCAATATGGCAAAAATCACAAAGCTTCGCGACAGACTTATTGAGGGCCTTTCAGTAATACCGCACTCGATTCTGAATGGTCCGCGCTACGACAGGCTTCCCGGCAATGTGAATATGTGCTTTGAAGGAATAGAGGGGGAATCCCTGCTTCTGCTTCTTGACCAGAAAGGGATCTGCGCTTCCTCCGGCTCAGCCTGCACTTCCGGTTCGCTAGACCCGAGCCATGTACTGCTTGCGATAGGCAGGATTCACGATGTCGCACACGGTTCGCTCAGACTTTCGCTTTGCGAATATAATACAGAAGAAGAAATCGAAGATATAATCAAGGCTGTACCTGAGATAGTGGATTATCTCCGCCGTATTTCTCCGGTATGGCAGGATTTACAGGAGGGCAAGAGAAGCTATGTTATACAGTGAAAAGGTAATGGATCATTTCACGCACCCGCGTAATGTCGGAACAATTGAAAACGCTGACGGCGTAGGCGAGGTAGGCAACGCAAAGTGCGGCGATATCATGAAGATATTCCTCAAGATAAGTAAAGACGGAGTTATCGACGACGTTAAGTTCAGCACTTTCGGATGCGGCTCTGCTATCGCAAGCAGCTCAATGGCTACCGAGATGATAAAGGGCAAGCCGGTTTCTCAGGCTCTGGAGCTCACAAATAAGGCTGTCGTTGAGGCTCTGGACGGACTTCCTGCTCATAAGATCCACTGTTCCGTTCTGGCTGAGGAAGCAGTAAAGGCCGCCGTTAAGGATTACTACGATAAGAACGGTATTGCTTACGACCCTGAGATCTTCAAGGACAAGCACGACTGCGAGCACTGCGGCGAGTAACCAGCATACAAAAAATAGGGCGTACTTGAGTGGTACGCCCTTTTTAATCACTTTGTCATTAAAACGTGATGGAGTATCCATTTGGATATGCCATCCTTGTATAGACTACACAGCAAACTGGCTGTTGTAAAGATTTGCATAAAACCCGTTCTGCGCAAGGAGCTGTTCGTGGTTGCCCTGCTCAATGATGTGACCGTCTTTCATTACGAGTATCACATCTGCTTCACGGATAGTGGAAAGCCTGTGCGCAACGATGAAACTGGTTCTTCCTTTCATCATCCTGGCAAAGGAATCCTGAATCTTTATTTCTGTACGGGTATCTATCGAGGAGGTGGCCTCGTCCAGAATCAGTATCTCAGGCTTTCTGACCAGAGCACGCGCTATCGTGAATCTCTGGCGCTGTCCGCCGGAGAG
>CAKSPH010000043.1 GCA_934481355.1 uncultured Oscillospiraceae bacterium | reverse complement strand
GTAATTACATTTTACACGAAAGTTTGTATGAAGTCTACTTTTTTTGTGTTGCACTTGATATTATAATATACCCACCTCCCCCGCAGGGGGAGATCACGCCTTGCTAGAACGAATTGTGCAAGATGACGGAAAAGATGCAAGCAAGACACGTGCAAAATCCAATAAATGGTCTTTGTGCGGTGTTGCCGTAATACGATTCGTGAAGTATGCCATCTTACAGCCCGCAAACCGGAAGCAGTCCGTCCAGTGTCTGTATCGTGCAGTCCTGCCCCTCGCTGAGCCCGCGGTTTTTCCGGTCGATGAGAACCGAACGGCAGCCCACGTTCTTCGCGGTCTGTATGTCCTTTGACTCGTCGCCCACAAAGATGAATCCCCGCTCGTCCGCGCCGAAATACTGCGCGATGTAATGCACCCCGGCAGGGTTCGGCTTGCGGAATCCGCAGCTCTGCGAGGAAACGTACAGGTCGAAATACGGCATCAGCTCCGGGAAATAGCTCTTGTGGAGGCTGTCCGGCATTCCCGTTGCCACGTCGGTCAGCGTGGCTGTCTTCCACCCGGCGGAGCGCAGCTTCTCCAGAGCCGGTATCGTATCCGGGTAGATGAGCGGGGTCAGCTTCATGTCCTCGAAAAACGCGGAGATCACTTCCTCCAGCGAATACGGGAAATCCCAGCCTCTCGCCGCGTCACCGAAGATCTGCTCCGGCGGGTAGTCCTTCTCGCGGTACTTCACGCGCGGGTTGTACTCCCGCAGGACTTCTACAGACTTTGCGAGCTGTTCGTCCGTCAGCGGAAGCCCCAGCTTTTCCCGGACGTGCCGGAACGCGCTGTCGTAATAGTCCATCCAGACGTTCGGCATATTCACATATTCCATCAGCGTGCCGCCGATATCGAAAACTATCACGTTCATCTCATGCCCTCCATATCTCGTTCCCGCCGTCCTCCGGTGGCTCCGTATCCGCCGCCTGCGGAGGTTTTTCCGGCGCGCCGTCCTCCTCGAACAGTATGTCGTAAAAATGCTCCCGGGATTCAACGAAGCAGGCGCCGTCCCCGCTGTAAATCACTATCACCGGGGTCCCCGCCGGGAGCTCCCGCCCGTTCGCCGAGATCGCCCGGAAGTAATACGCCTGCCTGCCGCGCCTTACGCGTATCTCGCCGTACATATCCCCGGTGATGTTCTCCGTGACCTCAGCGTCCATGTTTTCAAGCTCGGATTCCGTTGGTCTGCCCTGCCTGTGGAGCTTGTTGTACAGCGGGGAGATCGCAGTGCTCAGCAGAAAATTGAACGCCAGACCTCCCACCGCCGCGCAGGGAAGCGAGAGCCAGCTCACGACCCCGGCAAGCTCCAGCAGAGCGCCGGTGAGCGACCCCACGAACACGAAAACCACCAGCCGCAGCAGGTTCTTCGGGAACACAGTCTGCCACTCGGCGCGGCTCTTGCGGTGCTCGAAAAGCTCCCCCGACTGCGGAAAAAGCGCCCGCCCGAAAATCAGCCAGACCGCAAGCTGAAGCAGCAGGTACCCGCCGGACAGGAACATCAGTATCAGGTAAAAAGTGCGCACGGTATCACCTGCCTTTTTAATTCGGAATTCTTAATTCGGAATTCGGAATTACGGAGCCGCCTTCGGCGGTTATTTAAAAGGGAGGGCAAAGCCCTCCCAGATTTTTGAAATCCCGCCGTAAGGCGGCACATTAATTCCGAATTATGAATTCCGAATTCCGAATTTAATTAACGGTTTCCTACCAGCGCCATGGTATCACGGGCGATGAGGAGCTCCTCGTTGGTGGGAACTACCCATACCTCCACCTTGCTGTCAGGAGCGGAGATCTTCTGGAGCTTTCCTCTCAGACCTGCGTTTGCAGCGTCGTCAAGCTTTATCCCCAGGTACTCCATGTTGTGGCATACGTCAGCGCGTACGTCGTCGGAGTTCTCGCCGATACCGCCGGTGAACAGAACGGCGTCCAGACCGTTCATGATGGCAGCGTAGGAGCCGATGAACTTCTTGATCTCATAGCGGAGCATTTCGCCTGCCAGCTGCGCCTTGTGGTCGCCGTGCTCGGCTGCGCTTGTGATGTCGCGGTTATCGCTGGAGATTCCGGAGATGCCGAGGAAGCCGGACTTCTTGTTCATGTAGTCGCTCATCTCGTTCGGGGTGAGTCCCAGCTTGTTTGCAACGAACGTTACGGCGGAGGGGTCAACGCTGCCGCAGCGTGTGCCCATGATAACGCCGTCAAGGGGAGTGAAGCCCATGGATGTATCAATGGACTTTCCGCCCTCTACCGCCGTGATGGAGGAACCGTTGCCAAGGTGGCAGGAAACGATCTTCAGATCTCTGATATCCCTGCCCATTGCTTCAGCAAGCGCCTGCGTAACGAATCTGTGGGAGGTTCCGTGGAAGCCGTACTTTCTGACGTGAAGCTTCTCGTAGCACTCGTAGGGAAGTCCGTACATGAACGCCTTCTCCGGCATTGTGGAATGGAACGCGGTGTCGAATACGACTACCTGCGGAGTTGTTGCGGGGATAACCTTCTTGCAGGCTCTCAGTGCCAGCGCGTGGGGGTGGTTATGTACCGGAGCCAGCTCTGCCAGGTCGTCTATCTGCTGGATAACCTCGTCGGTAACAAGAGTGGTCTTGCTGAATACCTCGGCGCCCTGTACTATTCTGTGGCCTACCGCGGAGATCTCGTCCATGCTGCCGATGACCCTGCCCTCGCCGGTGGTGAGCACCTCTACCAGCTTCTCGAAAGCCTCGGTGTGGGTCGGGAACTTGCTGTCCTGCTCAACCACCCTGCCGTCGAATGTGGTGTGCTTGATATGTCCGTCGATGCCGATACGGTCGCAGTTGCCCTTTGCGATAACGCTCTCGTCCTCCATGTTCAGGAGCTGGTACTTGAGTGAAGAGCTGCCGGCGTTGATAACCAGAATTTTCATGTCTTGGATTCCTTCCTTATTGCAGATTTTCAATTACAAAATCAGAGATTCCAGAGATTTTGCATAACACAATATTATTCTATTACTTTCCGACAAAAAAATCAAGTCTTTTTTCAAAAAATATTGAATTATCCCGGGATTTGGTGTAAAATAATACTATATCAAAGGGAGGGTGCCGAATATGAAAACAGCAGCAGTTATCTGCGAATACAACCCGTTCCACTACGGGCACAAGTTCCAGTTGGAACAGACCCGCGCCCAGGGCGCAACTCATATAGTTTCCGTGATGAGCGGGGATTTCACACAGCGCGGGGACGCCGCAGTCTGCGACAAATTCGCCAGGGCTGAGACCGCCCTTGAAAACGGCGCGGACCTGGTGCTGGAGCTGCCGGTGAGATACAGCCTGTGCGCCGCCGAGGGCTTCGCGCGCGGCGCGGTGGGGATAATTTCCGCGCTTGGCTGCGTGGATATGCTCTCATTCGGCAGCGAATCCGGGGACATCGCAGCCCTGCGGGAAGCCGCCGGCGCCGTGGAATACGCGGTGCGCTCCGACTTCTTCCAGCTCCTCATGACCAACGGGAAAAGCTATCCCGCCGCCCTCGCGGAGGCGGTCAACAAGTTCTACACCCCGGACGTTTACGAAACGATAAGCTCCCCGAACAACACCCTCGCCGTGGAATACATCAAGGCTCTGGACGATATCGGCAGCGCCATCGAGCCGGTAACGGTCCTGCGCGAAGGCGCACAGCACGACAGCGCGGAAACCGCCGGGAATTTCGCCAGCGCCTCCGCGATAAGGAAGCTGATACTCTCCGGCGAGGACTACTCCGCGTTTGCGCCGGATATCGGCTCCCCCGCCGCCGACCTGCGCCGCCTTGAGCCCGCGATACTCGCGAAGCTCCGCATGATGAAGCCGGAGGATTTCGAGCAGGTCTACGACTCGGCGGCGGGTCTCGGGGATCGCCTGTACAAGGCGGTGCGCCGCGCGGGTACGCTGGAGGAGCTGTATTTCCTGACGAAAACCAGGCGCTACACCCTCGCGCGGATAAGGCGGGCGGTGCTGTGCGCGTTCCTCGGGGTGGAGAAGAAAATGCTCCGGGAAAAGGACGCGTATATACGCATACTCGGCATGAATTCCCGCGGGCGGGAGATCCTTTCGGCGGCAAAGGCGGCGGGCTGCGCGCTCCCGCTGGATACCTCGCTGAAAGCGCTGATGGATACCTCCCGGGAGGCGCACAGGCAGGGCGCGTTCCAGTCCCGCTGCCGGGACATCTGGGCGCTGGCTCTGGAAAAGCCGCTTCCCTGCGGCTCGGATTTCACCGCAAAACCAAGCATCATTTAAAATTCGGAATTCTTAATTCGGAATTCGGAATTTCGGTGCCGCTTCGCGGCGGATTTCAATTTCTGATACAATCGGATAGCTGCCGCGGCAGCGGCACAATTAATTCCGAATTCATAATTCCGAATTCCGAATTAATCCATTTTGGGGGTCATACAATGGTCACAGTAACTGAAATAACCTACAAGAACTTCGGCAGGTGCGTGAAGCTGGACAACGGCACTGCAAGCGTTATAATCACCGTGGACGTTGGGCCGCGCATTATCTCCTACTGCCTGAACGGCCGCGAGAATATGCTTCTGGAGGACGTCGACCGGGAATTCAGGGACGATTCCCAGGAGCTGCGGGACTATTTCGGCGAGGGCAAGACCTGGTACATATACGGCGGCCACAGGCTCTGGAGCAGCCCGGAGAGCTACCCGCACAGCTACGTCCCGGACAACGAACCGGTCATGTGGAGCAGGGCGGATATGGGCGAAAACGTCGGCATATGCCTGACTTCCCCGGTAACGCGCACGGGTCAGCAGCACACGACATATGTCTGGCTCGACCGTGACAACGCCGGGACTTCAAAGGTGCAGATATGCCACAATATCACGAATGTTTCCGGCGCGATAGTCACCCTTGCGCCCTGGGCTATGACGGTCTGCGCGGCGGGAGCCGTGGAGATCTTCCCGCAGAGCGCCAGGGACAACGGACTGCTCTCAAACCGCAGGAACGTTTTCTGGAGCTACTCGGATATCAGCGACGAGCGGTTCTTCCTCGGCAATAAATACGGGACGCTCCGGCAGGTAAAGGGCGCGCCCAGCAAGTTCAAGATAGGCATGAACAACGAGGACGGCTGGGCTGCTGTCGTGAACCGCGGGCAGATATTCCTGAAGAATTTCCACATGGAAATTGACGGGAACTACCCGGACTACGGCTGCAATTTCGAGACCTTCACGAACGGTATCTTCCTTGAATGCGAGAGCCTCGGCGAACTGAAAACGCTGAAAAACGGTCAGAAAGTTTCACTCGTGGAGGACTGGGAGCTTATTGAGTGCTCCGATACATTCGACCCCAGAAATGAAGCCAGCATAGACGGATTCGTGAAGAAATACGACCTGCGGAACCGCAATACCACACTATAACGGAGGACACATGAGCCTTTACGACGAGCTGCGCGAAAAGCACCGCAGCTTCATTTACCACAGCTATGAATTTTCCGAGCAGGACGGAAGCACCCTGCTGCGGTTCCACTTTTCGACAGACGAATACCACTTCTATCCGCAGTGGACTTTTCCGGAGAAACTCAGCGCGCTTGATTTCGACCGGGAGCTTGCGGACAGGACCGCGTTCTCCCTGGGCATGGCGGAGCTTGTTTCCTACTGGAAGTGCGCCTGCCCTCCCACGGTGGAGGTGCGCTGCGGCGGGCTCTCCGAACAGCAGAAGCTCTGGTGGAAGAAGCTCTATTTCAACGGGCTGGGGGAGTTCTTCTACCGCAACGGGATAAAGCCGGATTTCGGCACGTTCATGACGATAGAAGCCCCGGAGGAAGCTCCGCTTGCCCCGCGGGACAACCGGCTTTCCGGCTTTATGGTGCCGGTGGGCGGCGGCAAGGACAGCGTGGTCACCCTGGAGCTGCTGAAAGCCCACGGCGCGGAGATTTCCGCGTACATCATCAATCCCCGGGGGGCGACCCTGGGCTGCGCGGCTGCCGCCGGGATTTCGGAGAACCGCATAATCGCGCCGGAACGCACGATAGACAAACAGCTTCTGGAGCTGAACAAACTCGGGTATCTCAACGGACACACGCCGTTTTCTGCGGTGGTGGCTTTCTCGGCGGAGCTTTTCGCCTGCGTCAGGGGGCTCAGATACATCGCGCTTTCCAACGAAAGCAGCGCGAATGAATCCTACGTTGAGGGCACCGCGATAAACCACCAGTACAGCAAATCCACCGAATTCGAGCGGGATTTCCGGGAGTACTGCGAGAAATACCTCGGCGGGTACTCCAGATGTCCGGAATACTTCAGCCTGCTGCGTCCCTGGAGCGAATGGCAGATAGCAAGGGAATTCGTGAAGCACCCGCAGTATTTCGGGATATTCCAGAGCTGCAACCTCGGCAGCAAGACGAATTCATGGTGCTGTAACTGCGCAAAGTGCCTGTATGTGTACATCCTGCTGGCGGCGTTCCTTGACGACGGCGTGCTGACCGGCATTTTCGGCTGCAATATGCTGGAGAAGCAGGAGCTCTCCGGAATGCTGGACGGTCTGGTGCTGGACGGCGAGGATAAGCCCTTTGAATGCGTCGGCACAAAGGACGAGGTGCGGCTCTCCCTTGAAATGGCGTGGGAGCGCCGGAAGTCCGACCCGCCTGCCCTGCTGCGGCGCTGGCGGGAGCTGTTCCCGGAGTATTCCCCGGTTTCCCTCGAAAACTTCTCCGACCCGGACAATTTCGTCCCGGCGGAGCTGAAATATCTGCTTGGAGCGAACAATGGACATTAACGAACTGAAACCATATTTTGACGGAAAGCGCTGCGCGATACTCGGATTCGGGCGCGAGGGCAGGGTGTGGCTCTCGCTGCTGCAAGGGCTGGGCTGCTGCGCCGAGATCGCCGTGGCGGACATGAAGCCGCAGAATATCCCCGGCGTTACGGGGCTATACGGAGAGGATTATCTTGACCGCGCAAAGGGCTACGACCTGCTTCTGCAAAGCCCGGGAGTCATAATAAAGGATAAGCTGACCCCTCAGGAGAAGGAGAAGATACTCACCCAGACGGAGCTCCTCCTGCGGCTGCGCCCCTGCCATATCGTGGGGATCACCGGCACCAAGGGGAAATCCACCACATCCTCGCTGACGTACCACTTCCTGACCGCCTGCGGCTATAAGACCATGCTCATCGGGAACATCGGAGTTCCGCCGCTGGAGCGCATTGAGGAAATGACCCCGGATACCGTGGCGGTCTGCGAGATGAGCTGTCATCAGCTTGAATTCGCTCGGCACTCCCCGGAAGTTGCGGTGCTGCTGAACATCTTCCCGGAGCACCTCGACCACTATGTCAGCCTTGAAGCCTACGCGGCGGCGAAGCGGAACATCTACCTGCACCAGCTCCCCGGGGATACCTCGATACTTAACATCGAAACTATCCCGGACGAGATATGCACCAACGCTGAATGCGGCAATGCGCCGGACTGCGGCAACTCCGGCTACCGCAAATCAAAACTGCTGACGATAGGCTGCGGGCGCCCGGCGATGGCGTTCACGGAGAACGGCTCGATTTTCCTGCCGGACGGCCGCGAAATTCCCGCCGGAGAAATACACACGCAGCTAAGAGGGCGGCACAACGTCTACAACATCCTTGCGGCGCTGATGGCGGCGAACGCAGTCGGCGCTGACATTGACAGGTGTCTTGCCTCCCTGCCGGAATTCCGGGGGCTGGAGCACCGCTTGGAATACGTTGACACGATAAACGGCGTGGAGTACATCAACGACAGCATATGCACCATTCCGGAGGCGGCGGTGGCGGCGGTGCAGGCGTTCCCGGACGGCGCGGACTGCGTGATACTCGGCGGCATGGAGCGCGGCATTCCCTACGAAAAGCTCGCGGATTTCCTGAACACCGGCGCGGTAAAAAACGTTATCCTGCTGCCGGACAGCGGCTATCGCATAGGGAAGCTGATAACCTCCCCGGAGGTAAACAAGGTGGAGGTTCACGACCTCCCGGAGGCGGTCAGCACGGCGGCGAAGCTCGCGGAAAGGCGCGTGATACTCTGCCCGGCGGCGGCAAGCTATGGGTTCTATAAAAATTTCGAGGAGCGCGGCAGGCACTTCAAACAGCTCGTTGATGGGCTGAAATAAAGCAAATGGGAACCCTGACGGGTTCCCAACTTTTATTTCTTCGAATATATATCCCTCTGTTCCACCGCGAGGGAGTCGCAGCGCTCGTTCTCGGCGTGCCCGGCGTGCCCCTTTATCCAGCAGAACTCCACCTTGTGGACCTCCAGCAGGTCGAGGAGCTGCCCCCACAGGTCCGGATTCAGCGCGGGCTTTCCGTCGGATTTCTTCCAGCCGCGCCTGCGCCAGCCTTTCGCCCAGCCCTTGGTTATTCCGTCAACAACGTACTTGCTGTCGGTCGTCAGCTTCACCTCGCACGGGAATTTCAGGGCGGAGAGCGCGTTTATCAC
>CAKSPH010000042.1 GCA_934481355.1 uncultured Oscillospiraceae bacterium | reverse complement strand
CCGCCGACTGCACATTTGCGGCGGAGTTCGAAAAAATCCCGGCGGACAGCTTTACGGTAACGGTAAATTCCGGCGCGGACGGAACGGTGACCCCGGGCACGAAATCCTATGAGAGCGGCACCGAGGTAACGCTGACGGTAACTCCGGATTCCGGATATCGGGTGAAGTCCGTCACGATGGATGGCAGGGAAGTCGCGCTCGCTGACGGCAGATACACATTCACCGTGACCGCCGACTGCACATTTGCGGCGGAGTTCGAAAAAATCCCGGCGGACAGCTTTACGGTAACGGTAAATTCCGGCGCGAACGGCACAGTTACCCCCGGTACAAAGTCCTATGAGAGCGGTACGGAGGTAACGCTGACGGTAACTCCGGATTCCGGATATCGGGTGAAGTCCGTCACGATGGACGGCAGGGAAGTCGCGCTCACTGACGGCAGATACACATTCACCGTGACCGCCGACTGCACATTTGCGGCGGAGTTCGTGAAGAAGTCCTCCGGTATTTCCTACGGCGGTCATGTGCGTCCATCCGGAACGGAAACAGCCGGGAAAAAACCGACTCTCAACGGCTCGGAACAGAGCTGGACGGACATGGCGTCCGCACTCGGCAGAGCCCCTGAAAACAGCAGTGTTCAGATCCATCTGAACGGTGAAACTACTGTTCCTGCTGAGATCGTTCGCGCTGTCATGGAAAGAAAGGTGCGCGCAGAGTTCATTGTGGACAGCACAAGAAGCTGGATCGTCAGCGGCGAAAAGCTGACTTCGGCTCCTGCCGCAGATCTGTCGCTGCTCCCCGGAAACGCTGATAGGAGCACGCTTCGCGGAGTTTTCGGCGCTGATTTCAAGTCGGCGGGAACAGGAATTCCGGCTGATCTCAGGCTTGGTTTCCGCAAAGAATTTGCGGGTCAATTTGCGAACATATATAGGCTGGTGGACAACAAGCTTGTATTTAAGTGCTGCTCAGAGGTCGGCGCGGACGGTTCTGCAATAATAACCGGAGCGGAAACTGCCGGCGAATATATCGTCATGGTCTGCAAATACAGCGACATCCCCGGCGACGCCGACAATAACGGCGAACTTAATGCTATGGATGCGGCGGCTCTGTTAAAGGAGATCATTGGTATCTCAGAGAGTACAAATCCTCTGATGTGCGACTTTAACGGCGATGGCACAGTAAACGCGCTGGACGCTGCCGCGATACTCAGGGCGGTAGTATCCGCGTGATCTCCGGGTCAGGAACATAGGGACGCCTCTAAAAACCTTATTCACGGCAGATTATTACTGTTTGTATCATCTTCGTTGTTGTCAAACATTGAAATACAATCAGTATACGAAATCTGCCCGTGTCCCGGTTTTTAGAGGTGACCATAATATATCTGTCCATTCTGTTAAAGTGAATGGAACAGAATTAAAAAAGGGGTAAAAAGAAATGAAGAATGTTATATCATTCCTTGCTTCTGCGGCAGTGCTGACGTCATCGCTTATGACGTTCACTACTGTTTCCGGCGCAGAAGAAGCGGAAAGCAAAGGCGTAGTCATACTTCACACGAACGACGTGCACTGCGGATTCGAGGCTGACGATTCCACCTATGGCGCGGCTGACGTTGCCGCATACAGGGCGCGCCTGGAGGACGAGGGATACAACGTTATCCTTGTGGACGCAGGAGATTTTATTCAGGGCGGAGTTATCGGCACGCTCTCAGACGGAGAGTACCCGATGCAGATAATGAACGAACTTGGCTATGACGCTGCGGTTCCGGGAAATCACGAGTTCGACTACGGCGCTGAGACGTTCCTCAAGCTGGCAGGCGAAGCCCGGTTTCCGTATCTTTCAGTGAACTTCACCGACCTCAGGACAGATGAAAAGCCTTTTCAGGCGTACACGGTCATCGACGCCGAGCAGTATAAGATAGCGTTCATAGGGATAACCACGCCTGAAACGCCGACCTCCAGCAGACCCTCAAACTTTCAGGACGAAAACGGTAATTACATCTACGGATTCCTCGGCGGAGATGACGGGACGGCGCTCTATACCGCAGTCCAGAATGCGATAGACGCTGCGTATGCTGACGGTGCGGACTATGTGTTCGCGATAGGTCACATGGGTGACTACGTTTACGACGACAGATGGAGCTCCACGTCGGTGATAGAACACGTCAGCGGACTTACCGGCTTCATTGACGGGCATTCCCACAGCCAGATAACGGCAATGGACGAGGACAGGGACAGGCATGACGTATGGCTTACATCTACCGGTACCAAGCTCCAGACTATCGGTCAGATAACCATAACCCAGGATCAGGTCGACTGCACTCTTATAAACAAAGGCGACTATACAGTGTCCACGGACGAAAACTCCGCTGAATACAAGGCATATCAGAATACGTCCGATTTCATCGCGGGAATAGAAGAGCAGTACAACGAACTCGCCGGAACGGTTGTCGCAAGGACGGACGTTGAGCTCACCGTCAACGATCCAGACACAGGGGCGCGCGCAGTCAGGAACTCTGAAACCAACCTCGGGGACCTCTGCGCCGACGCTTACCGTGCAAAGACCGGAGCGGACATCGCAATAATTAACGGCGGAGGAGTGCGCGCCAATATCGCGGTAGGCGACATCACATACGGGAACATCATAGACGTACAGCCGTTCGGAAATTCCCTCTGCGTCATAGAAGCCACGGGTCAGCAGATACTCGACTGTCTTGAGCTAGGCGCGATGCACTATCCCGAGGAGGACGGCAGCTTCATTCAGGTTTCCGGGCTTACATATCAGATAAACGCTTATATCCCATCTTCCGTAAAGACTGACAAGGACGGAAACTTCATGGGCGTTGACGGCGAATACCGCGTAAGCAATGTGTTTGTTGGCGACGAGCCGCTTGACCCCGGAAAGACATATACGGTGGCTTCCCACGATTATTACCTTATCAGCTTCGGCAGCGGAATGACGATGTTCAGGGACTGCCCCATGGTCGCAAAGGAGATCTCCCTTGATAATCAGGCGCTCATCGACTACATAACCGACGACCTCGGCGGCACTGTCGGAGGGGAATATTCCGACCCGCGCGGAAGCGGCAGAATAACTGTCGTGAACGAAGCTCCCGAAACCTCCGATGAATCCTGGACTTCTGAAACATCCGAAACTACCGGAACCGCAGATACCTCCGGAGTATCTGATAACCCGAATACCGGTGCCGGCTCAGCGGCTGTGCTCATATGCGCTGTTGGAATTTCTGCGGCGATTATGGCTGTTTCGCGCAGAAGAAGATAATATGACCCCGTATCGCAGTATCGGGAACGCCACGCTCCGCGGCTGTCTGCTGTAACATAATATCCGCCGGGAAAGTCACAGATTATCGGCTGCGACTTTCCCGGCGGAGTTTACCGCAGATTTTTTCGCATAAAATCACTTTATACCAGCGTTTCCTGTTGAAAAATATCCGTTTCCGTGATATAATCAAATCACAGGGAAAGCTATGACAGTAAGTTAGCTTACTCTAACTTATGCGAAAAGAGAGGTACATAACATGAAATATTCAGGAATGCCATGGGGAATGTGGCTGATGTTTTCAGGTTCATTCAGAAAACAGCTCACCGGGATACTGGGATATGACAAAGGCGAAGCCAGAGAAATAATCGATTCTGCAAAGCCGGAATACCGCAGAATAATCGCGAAAATCCCGGAGTTTGAAAAGGCTGACCGCTTCAAAATGAACATCGTGAACTGTGCAATGCTCTCGGCGGTAGTTCTTCATATGCCTAAGCGCCCGACAGTGGAACAGCTCGCCGAATACTACGCAAGCTCCATGATGATTCCCGCAGTGAAGTGGTTCTGCCGCAAGAGCGGTAAGAAGAAATTCACCTCCAGGGATATTGCCGGAATGGAGCAGACAGCCGCGCTGAAAGCAGCAGACCGCAATCCCTATTCGTGGAACATGGATCTCTTCATTTACCCTGACGGAAGCGGTTACGAAGCCCGCTTTACAAAATGCGGTATCTGCACCCTCGCGAAGGAGCTCGGGCTTTACGACCTTGTGCCCGCAATGTGCCGGTTGGACTACAATATGGCAGAGGCCGGCAAGACCTCGGATTTCATAAGGGAATACACGCTGGCATCCGGCGGTCCCTTCTGCGACTGTGGATACAAGAAGAAAAAGTGAACGGACCACATCTATAAGGTCACCTCTAAAAACCTTGTTTGAGTGAAAATGTGTATAGCACACCGACTGCTTCTTCAAACCTCCTCGTAAGGCATACAGCCTTACTTCGTCGGCTTTCATCGCATTCGGCGCACTCTACCCATTTTCACTTTTCAAACCGGTTTTTAGAGGTGACCATAATAAATGCGGCGTGGGTATTCCATGCCGCATTTTTCTGTAATGAAGTCATTGACAGCGTATATATTTCATGGTATAATAAACGCAGTGTGTTTATTATACCATGAAAATGTCCTTGCAGATCAAAATGGTTTTTATGGAGTAAAATTTATACGTTGAACGCCAAACAGTCTCTTTAACAAAACCAACCGGAGGGAAAACAATGTCTGAGTTCACGCTGAAATACCGTCTGAGAAGAATGGCGGCACAGATGTTCAAATATAAGAAAGCGCCGGATTTATCTGCGGACGAGCTGCGTGAAAAATACCGGAAAACCTCGCGCGTCATTCCCGTGATGGACAAAGCGTTTTCGCCAAAGCTTGAATACGAGCGCAGGTTTGAGCACGGCTGTCTTTCCACATTTATCACGCGTAAGAACAGTACAAAGGCGCTGCTGTACATTCCTGACACAAAGATGCTCAGATTCCCCGAGGGCGTAGATTATGTCCTGTTCGAGGAACTCGCGCTGAAAACAGGCAGAGATGTGATAATTCCCCACTATCCTCTGTGTATCGAGCATTCCATGAATGAAGCGGTCGATATGGTGTACACGGTTTATAAATCCCTTGTTTCGGAATACGGCGCCGGGAATGTCGCGGCAGCCGGCTGTTCATCGGGAGGCACCCTTGCGCTGGCGCTTATTTCTCATATCAACGGGCTGGGAGAAAATGTTCCCATGCCTGATAAGCTGTATGTTTCCTCCCCGGAAATGTGCATTTATTCGCAGGAGGAAAGGGAGCGCGCAAAAAAGCTCGAAAAGACTGACATCTGCCTGACTGTAAAGTGGCTCGACACCTTTTATGACCTGATAACCAACGGCAGGGAGCTGCCCCGGTATATGACATATCCGCAGTTAGGAAACTATACCGGGCTGAAAGACGCATACATCTGCTTTGCCGACGGCGAGATACTCTATGCGATGTGCGATGAGCTCGAGGCACAGATGAAAAGCGCCGGCGCAGATGTCACGCTCGAGGTGGGCAGGGGAATGTACCACGGCTATCCGGTGATGAACACAGTAAAGGACGCATATCTGGGACATTTCAACATGATATCATATCTGGCAGATGGAATAAGGACAGAAATGTTCAGCGACAATACAAGGGTTATTTTTGGAAGGATAATTGTCAGAACATAAAAAGGCGCTGTATAATTCGGAGAAAAAGGCTTGATTTACATACCGGAAATCACTTCATGAAGCTGAAAGCGTTCTTTCCGGGATACACTGCGCTTGCGCCGAGCTGCTCTTCAATGCGGATAAGCTGGTTGTACTTCGCGGTACGCTCGCTTCTGCTGGGAGCGCCGGTCTTGATCTGGCAGGTGTTAAGCGCAACTGCAAGGTCGGCGATGGTGGTGTCCTCGGTTTCGCCGGAACGGTGTGAAGCAATAGCCGTATAGCCTGCCTTGTGAGCCATCTTGATCGCTTCAAGGGTCTCGGATACGGAGCCTATCTGGTTCAGCTTTATCAGAATGGAGTTTCCGCAGCCCAGTGAGATTCCCTTGGATAGGCGTTCTGTATTGGTTACGAACAGGTCGTCTCCTACGAGCTGAACCTTTCCGCCGAGCTCCCTGGTCATTATCTGCCAGCCCTCCCAGTCCTCTTCGTCAAGGCCGTCCTCTATGGAGTAGATCGGATACTTCTCGCAGAGCTGCACCCAGTGCGCTACCAGCTCGGCAGATGTGAAGTCCTTGCCGGACTTGGGCAGGTGATACTTGCCCTTCTCGCCGCTCTTCCATTCGGAGGAGGCTGCGTCCATTGCAAGCACGAAGTCCTCGCCGGGCTTGTATCCTGCCTTCTCTACTGCGCTGAGGATATACTGGATAGCCTCCTCGTCGCTTGCAAGGTCAGGAGCGAAGCCCCCCTCGTCGCCAACGGAGGTGGCAAGTCCCTTGCTCTTTAGCAGGGCCGCAAGCGCATGGAATACCTCGGTGCACCAGCGCAGACCCTCTGTGAAGCTCCTTGCGCCGACCGGCATTATCATGAATTCCTGTACGTCAACGGTGTTCGCAGCGTGCGCGCCTCCGTTCAGAATGTTCATCATCGGAACAGGGAGCCTGTTTGCATTCACGCCGCCGAGGAATCTGTACAGCGGGATATCGAGGGAAGCGGCAGCGGCTCTCGCGCAGGCGATGGAAACGGCAAGAACAGCGTTTGCGCCGAGCCTGCTCTTGTCCTTGGTGCCGTCAGCCTCGATCATTGCCCTGTCGATGGCGTAGATATCGGAAGCGTCCATGCCTGCGACAGCCTCGCGGATAACGGTGTTTACGTTGTTTACAGCCCTGGAAACGCCCTTGCCGCCGAAACGTGACTTGTCCCCGTCGCGGAGCTCCAGAGCCTCAAATTCGCCTGTGGAAGCGCCGCTGGGAGCCGCGCCGCGGGCAATTGTGCCGTCAGCGAGCCATACCTCGGCCTCAACGGTAGGATTTCCGCGGGAGTCGATGATCTCGCGCCCGATGACATTTACGATCTCAAGATAATTCATGTTGTGTACCTCTCTTTTTGATTTATCCGCACTGGCGGAGTATTTGCATTATTATTCCGGTTTTTCCGGCAGGTATTCATCGGCACGCCGCCGTTCTGCGCACCAGTTGAGCGGCATTGCCAATGGCTTATTCTTATTTGGTTAGTCATTTCTAACCACGGCCATTATATCATACTTCACAGAAAATTGCAAGTGACATAACGCATGAAATTCTTTCAACAGGTCTGGTGATGGTGAACAAATACACAGTAAACTTCAGTATATTGCAAAGGCGCATTCCAATGCGGTTTCGCACAAGATTCCATACATTGTAAATATGTATACGTTTTATCATGACGTAAAAAAGTGGATTTCATTGAGGAGGGCAGGAATTTTTCCGGGTATTTTGCCGTGATGGAGGTTTTTTAGAGGTTACCACGGTATTTCCGAAGCCTGACAATAGGTCACCTCTAAAAAGTTATCTATAGGGTAACAGAAAAATTTTCCTTGACATTTTACGACAAAAGGGATATAATCTAGTGTACAGAGGACGATTTCCTCTGCAAGCAAAATACAGGAGGACAACAAAAATGAAAAACATCTTTAAAAACGAAAAATTCTGGCTGGTAGCAGCAGGCGCGGCAGGCGTTATCGTTGGCAAGAAGATAATCACAGCCAAGAAGACAAGACAGATCGCTGTAACAGGCCTTGCAAAGGGAATGAAGCTTACAAGCGACGCTAAGGCAGCATTCCAGAACATGAAGGACGAGGCGCAGGATCTTTGCTATGAGGCAAAGGAGCAGGCTGGTCTTAACGATGAAAGTGCGGACTAATGCGTTACAGGATCATATCGGATAATCCCGGGCGCATAAGGGTGCGTTTCGGGGGATATGCTTTTGATAAGGAGCTTGAAAGCTGTATACGGAAGTTAGCCGAGGTTAACTCTTTTGTGCTTTCCGCTGAGGTGCACTCCGCAAACGGAGGTCTGCTGATCTACTACAAAAAGGGCAGCAGGCGCGAGGTCATCAGCTTTATCGAGTCCCTTGATTTCCGTACCCTTTCCCCGATACCCGGGGATAATGCCACTCAGGAAATAGACGACAACTTTAAGAGCGGGCTCACAAAGCTCATAGTTACGCACTATGTAAAGAAGTTCCTGCTTCCTGCGCCTATACGTGCGGCTCTGACTGTGTTCAGCAGCGCAAAGTACGTTTTAAAGGGACTTTCCGAGCTGGGTCAGGGGAAACTCACGGTCGGGGTACTGGACGCGGCTTCAATTACAGCCTGTCTTGCGCAGCGTAATTTCAAGACGGCTTCCACAATCATGCTTCTGCTTTCGGTATCCTCTCTGCTTGAGGATTACACCCACGCCCGCACCAGGGCGGTGCTTACGTCCAGCCTTGCGGTAAAGGCGGACAAGGTATGGCTCGCAAACGGGGACGAGGACGTCCTTATCCCGATAGACGAACTGAAAACAGGCGACAAAATACGCGTAAGGACAGGCAGCGTTATCCCGGCAGACGGCGAGATAACCGACGGCGAGGCTTATATCAACGAATCCTCGATGACCGGAGAGCCTCTGGCTGTTATGAAATCCGTGAATGCGTCGGTGTTCGCGGGAACAGTCGTCGAGGAAGGCTCAGTGGTCGTAAGCGTCAGGGCGGTAAGCTCCGACACGAAGATACAGAAGATAATCGAGCTCATCGACAGCTCGGAGAATCTGAAGGCGGGCATACAGAGCCGCGCAGAGCGGCTGGCGGACGGAATAGTTCCGTTCAGCTTCCTGGGATTCGGCCTGACGCTGCTGTTCACGGGAAATGTCACCAAGGCAGTTTCACTGCTGATGGTGGATTATTCCTGCGCGATAAAGCTTTCGGCGCCTATCGCGGTGATTTCTGCGCTGCGTGAGGCCGCAGACCACAATATAACGGTAAAGGGCGGAAAGTACCTTGAAGCCTTTGCCGCAGCGGACACCATCGTTTTCGACAAGACGGGAACTCTCACAAATGCGGAGCCTGTGCTTGACAAGATAATTCCGTTCGGAGAGTATTCTGAGGAAGAGGTGCTCAGAACCGCCGCCTGCATTGAGGAACATTTCCCGCACAGCATGGCGAGGGCGATAGTCAGGGGCGCTGAGAAGCGTGGCGTAGTCCACGCAGAGGAGCACGCTGAGGTCAACTACATAGTTGCCCATGGCATAGCCACGACGCTTCACGGAGTGCGCGCCGTCATCGGCAGCCGCCACTTTGTCTGCGACGACGAGGGCGTTGTCATCTCCGCAGGGCAGCAGGCGCGAATCGACGAGGATTCCGGAGCTTCCTCCGTTATTTATCTGGCGGTGGGCGGCGAGCTTGCCGGCGTGCTCTGCATAAACGACCCGCCCCGCGCAGAAGCGGCACGGGCGGTGGAGCTGATGAAGAAATGCGGCATAGAGAATGTTGTGATGCTTACCGGCGACAGCAGCTCCGCGGCTGAGAAGATAGCCGGGCAGCTCGGAATAACCGAGGTTCACGCTCAGGTGCTCCCTGAGGAGAAGCACAGCCATATTGAGCAGCTTAAATCCGGGGGGCACTGCGTTATCATGGTCGGCGACGGCATAAACGACGCCCCCGCGCTTGCGGCTGCCGATGTTTCTGTAGCGATGAGCGACGCTTCCGATATCGCGAAGGAAACTGCGGATATCACCCTCCGCGGCGCCGAGCTCACAGAGCTTGCCGTGCTGAGGATACTCAGCGAGCAGCTCATGCAGAGGATAAATTCCAACTATCGGTTTATTCTGACATTCAATACTGCGCTTATTGCGCTCGGATTCTTCGGCGTGATAACTCCGTCGCTGTCGGCTCTGCTTCACAATGGCTCAACCATTGCAATATGCGCAAAGAGCATGACTCCGCTTCTAAAAGACGGCAGTATGTTACAGTAACCTTTAAAACCTTCTTCACGGCAGATTTCTATGCCAAAGGGAAACGCTGAATAAAACAAAACCGACCCGTTCAAACGAGGGAACTCACTCGTCTGATTTTGTTACGCTTCGCTATATTCAGCGTATCCCGTATCATCTGCTTAGTTGTCAAACCTTGAAACACATACAGTAAACGCATTATCCGCCGAAGGCGGATAATGCTGCGGTTTGACTCCTTGCATCTGATATAAGTCATGTACGAAATCTGCCCGTGTCCCGGTTTTTATAGTTGAACATATACAGGTTAGCTAAAGCTAACAAAAATAAAGGAAGCATTGATGTGAAACCAAAACAGAACAGTGCATTTTCAGTGCTGATGAAGTATGCGGGCGGGCATAAATGCCTGAGCTATGCTGTTGACGGCGTGAACAAGATAGTCGCCCTTAAGGACGGCAGGGTCGCCGGGAGCAGCACGCCCGCAGAACCGAGAGAAGCCGGCGGAATTTACAGGCACATTGAGAATGTGCAGCTCAGCTATGAGCAATAGAAGCATCAATTATAACGGAGGTCAGCAATGAGTGAAAAACCAACCCTTTCGGGGGTAACAGAAACAATGCTCCAGACGATATACGCCCGCGCAAAGGAAACAAGGGGCAGGGGAGCGATAAAGGACGGCAAGGCTGTCGAGATAGTCGGGAATCTGGATTATGATTTCTCGCTGGCGGACAAGGATTCCGCAATGCATGACGGCGTTATCGCACGCACCATCGTGCTTGACCGCCTGGCTGAGAAGTTCCTTATGGCGCACCCGGGCGCGGTGGCGGTGAATATTGCCTGCGGACTTGATACGCGCTGCTACCGCATGAAAAACTACTGCCACTGGTATAACCTCGACCTTCCGGAAACTATCGCGGTGCGCCGGAATATTCTGCCGTCGACAGATAAAATAACGCAGATACCCATGTCCGCAATGGACGACTGGGGCAGTGAAATAGAGGAGACCGGCGTTCCGGCGCTGGTCATCATCGAGGGACTTACGATGTATCTTTCCGAGGCCGATGTTCAGCGTATCTTCGCCGTTATCTCCGCACGATTTGAGAATGTGGAGGTCCTTGTCGAGATAATGAACCCGGCGGTCGCAAAGCGTTTCAGGGAGCGCTCCATCGAGGGCAGCAAGGCAAAATTCACATGGGGCGTAAAGAACGGCAGGGCGCTTGCAGAGCTGATCCCGGATTTCCGCCTCTCCGGGGAACACGGTCTTACAGAGGGCATGGCGAAGTTCATTCCGATTTATAAGGCGCTTGATAAAATACCCTTGGTCAGAAATATTTCCAACAAAATAGTCGTATTATCCAAAGGTAACCTCTAAAAACCGGGCTCCTGCTTCCGGTTTTGT
>CAKSPH010000041.1 GCA_934481355.1 uncultured Oscillospiraceae bacterium | reverse complement strand
GCGGCGAACGCTCCCGCCGAGCCCGAACCCGCTCCCGAGCCTGTAAAGACCGCTCCTGCAAAGCCCGCGAGAAAATCCCGCGACACCAAGAAGGCGCTTCTGGACAGGCTTGCTCCGTCCGGCGGCTCCGGGTCGTCCGATGGAAAGATGTCCCACGACGATATAGAAAAGGCGTTCATGGAGAGACTGGCTCCCTCCGCGCCGGCTGAGCCCGAGAAATCCGAACCCTCCGGCGGAAAGATGTCGCAGGAGGACATTGAGAAGCTCCTCGCGGCGAACGCTCCCGCTGAGCCCGAGCCCGCAAAGCCAGAGCCGGACAAGGTGCCCGAGACTGCTCCCGCAAGCGGAAAAATGTCGCAGAACGACATTGAGGCGCTCCTTAACAGCATGAAAGAGGAAGCCAACAGGTGACCGTCATATTTCATAAAAGTTTCACACAGGCGGGGCGGTTTTTTCACACTATCGTGTTATACTGAATACGCTTGAATCGTGAAAGGAAGCAGAAATGGCAAAAGAAAAACAGCGCACTTACGAGCTGGAGCCGGTGCAGCAGCTTATTCCCGCAGACTCCCAGCAGAAAATAATGGATCAGATCTACCAGTTCATGGAACTGGAACACCTGTACGAATCCGCGATACGCGAGGTCAAGACCAAGCTCGAGATACTCGACAGCGAATTCAAGACCAAGTACGACCACAACCCGATACACCACCTTGAGGACCGCGTGAAGTCCCCGCAGAGCATACTTGAGAAGCTCAGCCGCAAGGGTATCCCGTTCAGCTGCGAGAACGCCCGCAGCGAGCTAAACGACATCGCCGGAGTGCGGGTGGTCTGCAACTACATCGACGACATCTACACTGTCGCAGACCTGCTCACCGCGCAGGACGACGTGAAGCTCGTCAGGCGCAAGGACTACATAAAGGAGCCCAAGCCCAACGGCTACCGGAGCCTCCACCTTGTGATAGAGACCCCGGTGTATCTCTCCGAGAAGAAGGAGCTGGTGCACGTTGAGGTGCAGATACGCACCATAGCGATGAATTTCTGGGCTACGCTGGAGCACGACCTCAAATACAAGACCGACAGCGTGGTTTCCGCGGAGCTCGCCTCCCAGCTTAAGGACTGCGCCGAAACGATAGCGCGCACGGACCAGCAGATGCAGGATATCTACAAGGCTCTGCACGAGATATGATCCTTGTCGGATAGTGTAATTTTACGGAGATATTACTCACAGAAATACGAAAGGAGAGCGTCGGCTCTCCTTTTGATTTATGGTCACCCGATCTCCCCGGCGATGAACCCCGGGACTTCCTCCGGCTTTATGCCGAGCACGAACGAAAACTCGCCGTTTATCATGTCCTCTGCGGCGTGGAGCGTCCGCTCGTCTGCGGAATTAAGGCTCTTACCGTGCTCCTCGCGGCGGCGCTTCTCAAGGTATATTCCCTTAACCATAGCCGCGGTGCGCAGGATATCTCCGCTGGAAAGCACCTCCGCATGGCGGCGTTTTCGCTCCATCGGGTCGGGACACCAGTCCTCCGCCGCGCCCATCTCGCTGATAAGCGACATTATCTCCTCACGGGTGTGCACCGGCCGGAGCTTCTCCGCGGCCGTCTCCGCCGGGATATAATACCGCGCCCCCGCCGAGTTCACCGGAGTAAGCACGCAGTATTCCCGCTCGTGCACACCGTCCGCGCACTGCTTCTCGAAGCCCTCTACCCGGCACAGCTCCATGTTCCTGTAAATTACGTGTTCCCCTGTCTGAAGCGTCATGATGTCTCCTTTCCCGTCAGACTTGTCCATATTATGGTCACCTCTAAAAACCTTGTTTGAGGGAAAATGTGTATAGAACACCGACTGCTTTTTCAAACCTCCTCGTAAGGCATACAGCCTTACTTCGTCGGCTTTCATCGCATTCGGTGCACTCTACCCATTTTCCCTTTTCAAACCGGTTTTTAGAGGTGACCTTATATTAATTATATCACATATCTGTTATTTTTTCAAAGGCAATAGTGCACAAACTCCCCGGGGGATTATTTGTGCACTATTCTGTATTTTTCCGGCAGGATTCTACAAAATGTTATATCCCGGGACCGATTTCTTAAAAATATTCTGAATCATCTGCAACCGATTGACAAACGCCCGGCATAGGTGTATAATAATATGGTGTAATTTGCGCCGGATCATGCCATTTTGTGGCATTACAAGAAAATACCACTGCCCGTTGCGTATTCCGGCAGAAAAAATGTATAAAAAATTGCTGAAATGCTGAAACTTTTTCTTGAAATGAACTGACTTCAGTATTGCAGGCAGCAAGCGAGGTGAGCACTGCGTGGGAAATCCGGATTTAGACAGCTACTTTGACGCCGTATATGCCGAAACTTTCGGTGCGGTTTCCAGGTTTGTGGCAAGCCACGCAGCACGCTTTCAGGATTCCGAGGATATCATACAGAACGTTTACACACGCTTCTACAAGAGGATATCCGACAAGGGATTTGCTGATATAGACTCCCCGGAGGCGTTCCTCATAAACATCGCGAAATTTGAGTGCCGCACCGTGTTTTCCGGGTTTATGCGCCGGAAAGAGCGCGACGTTCTCCTCTCGGAATTCGACGAGGAGCAGTCCGCCGCCATCGAGGCGGATATGTCCCGGGACCAGAAGCTCCTTGAGGACGTGATGGCTGACAAAATACTCGCGAAACAGATATTCGACGACATCATGTCCGGCGATGAAACCGTGGGCAGGATATTCTACCTCCACTTCGTATGCGACATGAAGCTGGAAGAAGTCGCGGATAAGCTGGGGATAAAGACAGCAACAGTCAAGACCAAGCTCTACCGCACCATCGAAAGACAGAAGAAAAAGTTCGGCATCTGACGCCGGACTGCATATATTGACAGTAATATAAGGTAACCTCTAAAAACCGGGACACGAGCAGATTTCGTACATGACTTATATCAGATGCTAGGCGTCAAACCGCAGTCATACTTGATGTATTACAAGGTTTGACAACGACGCAGATGATGAATAAGGAGCGAAGCGACGTTTCTTGGTAAGTCATAGAAATCTGCCGTGAAGGAGGTTTTTAGAGGTTACCATAACATCAACATGGAAAGGAGGTCTGCCGTATGAATAAAAACGAGTTCTACAAACAGCTCATGAGCGAATACACGTTCGACGCCGACAAGATACGCGAGAACGCAAAGCGCAGTGCAAGGCGGCAGAAGCTCCAGCCCATGTATATCGGCATGACCGCCGCAGCAGCGGCCTGCGTGGTAACGGTCGGCACCATCGCCGCGGTGAACCTCGGCGGCAGGGGCGGCGTCAGCATTCAGGATTCCGGGCTGACCCAGCTCTCCGCAAGCGACAGGCTCTCCCACGCGCTGGAACAGCTCGAGCAGGAGCGCGGCAGCTCTGAATCCAAGGATTTCCTTATCACGTTCTCCGCGCCCATGTCCCCCGCAGAGGCTCAGGCAGTGCTCACCGCCCACACGGACGGCTCCCTGCCGGTAAAGCAGCTCTATTTCGCGGACGGCACCAGGACCTCCGACACCGGCGATATAGCAAAAGTGTTCGCCGGCGGCTCATATCAGATAACCGGCGCGGCAGTGTACTGCTCCGGCGATACGGCGGCAAAGCTCCAGAGCGACGCCGCAGTGTTCCTCGTTGAATCCATGAGCCAGAACGATTTCGACAACGCAGCCCCCGTCAACATCGACGAGGTCAATACAGAGGAAATATCCATCCCCGAGCCGGCAGTGACAGAGCCTGTCACCGTCACCACCCCCGGCAGCACCGCGCCGCTGCCCCCCGCAGAGGACAATACCGGCAGCGACGGCACGGTAGAGGATCCCTCCACCGAGGAAATGGACGGCACCGTTGAGCCCGAGCCCACGGCGGACGCCGCGACGGACGATTCCGACGACTCGGAGCCGATAACCGAAGAGCCCGCATTCCCGGAGGAAACGCTTCCGGCTGAGACCACCGGAACAACTCCCGGCACCACAACTCCCGGCACCACAACACCGGAAACCTCCACGCCGGCGGCTCCCGCAGAAATTTCCCTGCCCGACGGAGTGACACTCCAGCCGAATTACACCGCGCCCGCCCTGAACACCTACATCGGCGGCGACAGCGCGTTCTTCCTTACGGATAACGTGATGTTCGTCAGAAACGGCGACTATGTTGAGCTTTACAGATACTCCCCCGACAGCGAAAAGCTCCTCTGCTCAGAGCAGCTCGAGGAAGCCAAGGTAGTCTGGGTATCCGAAAACGGCGGAAAGCTGATGGTCACCGGGCTCAGCTCCTACGGAACAAGAGGGCGCACGCTCCTTGTTGACGCCGAGGCTGAATCCATCACAGACCTCTTCACCGAGGACAGCGTTATGACCGGAGTGCTCTCCAGCGCTTCCTACAACGCGGACAGCGGTCTGCTGGTGCTCAATATCCGCGACGAGGGTATGTACTACGTCAGCGTTATGACCGTCGGCACGGACGGCTCCACCGGGTATGTCGGCACAGTTTATCAGTCAGATTCCAGGGTTTCGGCAGCCGCGATGAACGGCAGCACGATTTACCTGCTGAACGGCTCCGGGCTTATAGCCGTGGACGCTTACAGCGGCGATACACGCCATGTTATGAGCTTCAGCGAGAACCCCGACATGAACCGCAATCTCGCGTTCACGCACGCGGCGTTCACGTTCTCTGACGGCTCCGTGAATATCTTCGACCCGGCTTCCGAAAGCCTTATCCGGCTCTCCGGCAGCGACACGGCGGTCGCTTTCGGCGCAAGCAGGCACAGCTTCGTAAACGGCGGCATATGCTATACCATCTCCGGCGGTAATATCTCCGCGAACGGCGGTATCTCAGCGCTGGCGGCCGTTGAATACAAAAAGAGCTTCTCCGGCGAATACGCGGCTTCCGCCAGCGGCGGAATGGTCCATGTGACCGCCAGCGCTTACAGCAGGCTGAACCGCGATTCCATGCTGACTTTCAGCGATATCACCGAGAGCGCCCCGGCGGGATTCCGTCAGGTGCTTGACGGCGCGATCGGACTCAACAACGCGCTCGCGCTCCAGACCCTGGAGGACAGCGGCATTACAAAGCCGGAAACCGTATCCCGGAGCCTTGAGGTGTACTACTCCGCTTCGGCGGCGCAGAAGCTCCTCGCAAAATGCGGCATTGAGAGCTACGGCGCGCTCCGCTACAATAACGGCGGGCTTTCGGCGCTGAATGCGGCTGACACGGCGCTCGTCATCTCCTCGGAGGATGGCTCAGCGGCGGAAGGCGTGCTCTATGTCAGGGCGGGTACTTTCGCAGGAAGGACCGCTTACCGCTCCATGAACGTCAGGTTCGTAAACGAGAACGGCTTCTGGAAGCTGGACACGATACTCTGATTTTTCTGAAATCAAACATTTGGCGGGGAGGGAGACCTCCCCGCTTTTGTCACATTTTTCGCGGTAATGCGTAATATTGTGCGCACAAAATGTGAAAATCTCAAAAAATACTATACTTTTGAGCGGTTTTATGCTATAATATTAACATCGGCATTTTATACGTCTGGAATGTACAGGCACCCGCTGCGGGTGCTGGGGTGATATATCATGGATAAGAAAAAGAAAATCAAATACATTAAGATAAGGGACGACCAGCCGAAGAAGCGCTCCGGAAAAAAGAAGAGCCGCGCCATGAAGAACATCGGGCACGCCCTCACTGTCGTGGGGACTACTTTCTCCGCAATGCTCCTCGTGCTGGTAATTATGGTATGCGTCGTCGTCACCGTGCTCGCGGTGTACGTCCTGGATTTCGCTGACAACAGCTACGACGCGAACCTCCGCGACATCGAAATGAAGTACACCAGCTTCATCTACGGCTACGACGAGGACGGCTCCCTTGTGGAGATAAAGCACCTCGCCACCGAACAGAACCGTATCTGGGTGGATTACGAGGATATCTCCCCGAACATCATCAATGCGGTCGTTGCCTCCGAGGACAAGCGATTCTACACCCACAAGGGCGTTGACTGGTACCGTACCGTCGGAGCGTTCTTCTCCAACGGCGACAGCGGCGGCGGTTCCACGATAACCCAGCAGCTTGTAAAGAACCTCACCGGCGATAAGGAAGTAAGCTGGGAGCGTAAGCTCCGCGAGATATTCCGCGCGCTCAGCCTTGAAGAGAAGTACACCAAGATAGACATTCTGGAGAGCTACCTCAACCAGATATGGTTCGGCGGAATGGTCTACGGAGTCGGCGCGGCTTCACAGTACTACTTCGGCAAGGACGCGGCTGACCTGAACATCGGCGAGGCGGCTGTCCTGGCGGGAATGATACGAAACCCCGGCAAGATGTCCCCCTACTACGACCTTGAGCGGAGCAAGACCCAGCAGGTCTACTCCCTGAGGTGTATGTACGAGCAGGGCATGATCTCCACCAGGGAATACGAGGACTACAAGAACAACGTCATCGAGGTGCGCTTCGCAAAGCCGGTATACGGCACGGCCTACGGCTATGTCGATCCACGCTCGCTGGAGGACAAGACAACGGACGACGACCTTGTGCCGGAGGTGCGCGACGACACCTACGAAGCCTACAAGTGGAACGGCGACTACACCGTTTCCCAGGACTGGTACGTTGACGCCGCGATCGATCAGGTAATAGGCGATTTCGCAGAGCTCAAGGGAATAACCTACACCTCCGCGAAAAACGAGCTCTACAACGGCGGTTACAGCATCTATATCAACGAGAACATGAAGCTCCAGAAGATACTGGAGGAGAAATACAGGGATCCCTACACGGTGCTTTCCTCATACAACAAGGCGGCTGCGGAAAAGGACCTGATACAGTCCGCGTTCATCGTCATGGACTACACCGGAACCGTTCAGGCTGTGGCGGGCGGCCTCGGCGAGAAGCCGGGCGACGGCGCGTTCAACCGCGCAACCCAGGCGACAAGATCCCCGGGCTCCACGATGAAGCCTATCTCCACCTACTCCCTGGCGATACAGAAGAACCTCATCACCTACTCCTCGCTTATCCCGGACGCGGCGATAGACATCGGCGTGAACGGCGAGAAGCAGCTCTGGCCGCAGAACTACGGCGAGGTATGGGGCGACGGAACGCTCCGCCCGGCGTGGTACGGTATTCAGCACTCGCTGAATACTCTGGCTGTAAGGGTCGGCAGAATGAACACCACCAAGGCGATGTACACCCAGCTCACGCAGATGCTGGGATTCACGACCCTTGTTGACGCGGATATCGCGCTCTCGCCGCTGTGCCTCGGCGCGCTGACGAACGGCGCAAAGCTGGTGGAGGTCGCGGCAGCGTACCAGATATTCGGCAACGGCGGCGTGTACTACCGTCCCATGTTTTACAGCAAGGTCGAGGACAGCAAGGGCAACGTTATCCTCGAGCAGGACTACTACGGGACTCAGGCGATCGACAGCGACAGCGCGTGGATAACCAACCGCATGATCTATCAGGTAGTAAACGGCGGCACCGGAACCGGTCCTAACGCGATACTCCCGAACGTTGAGGTAGTCGGAAAGACGGGTACCTCCAACGCCGGTACTGACCTGCTGTTCATGGGACTCACGCCGGAATACATCGGCGGCCTGTGGATAGGCTATGACGACAGCCGCGTAATCGGCGGCGCGGACGGCTGGAAGGCAGTCGCGAAGATATGGCACGACGTCATGATAGACATTCAGGACACCTCCGAAGTGATGAAGTTCACCAAGGATCCCTCCGTTGTCGAGAAGCGCTACTGCACCATGACCGGACTGCTGGCGACCACCTCCTGCGAATCCACGAACATCGGATACTACCGCTCCGGCAATATCCCGGAGTACTGCTCCGGCGACCACAAGGCGATACGCGCGCAGATCCGCGCAAATAACCCGGAGTGATAATGCCAGAGCCACTGCGGGGCATACAACAAAGGGAGAGCTGAAAAGCTCTCCTTTTTCGTATTGACAAACATTTGCAAATAGGATATAATTTAATAAGTGTCTTAAATATTTTGCCTGACATAAGGGGATAATTATATGAACGCAGAAAACACCTCCAGAAAACACAGCCTGTCCCGCGGCAATATCGTGCTGATATGCCTTTTCGCGGTGTACGCAGTGCTGACGTTTATCGGCGCGGCTAACCACGAGATATGGTATGACGAGGCGCAGGCGTGGTGCATCGCCCGCGACAACGATATTCCCGGGATAATCGCCCAGATGCAGTACGAGGGGCACCCGCCGCTCTGGCATTTCGTGCTGTATCCGTTCACACGGCTTGGATTCTCAGCGGATATTCTGCCGTTCATAAGCTGGTTCATCACCCTGATATCAGCCGGGCTGATGTTGTGGAAGGCTCCGTTCAGACCCTTAGCAAAGGGAATAATTCTTTTCTCAGGCGGTTTTTTATTTTACTGGTCAGTTACATCAAGGGTGTATTGTATTCTGGTATTAGTGCTGGTGCTTTTAGCAATAGTATATAAAAACCGGAGCAGGTTTCCTGTCGTATACGGAATTCTGGTAGCCATTCTTGCAAACACGCACATAATGATGTGCGGTCTTGTGGGAATACTCGGAATTTTTATGATCATTGATCTTTTTAAGCTATGGAAATCCTCCAAGCCATCAGATAATGCAAGAAAAATAATCGGGCTTTTGATTGCCGGTGCAGGCGTCATCTGTTTAGTGCTTCCGCTGCTTGGATCGTTTAAATCTGTAAATATCGGAAACAGCAATACCATCTCACCGGGATATGCTGTCAGTAAAATATATAACAGCTTCCCCGATATAATGGAAGGCATACTTATGGACGGTAACAGGAACCTGCCACTTCACTCGATCAGATACCTGATCAGGGTACTTTACAGCATCTGTTTGATTCTGGCACTTATCCTGTTAAGACACTACAAACGTTCTCTGATAATTCATACTGTATTTGCAGCATTTTTTATAACAATATCTGAGATAATGTGGTTTATGATACCAACCCGTGCATTTATCTTCTTATTTATGTTTGTATTTGTATTCTGGCTGGCACTGGATACGGAAACCCCCGTTGTTCATCAACACAGACCTGTCGCTTCTATAACATCTCCTAAATTGAAAAAAGCGTTGGAACAAATCAGGCAGGCGGATTTGAATTTTAAGCACTGGTATATGGTGATTATATGTTTTGTATGCGTTTCATCAGTGCCTATGGGCGGATTCATACTCGTTTCTGATATCTTTTCAGATTACAGCCAGTCAAAAAAAGCGGCAGAGTATATCCGTGAAAACCTGCCCTCCGGTTCTGTTTTAGTGGTAAAAAATGAATTGTTCTCACAATACAGCGCTTATCTCCCGGAATATCGTTTCTATTCCATCAACTACAATTCTTTTGTAACATACTCCTTTGAAACGAAACCTGAAAAAAACGAAGTTGAAAAGGATAGTTCAGATATCGACTGCGAACAGGTTTATCAGGATCTGAAAGATTTTGATAACGTATATTTTCTTGATTTTTCAATGATTTCACCGCTCCCCGATGATAAAATCATATACAGATCTGAAAACTCGCTGCTTGGCTCAGGGAATCAGAGCGATACCTATGTGAACATTTCAAAGTTTGATATTGAAGATATAAAATAGCCGATAACAAAGGGAGAGCCTTTCCGCTCTCCCTTTGCTCATTCACTTGGTAAGCACGATTTTTTTCAGATCCTTGTCCGAGCTGAACGTTACCGCGTTGAACATGAACATCGTCTGCTGATACTCGCTGAGGTCGATGAAGCGGTTAAGGTCCGTGTTGATGTACCGCATATCCACCATGGTTATCCTGCTGTAATGCTTCGAGAGGAACGGCACAAGGCTGTGCGCGTAGCTGTCCTTTACCAGCAGGAGGTTCCTGCCGTTGTCAACGTCCGTTTCGATGGTGACTATCGGCGAGTTGCTTCCCGTGAAGCTGGAGTACTTGTCCTTCACGTCAAGGTAGCTGCGGACGTACAAGCTGTCGTATTCCGTGGTCTTGCTGCCGTCGAACACCGTCATCTTCACCTTTGGCTCACCGGAGGCAAGGTGGTAGTAGTCTATGCTGTCCGGGGTGATGGAGTTGTCCAGTGTCTTGGAATACAGCGTCCCCCGGAAGGAACTGCTCGCCGTTTCGATGTTGAAGCTGTCAAGGCTGTACGCGCTGTAACCCAGGGTCTTTGCCGCCGCGCAGTACGCGTAGTACGCCCCGAGGCTCGTCCAGTGGTGGTCTGTGCGGTAGAACACATAGTCCGATGAATGCCCGTTCAGGAAGCTCAGGCTGTCTATCGTGGTTATCCCGCGCATCTTCTTGTAGCAGTCGTCTATGAACGTCCTTTCGCTGAGGTACCCGCCGTAGGACGGCATTTTCGCGCTGAATATCTCCTGCGCGGTCGGCGCAAGCATCAGGCTGCACTGCATATCCGGGTGAGCCTCCGCGAAGCGGTTCATCGCGTTCAGGCTGGCGTTCACAGTTTCCTCGTCGTACTCCCTGAACACCTGTATCATCTGGTTGTCCAGGGTGTAAACGCCGTTTATCTCTTTCTTTCCCGCCAGGGTCTCCATCTCGTTCTTCGCGCGCACCCATTCCTCGCGTCCTGCCAGATGGTCGGAGAAATACGTCTCCACCTTGTCCATCCAGCTGTCCTCGGTGCGGGTGGTGATGAAGTCCCAGCGGACAGCCTCTATCACGTCCGCGAGGTTCTCCGCCTTGTCCATCTTCGCGTGGTTGATGAGGTCGGGGAACTTCGCAAGGGTGCGGTTCTCGTTCTCGCTGCGCTCCTGCTTCGGGAGGACTGCGGTGGCTATCGGTATCGACAGCGTTACCACGGAGAACAGCGCTATCATCAGCTTCGCCGGGGTCATTCTGAAGCCCGGCTTCTTCTTTTCGTCTGCCATTGTTCTCCCCCCTTAGAAGTTAAAGTACAGGAACGGATTGTAGGTCGCGGTGGAAAGGTACGCGATGGAAGCCAGCATTATGACCGTGTTCACCACCGGGAATCCGTACTGCACCCATACCGGAGCCTTTTTGCGGATATACTCCGTGATGGTCCTGAGCACGTCGGAGCTGCCGAAAATGCATATCGCGAATATAAGCCCGTAATTCACGATGTAGTTGGTCGCGGCGTTGTCCATGAACACTCCGTTGCCGCCGAACATCGCCGAGATATACGTCCACACCTGCGAGAACACGTCCCCGAAGCCCACCGTGCCCGGAGCCACTGCGTCGAACAGCACCCAGCCGAACACCACCATAACAAAGGTGTACAGCCAGCTGAAGAACGCGGGTATCTTCTCCAGCACTTTCCCGAGGAACAGCCGCTCTATAACTATGAGTATACCGAAATAGGTTCCCCACAGCATGAAGTTCCAGCTTGCGCCGTGCCAGATACCGGTTATCGTCCACACCACCAGCAGGTTGATTATCGTGCGTGGGAGCCCCTTGCGGCTTCCGCCCATCGGGAAGTAGATGTAGCTCTTGAACCAGTCGCCCAGGGTGATGTGCCAGCGCCGCCAGAACTCCGAAACGCTGTGGCTCATATACGGATAGTTGAAATTCTCCGGGAAGGTGAATCCCATCATCTTTCCGAGTCCGATAGCCATATCCGAATATCCGCTGAAATCAAAGTATATCTGGAACGTGAAAGCAAGGATACCGAGCCATGCCGTCACCGCGGACAGGCTTCCGTAATCCAGCGCCTTTATCTCCGTCCACAGCAGACCGATGTTGTTCGCGATGAGCACTTTCTTGCCCAGGCCAACGATGAACCGCGATATTCCGTCGCCGACCATCTTTTCGGTGATGGTGCGCTCGTCTATCTCGTTCTGGATATCCTCATAGCGCACTATGGGGCCCGCCACTATCTGCGGGAACAGCGTAACGAACGCCATGAAGCTCGCAGGGTTCTTCTGCACCTTTATCTGGCGGCGGTAGAGGTCGATGGTGTAGCTCATGGACTGGAACGTGAAGAAGCTTATACCGATAGGAAGCGGCAGGTTCGGGTTGGGTATCGCAAGCCCGAAAGCCGCGTTAAGCGACTCGATGATGAACCCGAGGTACTTGAACGTCCCCAGAAGCCCGATGTTCATGCACAGCGACACGATGAGCGCCGCCGTGCGGACTTTCGGCTTATTGTCATTCGCGTGAATGACCCGCCCCGCCGTGTAGTCGATGAACGTTGAAAGTATCATCACCAGCACGTAGATGGGCTCGCCCCATGCGTAGAAAACAAGTCCGCTGACGAGTATGACAACGTTCTTCGCTTTCTTCGGCACGAGGTAGTATAATATCAGCGTTATCGGCAGAAACGCAAACAAAAAAGTCAGACTGGAAAAAACCATATACTCTCCCCTGTCGTATTATTCCTGTATTAATATTCCGCGAAGCGGATTTTTTAATCCATTTTTTGCCCCAGCTCTGCCGGGGCAAAAAATACTTCTATCACAGCAAGAGTGCGAAATGGCGGCTATGCCGCCATTGAGTGCGCGCAGCTGTGATGTTCGGCGGAAAAGCCCCTTTAGGGGATTTTTCGACGGTTGCTTCCGCATTCCTCGGCGGCTTTGACGAACTCCTCCCGGGAGAACATCCTGTTGGCGGCGTCAAGCAGGAGCTTCACTGAAAGGAGCTCCGGAAGCCCCAGCCGCCGCTGTAATTCCCGCCGCATTTCTGCGGAATTTTCCCCGCCGATGAGCCCCAGCTCCATTAAGTCGGCGCGGGTCAGCGGCTCCCCGCGGGAGCCCGCAGGTTCCCCGTTTATCTCCGCCCCGGCGCGCTTCAGCGCCTCAATGATGAGCTCGTCCGGTATGCCCTCAACGCCGAGCTTCCCCTGCTTCGAGGGCTGAGCCTTGCGGCGCTCCTTGCCGTAGATATCCGGGGTGACGGCGTTGAGCACTTCCCCCTGCTTCACGATGCTGCGCAGGAAAGAGCGGATCTGGAATCCCGCGCTGTCGCTGTCCGTCAGAATGATTATCCCGGTCTTTGCTGCAAGGGACTTTATAAGCTCCTGCTTCTCCCTGTCCTTGTAGATGGAAAAGCCGTTGGTGCAGATTATCACCGCGTCCACGATGTTGGAGAGCCGTATCTTGTCGTACCTGCCCTCCGTTATTATTGCCTGTTTTATCCGTATCATACCTGCCTCGCACCGGTCATCTCGATGACTGCCCGTTCAAGCAGGGTCTGCCTGTCCGCCTTTGAGGAATTAAGCAGAAGATTCGTGCGGAAAAGCACCTCCAGACAGGTCTTGATGTAGTCCTCTGAAACGCGCCGCGCCGGGGTGAACGTCTGTTCGAAATAGTACGCCCTGCCGCCGAAATACTGGAAATCCTTCGAAGCCGTGCGCGGAGGCTTCCCCGCCTTTATCGCAAGCTTCGCCCGGTAGTAGTCCACGAACGCCCCCGACAGCGAGGACAGTATTATCACCGGGTCGGTCTGCTGGGTGAACAGGTCGTCCATCAGCCGGAGCGCCCCGGCGGTCTTACGCGCCAGAATCAGGTCGGCAAGCGCGAACGTGCTGGCGTCTATCATGCGCGGCGTGAGCCTGTCGATGGACTCCCGGGTAATTTCGCCGCTCTGCCGGAAGCTGCACAGCTTCTCGACCTCGTTCTGTATCAGCGTGAGGCTCCTGCCGCACAGCTCCGAAAGGTGCCGCGCGTTCTCCGGCGAGAGGGTGCAGCCGCTCTTTGCGGCTTTCTTTGCCGCCATCGCGGCGGTCTTTTCCACCGGCAGGAACGAGAATCGGCAGACCGCGCCGCACTTCTCGATGGTCTGAATCAGCTTCTTGGTCTTAGCCCTGGGCTTCTTGTCGTCCACCTCCACGCCGGTCATGGCTATGACTAGCACGGTGGTGTCCGGAAGCTGCTCTATCAGCGAAATGAGCCGCTTGGACTGGTCGTTGTCGAGGGCTTCCGCGTCGATATCGGTTATGCGGACGCACTTGCACTCCGAGAAGAACGGCATACTCTCCGCGAAATCGGAAAGCACGTCCATGTCCGGAGCGCCGCGCATTTTCAGCAGGTTCAGCCCGTCGCCGGTTTCCGCCCCGGCGAGCTTCGATATCATCCCGGCGTACATCCCGGTGAGGAAAACCTCCTCGCCGTACAGAAAATACGCCCTGCGGAGCTTCCCGGCTTTGAGCTCGGCGCTGAGCCGGGTCTCCGGCGTGAGAGTGAAAGTCTCCTTAGCCATTACGCCATTTCGGTGGCGAGCTTTTTGCCGCCGAGAATGTGGAAGTGCAGGTGGCGCACGGTCTGACCGCCGTCCGCGCCGATATTGCTGACTACGCGGTAGCCGCCCGTCAGCCCCTCCTCCCTGGCGATTATGGGGATTATCTCGAAAATGTGGGAAACTATCGCGCTGTTTTCGGGGGTTATCTCGTCAACGCCCGCGATGTGGGTCTTGGGGATAACAAGAATGTGGGTGGGAGCCATCGGCGCTATATCGCGGAATGCGAGAACCTGATCGTCCTCGTAAACCTTTGTTGAGGGGATCTCCCCGGCGATAATTTTGCAGAATAAGCAGTCGTTCATTTTGTGTTCCTCCTGTTATTAAAACTTGATTTGTGGGAAAAAGGTTGCATTTTTTTGCGCCTGCGGTGGGCTTCTATGTAGATTTTATTTGTTGATGTCTGCTGTTTGGAGCCTTTTAATTAAAATGTTTTCGCACGGAACTGAGGAAAAGCGGCTCCATTTTTTGTAGGTTTTAATCGTTGATGTCTGCTGTTTGGAGCCTTTTAATTAAAATGTTTTCGCACGGAACTGGGGAAAAGCGGCTCCATTTTTTGTAGGTTTTAATCGTTGATGTCTGCTGTTTGGAGCCTTTTAATTAAAATGTTTTCG
>CAKSPH010000040.1 GCA_934481355.1 uncultured Oscillospiraceae bacterium | reverse complement strand
TGTATATTGTTGGTAAAACAAGTGGTCGGAATATGTGCATTAGGTAAAAATAACAAAAAAGTCATAGAAAACGAAGAAAAACTATTGACTTTTTACGTTGCGTGTGGTAGAATATAGTCAAGGAAAGGAAATCAATACAAACATCTAAGAAGTAAATCTCACTTGACATTCAACCAAGATCCTGACCTAATCTATGAAAGAGGTAAGTTCCGATGAATTAAGCTGACAACTCAATTCAACAAACAACGCGACAGGATATAATCCGATGCACCTCTGATGATTTTTACTTCATCATTTTAGCTGTAAGCAGAAAGGAAGCGAGTCCAGTGGAAAACAGCGATTCACAGTTCTCATCATCTGCGGCTCGTGATAAGAGCTGAGATCAGTTAGCAGTGACGCAGGAGCGCACAGGGTGCTGTCTGACCCATAAGGTGCGGATTCCTCGCCTGACATGGCGTTTAGCTATTAAAATGATGCACGGCTCAAGGCACCGCAGATGATTTTACCGCTATATGCGTTTACATAGATCACCCCTTCAGATCGTAACGACCAGAAAGCAGGTGGTTTCCGGTGAAACACATATTTAAAGCAGCGAAATCTATGAAAGGAATCTAGTCCGATGGAAAACTGATCACCACCAGAATTATATTTCAAGGCGGTACATTCCAATGAACTGATTAAATACAACTGAATATATGAAAAGCCTCGCAATAGCGGGGCTTTTTTGTAACCTTTTTGTGTTTGCAGTTGTTATATAGAATGAAATCTAATGATTTTGGAGGTAAAATATGAAATACAGATCAGTTTTAATACTACTTGCGGCAGTAATTCTTTCCGGTTGTACATCACGGGAGGTCACTCCGCCGGTGAGCGAACAACCCGCTGTATCAAATCAGAAGCCGACCAGCGAATCTGATGATGAGCTTACAGCTGATGCATCTGCATTGGAGACAGCTCAAATTACCGGAGAAGCCCCGCAAGCTGACGGTACAACGGAAGTTACAGTGGGTTGGCTGCTTGACGAGTTTCCGACCGGGGACGGAGCCTATTTTGACAAGGTTTTCAAAGGATTGAATCCACAGGGCTCCGGAGGATTCATCGACTATAATGATTATGTGGGTACACTTGTGGATAATCAGCTTCATGGACCTACGGATTCATTCTACCTTGTGGAGTGTATTTCAGCGCTCACTCCGAAAAAGGCTTCCGGGCTTTTCAGCGAGACTGATAACTGGCGGCAGTACTACGAGGTACGTCTTATCCGCGACCTTGTAGACGGAAGCGAGCCGGACCGGGTGGTGTTCGTCCGTATGAGCGGGGCGGTGGAGTATCAGGAGGACTATTATCCGGCTTATGCACCTGGAGAGAAATTCACCCTGTATATCTATCAGGAAAAAGACGGTTTCTGTGAGGTAGCTGACGGTCAGATGCTTCGGTACGACGTTTACGATGAGGACGGTGAACTATGGGCTTACTCGCGGAACAATAACATCATTGACGACCTCGCATTTGCCGGAAGTGAGGATATAGCCGAGACCCGTGTGACCTCCACAACCCGGAATCCGGTCAAATACACCCAGAAGCTCCCGCTTGATTCCCTCGCAGAGGGTATGCGCAGGGTGTTTGAGGAGAACTCACTGACCCGGCATTATTCTGCTAACGGAACACAGGATTGATTTTCAAATGTAAAAGTGCTATAATATAAAAAACGAATCAGGAGGCACTGCCATGAACTATGTGGTTTCAAATTCCCAGATGAAAACGGCGGAACAGCGCTGTGACGCCGGCGGAATCAGCTATCTCCGGATGATGGAGAACGCCGGGACGCGCTGTGCAGAATTCCTGCTTGAGCTTCTGCCGGCGGCTGCGCGCACGGTAATCCTGTGCGGCTCCGGAAACAATGGCGGGGACGGTCTTGTGATAGCGCGCCTGCTATACGAAAACGGCAGGGAAGTGCGGGTTCTTCTGGTAAGCGGTGAACCGAAAACTGATTGCGCAAAGGAGAATTACGCGCGGCTTTCCGGTGTTCCGGTTTATGACATGAGCCGCGCAGAAGAAGCGATTAATGGCGCTGACTGCGCAGTTGACTGCATTTATGGAACGGGCTTCCATGGAAGGTTGAACGAGAATGCGCTGACCGCAGTTTCTGCGGCTTCACACTGCAAATACCGTGTTTCAGTGGACGTTCCCAGCGGTGTGAATTCCGACTCCGGAGAGATGGACGAGCGCTGTTTCAAACCTACTCACACGCTGGTAATTGCCGCGATGAAGCGGGGTCTCCTGAACGCTCCGGCTTCCGATATCCTCGGGGAAACGGCGCTCCTTGATATAGGTATCGGCGAGGAGTGCTACGCGGACAACAATGTGGGCTTCCTGACGGACGAGAGCCTGCGCAGACCGTTTCTGCCACACGGAAGAAATACCCATAAGGGGAGCTTCGGGCGGCTTTTGGGTTTCGCCGGGAGCCTCTGTTTCAGCGGAGCGGCGATCATGTGCGCGAAAGCCGCCCTCCGGAGCGGCGCGGGACTGTATTTCGCAGCTTCTCCGGTTAGCGCCGTAAAAATAATGGCGGCGGGACTTCACGAGGCAGTCTATGTTCCTCTTCCGGAGGACAATTACGGTTTCGCTGAAATCTCTCTGGATACGCTGGAGCAGATCGTTCTTCCGAAGCTGAAAACTGCCTCCGCCGTACTGATAGGCTGCGGGCTCGGAAATTCAGACGGCACGCGCAGGCTGACAGAATTCGTCATAAGAAACGCGTCTTGTCCGGTAGTTATCGACGCTGATGGAATAAATTCAATATCCGGGAATATAGATGTGTTAAAGGAGCGGACAGGCGATACGATACTGACCCCGCACCCGCTGGAATTCAGCAGGATGACCGGGCTTTCCGTCAGGGAGATACAGTCAGACAGGCTGAGCAGGGCTTCCGCGTTTGCTGAAGAATACGGCGTTGATCTTCTGCTGAAAGGCGCTGACACTGTTGTAGCCTCGCCGGACGGCAGGGTATGCGTGAATGCTCATGCGTGTAGCGGACTTTCCAAGGGCGGCAGCGGGGATGTGCTTACCGGAATCATCGGCGCGTTTGCAGCGCAGGGAATAGAGCCGTTTAAAGCTGCCTGCGCGGGTGCTTACTGTCACTGGAAAGCCGCTGATATACTGACACGGCGTATGCCTGCGGAAAGTATTCTTCCCACGGATATTATCGGCGCGCTGCCAGAGGTGTATTCCGGGGATTGACGCACAATGCTCCTTTCATCAGATTTCGGAGGGAGTATACATGAACAGGCTAAAAATTATCACAGCCGGAGCCGTTCTTCTGGTTTCGGCGGCGCTTACAGGCTGTCAGGGAAGTAATCCGTTCACACGGCAGAAATCCCCGGAGATCCCGGAAAGCTGGTCTGCGGGCGCGGAAATAACATTCGGAACGAACAGGGCTCAGGCCGAGGTCACACGAAGCGAGCCGGGCTGTTGGGAGTTCCTTTTCACTGAGCCGCCGGAGCTTTCCGGAGTTGAAATGAAGCTCCGCAACGGAACGCTTACCGCAAGTCTCGGGGAGCTCTCGGCTGAAGCCGGCGGGGGAGATTTCACGATCCTGCCGGGGCTCATAGCAGAGGGAATAGACGGGCTGGATAATGCAGAATTAACGGAGCGCGACGGGGTACTTACAGCCAAAACAACGGCAGAGGGCTTTTCCTGCACTGTAACCGCCGACAAATCTACCGGGAATATACTGTCGTTCAAGTGTCCGGGAAACAAGCTTGCCGCGTATTTCAGCGATGTAGCGCCGTATACCGAGGAAGTCGGTCTTGTAGAGGAATAAGCAAACAGGAGGAGCTTCGCGCCCCTCCTGTTTTACGTTTCCCTTGATGAGCTGAGCTGACCGCAGGCTGCGTTTATCCCTCCGCCGAACTCGCGGCGCATGGTTACGGCTGTCCCGTTTTTTTTCAGGACATCGTAAAACGCCATTATCCGTTCCCGGCTGGATTGTGTGAATCCGCTGTCGTTGCCGTTGTACGGAATTATATTCACATAGAAATGCGGGTCTGACCCGATAAGCCCGGCAAGCCTGCGAGCCTGCTCCGGCGCGTCGTTGATTCCGCAGAGCATGACGTATTCCAGCGTTACGCGGCGGTTGTGCCTTACGGCAAAATCGCGAGCGGCGGCTATTACCTCTTCGACCGGATATTTCTGGTTCACCGGCATCAGCCTGGAGCGAAGCGCGTTATCCGGTGCATGGAGGCTCACGGCAAGGCTGCATGGGTGCGGAAGCTCCGTCCATGCCTTTATTCCCGGAATTATTCCGCAGGTCGATACCGTGACGTGCTTTTCTCCGAGCGCAAGTCCCTTGTAGTCCGTCATTATATCGCAGAAATTCCGCACGGCGTCAAAATTATCGAAGGGTTCTCCTATGCCCATGACTGTTACGCTGTGTATCTTTCCACCGGTCACTTTTAGGAGCTTCATCACCTGAGCCGTCATTTCTCCAGGGGTGAGGCTGCGCCGCTTTTTCAGACGCCCGCTCTGGCAGAATGCGCAGCCCATCGCACAGCCGACCTGCGTGGAAATGCACACGCTGTTTCCGTATTTCTGCCGCATGAGAACCGTTTCCACAAATTCGCCGTCGTTCAGCTTCAGCAGGAGCTTCTCGGTATCATCGCCGCTGCTTGTGGCCTCCGTTTCAGGGAGCGACATCGTGAAAGCGCTTTCCAGCGCTGATATGACGCGTTCGGAGAATGGAAGCTCCCGGAATTCTGATATCTCCCTCTGATACAGCCATTCGAACAGAATAACCGCCTTTGCAGGATTTTCACCATGCTTCCGGAACCATTCCGCAAGCTTATCGCGGGTCATTGAGTAAATATCCATATCAGTCCTCCCGGAATCTCAATCCCTGAATGCTGTCCAGTTCTTTCTGGCGCTTCATAATTCCGCCGAGAACGGCGCGCTTGTTAAGGCTCCAGAGCGGCGCAAGCAGAGTGCTCCGGTCGCCGTCTCCGGTCAGGCGTTCAATTACCGTTTCCGGCGGAAGAAGTTCAAGCTGTTTTACGGTAATGTCTGTGTAGTCCTGCATTTCCATCGGCTTGTATCCTCCTGAGCGCCACAGATCAGCCATTCCGGTTCCCTCAATAACGTGAAGCAGGTGGATTTTTACACCGTCCGGGCGGAGCTTCCCGAGCATTTCCGCGGTGCGGAGCATATTCTCGGCGCGCTCGCCGGGAAGCCCGTTGATGATATGCACGCATACCCGGAGCCCTTCGTTTTTCGCGATATTGAATCCCATGACGAAATCTATCCATGTATGTCCCCGGTTTATGATTTCCGCAGTCCTGTCGTCCGCCGTCTGGAGCCCAAGTTCGATTGTGACCGGAACCGGCAGCGAGGCAAGGAACTCCGCTTTTTCCATGTCAAGGCAGTCCGCACGGGTTGCACATGAGATTCCGCATATGTCGCATTGCAGAGCCTCAGAATAAATTTCGCGCAACCTTTCCAGCGGTGCATAAGTATTGCTGTGCGCCTGAAAATATGCGATTATTCCAGCCTGCGGGTGAGCCGAGCGGATACGCTCCGTCTCCTGAATTATTTGCTCCCTGACGGAAAGAGCGGGGGCAGTGAAGTACCCGCTTCCGCCGGAGCAGTATATGCACCCTCCGTGACCGCAGGTGCCGTCAATATTCGGGCAGGAGAATCCTGCGTCAACGACCGCCTTGAATACTTCTCCTCCGAATATCTCCATATTGTGGTATTTCAGAGTGTGGTATCTGCTTCCATCGTTGGAGTATTTGAACTTTAACAAACGTCTTACCTCTTCTTGTGAATAATACTATGTAATTATAGCATACCTGCGATTTTTAGTCAACTGTAAGAAAATGTACATAACAACATAAATTTCTGAACTGCATTGCAATGCGAGAAGAGAGAATTTGCGCAACAGCGTGTTGCTTTTCTTGCGTCGAATAAATCGTGACTTTACACAAATATTTATCGTTTTTTTGTACGACAGATATATTTTAAGTCCTTGACAAAACAGAGCTGAGTCTATATAATAGATTTATCGGCTTTTTTTACACAATATATTGTGTTGAATACTGTGTTGAAAACTGATTTTATTTTATTTTCTTTTTTTGATGTAAGGAGAGGTTCTAGGAATGGCAATGATCACAATGATAAAGAAGCGCGATGGCAGGCAGGTTCCCTTTAATATAGAGAAGATCGCCGGCGCTATCTATAAGGCTGCCGAATCGGTCGGCGGCAGGGATTACAGCGAGGCGATAGAGCTTGCCGATAAGGTATGCCAGCGTCTTTCCGAGGAGATAATCGGGCGCAATCCTTCCGTGGAGGAAGTACAGGATATGGTTGAGAGGGTGCTGGTCGAGGACGGCCACGCCAAGACCGCAAAGGCGTATATTCTTTACCGTGCGGAACGCACCCGCGTCCGCGAGATGGATTCCACTCTGATGAAGGTATATGAGGATCTCACCTTCAAGTCTGCGTCAGACTGCGATATAAAGCGTGAAAACGCAAATATTGACGGCGATACCGCCATGGGAACCATGCTGAAATACGGCAGCGAGGGCGCAAAACAGTTCAATGAGATGTACGTCCTTGACCCGAAGCACTCCCAGGCGCATATCAACGGCGATATACATATACACGACCTTGACTTCCTTACCCTGACGACCACCTGCTGCCAGATCGACCTGCTCAAGCTGTTCCATGGAGGCTTCTCCACCGGTCACGGCTATCTCAGGGAGCCGAATGATATTTCCAGCTATGCGGCGCTGGCCTGCATCGCGATTCAGTCTAACCAGAACGATCAGCACGGCGGTCAGTCAGTTCCGATTTTTGACTATGCTATGGCGGAGGGCGTTAAAAAGACATTCAAGCGACTTTACAGCAACAATCTTGCCAAAGCGGTAAGTTTCACTCTGGGAATCGAGGACTATAACGATGTTCTTGACGAAATGAAGCTGGTTGCCTCCGAAATCGAAAAGGAAACCGGGCTATACCCCAGACTTCTGAATAACGATGATTACAAAGAAAAGGAATGGGAGCTGCTTTCCCCGAAGTATGGCGAGGGTTTCTCACACCTTCAGGAGCGCGCGGAAAAGCTTGCGGAATCCGAGACAGACCGCGCGACCTATCAGGCTATGGAGGCTCTCATACATAACCTCAACACCATGAACTCCAGAGCCGGCGCGCAGAATCCGTTCTCTTCCATAAACTACGGAACTGACACCTCTCCCGAGGGCAGAATGGTCATCAGGAACGTAATGCTTGCCGAAGAGCACGGACTTGGCAACGGCGAAACTCCTATCTTCCCGATACATATATTCAAGGTCAAGGAGGGTGTGAACTATAACCCCGGAGACCCGAACTACGATCTGTTCAAGCTTGCGATAAGAGTATCCGCGAAGCGTATGTTCCCGAACTTTTCGTTCATTGACGCTCCGTTCAACCTCCAGTACTACAAGCCCGGAGATTACCACACAGAGGCTGCCTATATGGGCTGCCGCACCCGCGTCATCGGCAATGTCTATGACCCGACAAGGGAGATAGTCACCGGCAGGGGAAACCTCAGTTTCACGACCATCAACCTCCCGCGCCTTGCCATTGAGGCTCACGGAGATCTGGACAAGTTCTATGCTTCCCTTGACGACATGATGAATCTTGTTGTTGACCAGCTTGTTCACCGTTTCAGGATACAGTGCTCCAAGCACGTCAGAAACTTCCCGTTCCTCATGGGACAGGGCGTGTGGATAGATTCCGAGAAGCTTTCCGAGAACGACAGCATTGCTGAAATCCTGAAGCACGGCACGCTTTCCATGGGCTTCATCGGCCTTGCCGAGTGCCTGAAAGCGCTTATCGGCGTTCATCACGGCGAGAGCCCCGAGGCTCAGAAGCTCGGCCTTGAGATAATCGGCAGAATGAGAAAGCGCATGGACGATGAGAGTGAAAGGACTCACCTTAATTTCAGCCTCCTTGCTACCCCGGCGGAGGGCCTTTCCGGAAGATTCGTCCGCATGGATAAGAAAATATACGGCGAGATCCCGGGAATCACAGACCGCGATTATTATACAAACTCCTTCCATATCCCGGTGTATTATAATATCAGCGCGTTCCGCAAGATAAAGCTGGAGGCTCCTTACCATGCTCTTACAAACGGCGGTCATATCAGCTACATCGAGCTTGACGGCGACCCGCTGAAGAATCTTGACGCATTTGAGCAGATAGTCCGCTGCATGAAGGAGCAGGGAATCGGCTACGGCGCGATAAATCACCCGATCGACCGCGACCCCTGCTGTGGATTTACGGGAATCATCGACGATGAGTGCCCCTGCTGCCATCGACGCGAGGAGGAAGTCGCGTTCGAGCGTATCCGCCGAATCACTGGTTATCTGGTGGGCACCCTTGACCGCTTCAATAACGCAAAGCGCTCTGAGGAATCCGACCGCGTAAAGCACGGAACCTCCGAGGAATAACAGCAGACCATTTTTAAACTCTTGCTGAGCGGAGAGAACATCTCCGCTCAGCTTTTTGTGAAAGGAGAATTTACATGGAAATAAGAATTGCGGGAACTGTGGAGGATTCGATAGTTGACGGTCCCGGGCTGCGCTTTGTGGTGTTCGTGCAGGGCTGTCCGCACCACTGCGACGGCTGCCATAATCCGGAAACCCACGATTTTTCCGGCGGAAAATTGACCGATACAGACGCTCTTTATGGGCAGTGCATGGAAAATCCGCTGTGCAGCGGGGTAACGTTTTCCGGCGGGGAGCCATTCTGCCAGCCGGAGCCGCTGTATGTGCTCGGGGAGCGCTTTAAGGAAGCCGGAAAGAATCTGATGTGTTACAGCGGCTGGACTTTCGGGGAGCTTCTGAAAAAGTCAGAGCACGAAGAGTACACAAAAAAGCTGCTGGGGATTCTGGACATACTTGTTGACGGGAGATTCGATATTGCTAAGCGCTCTCTGTCACTGCAATTCCGCGGAAGCACGAACCAGCGGCTTATAAACGTCCCTGAAAGCCTGAAGCAGGGCTGTGCCGTGGAGTTTGAAACGCTATGATAATGCTCATGCGGGAAATTGTTACAGAATTGTAATAATAAAAAATTCGGAAAACGGTTGAATTAAATCCGGGTAAATGCTATAATAGAGATGTATCTTTAAAATTATACGACAAGAAAGGATTAACCGTGAACCGGCTGTTCAGAGGAATTCTCTCCGCAGCTTTGTGCTGCGTTATAACTGCGTCGTCGGGGTGCCTGGAAAAAGACGGCAGCGACGGCGTTATAAAATATGATATTGCATACAATCCCGGAAGCCTTGATCCGCAGACGGCTAAGGACGACGCGTCCCTGCTGATAGTGAGAGCTATGTTCACCGGTCTTTTCCGGCTCGAGCCGGACGGAAGTCTGTCGGCTGGAGTTGCCGAGGACTACACCGTCAGCGACGATGGACTTACATACAGATTTAAGCTCAGCAGCGATTACAGGTGGACTGACGCGGCGGACTTCGATGCCCCGTGCACCGCCCAGGACTTTGTATATGGATTTCAGCGGCTGTTTGACCCTGAAACCAGAGCGCCACGCGCTTCGGAATATTTCTGTATAAAGAACTCACAGGCGATAAACCGGGGTATTGCAAAGGATTTTTCGGCGCTGGGAGTAAAGGCTGACGGCGACTACGAGCTTACAATAACGCTGGAGTACCCCGATCCCCGGCTTCCGGTGCTCCTTACGGAGGCTCCCGCAATGCCCTGCAACGAGGGTTATTTTCTTGACTCCCAGGGACGTTATGGGCTTTCGGACAAAACAACCCCGTCAAATGGCGCGTTTTACCTTCGCACATGGGATTTCGACCCCTACACCATAACCGATAACAACCACCTTATCCTCCGCAGGAATTCCGCGTACAGCGAGCTGAACAGGGTGTATCCCTCCGGACTCAATTTCTTCATTGAGGGCGACGAGGATTTCGTGGACGATTTCGTTTCCAATACGATAAACTGTATCGCCGTTTCCGAGGAACAGCGCGAGCTTATAAAAGGAAAGAAGTACACGATACAGGAGTACGACGCGATAACTGTCGGGCTTCTGTTCAACACAAAGTACGGTCTTTTCAGGAGTACGGATTTCCGGCAGGCTCTGGCGCTGCTGGCAGACCGTGACAGATTCGCGCAGGCGGCTCCGGACAGCGCGATAGCTTATGCGATAGTTCCGGGGGAGGTCACTCTGCTTGATAAATCCTACCGCGAATACGCCGGAGAAAAGCTGACGCCGGAATACAATGCCGATAAAGCGCGGGAATTATACCAGAAAGTGCTTCCGGAGCTGGATATATCTGAATTCTCCGGGGCAAGGATAATCATGCGGGATGACTCGGCGGCAAGCGCGATGCTTTCCCTTATCATGCAGGAATGGCAGAGGGAATTCGGCTTTTACTGCGTTGTGGAAACGCTCAGCACGGACGAGTACAGCGCTCGGCTTGCTTCGGGCGATTTTGAGATAGCCGTGCAGGAGCTTTCCGGAAATGTGAACAGTCCATCTGCGTACTTACAGGGATTCACCAGGGGCGGCGCCGGGAATTACTCCGGGTACAGCAGTACGTTGTCTGATTCCCGGATAACAAGCGCGGGCAGGGCGGCAGACCTTTCAAAGAGCGCGGAGCTTTACGCAGAGGCGGAGCAGCACATTATCGATGACGCAGTATTCGTTCCGCTTTATTACAAGAACGAATATTTCTACATCGGCGGGGATTACGCCGACATATATTACAACCCCTTCAACAAGACCGTGGATTTCACGCAGGCGAAGGCGTATTAAGGAGAACGATATGACATTCAGAGAACTGCTTGACAAGGACGGACATATACTGCTGGACGGAGCGATGGGCTCCGTGCTCCAGCAGCACGGGCTTAAGCTCGGCGGACTTCCCGAGGAGCTGAACTTTACAGAGCCTGATCTTATCCGCTCAGTGCACAGGAGCTATGTCGAAGCAGGCGCGCAGGGAATCTATGCGAACACATTCGGTGCGAACCGCCACAAGCTCCAGAACAGCAAGTATTCCGTTGACGAAATAGTGAAGCAGGGGATCAGACTTGCGCGCGAGGCCGCCGGGGGCACAGACGTGCTGGTAGGGCTGGATATAGGCTCCCTTGGCAGAATGCTCCGCCCAACGGGAGATATGCCGGTGGACGAGGCGTACGATATGTTCCGCGAGGTCATGGTCGCCGGCAGAGAAGCCGACTTCATCGCGATCGAGACCATGACCGACCTCATGGAGATAAAGACCGCGCTTCTCGCAGCAAAGGAGAACACAGACCTTCCCGTGATATGCACCATGTCCTTTGAGCAGAATATGCGCACGTTTACCGGGTGCAGCGCCGCTTCCATGGCTATGACACTCAGCGGAATGGGCGCAGACGTTATCGGTATGAACTGCTCTCTCGGTCCGAAGGACGCCCTGCCCATCGTTGAGGAGATACTCCGCTGGAGCAGTGTTCCGGTTCTTATTCGTCCGAATGCGGGACTTCCCGACCCGGCAACCAACCTATACAACACAACGCCGCAGGAATACGCAGACGTAATGGAGCAGATAGCAGGAATGGGCGTAAAGGTGCTCGGCGGCTGCTGCGGCACCAATCCGGACTATATCCGCGAGGTAGCCGGAAGAATACGCGGGAAGAAATGCGTAATGCCTCAGCCGGAGATCCCCGCGGCGGTATGCAGCGCTTCGAATGTCGTACCGGTCGATACAGTACGCATAATCGGCGAGCGAATCAATCCCACCGGAAAGAAGCTTTTCAAGGAAGCCCTGAAGAAGCACGACCTCGACTACATCATGCGGCAGGCTCTGGAGCAGACCTCCGCAGGCGCCGAGATTCTTGACGTAAATGTGGGGCTCCCGGACATTGACGAAAAGGAAATGATGATCGCGGCGGTGAACGCGATACAGTCCGTGACTGACGCGCCTCTCCAGATTGATACAACGGAACTCCCGGTTCTTGAAGCGGCTCTGCGCATTGTTTCCGGCAAGCCGATAGTGAACTCCGTCAACGGCGAGGAGGAGAAGCTGGACACCGTGCTCCCGCTGGTAAAAAAGTACGGCGCGGCGGTTGTCGGACTTACCCTTGACGAGCGCGGGATACCCAAGACCGCCGAAGAGCGCTTTGCCATCGCTGAAAAAATACTGAGCCGCGCCCTGGAGTATGGTATCCCGAAGCAGGATGTGTACATCGACTGCCTGACCCTGACCGCCTCCGCTGAGCAGGACGGTGTAGCCGAGACCCTGAAAGCGGTCCGCATGGTGACGGAGAAGCTGGGGCTGAAAACCGTGCTCGGCGTTTCAAACATCTCGTTCGGTTTGCCGAACAGGGAGCTTATAAACTCCACGTTCATCACAATGGCAATGAACAACGGCCTAACTCTGCCCATCATGAACCCGAATATTGCTTCCATGACCGGAGCAGTGCGGGCTTACAGGCTGCTGAGCGGCTACGACAGGCACGGAGTGAATTTCATCGGGAACTACGGCGCCGAGGTAAAGAAGCCCGCTGCACCAGTCGCAGCGGACATGGATATTTCAGACGCGGTAGCCGCAGGTCTCAAGGCGGAATCCGGGGCGGCTGCTGAAAAGCTCCTGGCGGGCGGAACCGACCCGATGGAGATAATCAACGGAAAGCTTATCCCCGCGCTGGATTCCGTCGGCGCGAAGTTTGAAAAGGGCACCATATTCCTGCCGCAGCTCATTCAGTCGGCGGGAGCGGCTCAGGCGGCTTTTGACGTGATAAAGAAAGCCATTTCCGAGCGCGGTGGCAGCGGAGTTTCCGCAGGCAGGGTAGTCCTCTGCACGGTAAAGGGCGACATTCACGATATCGGAAAGAACATCGTCAAGACCCTGCTTGAGAATTACGGCTTTGACGTTATCGACCTCGGAAAGGACGTCGATTATCAGGACGTGGTGGACGCGGCGATAAAGTACGATGTCCGCCTTGTGGGGCTGTCCGCACTCATGACCACAACGCTGAAGAGCATGGAAAACACGATAAAGCTGCTCCGCGAGAATAACGTGAATTGCAGGATAGTGGTAGGCGGCGCGGTACTGACGCCGGATTACGCGGAAAAAATAGGCGCGGATTTCTATGCCCGCGACGCAAAGGAAACAGTTGATATAGCCCGCAGGGTCTATGGAGTTACGGGCTGAGATGGAGAAAGATAAAATGCCGGAAAATCCCTCAATGATGGACAGGCTGGACGAGTTCCTGCTTGACGTACAGAAGCCTTCGAGATACATCGGCGGTGAAACAGGCTCGGTGGTAAAGGATAAGTCCAAGGTGGACATAAGGTTCGCGTTCTGCTTTCCTGACACCTATGAGATCGGAATGTCCCACCTCGGAATGAAGATACTCTACGGGCTGAAGAACGCAGTCCCGAATTACTGGTGCGAGCGCGTTTTCATGCCCCTCCCGGACATGGAGGAGCAGATGCGCGCCCGGAACATCCCGCTGTACGCGCTGGAGAGCCTCGACCCGATAAAGGATTTCGATTTCATAGGCTTCACCCTGCAATACGAGATGAGCTACACGAATATCCTTGAAATGCTTGACCTTGCCGGAGTCCCCGTGCTGGCAAGGGACCGCACCGGGCTGACACCGATAGTCATGGCGGGCGGTCCCTGCGTATGCAACCCGGAGCCGCTGGCGGATTTTTTCGATTTCTTCGCGATAGGCGAGGGCGAGGAGATGAACCTTGAATTCATGCGGCTCATGGAGCAGTGCAAGAAGGAGGGCGCGACCCGCCGGGAGTTCCTGCGCAGGGCGGCGCAGATAGAGGGAATTTACGTTCCGTCGCTGTACGACATTGAGTACAACGAGGACGGCACGGTAAAGGCTATAACCCCGAAGGACGGCGCTCCCGCAAAGGTAAGGAAGCGCATAATCAAGGACTTTGACAAGGTGTACGCTCCGGATAATTTTGTTGTTCCGTTCACGCAGATAGTCCACGACCGCGCCGTTGTGGAGGTGCTCCGCGGCTGTATACGCGGCTGCCGTTTCTGTCAGGCGGGGTTCATCTACCGACCCTACCGTGAAAAGGGCAAGGACAATATTCTGGCTCAGACAAAGGCGCTGTGCGAGAATACGGGATATGACGAGGTTTCGCTGTCGTCCCTCTCCACCGGCGACTATAAGGATATCGTGGGACTCCTGACTGAGCTCACCGATTACACCACTGCCGAGAAAATAAACCTGTCCCTGCCGTCCCTCAGAATCGACCGGTTCAGCGAGGATGTGCTGAAAAAAATCACGGACGTGCGCAAATCCGGGCTGACGTTCGCCCCGGAGGGAGGAACCCAGAGGATCCGCGATGTCATTAACAAGAACGTCACCGAAAAGAACGTCATGGACAGCGTGAAGATAGCTTTCGAGGGCGGCTACACCAACATCAAGCTGTACTTCATGATGGGACTTCCCACCGAAACCTTGGAGGACGTCGAGGGAGTCTACAATCTCGCCAAGGCGGTTATCGAGGAGTTCTATGCGACTCCGAATCATGCAAAGGGCAGACCGGGAGTTTCGGTTTCGCTCTCCACATTTATCCCGAAGCCGTTCACGCCGTTCGAGTTCGAACCGCAGCTTGACGAGGAGGGCGTAAAGGAGCGCCAGAAGCACCTGAAATCCATTAACAACGACCGCAAGATCGTGATAAGCTGGTCGAAATACGACCTTTCGCTTATTGAAGCAGTGCTCGCCCGGGGCGACCGCCGGGTCGGAAAGGCGATTTACGCCGCATGGAAAAGGGGCTGTAAGCTGGACAGCTGGGACGAGTATTTCAAGTTTGACGCGTGGAAAGAGGCATTTGAAGAATGTGGGCTTGACATGAGTTTTTATGCGAACCGCCGCCGCAGTTATGATGAAGTTGCTCCATGGAGCCACATTGATATGCTTGTCAGCCATGAGTTCCTTGTGGAGGAAAACAAGCGCGCTCATCAGGGGATAACTACCCCGAACTGCCGTGAGAAGTGTTCAAATTGCGGCGTTGCAAAATGCGTAGGAGGTGATATCTGCCGTGCCATCCGTTAATACAAGGGCGTTCTTTTCCAAGACGGGCAGGGCGAAATACATCTCGCACCTTGACCTGAGCGGCGTTATAATACGCGCGATGAAGCGCACGAAGCTTCCTATCTGGCAGACTGAAGGTTTCAACCCGAGGACCTACGTCACGTTCATGCTCCCGCTTTCGCTGGGGCAGGAGGGTCTGCACGAAGCGATGGATTTCCGCCTGACCGAGGACGTGCCGTACAGCGAGGTGATGGAGAAGCTCAACGCGGCTCTTCCGTCGGATATCCGGGTGACGGAGATAACCGTGCCGAAGGACAAGAACACGGACATCACGGCGGCGCGCTACCGCATTGAGAGCTCCGCAGAGCCGGATAAACTCCGGGCGCTCTGCGAAAAGGAGCAGATAAACGTCGAAAAGCGCACCAAAAAAGGGAGCACCATAGTTGACCTTAAGCCGCTGATGTCCGACGTGAAGCTTGACGGCGAGGTCCTTGAAGTCACGCTCCCTGCTGGAAACAGCTTCAACATAAACCCGGCGCTGATTTTCGAGGCATACACCGCACAATACGGCGAGCGGGTAAAGCGCCTTAAAATAGTTCGCACTAATATTTTCAGCGGAAACCGGGAATTTGAATAATGTAATCTCTAAAAACCTTGTTTGAGTGAAAATATGTTTAGCACACGCCCGGTTATTTCGCTATGCAGCATCGTGCTGCACCTCCTGGTAAGGCATACAGCTTTACTTGGAGGCTTTCATAGCATTCGGCGCACTTTTCCCATTTTCACTTTTCAAACCGGTTTTCAGAGGTTACCATAAGAAAAGTGCTTGCATTTTCCCTGAAATTGAGATATAATATATATAATATTCACTGATTCCGGAGGGATAAAAATGTCAGATCGTCCGAAGCTTCCGACTTATATCAAGGTGCTTAACATAATAATGATAGTGATTATTCTGGCGATATGCGCGCTGGTTTTTGCGCTCACATGGACATCAAAGGATCTCGGCTGGGCGCTTCCGACAGCCTCTGACGGAGTTTCCGCTGACAGCCCGGCAGGCGATGTACAAACTGCTGAGGTGACGGTTCAGTCCGCAGAGTGATACGGAGGTGTTCTTATGACGATAGAATGCATAGTCATAGTCGGGATAATCCTGATAATGTCGTTTATTTTCTGGCGCAGGAGGCATATACAGTGGCTATGGGCTACGCTTCCGCTTGTGCTGGTGCCCTTGTCTTACGTTGTTATGAACTTTCTGCTGAATGAAGTGCTTAAAATTACTGTCAGCAGTATGGTCGGGGTTATTGTAATGATTGCCGCTGTCGGGATTTCCTGCGTATGGCTGGGGCTTGTTTCTAACGGGTTCAGGAACAGGAAGACCCGCGTGAGTTACATTACCATTGCGAATACATTCAATGTGGCGCTTGCCGCAATTCTCAGCAGTAACATTGTGACCTCCCTGTGACAGAGGTTGACAAAACTCTGCTTTTGTGTTAAAATAATATCCGGTGCTTGTCGCCGGAATAAGCCGGTATGTTGGAATTGGCAGACGAGGAGGACTCAAAATCCTTTGCCAGCGATGGCGTGCGGGTTCGACCCCCGCTACCGGCACCAACGTTTTGCCGCAATGAAAATTGCGGCAAAACATCCGATTTTTCTCAGCAGTCCCGGAGTGGGACTGCCGTTTTTGCTGTGGGAATTTAGGTTGTTTCCTTGCAGGAAGTTTCCCGCAAAAACCGAAAAATCTCGTGCGCCGTGACAGCGGTTTAGTGGATTGTTCCGCTACGGCATAGATACTGCGGAAATCCGCTGTGCCAGCTTTCCGCCTGGAATAAATTCCGCCGCCGATTTTCAGGCGGTTTTTGTTTTGCAAAAAAATAGTAATAGGTATTGCAAAATCATCAGATTTGTGATATACTAATATAGATAATGGGTATTTTTATATACAGAAATACTTTGTGACAATAAATTATACAGGAGAAACTAGATGATACAGTACGATGAAACCAGACTTGCGATGGAAGCGCTTACACCGCAGATTGAAGAATTAAGGGGCGCGCTGAACCTTGACGGATTAAAAATAAAGGTAGACGAGCTTGAAATGAAGTCCACCGAGCCTGGATTCTGGGACGACGCAGAAAAGGCGCAGGCTGTTCAGCAGCAGATAGGACAGTACAAGAATATAATTGATGACTTTAACAGGCTTAAGACGAATCACGACGATGTCCTTGCAATGATAGAACTTGCCGAGGAGGAAAACGACGACAGCGCCGTCGCAGAAGTAAACGAGCTTGCCGAAAAGGTCAGGACAGAGTTTGAGGAGCAGAAGCTTGCTACCCTGCTTACCGGCGAATACGACAGCTCAAATGCGATTCTGACGTTCCATGCCGGCGCTGGCGGTACCGAAGCTCAGGACTGGGTATCGATGCTTGTCAGAATGTACACCAAGTGGGCAGACAGACATGGCTTCAAGGTCGAGGTACTTGATATGCTGGACGGCGAGGAAGCGGGAATAAAGAGCGCATCTCTCCATATTCAGGGCTTTAACGCTTATGGCTTCCTGAAATCCGAGAACGGCGTGCACAGGCTTGTGCGCGTTTCTCCGTTTGACGCGGCAGGAAGAAGACACACCAGCTTCGCCAGCGTCGAGGTCATGCCGGAGATTGAGAAGGACGTTTCCGTTGAAATACGCGACGAGGATATCATTATGGAAGTGTTCCGTGCCAGCGGCGCAGGCGGACAGCACATCAACAAGACCTCCTCTGCCGTAAGACTTATCCACAAGCCGACAGGAATCGTCGTTGCCTGCCAGACTCAGCGTTCACAGGTTCAGAACCGTGACTTCTGTATGAAAATGCTTATGTCCAAGCTGGTTGAGATCAAGGAGCGCGAGCACCTCGAGAAGATAAGCGACATCAAGGGCGTGCAGCTCAAGATCGAGTGGGGCAGCCAGATACGCTCCTATGTTTTCATGCCGTACACACTTGCCAAGGATACCAGAACCGGATTTGAGAGCGGCAATATTCAGGCAGTAATGGACGGTGACATCGACGGATTCATATATGCCTACCTTAAGGCAAAGAGCCTCGGTGAGATATAATGCCTCTTGAAAAGAACCAGATAATCACACTTGAAATAACCGGACTTTCCAACGATGGAAACGGCGTGGGACACTATTGTGAAGAAAACACTGATGGCAGGGGAATGGCTGTTTTTGTGCCATTTACTGCGGTCGGCGACGTGATTTCCTGCCGTGTTCTGAAGGTGCTGAAGAATGTTGCCTACGGCAGGACTGAAGCTCTGCTTACTTCCTCGCCCGACCGCATACAGAATGACTGCCCTTCATATGGTAAGTGCGGCGGCTGCTGCTTCCGGCATATCTCTTATGAAGCGGAGCTGCGTGCCAAGGAAAGTTTTGTCCGTGACGCATTTTCAAGGATAGGCGGACTTTCCCCGGAGATAATTTCCATTCGCGGAAGCGAGAACCCTGAGGGATACCGCAATAAGCTCCAGATGCCTGTTTCAAAGCAGAATGGGAAAACTGTGTGCGGATTTTATTCGGAGCGCAGTCACAGGGTAATTCCGGTGGACGACTGCGCGCTTCAGCCGGATATTTTCGCCGAAATAACAGGTTATGTCACTTCTCTTGTGGACGAACTGAAAATATCAGTCTACAATGAGGAAAAACACGAGGGAGTAATGCGTCATATCTATCTCAGGCGCGGCCATTACAGCGGAGAAATCTGCCTTTGCATTGTTGCGCGAAGAAAGGTCCCGGAGTTCGCAAAACTCGCGAATAAGGTAACAGAGCGCTTCCCACAGATAACCGGAGTTGTTCTCAATCTTAACCGTGAACGCACGAACGTGATACTTGGAAACGAGGAGATACTCATTGCCGGAAAAGCAGATATTTCCGATGAAATGTGCGGCGTTAAGGTTGAGATTTCCCCCAGATCGTTCTATCAGGTGAATACTCCGGCGGCGGAGGCGCTTTATCGTCAGGCTGCGGAATTTGCCGAGCCTGAGGGAAAACTGGTGCTTGACCTCTACTGCGGTGCAGGAACTATCGGATTATCCATGGCAGACAAAGTGAGAAGGCTTATCGGCGCTGAAATTGTGCCGGAGGCAGTTGAAAATGCAAAAGCTAACGCGCGTCGCAATTCAATAGAAAATGCGGAATTTGTCTGCGCTGACGCAGGTCATGCGGCGGCAAAGCTGGAAAAGACAGGGGAGCGCCCCGATGTTATAATCCTTGACCCGCCGCGCAAAGGCTGCAGTGAGGATACGCTTACTGCCTGCGCGGGAATGCAGCCGGGGCGTATCGTGATGATCTCCTGCAATCCGGCTACGGCAGCAAGGGACTGCAAGAAGCTTTCGGAGCTTGGTTATACCGCGCAGAAAGTTCGTCCGTTCGACCTGTTTCCGAGGACAAGCCATGTGGAGTGCGTGGTTCTTCTAGAAAAAAATATATAATTAATGTGTGAACAAAAATCGGAGGCTATATGTTAACAGATATAAAAAAGGCAGTAGCATCAGGAATTCTGATATCAATAGGTGGCTGCGTGCTTCTTGCAAGTACAAAGTCCGGGATGATGTGGGCGGGGGCTATAC
>CAKSPH010000039.1 GCA_934481355.1 uncultured Oscillospiraceae bacterium | reverse complement strand
AAAAGAATATGAAAAAGCAAGCGTCAGTGATACTCTGCGTATCGGTCATATTACTGCTGACCGGCTGCGCCTCTGTTGAAGAGCGGATAAAGGATAAACTTGAAGACAAACTGAGTATGAACGAGAATTATCGTTTGTACAGCGAGTATTCAGACCAGCTTGATGAAAACGGATATTATAATGGTTGCTTTTCAGTGCTCAACGGTACCTCAGAGGAAGAACTCAGCCTTGACAGGCTTGGACTGAACGGGACAGAAGAAGCGCTTGGCGAACCTGATCCGCACGATGGGCTTGTTCATGTGACATTCGCTGAAAATTCAATGTTCAATGTTGAATATTACAGGGATCCGGATCACGATAACGAACTTACCGGCGGCGAATGCTGGCTTGCACCCGGCGAAAGCGTTTATGCCGCCGAGCCGCTGAAGACAAAAAATGTCACAAGCAACAAGTTCGGCTTCTGGAAATTCCGCATTTTTAACATCGACAGCGACGGTGATTTTCAGCAGTCATCGAGCGACGGAAAGGGCGCGCTGCTTACGATCCCTGAAAATTATTCCGGCATGGGTTATTCGGTGGAGCCTATCGGAAAGTACGAACGCCGCCGGCTGACTTTCAGCGCATTTAATACCGAGGACGATTCGGTTGTCAGCGATGTGAGCTGGTATGTGAACGACGAACCTTACAGTGATGAAAAGGGATTATCTCCGACAGCGGCGTATTCGGTAAGCTGTAACTACAACATCACTACCAAGGATTATTATGTGGAAAGCACAGAGCCTGCCGTTGACAGCGCCTCCATAACGAATGATTCGGTGAAATTCAGCAAGGAACAGCCTGAAAACGGCGCTGATTCCTATACGGTGAAGCTTCACCGGTACCTCAGCGGCAGACTCACCGGAGACCTTAACGGGGTTAAGGATAACAATGGGAATATCACGCTGAAATACAAGAGCAGGGGAGACAGCGAATGGATAAAGATCTCACCTGATAATAATAACAGCATTCATGACCTGAAGGTCGGAGATCAGCTTCTTGTGCGCGTAAAGAAGGGCTTCAAGATGCAGTGTGTTCCGTTTGAGGGCACTGAGCCCAAATCCGTTGACGGAATGTATGAGTACACGATAACTGTCGGCGAGGTTTCCGATACGCATGAGTTCCTGATAAACCTCTGCGGTGACCGTGCAAAGGATACCGTGCAGCACAAATCGGCTTCAGTGGAACACGGGACTCTTTCCGTGCGGCTCAGGGACGGCGGTCATGTCATAAAGGACGGAGACTATATCGCTCCCCAGATGACGGTAATAATAACCAAGACAGCCGATGACGGATATAAGATAGAGGAGCCCAACTGCCTGCTGGCTTTCGTAATGCCGCACGTCAGGGACGGGGTGTACACATGGGAAACCACCTATTCAGAATATCTGGACAAGCTGCAGAGCGACGTTATAGACGGACACCCGATAGTTGCGAAGTGAGGAGGAAGCGTAAATGAGAGTTATCAGGTTCCTGCAAAAAAATCCGTTAGTGGTATTGGCAATCGGCGTGTTAACGATTGGTCTGGCCGTTGCGCTTATCGTAGGTATGAATAACAACGTCGAGGGTATCGGCAGCACTGTCGGCGAGACCGCCGGGAGCGTGGTGGGAAACGCAGCAGGGACGATAAACGGGCTGACCGTCGACGCTCCCCGCGGGCTTTCAGAGGGAAGGCAGGAGGGACTCAGCGCCAATGACACCACTGTGTACATAAAGGAAAACTACCTCGACACAGGGAAACTGGAGGTGCTTGCGGCGAGCGTTAAGATCACTAATTTCAACGAATTTTCGGACAAGCTGAAAGACCTCACCGAAATGAGAGGAAACCTGTTCTTTTCGGTGGATATGAAGGACGCCGAGGTGCTTCGGGACGACGATGGATTCATCATACGGATACCTCGCCCCACGGCAGAACTATTCATTGATAACCGCAAGACCAGAACGCTGGCGCAGATAGAGAAAAAGATCACTATTTTCGACAATGCCATCGACGGTATTGAGGAGTGGGCGAATACCGAGGCGAAGATAGAAGAGAATTTCAGCGATAATATCAGCAATTACAGCGACCTTGTAAAACAGGCGGAAGACGCTGCGCGTTCCCAGGTAATGTCGATGCTTGGTTCATACAACGTTGGCGGAAAGAAAATCAAATCCGTGGTATTCAAGGCGGAAGAGGAGGCGCAGTAACATGATAGAAACAGAAGAGCGCAGAGAAGGAAAGACTGGCAGGTTATTCGGAGTATCATTGGTTCTGTGCGCTGTCGGGATCGTTATGCTGTTGATTTTTGCGCTTGTGGTTTTCCCGTCCGGAATTACAAGGGGAGCTCAGGCTGCTGAAGATATGTTCATGGAAACGGAAAGCCGGACAGAATCGGATATACGGGAAAAAATATATGCTGCGGCATTTGACCTGTCCGAAAAGGAATATCATGTAAAGAATACTGCAAATGCGGAAATAAAATGCGTTGAGCTTACCCAGAAGCTGGAGGTCCTGCGGGTGAGCGACGTAGAGTATATTTTCACCGGAGACGGGACCACGGATGACGCCAGCCCTGAGCAGAAATTTGATAATGATTCCGGCGTTACTGCGTGGTTCGAGGTGAGCGGCACTGGTTCGTTTGCGGTGGATCTTACGCAGGCTGAAGTGGCTGTCGATAATGCCAGAAAGCATATCTCGGTCGTACTTCCGCTGCCGGAGGTAAAGTGCAGGGAAAGCGGATTCAAGCTGCTGAAAGTCGATGATAACCATATCAACTTTATGGACTCGGAGGCAGATGGAATCGAGATAGCCAAAACCGCTAAAAAAAAGGGACTGGAGCTTATCGACGGATCCGTGGGCAGCGACCCCGACTATATGGAAAGCGCGCGTTCCTCCGCAAAAAGGCTGCTTTCCAATATGATAAAGAGCCTGAATGCAGAGGAAATCCCCGACCTCAGCGTTGACGTCAGCTTCTTTGATTAATAATATCCGGCACCTTTCGCCTGACGAAGGGTGCTTTTCTGTTTGTGCACGGCAAATCTTGTGCCGGCGCTTTTTTGCTATGCTATGTTTGCCCGTAGAGCGTAAAGCAAACCGTGGATGTTTTTCCGGAGCCGGCAATGTCCTGACCTTCAAAATCCCCCGCTTTATTTACAGAAATTTCATGAATGTATGAAAAATCATGCGTTTTTGTTGTGCATTATGCACAAGAACTGCAGCGTAAAATATTGGTTTAATTGCTTTAAGCAACAAATTTGTGAAATAACCTGACGGAACATCTTGACCTTATTCATTTTTTATAGTAGAATATACGTTAGCCTAAGCGCACACTCAAAAAATAAAAAGAGTGTCTTACGGTAACCTCTAAAAACCTCCTTCACGGCAGATTTCTATGACTTATATCATCTGCTTCGTTGTCAAACCTTGAAATACATACAGTATTACTGCGGTTTGACGCCTAGCATCTGATATAAGTCATGTACGAAATCTGCTCGTGTCCCGGTTTTTAGAGGTTACCTTACAGCACATGGCTGTAAATGTAATTCAGGAGGAAGAATTATGAAGAAGATTTTTGCATCTATGATGGCGGCTGCCATGGTAGTAGCCCTCGCAGGCTGCTCCAACAACACAAGCAGCACAGCAAGCGACAACAGCTCCGCTGCTGAGAGCAATTCTGCCGCAGGCACCGCTGAGAACAGCTCCGCTGCCGGCACAACTGAGACCAGCTCCAACGCAGGCACTGCTGAGAGCGGCGCAGACGACAGCGCAAGCACAGGCGCTAACAAGCTCGGTATGGGCGTAGTTACATCTACCGCCTCCTCTTCTGCCGGCAACGCACAGGTTGACGCTACTGTTGCAGCAGTAATTCTCGACGCTGACGGAAAGATCGTTTCCTGCAAGCTCGATGTTGCACAGAACAAGATGGCCGTTGAGGACGGCGAGGTTCCCGAGGACGCTGCTTCCATGACTTTCAAGTCCAAGAAGGAGAAGCTTGAGGAATACGGCATGAAGCCCGCTTCCGCTATCGGCAAGGAGTGGTACGAGCAGGCTGAGGCTTTCGAGGCATATGTTGTTGGCAAGACTGCTGACGAGGTTGCTGCTATCCCCACTGAGACCACTGAAAACGGTCACGTTGTAACCACAGACGAGACCCTGCTGGCTGGCTGCACAATGAGCATCAGCGATTTCATCAGCGCTACCGTAAAGGCTTGCAACGATGACAGCGCGGCTGATTTCACAGGCGACGCTACACTCGCGCTTACCTGCTCCACTTCCGTTGACTCCGCAACAGCTTCCGCTGAGGACGGCGAGGATGGCACAGCAGCAATGTACACTTCTTTCGCAGCAGTTGCAGTTGACGCTGACGGCAAGCTCGCAGCAGTATGCTATGATGAGGTTCAGCCTAAGGTAACATTTGACGACGCTGGCGAGATCACTTCCGATACCACCGCTGAGATCAAGACAAAGAGAGAGAAGAAGGACGAGTACGGCATGAGAGGCGTTTCCGGCATCTCTGCTGAGTGGTTCGAGCAGGATCAGGCTTTCGAGACATTCGTAACCGGCAAGACCGCTGACGAGATCTCCGCTATCCCCACTGAGACCACTGACAACGGCCACGTTGTTACAACTGACGAGACCCTCAAGGCAGGCTGCACAATGAGCGTAGCTGGCATGATCAAGACAGTTGTAAAGGCTATGGGTCTTGCAGGCTGATCATTTCAGCATAACTGACAGTTCTGATACGACGCAAGAAGATGAGAGGCTGTACTGCCCCTCATCTTTTTGACTTGAATAGGAGTTTTTCAATGCACAGAAGTATGATCCTGAAAGCGATAAGCGTGTTTCTTGTGATCGCTGCTGCCATAAACCTATCCGCTTGCAGCACAAGGCCGGAAAAGACCCGTTATTCCAAGGCGTACCTTGAATTTTTCGATACCGTGACACAGATAGTGGGTTACGATGAGGACGAGGAAACTTTCACGCAGAACTGCGAAAAGGTGTACTCGCTGCTGGAGGAATACCACCAGCTCACCGATATTTACCACAGCTATGATGGCGTGAACAATGTCCGCACCATTAACAGGAATGCCGGCATTGAGCCGGTAAAGGTGGACGAAAAGCTCATAGACCTGCTGGAATTCTCCAGGGAAATGTGCGCCGCTACGGACGGAAAGTGCAACATCGCCATGGGAAGCGTGCTGTCGATATGGCACAGGTACCGCGAGGCCGGCATAAGCGACCCGGAGGCCGCCGAGCTCCCGCCCATGGACGCGCTGATGGAAGCGTCAGAGCACTGTGATATTGATAAGCTCATCATAGACAGGGACGCCGGAACTGTTTACCTTGACGATCCGGAAATGTCGCTTGACTTAGGTGCGGCGGCAAAGGGATACGCCGTCGAAAAAGCCGCGCAGCTCCTTATGGACGAGGGCATAGAAAGCGGCTACACCATAAACATCGGAGGAAACGTCCGGACCATCGGCACCAGGGGCGACGGCTCCGACTGGGCGGCAGGCATACAGAATCCTGACACCGCCGACAGCGGGAAGCCGTATATCGTGCGCCTGAAGCTCAACGGAATGGCTCTTGTCACCAGCGGGAACTACCAGCGGTATTACGAGGTGGACGGCGTGCGCTATCACCACATCATCGACCCGGATACGCTCATGCCGCTGAACAACTTCGATTCCGTGTCCATACTCTGCGCGGACAGCGGAATGGCGGACGCGCTTTCCACCGCGCTGTTCAACATGACGATATCCGACGGACGGGAGCTCCTTTCAGAGATGGACAGCATCGAGGCGATATGGGTGCTACCGGACGGAAGCTACGAATGCACTGACGGTTTTGCGGAGCTCATCATCGACTGAGTGTCGTTTGACCGCGTGGGTATTTTTTTTCAGCAAAAATCATCAATGTATGTTGAGAGGTGTTGACAAAAGCACCTCTCTTGATATATACTGAATATAGTATGCCTTTTTGAGAAAAAAAGACACAACTATATATAAATGCGAATGTGAGGTTAGATGAAATGCCACTATTCATGCTCAAAGGCGCGCACGTTCCGCACAGGAAGAACACCGCGCAGATGGCGGCAGTCAAAATGCCTGCACCGAAATCCGTGACGATACCCGTTGTCATGCACATCGGCGCGCCTGCCGTTCCCGCTGTAAAAGTCGGGGATCATGTTGATATCGGCGATGTTATCGCGACCGCAGGGGGCTTTGTAAGCGCGCCTGTCCACGCGAGCGTTTCCGGTACGGTAAAGAAGATCGATACCATTCTCGTAAGCTCCGGAAACAATGTGAACGCTATCACCATTGAATCCGACGGCGAGATGAAGGTGTCCGAGGCGGTAAAGCCTCCGAAGCTTGATACCTATGAGGACTTTATCGAGGCTGTAAAGGCAAGCGGACTTGTTGGACTGGGCGGCGCGGGATTCCCGACCGCGGTAAAGCTGAAGATAGACGATCTCTCCCGCATAAAGGCAGTCGTTATCAACGGCGCCGAGTGCGAGCCGTACATCACCAGCGACACCAGAACGATGCTCGATGAAGCCGACTGGATTAAGGAGGGCTTCGCGCTGCTCGAAAAGTTCCTTAAGGTAAAGAACATCATCGTAGGCATCGAGAAGAACAAGCCCGAGTGCATCGCAAAGATGAACGAGCTTGCGGCGGCAGACCCCTGCGTTACCGTCAAGCCTCTTCCGAGCTTATATCCGCAGGGCGGTGAAAAGGTGCTGATATACCACACCACCGGCGCAGTCGTTCCCGAGGGCAAGCTCCCGCTGGACGCAGGCGCTGTTGTGATGAACTGCACCACCCTCGCCTGTCTCGCAAAGTACTGCAAGACCGGTATGCCTCTCGTTGAGAAGTGCGTGACCGTCGACGGCAGCGCGGTGAAGAATCCACAGAACGTCATCGTGCCCATCGGCACATCCATTCAGGACCTGATAGATTTCTGCGGCGGTTTCAGGGAGGAGCCCGGAAAGATACTCTACGGCGGCCCCATGATGGGAATTGCCGTTCCCGATACCAACTGCCCTGTCATCAAGAACACCAACGCGATAATCGCGCTCAACGAAAAGGAAGCACAGCCCAAGAAGCAGACCGCCTGCATCCGCTGCGGAAACTGCGTTTCACACTGTCCGCTGCACCTCAACCCCGTTGCCTTGTCCAAGGCGTTCAGGGACGGCGACTGCGAGGAGCTTAAGAAGCTCAAGGTGAACCTCTGCATGGAGTGCGGCTGCTGCGCTTACGTCTGTCCGACAGGTCAGCCGCTTGTACAGAGAAATAAGCTTTCCAAGGCAATGTTAAGAAACTACAAACCACAGGAGGGAAAGAAATGAGTAAATTAACTGTTACTTCTTCTCCGCACATATACACTCCACGCACAACGCGCTCCATCATGCTGGACGTGCTTATCGCGCTGCTTCCCGCCACCGCTGCTTCGGTGGTCATCTTCGGAATAAGCAGCCTGTTCGTTATCCTCGCCTGTGTGATAGCGGCAATGCTCTCTGAATTCGTGTTCAATCTTATCTGCAGGAAGGAACAGACCGTAGGAGATCTTTCCTCCGCTGTCACCGGACTTCTTCTTGCGCTGAATCTTCCGGCTTCCATTCCGCTGTGGCAGGCAGCACTCGGCGCTATATTCGCGATAATCGTGGTAAAGTGCCTGTTCGGCGGTATCGGTCAGAATTTCGCTAACCCGGCTATCACCGCAAGAATCTTCCTGCTGCTTTCTTTCAGCGGCACAATGACTGCTGCGGTATTCCCACAGAATGCCGATATAGTTTCCGGTGCAACGCCCCTCGGCGTGCTCAGCGGTCAGGAGGGCACGCTGCCTACATACCTTGACCTGTTCCTCGGCAGGTGCGGCGGCGCGCTCGGCGAGACCTGCGCACTGGCTCTGCTCATCGGCGGTATCTACCTTATCGTCCGCGGAGTTATCACATGGCATACTCCGGTAGTGTTCATCGCGACAGTATTCCTGTTCTCCCTTGTTCTGGGTCAGGACCCCGTTGCCGAGATACTTTCCGGCGGTCTGTTCATCGGCGCATTCTTCATGGCGACTGATTACGCCACTACCCCCAACACCGCGTGGGGCAAGGTGATCTTCGGCGTAGGCTGCGGACTTATCACTGTTCTTATCCGTGTATTCGGCAGCTATCCCGAGGGCGTTTCCTTCTCCATACTGCTTATGAATATCCTCACTCCCTATATCGAGAGATGGACAAGAACAAAACCGTTTGGAGGTGCTAAGGCATGAATGATTCAGTAAAGAGCGTCATCGCGCTGGTAGTCATCTGCCTCGTTGTTACGCTGGCTCTTTCCGCGGTCAATTATGTCACCGCGCCAATCATTGCGGAAAACAACGCAAATGCCGTTCAGGGTTCCTTTGCAGAGGCGCTGCCCGGCGCTGACGGCTTCGACGAGCTCGAGCCCGCCGCCGACGCGCCCGAAACAGTAAAGGGAATATATCAGGAAAAGAACGGCTTAGGCTATGTCGTTACCCTTGAAACCACCTCCCAGTACAGCGAATCCCCGATGGGGATCTCCGTTGGTATCGGCACGGACGGCGTGATAAAGAACATCGTCCTGACCAACTACGCCGAGACCAAGAACTTCGGCGAGGAATATCCCGCAAGCTACATCGGTCAGGATTCCGCGCTCTCCGGCGTTGAGCTGGTATCCGGTGTAACATACTCCTCCACGGCGTTCAAGAACGCGATAACCGACGCATACACCGCGCTGTTCGCAGTTGCAGACGTTGCAGCAGGCGAGCTTACCGACGACCAGATGGCTGCTGACGCTATCGGCGAAATGCTTCCGTCTTCTCTCGACAACACCGGTGCCTGCAAGGTCGAGGAAGTTTCCGATGGTCTGTATGTCAGCACGAACCGCACCGGCTACGCAATGGTCGCTGATAAGGCCGCTTACGTTACGGACGCATTCGGCAACTATGTCGGCTTCAAGGCCTTTGACGACGCTGCTTCTGAGGACGCTTCCGCTGTTGAGGCGGTCAAGGCGGCTGCGGCGGACGCTTACAGTGCCGCAGGCGAAAAGGCGGTAAAGCGTATCGTAAAGATGTACGAGGACGCAGAGGTAACAGCGCTTGCTCCCGCCGGAGTACAGTCCTCCGTTAACGGCGCATACCGCTTCACAAGCGAGGGCGCAACGTACTACGCAATGACGACTTCCACCTTCGGATTCGGCGGACCCGTAAACATTCTGTACATCGTTGACGAAAACGGAACCATCGCAAAGTTCAAGGTGCTGTCCCACAACGAGACCGAGTATTACGGCGACGTAGTATCCCAGAGCTCCTACACCAACGGATATTCCGGCCAGGAGCTGGGCAATATCAGCGACGACGTCCTCGTATTATCCGGCTGCACATTCACAACGAACGCTGTAAGAACGGCGGCTGACGATGTTGCAGCAGCTTTCGAAGCAGTAAAGGAGGCTCAGTAATATGGAGAAACAGAGCAAGCTTTCCATTATGTTAAAGGGCTTCATCAAGGAGAACCCTGTATTCGTGCTGGTTCTCGGAACCTGCCCCACCCTTGCCGTTACCGACTCCGTGTCCCGTGCGCTCAGCATGGGTATTGCGGCGGCAATAGTTCTTATCTGCTCCAACATGGCGATTTCAGCGCTGCGCAAAGTCATTCCCGATAAGGTGCGCATTCCCGCCTATATCGTTATCATCGCGGGATTCGTTACCATTATCCAGATGCTGATGAACGCATACCTGCCCGACTTGTACACGGCGCTCGGCACTTATCTTGCGCTCATCGTCGTAAACTGCATCATTCTCGGCAGAGCGGAGATGTTTGCAAGCAAGCACACCGTTGTCGAGTCCGCGCTGGACGGCGTCGGAATGGGCGGCGGCTTTACGCTCGCGCTGTTCTGCATGGGCACCGTCCGCGAGATACTCGGTTCCGGAAGCTTCCTCGGCTTTAAGATACCGTTCCTTCAGGATTACTCCATTCCGTTCTTCACACAGGCGGCAGGCGGATTCTTCGTATTCGGCGTGCTTATCGCTGTTGTGAACAGGATCTCAAAGGGAAAGGCCATCAGCAAGAAGGAGTTCGGCTGTGCAAACTGCCCCTCCCGCACTGCCTGCATGGAAAACCCTGAAAACACTGAATCAGCAAAGGAGGCGAAGTAATCTATGGATACCATAAAGGCTCTTCTCGTTATCCTTATGTCCAGTGTACTTGTTAACAACTATGTACTTAACAAGTTCCTCGGCATATGCCCGTTCCTCGGAGTTTCCAAGAAGCTGGATCAGGCTGCCGGAATGGGTACGGCCGTTACTTTCGTTATGCTGGTGGCGACTGCCGTTACATGGCCTATCCAGACCTTCGTGCTGGATAAGCTCGGCCTTGGATATCTCCAGACCATCGTGTTCATACTGGTTATCGCAACGCTGGTTCAGTTCGTTGAGATAATCCTCAAGAAGTATATCCCCGCGCTCCACAAGTCGCTGGGCGTATACCTCCCGCTCATCACAACAAACTGCGCTGTTCTCGGCGTGACCATAAACAACATCAAGGACGGCTACGGCTTCCTTGAGTCAATGGTAAGCTCCCTCGGCTGCGGACTCGGCTTCCTGCTGGCTATGGTACTGTTTGCGGGCGTTCGCTCCAGACTTGACAGCGCCAACATCCCCGAGAGCTTCAAGGGGCTTCCTGTCACCCTCGCCGCTGCGTCCATCGTTTCCATGAGCTTCATGGGATTCGCAGGCGTGGTAGACAAGCTGTTTGCGTAAGGAGGCTGCAAGATGAACGATTCATTATTATCAGCAGTTCTTATCGCGGTCGGAGTTCTGGTCGCTGTCGGACTTATCTGCGCGCTTATTCTGGTGATCGCTGCGAAGTTCTTCGCGGTCAGGACCGATGAAAAGGAGCAGAATATCCGCGCCTGTCTGCCGGGCGCAAACTGCGGCGCCTGTGGCTTTACCGGCTGCGACGGCTATGCCAAGGCTCTTGCGGAGGGCTCCGCGGCTGCTAATCTGTGCGTACCGGGCGGCGCTTCCACTGCGAAGCAGCTCGGCGAAGTGCTCGGCGTTTCGGTAGAGGCGGCCGAGAGAATGGTGGCGTTCGTACACTGCAACGGCACCTGCGAGAATACCTCGCAGAAGTACGATTACAAGGGGATCCCCACCTGCGCCGGAGCAAAACTGTTCTACGGCGGAGACGGCTCCTGCACCACAGGCTGTCTGGGCTACGGCGACTGCGCGAAAGTCTGCCAGTACGGCGCTATCTACAACAATAACGGCGTTGCCTGCGTTGACCCGGCGAAATGCACCGGTTGCGGAATGTGCACAAAGGCCTGCCCGAATTTCGTGATACGCCTTGTCCCTGCAAGCGCGGCTGTTGTCGTTGCCTGCAACAACAAGGATAAGGGAGCGGCTGCCGTAAAGCAGTGCAAGACATCCTGCATAGGCTGTAAGAAGTGCGAAAAGTCCTGCCCCTCCGAGGCTATAAAGGTCGAGGACAACCTGGCGCATATCGACTACGCAAAGTGTGCAGGCTGCAATGTATGCGCGGATACCTGCCCCAGACATTCGATAAAGAGCGTGGATCTAAGTAAGGCTCAGTGACAGAGTGACGGGAATGGGGAGTGCTCAGGCATTCCCCATAATGGTTTTACAGGAGAGATTACAGGAATGAAGCCGTTGGAAAAGAAGCACAGAAATGATATCATACTCATAGCCGTACTCCTTGCCGCCGCAGGTATTGCCTTTGGAATTATCCAGCTCGGCAAAAAAAGCGGAGGCTACGCCGTGGTAGTACAGGAAGGCAAAGAGGTGGCGTCGTATCCGCTTGACAAGGATATGAGCGTCACGATAACCTCCCCGACCGGATACAACACTCTGGTGATAAAAGACGGAAAAGCCGACGTCACCGACGCCGACTGTCCTGATAAGCTCTGCGTGAACCAGCACAGCATAAGCTTCAATGGTGAAACGATAGTTTGTCTGCCGAACAAGCTGGTTGTAAAGATAGTTTCCGAAGCCGAAGCGGACGTAGACGTTATCGCGTAGGAGGTCTTATGAAAATCAAACCAAGATCCATAGCCCTGCTCGGGATATGCGCTGCGATCGCTATGGTGCTGTCCTATCTGGAGAGCCTTATCCCGCTGTCGTTCGCCGTACCGGGGATAAAGCTGGGACTTGCCAACATAGCGGTGGTGTTCATGCTGTACAAGCTCGGCGCAAAGGAAGCGGTGCTAGTTTCGCTGATACGGATAGTCTGGATGGCGATACTCTTCGGCAATGTGATGACGCTGGCGTACAGCGTGGCGGGGGCGGTGCTGAGCCTGACGGCGATGATACTGCTGAAACGCTCTGAGCGCTTCTCCACCGTTGGCGTAAGCGTTATCGGAGGCATACTCCACAATACCGGTCAGATACTGGTTGCAATGCTTATTATGGAGACCGCGCAGATAGTTTACTATCTCCCGATACTCTGCGTCAGCGGAATAGCCGCGGGCGTTGCCGTCGGGATAGTTTCCGCGATACTGGTAAAGCGTGTTCCTGTTCAGAAAGACTGAATTCCATAGCTTTCATATTCATGACAAAATTCCCCGCGGACGTTTGACTGTCTGCGGGGATATTTTATGCTTCTTACCGCCTGGTCAGCGGCTTTGCGTCAGATGACATTGTATTCCTTGAGTATCTTCTCGATGTCGGTGTCCTTTATCTTGCCGAGGAGCTTTTTAACTACGATCTCCTTCATGAATCCGAGATCCATGTCGGTCGCCTTCTTTCCGTCGCGGAGCTTCACGGTGGCGTCAAGCAGGGCGCGGATATCGTATACGCTGCCCCATACCTCAGGTACGCCGCGGTCTACGTTGAGCAGGGTGTAGACTGCCTCCATACCGGTGCGCATGGAATACTCGGTGGTGAATATGGTGTCGCGCGGGAGCTCTGCGAACTGACCGAGGAACGCAAAGTTTACGGCTCCGTCCGGAACTACCTTTGGTCTGTCTTCAATGGCGCGGGGCATGAAGAACGCGTCGATATACGGCATCATTACCGGAACGGTGTTCGCAGAGTGCTCAGCGAGCTCCTCGATCTCGTTCTCGGGAACGCCGAGGTGATACAGCCACTCCATGCAGATCTCCTTGCCGGTGCACTCGCGCATGGGCTTCTTTATATAATCTCCGGGCTTGTCGCTGAACAGGGCGTATACCCATACAAGGCAGTGATCCTTCGGCTGTTCGCGGAACTGCGGCTGGCGGTTTATCGTCCAGCTCAGCAGCCATGAGGAATCCTTGACGGTGACTATGCCGCCGGTAACCACCTTTCCGGTGAACGGGTCGCGCTTGCATATCTTCTTTATATAGGGGATAATGCGCTGGTCGAGGGTCTCGACGGTGGCGCTCATCCAGTTGCAGAGCTCCGGATCTCCGCAGAACTTGTCCGGGTTGCCGAATGCGGGATCCTGAGCGGCTATCTTGCGCCACATATCCCAGCCGCCGCCAGCCTTTATCTCCGGGCGGAACTCTGCGGGACTGTTCTGGCTGCCAATGGTGGAGTTCTCAACGCAGCCGCCGTTTGTGATGAACACGAGGTCGTTATCGGTGAGGCCGATGCTCTCCTCCTGACCGTCCCTGATGACATCTATGCGGGTCGCGAGCTTTCTTTCGGGCTTGCAGTCGAACTGGACGTTCACTACCTTTACGCCGAAGTGGAACTGCACGCCGAAGCTCTCAAGGTACTTTATCATCGGGAGTATCATGGACTCATACTGATTGTACTTTGTGAACCGCAGCGCCTTGAAATCCGGCAGACCTCCGATATGGTGGATATAGCGCTGGATATAGCGCTTCATTTCAAGGGCGCTGTGCCAGTTCTCAAATGCGAACATCGTGCGCCAGTACAGCCAGAAGTTGGAGTTGAGCACCTCGTCGTCGAAGAAATCGGTTATCTTCTTGTCCTGAAGATCCTCCTCGGGGGTGAAGAACAGCTTCATTATCTCCATGGCGCCCTTGTCGGAGATATCGAACCTGCCGTCCGTGTGGGCGTCCTCGCCGCGGTTCACGGTCGCGCGGCAGAGGGAGTAGTTCGGGTCCTCCTTGTTCAGCCAGTAGTACTCATCCAGCACGGATACTCCCTCGGTCTCGATGGAGGGGATGGAGCGGAACAGATCCCACATTACCTCGAAGTGGTTGTCCATTTCGCGCCCGCCGCGCATCACATAGCCTACGTTCTCGTACTTCCAGCCGTCGCAGGCTCCGCCGGCGAGCTGCTCCTTTTCGAGAATGTGAACGTGCTCGCCCTTCATCTGTCCGTCACGGACGAGGTAGCACGCCGCGGTCAGCGCCGCAAGTCCGCTTCCTATGATGTAGGCGGATTTATTGTCAACGCCTGCCGGCTTCCTGGGTCTTGCAAAGGCTTCGTAGTTTCCGCTTGAATAATACATATATTTTTCCTCCTTAAAGAATGCGCCCTTTCGGGTGATTTCCTGCTGTGATTATATTTTAACTCAGGGGAGGAAAATATACAATAAACAGAATCGCCGCCGTGTTTAATTTTTCATCACGGCGGCAGAGCTGTATGATTTTTTATCAGAATGGGCGGAATGATAAATTACGATATGCTGAAGCGCTCCAGCGCGGCGGAGACGTTTCCGCTCATCAGGGTGGACAGGCGGTCGATTATCTGCCTGGGATCCTCCTTCATGTCGTTCTTCACCCAGTCGAGCATGACTCCCACGAATGCATACTTATAGAATCCGGCGATGAACTCCTTGTCGTCCTCGCGCACGTTCATGCCCTGCGAGCGTTCGTTCACAACGCCTATCAGCAGGTCGTAGGTCAGCCGGAAGAGGTAATTCTCCACGTGTTCGCGGCTTACGGAACGGTACACGTTGATTATGAACGGCTTGTTCTCCAGCACCGCCTCGAATATCTGATAGAATCCCTGCTGCCATGTATCGTAGGTCTTTTTGCCCTCCAGCGCTTTTTTCGCGTCCTCAAGGCAGGACCACTCCACAAGGTCGTATATGTCCCTGAAGTGGTAGTAGAATGTCATGCGGTTTATTCCGCAGTCCTCGGTTATGTCGCTTATCGTTATCTTGCTGAGCGGCTTCTTCAGGAGAAGGTTTTTCAGCGAAGCTTCCAGCGCGCGTTTTGTTACCTGTGACATCTGAACACCTCCGTTAGATTTATTATACCAGCTTGCGGAGGAAAAAACAAGCTCTGAAACAGAGTTTTATAAGGTCACCTCTAAAAACCTTGTTTGAGTGAAAATGTGTATAGCACACCGACTGCTTCTTCAAACCTCCTCGTAAGGCATACAGCCTTACTTCGTCGGCTTTCATCGCATTCGGCGCACTCTACCCATTTTCACTTTTCAAACCGGTTTTTAGAGGTGACCATAAGTAGAAAAAATCACGCTTGCTGTTCCCTGTTGTAGGTTTCAACCACATTAACAAAAAAATGAATTAATATTTGTAAAAAAATACAAAGAGTTTTTACCATATCTGCATAAACTCTGCTTGATTTATTTGCTAATTTGTGCTATAATGCTATAAAGAGAATTGCAGAATAGTGCCTGCACTATCAGCGTTTTTTAGTCATAATGCAGACAATTTGTCGTAATTACTCGAAAAAGCAATTTTTCATGGAGGATAGTGTATGAAATCTATTGGGAAAAAAATATTGCTGTGCTGCATACTTATGGTGGGCATTTCAATGCTGGTGCTTGGCACATTTGCCTGCGTGATGACGCTGACCAGTACAGTAAGCATTGTAAGCGACAACATGACTGCTGCGTCTTCAATAGCCGCAGACCGCACCTACTGGGAGATAGAGGCGTATTCAAACATCGTCAGTGAGATGGGAGCTTCGCCGATGTTCTCTGACTCGAATGTATCCGAACAGCAGCTGAAGGATATACTGTCCGAATCCATGCAGCAGCATGATCTTCAGAACTGCACCGTAATCGACACCGACGGCAACGCTTTCGACGGCAACAATTACTCGGACAGGGAGTATTTCAAGGACGCAATGGCTGGAAAGGTGTCCATTACCGAACCCACCGTGTCCCGCCTGACCGGTGAGTTGACTCTTATCATCGCTGCTCCTATCTGGAAGGACGGAAAGGTCGGCGGCACAGTCACCGGCTGTGTTGTAACAGTGCCTAATCCCGAATTTCTGAACGATATCGTAAGAAGCATAAACGTAAGCGACAACTGCTCCGCTTACATCATTGACAAGAACGGCAACACCATTGCCGACCCGGACAGCGAACTCGTCAAGAACGGAGAGAACATCGAGGAGCTTGCCGCTGCCGATACCTCCGGACAGGTCGGATATCAGACCCTTGCCCAGTGCCACCAGAAGATGAGAAACGGTGAAAACGGTTTCGATGAATATACCCTCAACGGAGAGAGCAAGTTCATTGCTTATGCGCCCGTTCCCAACTCGGACGGCTGGTCGCTGGCGGTTTATGCCCCGAAAAGCGACTTCCTTTCCGGCACCTACCGTGCTATCCTGTTTACAATAATTCTGCTTATTGTTGCCTGCATCGTGTCTGTGTTTATCTCCATCAGGCTCGGCAACAGCATCGGCAGCTCTCTGCGCGCCTGCACAGAACGTATCGAAAAGCTTGCCGAGGGTGACCTTACCAGCCCTGTTCCCGACATTAAGTCCAAGGACGAGACCGGCAGACTTTGTGACGCAACGAAGTTCGTTGTCGAGGATATCAACAATATAATCGGCGACATCGGACGTATACTTGAAGCTATGGCCAATGGCGACCTCAACGTACATACCACTCAGGCTCAGCAGTATTACCTCGGCGACTTCAAAAAACTGGTGAACTACATGCGTGATATCAACCACAGGCTCAGCAAGACGATGGCTGAGATCAACACGTCTGCCGACCAGGTTGCGGCTGGTTCTGATCAGGTCTCCGCAGGTGCGCAGGCTCTGTCGCAGGGCGCTACCGAGCAGGCTTCCTCCGTTGAGGAGCTGGCGGCGACCATCAGCGTGGTTTCCGACATGATACACCAGAACTCAGCAGACGCAGAGCAGGCGAGCGCTTCCACAAACGAGGCAGGCGAAAAGATCAGGGAGGCTTCCGACAAGATGGAGAGCCTTATCGCGGCTATGAACGAGATAAGCACCTCCTCCGATGAAACGAAGAATATCATCAAGACAATCGAAGATATCGCATTCCAGACCAACATTCTGGCTCTCAACGCCGCCATCGAGGCTGCGCGCGCCGGCGAGGCAGGCAAGGGATTCGCGGTAGTTGCGGACGAGGTGCGCAACCTTGCCGCTAAATCCGCTGAGGCAGCGCAGAATACCACTACTATGATCGAGGGCACGGTTACTGCTATTGAGAACGGCAACGGCCTTGTAAGCGAGGTCGCAGAGATGATGAATACGGTTGTTGCCTCTGCGGAGGGGGCTACCGAGCTGAACCGCAAGATTTCAGAATCTACCAAGGAGGCTGCGGATTCCATAAAGCAGATCTCCGTCGGCATAGATCAGATATCCAACGTTGTACAGACAAACTCCGCGACGGCAGAGCAGTCTGCGGCAGCTTCCGAGGAGCTTTCCGCTCAGGCGGCTACGCTCAAGGAACTTGTCGGACGGTTTACTCTTAGAGATTCTGATACGGCTAAGATCGGGCTCTGATATTATTATGGTCACCTCTAAAAACCGGGACACGAGCAGATTTCGTACATGACTTATATCAGATGCTAGGCGTCAAACCGCAGTAATACTGTATGTATTTCAAGGTTTGACAACGAAGCAGATGATATAAGTCATAGAAATCTGCCGTGAAGGAGGTTTTTAGAGGTGACCTTATGTGCTTTACAGACCGGGTTCGCCCGGTCTGTTTTGCTTTTCGTGTTTTTTTGCATTTGACCTTCCATTTGACACTTTAAAGGTCAAAAGTCTTGACTTTTGTGCTTCAATATGATAAAATAAACGCAGAGCGATATATATTGCCCTGTGCATATGCCTGACCCCTGCAGGCTCCGCATATAGCATCATATACCATATGGTCACCTCTAAAAACCTCATGTGAGCGAAAATGTGCAGTGCGCGCCATCTTCGTCTGTCAACGAGCGAAATTTCTGATGTGACGGCGTCCATGCCGTCACTCGGTTATTTCGCTATGCAACATCGTGTTGCACCTCCTCGCAAGGCATACAGCCTTACTTCGTCGGCTTTCCTAGAATCTGGCACACCCTGCCCATTTTTGATTTTCGCACCGGTTTTTAGAGGTTCCCATATTCAAAACAAAATGCACGGATTCCGTGCAGTAATGGAGGAACAATATGAAGAAAGATGAAAACATGGACTATCTCTTCAAGGCAGTCCTTTCACTGAAAACCGTTGAGGAATGCTACGCTTTTTTCGAGGATCTCTGCACTCCGCAGGAGCTGAAGGCTATTTCACAGAGGCTTCATGTGGCAAGGCTTCTCACCGATAACTGCGTATACAATGATATAGTAAAGAAAACAGGCGCCAGCACCGCTACAATTTCCAGAGTCAACAAGACACTGAACTACCAGGCGGCGGGAGGCTATCAGATAGTCTTTGACCGCATGAAGGAAGAGGAAATGTAATGGCGGGCTACGGACTGTTTGCACAGGTCTATGATAAGCTCACCGAGAATGTTCCGTATGACGAGATAGCCGGGTACTACCGCGCTAAGATAGAAAAGTTCGGCACCGGAGGGAGTTTCCTTGCGGATATCGGCTGCGGCACCGGGAATCTCACCGCAAGGCTGGCGGGGTTCGGGTTCGATGTCATCGGCGCGGACGCGTCCCCGGATATGCTCTCCGCCGCCATGAACAAGCCGCATGACGGCGTTCAGTATATCTGTCAGGGCATGACGGAGCTTGACCTCTACGGCGAAGCGGATATAATAGTTTCCACACTCGACAGCGTAAATCATCTTGAATCCCCCGCAGAAATACAGAAGTGCTTCAGGGCGGCGGCGCTGAATCTCAGAAGGGGCGGGCTGTTCCTGTTCGATGTGAATACTATATTCAAGCACGAAAAAATTCTCGCAGACAATGTGTTCGTGTACGACCTTGACGATGTTTACTGCGTGTGGCAGAATGAATTCTGCCCGGAGGACAACGGCGTGGATATCTCGCTTAACATCTTCGCAGAGGCGGAGGATGGTAGGTACGAGCGCATGGAGGAGAGCTTCCGTGAAATTGCCGTAAGCCGGCAGGAATTTACTTCAATGCTTGAAAAGGCGGGCTTTGAGCTGCTGGAGGTGCGGGAATACCTCACCGACAAAGAACCCGCGGAGGACAGCGACAAGCTGATGTTCTGCGCACGAAAAAAATAATTCACACAATTCTGTATAAAGAATATAATGGAGATGTAACATGGGAAGAATAGTCAGGGCGCTCTCAGAGGACGGGAGCGTATTGTGTTCGGCAATAGACTCTACTGATATTGTAAGGGAGATAGAACGGCTGCATCAATCCACGCCGGTGGTCACTGCGGCTCTTGGGAGAATGTGCACTGCGGGAGCTATCATGGGGGCTCTTCTGAAAAACGAGGGGGATACCATGACCCTGCGCGTCAACGGCGGCGGTCCCTGCGGTACTCTTACCGTCGTTGCGGACTACCGCGGCAACGTGAAGTGCTGTGCGGGCAATGCTCAGGCGCAGGTTCCGCTGCGCGCGGACGGAGGACTTGACGTCCCTGGCTGCGTCGGCACGGACGGTTCCCTTACCGTTGTAAAGGATATGGGACTGAAAGAACCCTATGTGGGGCAGATCCCGCTTGTTTCCGGCAATATCGCGGAGGATATCACGGCGTATTACTCTATAAGCGAGCAGATACCGACTGTCTGCGCGCTTGGCATAGTGTTCAACGACAACGCTGCCATCAAGGCGGCAGGGGGATATATGCTCCAGCTCGTTCCGCCGGTTCAGGACAGCGCGGTTAAGGTCATAGAGGATAATCTCAGCAAGATGGAATCCATAACCGGTCTGCTTGACAAGGGACTCAGACCGGATGAACTAGCGGTAAACGCGCTTGAAGGTCTTGGCGGGGAGATACTTGATCAGTGGGACGCAGTGTATTATTGCGACTGTTCAAGAGAAAGAACCGAGAGGATTCTGCTCAGTCTGGGCAAGAAAGAGCTCCAGAAACTTGTCGATGAGGGCAAAACCACCGAGGTTTGTTGTCACTTTTGCAATAAGAAGTATGAGTTTTCAACAGATGAAATAGTCAAGTTGCTCAAAGAACAAAAAAATTAAAAATATTTTAAAAAAACGCTTGACAAATCGTCTTTGAGAGTGTATAATATAGAAGTCGCTTGACGAGAGATACGAAAACGAAACGAAAGATACGAACTTCGAAAGCGATTTCTGAATGTGGAAGTTTAGCTCAGCTGGGAGAGCATCTGCCTTACAAGCAGAGGGTCATAGGTTCGAGCCCTATAACTTCCACCA
>CAKSPH010000038.1 GCA_934481355.1 uncultured Oscillospiraceae bacterium | reverse complement strand
AAGGCGAAATTGATTTTCCACCACGGAAAATCAAAGAAAAACCGGATGTTCAGCGCCGGTCGTTCCCGGCGCTGAACTTTACTGTTTGCAAATACTCCACGTTCATATCCCGGCAGCCGGTAAGGGAGCACCCCTTTTCCTTTGCGAACGCGATATAATCGAGGATATCCTGCGTGATACGCTCCCCCGGCGCCAGTATCGGTATTCCCGGCGGGTAGCACATGACGAACTCGCTGCACACCCTGCCTGCGGACTTCTCAATCGGGACGGTCTCCTGCTCGGCGTAGAACGCCGCCTGCGGGGACATCTCCAGTATCGGGTCGATGTATTCGTGATCGTAAAGTCCCGCCGGAGACTTGCCGTGGAACTTCTTGATAAGGTTCAGCGCGCCGAGAAGCCGCTCTATTTCAAGCGCCCGGTCGCCTCCGGTGATTATCGCCAGGATATTGCCGATGTCGCCGAATTCTATCTGTATGTCGTACTCGTCCCGCAGCAGGTCGTAGACCTCTATTCCCGCAAGACCCATCGCCCGAGTGTGCACGGAAAGCTTGGTCTTGTCGAACGCGTAGAACGCCCCGCCGTCGCAGAGCTCCCCGCCGAAAGCGTAATATCCGCCGATGGCGTTTATCTCCTTACGCGCATAATCCGCGAACTCCACCGTCTTTGCGTAGAACTCCCTGCCGTGGAGCGCGAGGTTCTGCCGCGCAAGGTCGAGGGACACCATCAGCAGATAGCTTGCGCTGGTGGTCTGGGTCAGGTTGATTATCTGCCGGACGTAGTTCGGGTCTATCCCCTTTCCCAGAAGCAGGAGGGCGCTCTGCGTGAGGCTCCCTCCGGTCTTGTGGACTGAGACCGCCGCCATGTCCGCCCCGCAGCTCATTCCGGAGGGCGGAAGCCCCTCGCCGAAATAGAAGTGCGTTCCGTGAGCCTCGTCGCACAGCACCTTTAAACCGTGGCGGTGTGCGATCTCGGTGATTTTCCGCAGGTCGGAGCATATTCCGTAGTAGGTCGGGTTGTTCACAAGCACAGCCTTTGCGTCCGGGTTGGCGATTATCGCCGCCTCGACCTCCGCAGGGGTCATTCCCAGCGGTATGCCGAGTTCGCTGTTGACCCCGGGATTGACGTAAACCGGCACCGCGCCGCACACAACAAGCGCGTTTATCGCGCTGCGGTGAACGTTCCTCGGCAGGATTATCCTGTCCCCCGCCTTACAGACCGACATCACCATCGCCTGTACTGCGCCCGTCGCGCCGTTTACGATGAATATGGAATTTTCCGCGCCGAAAGCGTCCGCCGCGTATTCCTGCGCTTCCTTTATTACGGAGACCGGGTGGCACAGGTTGTCGAGGGGCTTCATGGAGTTGACGTCGTTCTTCATGCAGACCTCGCCGAGGAAATCCCTCAGCGCCTTGTTTCCCCTGCCGCCCTTGTGACCGGGGACGTCGAACTTGACAACGCGGTCGAGCTGATACTCCCTCATCGCTTCGTAAAGAGGCGCCCGGGACTGGTCGAGACTGTATTCTCTCATTTCCCTCACCTCAGTAGATGTTCATTCCGCTGAATATCTCGATCATCTCTCGGCGCAGGCTGTTGGTTATCTCAAGGCGCTGCTGGGGGTGTATCTCGTATACATCGGAGTTGAAGAGATAGTTCTGGAGCTCTATCTCCTTGATAAGCATTTTCGTATGGAATATATTTGACTGGTACACATTGACGTCTATTGCGTCGTACTTCGTCAGGGTCGCCGGATTTATGTAGTCCTGGATTGAGGTTATCTTGTGATCCATGAAGCATTTCCTGCCGGAAACATCTCTCGTGAAACCGCGCACGCGGTAGTCTATCGTGATTATGTCCGAATCGAAGCTGCCTATCAGGTAATCCAGCGTGTTGAGCGGGGATATCTCGCCGCAGGTGGCAACGTCGATATCTACCCTGAATGTTGAAATAGCCTTGTCCGGATGATACTCCGGGAAAGTGTGCACCGTGATATGACTCTTGTCAAGATGTGCGTGAACGGTATTCGGCTGGATACCGCTCCTGTTGAACCAGCCCGCGCCCTTGTTGCAGGACTCGTCTATGTGGTCCGGGTCAATGTTCCCCTCGGCAAAGAGGATATTGACAGAGGCTCCCTGCGGGTCGTAGTCCTGCTTTGAGATGTTCAGGACTGTCGCGCCGATGCTCTCGGTCACGTCGCAGAGAATTTTTGTGAGCCTGTCGGAATTATACTGCTCGTCTATGTAGGCGATGTAATCCTTCTGCTCCCTCTCACTTTTTGCATAGCACACATCGTAAATGTTGAAGCTAAGTGTTTTTGTGAGGTTGTTAAAGCCATATAAAGCCAGTCTGGAGCCTGCGCCGCCAGGAACTGCTTCTGCCTTTTTCTCCAACCCTATCATCACGACCTTTCATATAATGCGACTGACGGATTTTTCCTGACCTCCGGAAATCCCTCGTATCCAGGGCGCTGCTGCGGCTAAGGCTTATGTGTCTGCGCAGTAACAGCGACCCAGAAGACGGGAAATTACCGGAGGTCTGTATACAGTCAAAGTTAGTATAACACAAAGCACGCTTTTTTGCAACAATTTTTTGAAAAATCCTGTGCATAAATGCGTAAAATCCACTCGGCGGGAGTGAAAGCGCACAAAAATAAAATATCAACCACTTGCAAGAGCGCGCGATTTATGCTATAATACATTAATATAGGGCAAAAAGCCCGGAACAGATATAAAACCGTAGACAAAAGATAGCGAGGAACAATAATGATAAAGCTGATAGCAAGCGACATGGACGGCACCCTGCTCAACGACCGCAAGGAGCTGCCCGCGGATTTCCTGGAGGTTTTCGGCGAGCTGGAGCAGCGCGGGATACGCTTCACGGTGGCGAGCGGGCGCTCGTTTGACGCGGTGGCGCACCTCTTCCCGGAGGAATACCGCACCCGGCTGGACTTCATCTGCGACAACGGCGCGAACATAATCCACGCCGGAAAGCAGGTGCACGTAACTCCGCTGGACAGAAAGACCTTCGACGAGCTCATCGGCACGCTGGAAAGCATTGGGGGAGCCCGCATTCTCGTGTGCGCGGGGCGCGGTACATATCACCTCAGCGCCGACCCGGAATTCAGCGCCGAGATAGCGAAATACTACAAGAACCACATAGTCTGCGAGGATTTCCGCAGCATTGACGATATCATATACAAGCTGGCGGTGTTCGACGCAAGGGGAACGAAGCAGCACGCCAAGCCCGCAGTTGACGCGGTTTTCGGCGACCGGCTGAACGTTCAGGTCTCCGGACCCTACTGGATGGATATCATGGGCAGCGGAGTCAGCAAGGGCAGCGCCCTCCGGGAGCTTGGGAAGATCCTCGGCATAGGCGCACAGGACACCATGGCTTTCGGCGATTTCTGGAACGACGAGGATATGCTCCGCTACGCCGGCTGGAGCTTCGCCATGGAAAACGGCGACCCGGACATAAAGCGCATGGCGCGGTTCCTCGCGCGGAGCAATAACGAGAACGGAGTGCTCCGGGCAGTCCGTCAGTACGCATTACAGGAGAACGTATGAATATTCAGATATTCGGAAAATCAAAGTGCTTCGACACAAAAAAGGCAGAGAGATATTTCAGGGAGCGCGGCATAAAATACCAATATGTAGATATCCTGTCAAAGGGACTCAGCCGCGGCGAGCTTGACAGCGTCGTGCGCGCACTGGGCGGGAGGATAGATTCCGTCATCGACGAGAACTCCAGGGACTACGCCGAGATAAAGTACCTGCTGGACGACGCAAAGCCGGATAAGCTCGCGGAAAACCCAAAGCTCTACCGCACGCCGATAGTCCGCAACGGCAGGCAGGCCACCACCGGCTACTGTCCGGACATCTGGAAGGAATGGGAGTAAGAAATGCAGATAGTTCTGATAATAGTTTTAGTTATACTTTCGGCGTATTTCTCCGCAACGGAGACCTCGCTGAGCTCGGTGAACCGTATCCGCCTGAAAAGCATGGCGGACGGCGGAAACCGCGCCGCCGCGCGCACGATAAAGATACTCGACAAATACGACAAGGCGCTCACCACTATCCTGATAGGAAACAACATCGTGAACATCGCCTGCTCGTCCATCGCGACAATGCTTGCAATAAACCTTGTGGGCGAGAAGTACGGCTCCCTGGTTTCCACCGTTGCGACCACGCTTATCGTGCTGACCTTCGGCGAGATAATCCCCAAGAGCATGGCGAAGGATTTTGCCGAGCCGTTCGCGATGTTCGCCTCCGGGGCGCTTTCGGTGCTGATGGTGATATTCACGCCGTTCGCCGCGTTCTTCATCATGCTTAAAAAAGTGGTGTCCAAGCTGTTCCGCCGCAAGGAGACAGTCAGCATGACCGAGGAAGAACTCAAGGTAATGATAGACGAAACCGTCGACGAGGGAGTGCTGGAAACCCAGGAGGGCAACCTCGTGCGAAGCGCCCTTGAATTCGACGAGATAACGGTCGATGAGATAATCACCCCCCGTGTGCGCATAACCGCCGTGGAAAAAACCGACGATATCGAGAGCGTGCGCCGGAAGTTCCTCTCCGAGGAATACTCCAGAATGCCGGTCTACGACAGGACGCTTGATAATATCATAGGCATAATCACCGAAAAGGAATTCTTCAAGCGGTACGAAAAGAGCCGGGACTTCACCGTTGAAAGCATAATGCAGGAAACGCTGTACCTGCCGCAGATGCAGAAGCTGTCGGAGGTTTTCCGCACCATGCAGAAGCAGAAATGCCATATGTGCGTTGTGCTTGACCAGCACGGCGGCACCCTCGGCATCGTCACCATGGAAGATATCCTGGAGGAGCTGGTAGGCGAGATATGGGACGAAAGCGACGAGGTAAAATCCCCGGTAACGATGGTCGGGACGGGAGTTTTCGAGGTTTACGGCGACGTTTCGCTGAACTCCCTGCGGCGCTTCTTTGACGCGCGGGATATAAGCGCTGACATCGAGAGCGAGGCTCACACCGTGGCAGGCTGGGTGCTGGGACTTTTCGGGAGCATTCCGAAAAACGGCGATACCACCGAAACGGACGAATTCCGCATAACGATACTTGACGCGGCAGACCTCCGGGTGAACCGGATACGCATTGAACTAAAGGCTCCGGAGAAAGACGAGGATAAATGACATGATAGAATTCAGGTACGACACACAGCTCCTTATCGAGGGCGAGGGTCTTGACGAGGACGCGATAAACGACTATATCCGCGAGAATTTCAGGGGGGATTCCCTGCTTGCGGTGGGCGACGACGAGCTGATAAAGATACACTACCACACCAACGAGCCGTGGAAGGTGCTGGAATACTGCGCCTCCCTCGGCGAAATATACGACATCGTGGTAGAGGATATGGACAGGCAGTCCAGAGGGCTCAGGGGCTGATGAAAACCGTACTTATCGACAACAGCCTGTGCTCCCTGCCTATAGACGACCGCGCGAAGCCCGGGCATATCTACCGTTACATTCAGGCGCTGACCGAGGCTGGCGTGAAGTACATCGAGCTGGATTTCCGCACGGTGATGAAAATGCACGAGCTTCCGGACGGCGTGAATTACATATTCCGGCTGGGCGACCCGATGTTCACGGAGCTCACACAGGTGTTCGACTTCAGCTATGTCCTGGTGACGGTCAACGACATGAAAGGCACGATAAACGTCGGTCACACGCCGGTTATTTTCGAACTCCCGGCAATGCACAGCTTCTCCCGGAAGATAATCGGACTGGCGCAGGCGGATATCTCAGGACCGATAACGATGGCGCGTTACCGCGGAAGCTACTCCCTGCTTGACGGCGCGGAGGCGGCGGATCTTGTAATGCGCGCCAGGGGCATGACCGTCCCGGTGGACTTCTGCCCGATGAACGTGAAGAAAACCGCGCTGGATACGGCGCTGAAACTCACGACGGCGGGTGCCGAGAGCATAACGCTCTCCATGGGGCGCACCAAGAATTACGCCTCGCTGGAGGAGTATATGTTCACGCTGATGTCGGTGTACAGCACCCTCCCGAAGGAATTCGACCTTGCCGCGCTGTGCAAGGCGGCGGCATTCCACAAGATAGTATTCGGCGGGCGCGGCGGCGACTGTATCGGCGACATGATGCGGCTGATAGACTACGACATACTCCACCTTGTAAACGCGGATTCCGGCGGCAGGGTGAGAGTTCATGTATCGCTGAAGGACAAGATGTTCCTGCGGCAGAACTACATTACGGCGCTCCAGCGCTTCATCGAAGAGGAGGATATCCCGGAGGACATCGCCGCCGATATAACCGACGCGATAGACCACTTTGACGTCCCGATCTTCGACCCGGCGCTGATAAACGACCCGAAGAACAAGATACTCAACTGAATACCAAAACGGGAGAGCGTTTCTGCTCTCCCGTTGTTATCTTCTACACATTTGTCATTCCACTGTACGTCCTCAGGATATCGTCAGCTATCTCACGCTGGCTCCTGCGGGTGTCCATGGCGAGCTTCTGTATGTGGCGGTGCGCCTGATTCTCCGTGAGGTTCAGATACTGTATAAGGCAGCACTTCGCGCGGTCGATGGTCTTGATGTCGTCAAGCTGCTTGGTGAGCTTGGATTTCTCCTGCTCCAGCTTCTTCATACTCTCTTTTGCCATCTGTGCCATCTTTATCGTCTGCACCAGCGACTGCTTTGTAAACGGCCTCGGCAGGACGTACGCACCCGTGAACTTTATCCTGTTCTGAACGTCGTCCGCTATCTCCGTCTTTGCAAGGACGAGTATCACCGCGTCCGTGCGGCCGTGGATATCCGCGACGTAGTTCAGACCGAACTCCGAGCGCAGCGGCGTGGAAACTATCACCAGATCGTACCCGGAAATATCGGCTGCCGCCGCCTGCTCATCGTCGAAGCAGCAGGTAATTTCGGCATGAAATTCCTCCAGTGCCGCGGAAAGCGTTTCGCAGATCATCTCTGTCTTGGCGTTTATGAATATGCGCTCCATGAGCGATATCCCCCTCCTTTCGCGGTGTCGGCTTAAATCACAGATTGTTTACATAAAGCTGCTTGTAGGGGCTCGCGGAGTTCGGGGTGAGCTTGAAGAAATTCGAGCTCAGCAGGGTGTCAGCGTCATTTCCGAAGTGCTTTACGAAGCGCTCCACATAGTGGCGTATAGACTCCTTTTCCTCGGGAGTTGCAACGGTGCAGCATACCTGGACAGGCAGACCCTTGGGCATTACGTCGCTCCTGATGAACATTTCGCCGCCGTGCATTCCGGTGCCGCAGAAGTGGCCTACCGGGCAGCCCTCAACGCCGATACCGAGCACCACGATGATTCCGCCCGCCTGATACTCCCCCAGGAAGTCGCCGACCTTGCCGCCGATAACGATAGTCGGGAACATATCCTGATAGCTCTTCATGTGGATGCCTACGCGGTAGCCCGCATTTCCCTGAACGTATATCTCGCCGGAACGCATAGCATAGCCGGTAGTGTCGCCGCTGTTTCCGTGGATTATGATAGCGCCGTCGTTCATGGTGTCGCCGGTGGCGTCCTGGGCGTTGCCGTGCACGCTTATCTTCGCGCCGTTGAGGTATGCCCCCAGGGCGTTTCCGGGAGTACCCTTGATGAGTATCTCCTTGCCGGAAAGTCCCGCGCCGATGTATCTCTGGCCAAGGACGTTCTCCAGCGTGAATTTCTGCTCGTCAGAGTCCCTGATCATCTTATTCAGCTCTGCATACTGCATATTCTTTGCGTCAATGATCATCTCCTGATACCTCCCAGCTTCTCTTCCCTGCGCGCCTTGCCGAACATCATCATCTGCGGCTTCTCTTTGAGCATATCCATGTCAACGCCGGACAGGTCTATGCGCTCCTTTATCAGAGATGTGTATATTCCCGCGCGCTTTACATCGCCCATCAGTATGAAGCCCTTCAGCAGACCGTCGCGGAATACCAGCTTCTTATAATTATTGCCGTGCTCCTCGACATATTCCTCGCCGTCGTAGCTTCCCGCGGTGATTATATGCAGTCCGAAGAATCCTATCGCATTCATCGGGATAGCGTTTTCGTACTTTGTTTCAACGCCCGCCATGTTCCTGCCGGCAACCTCGCCCTGCATATACGCGTTCGGCAGAAGCGCCAGTATCCTGTCGCAGTCAGCGGAGGAATCGTGGCTCACGGTGCAGTCGCCTGCGGCGTAAACGTCGTCCAGCGTGGTCTTCTGGGTGAGGTCGCAGATGATGCCGCGCTCCACCTTGCCGCCCGCCTCGGAAACAAGCTCGGGGTTCGGGCGTACTCCGACTGCGATAATGACCATATCGAAATCCACAGTCGCGCCGTTCTTCAGCTTCGCGGAGCGCTCACTGAACTCGTCAACGGAAGTGCCCAGAATGAACTTTGTGCCCTTGCTCTCAATGTGCTTCTTCATGATGGAGCCTGCTCTCGCGTCAAGGATGGACGGCAGGATACGGTCAGCCATATCCACAACGGTGATGTCAGCCTTGTATTCGCTGAGCGCCTCGGCGGCTTTCAGACCGATAAGTCCCGCGCCGATTATCAGCACCTTCGCGCCCTCCTTTATCTCGGAGCGGATAGCCTTTACGCTGTCATAGCTCATGAAAGTGTGGCAGGAGGCTATCTTCTCCATTCCGTTCATCGGAGGAACGAAGGGCTTGGAGCCTGTCGCCACCATCAGCTTGTCGTAGGGGACCGTCTTTCCGTCCTCGAGGACTACGTTCTTTGCGGCTGTGTCTATCTTCGCCGCGCGGCAGCCGAACATTGTCTCAACGCCGTTCTTCTCGTAGAAATCCGGGGAGCGGTAGTAGATGTTCTTGTCTGTGACCCTGCCCATCAGCCAGTAGGATATGAGCGGTCTGGAATAGGTGTGGTACTTCTCATCGGAGATAACGGTTATCCTGCCGGTCTTGTCCACCTGACGGATACCCTCGATAGTGCCGACTGCTGCGGCAGAGTTGCCTATGATAACATAATTCATATCCGTCACCTCACCTTTCCTCGAATACTATCGCGTTGTTCGGGCAAGCCTTCACGCAGGCGGGCTCGCCGTGGCTGTTCCTCATGCAGAGGTCGCACTTGCGTATCTTGTGGCCCGCCTCGTCGATGACGATAGCGCCGTAGGGACATGAGAGCACGCAGGTGTAGCAGCCTACGCACTTTTCCTCGTCGCAGACGATAACTCCGTCCTGAACGGAGAGCGCGCCCGCGATGCAGCCCTTGACGCATGGGTGAGCCTCGCAGTGGCGGCACTGTACCGCGAAATTTATCTTGTCGCCCTCTTCTATCTGGATACGCGGCACGGGCTTCTTTCCGCCCGCGAAAGCCTTTATCATATCGGGAGCGCCGCTGTTCGCTGCCGCACAGGTGACTTCACACAGATGGCAGCCCAGACACCAGTCCTCGTTTACATAAACTCTTTTCATTTGTTATGACCATTCCTTTCGAGCAGTGTTGTGGGAACATCTAAATAACTTATCATTCACCTGCGTGCATTATGCCGAGGATATCAAGCTCCTTCTGGTTGAGCCCGATTCCGCGGAGCATAAGCCTGTTGCCGCGGAGGGATTCCAGCGAATTGATACCCATGCCGCCCATCATTTCCTTTATCTCGTGATCCCAGGCGTGAACGAGGTTAACAAGGCGCTTGTACGCGATATCGGGATTAAGGCGCTTGACAAGGTCTGCGCGCTGTGTGGCAATGCCCCAGTTGCACTTGCCGGTGTTGCAGCTGCGGCAGAGGTGGCAGCCCATGGACAGCAGAGCCGCCGTTGCAATATATACCGCGTCCGCGCCGAGTGCGACAGCCTTTACTACGTCCGCGCTGCTTCTGATGGAACCTCCGACTACGATGGAAATGTTGTTTCTGATTCCCTCGTCCCGGAGTCTCTGGTCAACGCTTGCAAGGGCAAGCTCTATCGGGATACCGACGTTATCCCTGATCCTGGTGGGAGCCGCGCCGGTGCCGCCCCTGTAACCGTCTATCGCGATGATGTCCGCGCCGCTCCTTGCGATACCGGAGGCGATAGCCGCCACGTTATGTACCGCCGCTATCTTTACGATGACCGGCTTCTTCCAGTCGGTGGCTTCCTTTAAGGAAAGCACGAGCTGGCGGAGATCCTCGATGGAGTAGATGTCGTGGTGCGGAGCCGGAGAAATAGCGTCCGTGCCCTTGGGGATCATACGGGTCCTGGAGATCTCCTCGTTTATCTTCATTCCCGGGAGATGACCGCCGATACCGGGCTTAGCGCCCTGACCCATTTTTATCTCGATAGCGGCGCCGGTGTCGAGGTACTCCTTGAATACGCCGAAACGTCCGGAAGCCACCTGACAAATCGTGTTGGGGCCGTACTTGTAGAAATCCTGATGCAGACCGCCCTCGCCGGTGTTGTAGTATGTACCGAGCTCCTGCGCGGCTCTTGCAAGGGATTCGTGCGCGTTCTTCGAAATAGATCCGAAGGACATCGCGGAGAACATTATCGGAACATCCAGTTCGAGGTAAGGATTATGCGCGAACTGCGCCTTGCCGTTCTCGTCGTAGTGTATCTCCTGCTCCTTCTTGCCGAGGAAGGTCTTTGTCTCCATCGGCTCGCGCAGCGGGTCGATAGGCGGGTTTGTTACCTGGGAGGCGTTCAGCAGTATCTTATCCCAGTAAACGGGATACTCGCGCGGGTTGCCCATCGCCGAAAGCAGCACTCCGCCGGAGCCCGCCTGCTTGTAGACCTCGTCCATTATCTGCTGGCTCCAGTTGCCGTTCTCGCGGAACTGGTTCTCGTTCTTTCTTATCTTCAGTGCTCTTGTCTGGCAGAGGGTAACGCAGCGCTGGCAGTCAACGCAGCTGGTCTCGTCTGCGACCATTCTGTCGAGCTCGGGGTCGTAATGATGCACTTCGTTCGCGCACTGCCGCTCACAGACGCGGCACTTGATGCAGCGGTCGGGATTGCGGACTACCTCAAAAAGAGGATTCATATAATTTATAGCCACTTATGATCTTCCTTTCATTCTGCTCTTACTTGTCCAGTGTAACGATAATCGGCTCGCCGCCGCGGGGGCTCCAGATACGGTCAACGTCCGGGGACATTGTCCTGATGGAGCACTCCTCGCTGGAGATGTACACTGTATCGCCCTTTTCCGCAGCCACCATCGAACGGAGCTTCAGTCTGTCGTTCAGCGCCATAAGTCCGTTGTTGAAGCCGAGGATTATCGAGAACGGGCCCGTTATGAGCAGGCTGGAATATACGTTTCTGAAATGACGGAGCTTCGCTGTCTCCTCCGGGCTGAACCTGCCGGAATCTATCTCGCTCCAGAACGGCGCCGCGATGACCTTTGCAACGTCGTCAAGCGGCATTCCGAGGCGGCGGTGGAGGTAGTCGATGATGTAGGTGATTACCTCGGTATCCGTCAGCAGGTTGCACTTGTAGCCGAACATCTCAATGAAGCGCCTGTTCGCGTCATAGGAGGATATCTCGCCGTTATGTACTATCGTATAATCCAGCAGTGAGAACGGGTGTGCGCCGCCCCACCATCCGGGGGTGTTCGTGGGGTAACGTCCGTGGACCGTCCACGCCCAGCCGTCGTATTCCTCCAGCCGGTAGAACTCTCCGACGTCCTCGGGGTAGCCCACCGCCTTGAATACGCCCATGTTCTTGCCGCTGGAGAACACATACGCGCCGTCTATCTTGTCGTTTATCTTGATGACGCAGCGCGCAACGTAGGTGCGCTCGTCAAGCTGGCTTTCTTCGAGCTTTGTGGGAAGGGGGTTCACGAAGTAGCGCCAGATCAGCGGCTCGTCCGTTATCCTCGGGTGCTTTCTGACCGGGATACGCGACAGGTTGATAACATCAAAGTGCCTGTCGATGAAAGCCTCGGTCTTGATCCTTGCTTCGTTGGAATCGTAGAAAACGTGGAACGCGTACTGATCCTTGTACTCCGGATAGATACCGTAGCCTGCGTAGCCGCCGCCCAGACCATTGGAACGGTCGTGCATACAGGCGATGGAATTCACGATAACGCTTCCGTTCGTTCTTCTTCCGCTTCTGTTTATGAAGCCTGAGATCGCGCAGCCTGCGGGGATCCTTGTTTCTCCCTCTTTCTGTAACATAAGCTCACTCCTTAAATCAGATCGTCTCTGAAAAACCGAAATCCGGCAGGAAAACCGCCGGATAATGCGTCATGCGGCGCAGCGCTGAGCCGGTTTAGTCATTCTGGTATATGCGGAACCATACTGCATTTCATGAAATATCCCGCTGTGCGAAACTGCATATCGGTATTTCGTTTCATTCAGCCGTTTTTCTCCGTGTGCTCCGGCACAAGGGTGTTTATTCCGCTTGAATCAACAATCACATTATAGCACTGTATTTCCGATTTGTCAAGTACCTTTTGCAAGAAAATGAATTACAAACTTTCATTTTCTTGCATATTGAGATACAGATTTTACTTATAATTCCGGTTAGCTGTAAATAACCGCGTCCGATTATGGCACGGTGGAGGGCGGTTCACCGTCTGTTATGTATTTTTTGCAAGAACGTGGTGCATGAAGTTTCAAAATTTTCAGTGAATCATACAAATTGCAGAAAATTCTTTTTTACCCCTGAACTTTCCGGACTGCGGACGCGCACTTTTTGCAAATAACACTTGAAAAAAAGCTCAGAATAGAGTATAATAGTACTGTATTGTTAAACTTCAAGAAAGGAAGATACATCATGGCAGTAGAACTCAAAACCATACAGCACCTCTGCGAGCTTTCCAAGCTGAATTACGATGAAGCCGGGCTCGAAAAGGTAATGGGCGAAATGGGCGACATCATCGACCTGATGGACACCATAAAGTCCTTCGACCTTGTATATGACGACACCAAGGACAACAACAGCATTTCTCTTGGCGAAGTGCGCGAGGACGTTGCACAGCCGTCCTTCCCGACAGAAAAGCTCCTCGCGAATGCAGAAAATACAGACAACTGCTACGTTGTTCCCAAGGTAGTAGAATAAGGAGGCAGACATGGATATAACCCGCGCAAGGATCCGCGACCTGCGCAAGGCGCTGGATTCCAGGCAGATAAGCGCCGCAGAGCTCTGCGGAGAATACTTTAAGAATATAGAAGCAGGCGACGGAAAGCTCCAGTCCTACATCACCGTGACAAAGGACAGGGCAATGGAGATGGCGGCAAACGCGCAGAAGCGCATAGATTCCGGCGATGTTTCCCCGCTGACCGGAATCCCGCTCGCAATAAAGGACAACATCTGCACCGACGGAATCAAGACCACCTGCGCCAGCAGAATGCTGGAGAACTTCGTTCCGCCGTACAACGCGACAGTTATCGAGAAGCTGAACGCCGAGGGATATGTGCTGCTCGGCAAGACAAGCATGGACGAGTTCGCAATGGGCGGCTCCACCCAGACCTCCGCGTTTGCAAAGACCAAGAACCCCTACGACCTCGAAAGAGTTCCCGGCGGTTCCTCCGGCGGAAGCGCGGCGGCGGTTTCCGCTTCGTTTGCGCCCGCAGCCCTCGGAAGCGACACCGGCGGCTCCATCAGACAGCCCGCTTCCTTCTGCGGCGTTACCGGGATCAAGCCCACCTACGGCAGAGTGTCGAGATACGGTCTTGTGGCTTTCGCAAGCTCCCTCGACCAGATAGGTCCGATATGCTCCGACGCCCGCGACTGCGCCATCATGCTCAACGCTATCTGCGCCCACGACCCGCACGACGCGACAAGCTCCCGCCAGCCCGTTCCGGATTTCACCGGGAAGCTCGGTCAGTCCGTCAGCGGAATGAAGATAGCCATGCCCAGGGAGTTCTACTCCGACGACATCGACGAGGAAGTAAAGTCCCACGTCATGAACGCCGCAAAGGCTCTGGAATCCCAGGGTGCAAAGCTCGTGGAGTGCTCCATTCCCGGGCTGAAATACGCTATCCCGGCTTACTACCTCATCGCCTGCGCCGAGGCCGCCTCCAACCTGTCCAGGTTCGACGGCATAAAGTACGGCTTCCGCGGCGAGGGACGCACCTTTGAGGAGCTTATCCGCGACAGCCGCAGCAAGGGCTTCGGCGAGGAAGTAAAGCGCCGTATCCTGCTCGGAAACTACGCGCTTTCCTCCGGATACTATGACGCATACTACAAGAAGGCTCTTGCGCTGAAGCAGGAGATAATCAAGGAATACAATGATGTATTCGATATCGCCGACGTTATCCTGACCCCGACAGCTCCCACCCCCGCCTACAAGATAGGCGCCCAGGACAACGACCCGGTAAAGATGTACCTTGCGGATATCTGCACCGTTACAGTCAACATCGCCTCCCTGCCGGGAATATCCACCACCTGCGGCTACACCGCCGAGGGTCTGCCCGTGGGTATGTCGGTAATCGGCAGACGCTTTGACGAGCAGACGATTTTACAGTGCGCCGACGCATTCGAACAGACCTTTGCGCCGACTGCGCCGAAGCTTTAAGGAGGTGCCGGAATGAGCGCTTATTTTCCCACGATAGGACTTGAAACACACGCAGAGCTTTCCACCAATTCCAAGGTGTTCTGCACCTGCTCCGCTGAATTCGGCGGTACCCCGAACTCCCGCTGCTGCCCTGTCTGCAGCGGACTTCCCGGAACTCTCCCCGTGCTGAACAGAAGAGCCGTTGAGTACATCATCAAGGCGGGCTATGTGATGAACTGCGATATCTCGCGCTTCACAAAATGGGACAGAAAGAACTACTTCTATCCCGACCTGCCCAAGGCTTACCAGATTTCCCAGATGCCGCGCCCGGTGTGCCTTGCCGGAAAGGTAAAGATAAACGTCAAGGGCGAGGAAAAGGAGATACGCATAAACCGTATCCATCTTGAAGAGGACGCCGGAAAGCTCGTACACGATGAAGTGAACCGCATTTCCCTCGCGGACTACAACCGCTGCGGCGTTCCGCTCATCGAGATAGTCACCGAGCCGGATTTCCACTCCGCCGACGAAGTCGTGGCTTACCTTGAAAAGATAATGCTGCTTCTCCAGTACGCCGGAATTTGCGACTGCAAGATGGAGCAGGGCTCTATCCGCTGCGACGTCAACATCTCCATCGCTCCCAGGGGCTCCAAGGAGCTCGGCACCAGAACTGAGCTCAAGAACCTCAACTCCCTCAAGGCTATCGCAAAGGCGATAGAGGTCGAGATAGAGCGCCAAGAGGAGCTTCTCGACAACGGCGAGCGCGTAATTCAGCAGACCCGCCGCTTCAACGAGGCTCTCGGCGAGACCACCGCCATGAGAAGCAAGGAGGACGCGCACGACTACCGCTACTTCCCCGACCCGGATATCCCCCCGATAATCCTGACGGAAGAAGAGCTGGAAGATATCCGCAATTCCATTCCGGAGCTGCCCGAGCAGAGAGTTGCCCGCTATGTTGAGCAGTGCGGCATCAAGAAGCAGGACGCAGACCTCATCGTTTCCGACAAGAAGATATGCGATTTCTTTGAGGAAGCCATCGGCGAATACGACAATCCCAAGGCAGTTGCGAACTACATCACCGGCGAGCTGCTGCGCAGAAAGAACCTCGGCGAGGTGGACATGGACGCGCTGAAATTCACCGGCAGGGAGTTCGCACAGCTCGTTGAGCTGCTCCAGACGGACAAGGTATCCCAGTCCAACGCTAAGGCTATCCTCGGCGATATGATAGCAGAGGGCGGCACTCCGAAGTCCATCGCGGACGCAAAGGACCTCTGGATAAAGGAGGACAGCGACCTCCTCGCAAAGACCGTGGACGAGATAATCGCAAACAACCCGAAGGCAGCCGAGCAGTACAGAAGCGGCGACCAGAAGGTGTTCGGATTCTTCATGGGTCAGGCGAACAAGGCGCTCAAGGGACTTGCTTCTCCGAAAGCGATCCAGGAGTATATCAGAAAGAAGCTCTCCGAATAATCACACAAACAAAAATTCCGCTCGGGTCACCGGGCGGAATTTTCTATACGCAAACCGGGAGCATACGCGCGTATGCCCCCGTATTTTTTATTCTGCTGTAACGCTTTCCGGGACGCTGGTTTCCGCAGAAACCGGCCCGGTCACCTGCTCTGTCGGCGCAGGCTCCGTGGAAGCTGGCTCCGCCGAGGTCTGCACGGGCTCCTCAACCGGAATCTCCACCGGGACAGGCTCCGTGGTCTTTGCCTTGGTGGTCTTTGTCGTCTTAGCCGGCTTGGTAGTCTTGGCGGGCTTTGTGGTCTTTTCCGTGGTATCAGCCGTGGTTTTCTCCGTTGCCGCTGGAGCTGAAGTCGTCTGTATCACCGGCTCTGTCGGCTGGAAATCCTCCGCGTCAAACGTACCGGTAGGCTGGGTGTCCTCCCACAGACCCGCCTCCATGAGCGCGCGGTGCATTTCCCACAGACCTATGTAATAGCAGTACGGTCCGAGGTGAACTCCGTCGCCGGAATGCAGGCACTCCCTGAGCTTGTTCTGGTCGTTCTTGAGATACTGCCCGAAATCGAAGAAGTGCACTCTCTCCGGAAATTCCTCCGCGATGAAGTTCCTCAGCGAATCGTTGAAACTGTCGATGACGCTGTTCCCGCAGAACTTGCTGCACACCGGAGTTATTGCCGCAACGAACACATCGGCGCGGGTGCCGTCAAGGGTCGCCTGAATTATCCTGCGGTAATCCTCGCAGAATCTGTCCTCGTCCACCATGTTGACGTCGTTCATTCCCATGGAAAGGAACACATACCGCGGATTGGCGGCTTTCATTACCTGTCCGTAGGACTGCTCCTCCCTGCCGCGAAAACGGAACGTATAGTCAAAGAAGCTGCGTGCACCGAGGTTTCCTTTTGCGGCTACCCTCTCGTGCGGCACGATGCCGTATTCCGAAAAACCGCTGCAAATACTGTCGCCGACTATCAGCGAATAATCAAGGAAGCTCAGCTCCTCGTCGCTGAGGTCGAACTGCTCGTGGACCTCGTCATAGAAAATGTTGAAATCGTTCTCCGCGTCCGGTGTGGTGGAAACCTCCGCAGTCGGCGGCACAGAGGAGGTCTGCGGCGCCGTGCCGCTGCTCTCCACCGGGGACTCCGGTACAGACTCGACCCCTCCGGAAGCCGAAGCCGAGGACGGGCGGGTAACGAGCTGCTCCATCAGGACGGTACTGCTCGCCGGGTTCTCCTCCGGTCTGACGTCGGTGGAAGCGCAGCCGCTGAGCAGCACACACGCAGCCACAGCCGCGCAAGCTATTGTTTTTTTCATATATATCAAATCCTTCGGATATAAATAATCGGAATAGGCGCCGCCTGCCGCCGCGCTCTCTGGCATTCGACAGATACCGGCAAATCACGTCACAATATGCGGCGAAAAATACAAACAGACGCCCGCCAAAAAATTACACGGACGTCTGAATATCCTGCTTTGTAGATTACTTCTTGCCGTGCTTCTTGCTGTTCTTAGCGGCGGGAGCGGGCTTCTTTGCAGCGGGCGCTGCGGTGGCTGTTGGCTTCTCCTCAGCCTTTGCGGGCGCGGGAGCTGCCTTGACCTCTGCCTTGGGCGCTGCGGGCTTCTCCACGGTCTTAGCGGGGGTCTTAGCCTCCGGAGCCTTGGTATCAGCCTTTACAGCGGGCTTAGCCTCTGCCTTGGCGGGAGCCTTCTTCTCAGCCTTCTTAGCGGGAACCAGCGGCTCAAGCGCCTTGAACTTTGCAATATCGCCATCGACCATAACCAGTCCCTCGGCAAGAGCCCTGGCGAATTCGATCTCGCCTGCGAACAGCTTCTCGATGTTCTCGGCAGAACCGGTAACGTTAGCCTGGAGGTCATCGTAGTGATACGGAGCGACATCAAGAACGCCGTCCTTAACTGCAACGTAAATATCGTCCATGTCATCAATGAAGGTAAAGTTTACAGCAACGAGATCCTCGTACTTCTTCGCCTTTGCCTTGCTGCCCTTGAGATATCCGTTGATCTTCTCAGCAAATTCAACATTTGTCATAATAAATTCCTCCTATGGTGCATTTCTGAAAAAATGTTACCATCTGACCGTATGTAAATATCCATGCTGGTCATATCCTAAACAGCGTAAGACGCCGTTTAATTCATCTATTGTAGTATAACATATCCTAACCTTTTATTCAATAGTCATTTTCTATAAATTTACAAGGAAAAGGAGATGTTTTTCGGATGAAAAATATAAATTAAGCCCTGATTCAGTCCTTCTGAGGGATCTCATTGCCATCGCCGTCAATAAAATGACGCTGAGGTGTTATGGATGAAAGCGGATGACCGGGAGTGTATGTAAGCATATCAAGACGCAGTCTGTCGCGGTATTCCGGCTTTACCATATAATAAATATAGCTCTCAACGACGTTAGGAGCAGAGAGAACACGACCCTCTATCTTGAAATTGTTGAATCCCATGTCAAGGTATCTGCCGTAGATATCCTCTCTGGAAATGAACGTTCTGTAATGCATTACCTGATAGAGGTTATAGTTGGTGTTGGGGCAGTTGAAATCGTGGGCTTCCTTAAGAGGATCCTCTGTGTATTTGCTGCGTTTCAGGAAGTCGGGCTCGCCGAACATCTTCGCACAGTTGCGCTGACATCTTCCGAGAACCTGATAGTGCTCTTTCCTGCGCTTGCAGTGCGGCGTGCAATAGGGATTTATGAGTATCTCGCAGCGTGATCTGAGTTCGCGCGGGATCTTCTCCAGCTTCTCGAAATCGTTGTTCCAGTTGTAGTCGAGCACGACGAGCTTGTAATCCTTCTCGAACTCCTTCATGAGCTGGTCGTAGTCCTCAATCTGCTTAACAGTGGAGGATACCAGCGGGTACTTCGGGTATTTCTCGCGAATATATGATTCAAGGAAAGGCGCATTCACGATTATCTCGTTGAATCCATTCTGTGCAAGACGGCACAGACGGTTGCAGAAAGAATCCTTAAGGTCAGCCTCAGTAAGCGTAGGGTTAGTAAAGGTGTATCTTATAGGAACACCTCTGCTGTTGAATTCCTCTATAGTTGCCTTTATCTGATTGCCATTTGCACTTCCGCCGACAGTTCTTCCGCCATTCCAGAGAGCGGGTGCGAAACAGCCGTAGCAGGAAGCGATCTCAATGCCGTCATAGAAATACTCGGGGTGATTTTTGATAAGGTCGATAAGGTAAAGATTCAGGTCTCCGTGCTTCCAGAAATCCGGTATGTGGAATCTTGCATTCATAATATAATTCTCCTAATTAAAATGATATTATAATTATAACTCAATTTTCCTGCAATGTCAAGCATAAAAGCGCATTATAATACAAAAGGTCACCTCTAAAATATGACTTCTGAATAATACCGGAAAAAAGCGGGATAATACCATACATCAACGACAAGGAGGCGCAGAAATGGCAGTAGTACTGATAAGAGCCTGCATACTATATGTTATAATCACGTTTTCACTCCGGCTGATGGGAAAGCGGCAGCTCGGCGAGCTGCAGCCGTCGGAGCTGGTGGTGACGATACTGATATCCAACATAGCCGCGATACCCGTGGAGGATTCCTCGGTGCCGATGCTGATGGGCGTAGTGCCTATCCTGACGCTGGTATCGCTGGACGTGATAGTATCAGCGATAATGCTGAAGTTCCCGAAATTCCGCAAGCTGATAATCGGCAGCCCGCGGGTCATCATGTCCGAAGGCGTGATAATGCAGAAGGAGATGAAGCGCCTGCGCTACACCGTGGACGACCTTGTGGAAGCCATGCGCGAGGAACAGATATTCGATATCAACGAAATATACTACGCGATAGTGGAGACCACCGGAAAGATACACTTTCTGAAAAAGAAAGACTACCAGAACGCCGAAAAGGCTGACATCGGCTGCGGCGGAAGCTCCGGCGACCCGCCCGCCGTGATAATCCGCGACGGACGCGAGGACGAGGAGCAGCTCAACAGCATGGGGCTTGGAATGGGCTGGCTGCGGCAGCAGCTCCGTGAGCAGCAGCTCGGTATAAAGGACGTGTTCCTGATGACCGCCGACCGCAACGGTCAGAATACGATAATCAAACGGCAGAGGGGGCTTTGAATGAACCGCCTTATCGTAAGCATAGTGCTGCTTGCCGTAATGGCAGCGGGGTGCTTTTATTCAGTTTACACTACGATAAACCACACAAACAAGCTCTCCGGCTATATCGACCAGGTGGAGCAGTCGCATACCGACGGCGACGCCGAAAAGGCTTCGGAATACGCGCGGATGCTCGCGGAGGAGTGGGACAGCATACTGCATTACAGTATCCTTGTCAACGACCTCGGGCACGCCACCGAGATAACCTCCTGCATCGCCGAGATATCCTCGTTTGCACAGTCCGGCGACGACGAAGTATACGCCGCCTGCGACAGGGCTCAGGCTCAGCTTGAGCTTTTCCGGGAAATGCAGACGCCGACCCTGTGGAAAATCCTATAAAATGCGGGAGGGCAAAACCCTCCCTTCAGCTTGTCGAAAAAGTCCAGCGAAAGCTGGGCTTTTTTACGTAAATATGGTATAATAAAAAAGGGTGATAAAAAT
>CAKSPH010000037.1 GCA_934481355.1 uncultured Oscillospiraceae bacterium | reverse complement strand
AATTAGAGGCTGGACCGAAAACTTTCATAGCGCTACGCGCAAATTTTATAGGTTTTTTGGCAGTCCCTGCTAATATTACTTACGAACGACCTTGTGGTAGATCTTCTTGCCCTTGCGGATAATTACCTCCGGGTCAACGGTTATCTGCGCGTTTGCGTCCTCGATGACAACATCGTTGACAGCAACGCCCTTGCCAGCTACGAGGGTTCTCGCCTCGCGCTTGGAGCCGGCGAGCTTTGTCGCGGTCAGCAGGTCGAGTATTCCGATTGCGCCGTCCGGGAGCTCCAGCTCGGTGGTAGGCATATTCGCGGAATTTCCGCCGTTGCCGCCGAACAGAGCCTTCGCCGCCTCGAGAGCCTTGTCGGCTTCCTCCTCGCCGTGGACCAGCTTTGTCAGCTCGTACGCGAGAATCTCCTTAGCCTTGTTGAGCTGGCTGCCCTCCCAGCCGGACATTGCCTCTATCTCCTCGATAGGCAGGAACGTAAGCATTCTTATGCACTTCATTACGTCCGCGTCCGCAACGTTTCTCCAGTACTGGAAGAACTCGAACGGAGAGGTCTTTTCCGGGTCGAGCCATACGGCGCCCTTTTCGGTCTTGCCCATCTTCTTGCCCTCGGAGTTCAGCAGCAGGGTGATGGTCATGGCGTGGGCGTCCTTGCCGAGCTTCTTTCTGATGAGCTCGGTGCCGCCCAGCATATTAGCCCACTGGTCGTCGCCGCCGAACTGCATATTACAGCCGTACTTCTGGAACAGCATATAGAAGTCGTAGCTCTGCATTATCATGTAGTTGAACTCCAGGAACGTCAGACCGCGCTCCCAGCGCTGCTTGTAGCACTCGAAGGAAAGCATCTTGTTTACGCTGAAGCACGCGCCTACCTCGCGCAGAACGTCGATGTAGTTGAGGTTCATCAGCCAGTCCGCGTTGTTTACCATGATAGCCTTGCCGTCAGAGAAGTCGATGAAGCGGCTCATCTGCTTCTTGAAGCAGTCGATGTTGTGCTGGATAGTCTCCGGGGTGAGCATCTTTCTCATGTCGGACTTGCCGGAGGGGTCGCCGATCATTCCGGTGCCGCCGCCCAGGAGCGCGATGGGCTTGTTGCCCGCCATCTGGAGTCTCTTCATCAGGCACAGAGCCATGAAGTGTCCGACGTGCAGGGAATCCGCGGTCGGGTCAAATCCGATGTAGAAGGTCGCCTTGCCCTCGTTTATCATCTTCCTGATCTCTTCCTCGTTGGTCACCTGCGCGATGAGTCCGCGCGCTACTAATTCGTCATAAAGCGTCATTTGTGTTACTCCTTGTTATGTTTAATTTTAATATTACCTTTTGTGTTATCGGGACAAGCTCCCATAAGCGATGGAAACTCTTTTAATTTCCATTGATATCACCCCTCCCGCCGCAAATGCGGCTAGTTAATTTCAAGCCATCTGTCAAGAAGCTGTTTTCCTATCGTCCCGTGGCTGAGGAGCTCCCGCGCCCCGCTCTCGTCAAACCACCCGGCGGTCTTTACCTCGCTTTCGCTCAGCCGGAATTCTCCGCGCTCCACCCGGCAGGCGTAGCCAAGCATGAGATTATCATGCTTCGGGTAGTACCAGCTTCCGACGTAGCGGAGCTCACGGGGCTCCAGACCGGTCTCCTCGCGTATCTCGCGGAGGGCGGTCTGCTCGGCGGTCTCTCCCGCGTGAATGAACCCCGCCACGCAGACGAAATTCTTTGTCGCGTAAGTCTGCTGTATCAGCGCGTAATTCCCCGCCCCGTCATGGAGCAGGCATATAACGCACGGGTAGGAGAAGCTGAACCACGGCCGCCCGCAGTTTTCACAGAACGGCACCTCGCCCTCGTCGCCTATTTTCCTGCCGGTAAGCTCCACGCCGCACTGCGGGCAGAATCTGAACTGCATATCATCACCTCGCGGTTAGTTTTCCATCTCAGACCGGAAGTATTCCGGCGGCAGCCCTGCCGAGGTCGTTCATGCAGCGCTGCTTGTCGAAATCGAACAGAAAGGTCTTGCCGGATATCATCGCGCGGGTCTGCTCCTCCTCGCGCTGCGCTTCATCGCGTCTGCCGTGGGAATTCAGGAGATACACCCGGATAATGTGGAACTCCGTCAGCAGGTCGTCAATGTCCGCCGGGAGCTTTCCGCCAAGGAACCCGTCGAGCTGCTCCAGAGCCCTCTCGCAGCGCCCCGCGAAGCAGTCCGCGTATATCATCGTGAGCATGAGCAGCGGAATGCGGCAGGTGTCCTGCCCTCCGGCGCGGCACTTATCTATCAGCGCGGAATTTGAGTTCCAGATGTTGTCCGCGAGGTCGCGGCGCCCCATTTTTATGGCGCACAGCTCCATCTGATAGAACCGACCCACGCGGTTTATCACGTCCTTTTCGGGTATCTCCATGCCGCAGAGGAGCTTCCAGGCTTCCTCAGTCCTGCCCATTCCGTGCAGGAGCGCGGCATACTGGAGCGTGGTCTTGTAGTTCATCGGTCTGCCCTTCTGGATCTTTAGGAACTGCTCCAGAGTTTCCGCACAGTATCCGCAGGAGTTCATTGTTTTAAGATAGGGATATGACCTTATCTCCATCACAGCACCCGCGATAAGCACAACGACCAGCGGAACGAACAGCGTGACAATATTGAAGATGATGGAGCTGTCAAAGCCGTACTTTGCCAGCGAGATGCCAATGGACGCTATAAAATAAACATAAAACACCGCCACAAATACCCGTGCGAGCCTGAAAGCCCCGGAAACAAGCGTCCTGTAATACCTGAGTGCAAATTTCATATAATACCTCCAAAAACAAACGCCCTCCATGAGCCGAAGCTCACAGAGGGCGAATCATCGCGGTACCACCTCAGTTTGCGGGAAGCTCCCGCCTCGAAAGCTGTAACGGGCATACCCGTGCGGAGCTACCCACGCAAACGCGCTTCGCACCGCCGCTCAGGGAGGTAATTCATCCCACGGGCTCCTGCCGCTTCGCACCGAACAGCGGCTCTCTGAAAGGAGTTACCGGGACTACTGTTTTCCCGTCAACACTTTTAATATTAATTCGGAATTCGGAATTAAGAATTATCGGAGCCGCTGTCGCGGCAGTATTCCGATTGTATCAGAAATTTAAATCCGTCCGCGAAGCGGACACCAAAATTCCGAATTATGAATTCCGAATTATGAATTATTTTAAAGCTGGTCTGCTATTTCAAGAACCATCTTTTCGCTCTTCTCCCAGCCAAGGCAGGGGTCTGTGATGGACTTGCCGTAAACGCCGTCGCCGACCTTCTGCGCGCCGTCCTCGATGTAGCTCTCGATCATCAGACCCTTTACCATGCTCTTTATCTCCGGAGAGTGGCGCATGGAGTGGAGTATCTCGTTTGCAATTCGAATCTGCTCCAGGTACTTCTTGCCGCTGTTGGAGTGGTTCGTATCCACTACGCACGCCATGTTCTTCAGGTTCTTCTCCTGATACATATCGTACAGAAGCTTTAAGTCCTCATAATGGTAGTTCGGGATAGTCTGGTCGTGCTTGTTCTGCGCTCCCCGGAGGATAGCGTGAGCCAGCGGGTTGCCGTCCGTTGCCACCTCCCAGCCGCGATAGATGAACGTGTGGCTGCTCTGAGCCGCACGGATGGAGTTCAGCATGATGGAGATAGTGCCGCTGGTAGGATTCTTCATACCGCAGGGGCACTCCATGCCGCTGGCGGTAAGGCGGTGCTCCTGATCCTCGACTGAACGCGCGCCTACTGCGACATAGCTGAGTATATCGGACAGATAGCGGTAGTTCTCGGGATAGAGCATCTCGTCTGCGCATACAAGACCGGTCTCCTCGATGGCGCGGGTGTGGAGCTTGCGCACATGGATAAGACCCTCCAGCATATCCTCGCCCTTGGTGGGGTCGGGCTGGTGTATCATGCCCTTATAGCCCTCGCCGGTAGTCCTGGGCTTGTTGGTGTATATTCTCGGAATGATGATTATCTTGTCCTTTACCTGCTCCTGAAGTCTGGAAAGGCGGCAGGTGTAGTCCATTACGGAATCCTCGTTATCCGCGGAGCACGGACCGATTATCAGCAGGAACTTGTCGGACTTCCCGGTGAACACGTCCGCGATCATTGCGTCGCGCTCGGTCTTTATCGCCTTGATTTTATCGCTCAGCGGGTAAAGCTCCTTTATCTCCTTAGGAACCGGGAGCTTCCTGCGAAAATTCATTGACATTCTGTGTATTTCTCCTTCTTTTGCAATAAATCTAGAGTTATTATATCACCATCTCCGCGAATTGTCAAGTAGGATTTACCTGCGGATTCAGGCAGTGCGCGGATTCCGGACTGGAGGTAATAAGCCCGGTGAGCTTTTTCTTTCTGTCTTTCAAAATATCCGCCTCTCTTAGGATATACACAGAAAATTCTGTCGCAAGTCAAGATATTTATCAGCCCCTGCCGGAAAAAAACCGCCAACTATTGACAACTATTTACCATAGTGTTATAATAACGTTGTATATCTTGCTGTAAAACCACAGAAAAACGGGGTGCCGTATGGTCTTTTCAGATTTATTCTTTTTATATATATTCCTGCCTGCCGCGGCGCTCTGCTACGCCGTCGGCAGGTGCGCGGACAGCGCCCGGCCGTCCTATGCGGAGGGAAGCCCGAGGTTCCGGATAACTAATTACTGCCCGTATTCAAACGCCGTGCTGATAATCTTCTCGCTGATTTTCTACGCGTGGGGAGAACCGGTGTACGTCGCGCTGATGGTGATCAGCGTGCTGATGAACTACGCCGTGGGGCTCTGCATAGACCGGGGAAAGCGGAAATCAAAGCCCGCGCTGGTCGTCGGGCTGATACTGAATATCGGCATGATAGCGGTGTTCAAGTACGCAGATTTCCTTGCGGATACGCTGAATTTCTTCGGACTCGGCGTTCCGAAACCCGGCATAGCCCTGCCCATCGGAATAAGCTTCTTCACGTTTCAGGCGATATCCTACATCGTGGACGTCTACCGCGGCGAAGTCCGAGCCCAGCAGAGCTTTCCCGCGCTGCTTCTGTATATTTCGATGTTCCCGCAGCTTATCGCGGGGCCTATCGTACGCTACTCCACCATTTCCGCGGAAATAAACCGCCGTAGCATTTCCTTTGACGACCTCGCGGAGGGGTCTTTCCGGTTCCTCATAGGGCTCGGAAAAAAGGTGATCCTCGCGAATCAGCTCGTGGAGCTGTCCTCGGCGTTCCTTGACGGGGACTTCTCCTCCCTTTCGGCGGGAGGCGCATGGCTGGGGCTCATCGCCTATACGTTCCAGATTTATTTCGATTTCTCGGGATATTCCGACATGGCGATAGGCATGGGGCGCTGCCTTGGCTTCCACTTTGACGAGAATTTCCGCACGCCCTACATCTCGCTGACGATAACCGAATTCTGGCGGCGGTGGCACATCTCCCTGGGCAGCTTCTTCCGGGATTACGTCTACATTCCCATGGGCGGAAACCGCAGACACCAGCCGCTGAACATTCTGGTGGTGTGGTTCCTGACAGGACTCTGGCACGGCGCAAGCTGGAATTTCGTGCTGTGGGGACTGTATTTCGGCGTGATAATCCTGCTCGAAAAATACACGATTGTAAAAGCTCAGGCCAAAATACCGAAAGTGTTCCTGCATATATACAGCCTGTTCGTCATAGTATTCGGCTGGGCGCTGTTCTACTTCACCGACCTCGGCAGACTCGGGGAGTTCATCAGCATTCTGTTCGGGAACGGCTCCGCCGGCGCATGGGACCTAGTGGCGCAGAACCAGCTCACCGGAAACCTGTGGCTGCTCATCGCGGCAGCGATATGCTCGCTCCCTCTGGGAAGCCTTATCCGTATGTACTACGACAGGGCGGCTGTGAAGCCCGGGGCGGGCGCGGAAGTCCTGCTGACCGCCGGAAAGACCGTCAGCGCCGCAGCACTTCTGGCAGTCAGCACGCTCCTGCTGATAGGAAGCACCACGAACCCGTTCCTCTATCTGAGATTCTGAGGTAAGAAATGAAGCCAAACAAGAAAAAGTACAGGGAGCCGAAAACCCCGAAGCGCCGCCGCGCTTCCAACATGGCGTATCTCGTCACCACGCTTCTGGCGTTCGAATGCGTAGGCATGGGACTGCTGGTGTTCCCACGGAGCACGGAAAGCGTCACCGAAAAGCGCGAGCTGAAAAAGTTCCCGGAACTCACCGCGGACAGCTATTTCAGCGGGGATTTCACCGCGGGAGTTTCCGGGTGGTTCAGCGACACAGTGCCGTTCCGGGACGAGCTGACGGATATGTCCACCCAGCTCCGGGAGCTGAAAGGCTTCCGGCAGGACGGGATACGACTGCACAACGTGGGCTCCGTGCAGACCGGCGCTCCGGAAGAAAGCAAGCCGCAGACCTCCGCGCCGGGACTGGAAGAAAAAACGGACTCCGGTTCTGAGCCTGAGGATACCGCGAAAACCTCCGAAACTCCCGGGGACAAACCCGCCCTGACGACGGCGCAGACCACCTCCGCGCCGGATATTTTCGACCCGGACGAGGACATAAACCCGGATGATTCCGTCACGATAACCAACAACGGAATAGCCGTGGTAGGCACCCGGGCGCTCATGCTGTACGGCGGGAGCTACTCCGTCGGGGAGCGCTACGCGGAAGTGGTGAACAAATACAAGCAGGCTCTGCCGGACGTGAACGTTTACGCGATGGTGATACCGACCTCCTGCGAATTTTACAGTCCGGAGGCTGTCCGCGCCTACTGCGGAAGCCAGAAGGACAACATAGGTCACATCTACGGGAATCTCAAGGGCGCTGTCGGCGTGGACGCCTACACGGCGCTCCAGTCGCACACCAAGGAGGACATCTACCTGCGCACCGACCACCACTGGGCTCCGCTGGGGGCGTATTACGCGGCGCAGGCATTCGCGCAGGCGGCGGGAGTCCCGTTCGAGGACATCTCGAAGTACGAACGGCGCGTGGTGCACGATTACGTCGGCACAATGTACGGCTACTCTGGCGACGCGGTGCTGAAGAACAACCCGGAGGACTTCGTGTACTACGTTCCGACCTACGTTGACTACACGACCACCTACTACGACTATATTCTGACCGACGGAAGGATAACCGGCGCGAATCAGCCGTACAACGCTGATTTCTTCATAAAATACGGCGATGGGAACGGCATGGCTTACTGCACGTTCATGGGCGGGGACGCCAAGGTAGTCAATGTGTCCACGAACGCCGGAACCGGGCGGAAGCTCGCCATCTTCAAGGACAGCTACGGAAACGCCCTGCCGGGATACCTGATGGGCTCCTTTGACGAGATATACGTTATAGATATGCGGTATTTCACACACAACGCGGTGGATTTCCTCACCGAAAACGGCGTGACAGACGTGCTGTTCGCGAACAACGCTTTCCATGCGGCGACAGCCTCCACGGTGACGTACTACAACAACTTCCTCACTCAGGCGGACTGGGGAATATGAGATGATCCGGATTTCTGGTGCCGCTCCGCGGCATATGCATATTAAAAAGGAGAGCCGGAGCTCTCCTTTTTTGCTGTCTGTTACTTCTTTTTCCTGCTCCTGACTACTGCGGCGGCAACTCCTGCGGCAACTGCCACAGCTCCTGCCGCGATTCCCGCGACTGCGCCCGCCGGGAGCCCGGAACCCTTTCCGGAGCCGCTCTCAGCAGATTCCGGAGCGCTGTCCGCGCCAGTGCCAGCGCCGGATTCAGCCGTTTCCCTTACCTCGCCGGAAGCGCCTGCCGGCTCCGCGTCCTCCTGATAGGAGAGCTGCTTCGCGGTGTAAACTGCGCCGCCGATGACCTCCGCGCCGTCAACGTTGTAACCGCCGTCAGCAACGGTAACGCTGAGGGTGTGCTTTCCCTTTTCCAGACCGCTTATCAGCAGATGGACTTCGCGCATTCCGGTCTTGGGATAGGAGTACTCCACGGTCTCGCCGCCGTCTATGGAATAGTTCAGCGTCGCGCCCTTTCCGCCGCCGGTAAGGGCTATCCCCGTGCCGTCAAAGTCAACGGTGAACGAGCTGCCTGCGGCTCCGGAGGAAAGCGTCCTCTTGTAGTTCTTGAAGCTGGACATGGTGTTGTGCTCCCAGTCGCCGGAGTAATTGAACGCCATATCGGTGTTGTCGATTCGGGTGATGTATGTATCCACGCCCTCCGCCGGAGCTATCACGAGGTCGTCAAAGCTGTTGCGGTCACAGGAGGAGAAGAACGCCGCCCTGCCTGCGCCGAGGGAGGAAGCCTCAGCGGTGTATTCGCACACCTGCTCGCCGTTTATCCAGCCGCGAACGGTATTCTGGACTGCCTCTATCTTAAGGTTCACGGACTTGGAGGTGTCAGCGTCAGTGGTGCCGCTGAGGAGCACGCTGCTGTTCTCCCACAGGCTCCATTCGCCGCTTTCAGTGAGCTTCAGCCAGTAGCCGGAGGCTCCCGCGTGACCCTGGATGTAGCGCAGACCCGCGCCCGCGTAGTTCTCAGGCTTCGTTTCGGACGGCGCGAACTCAACGTTTACTGAAACGCTGTAGTTATACCAGCGGTCGTCGCCGAAGTTCGTTGTCGGGTCGGGAGTCCAGCCCCACTCGTTCGCCTTGAGGTCAGGAGTTATCTGCTGAACCAGCTTTCCGTTCTCCACCTCGAAGGCTCCGCCCTCGTCCGTGGTGTATCTCGGGGCATTTCCCCGGGAGGAGAGGAAATCCCCGGGATACCCGGCATAGCTGTAATCATCGGTATACGGGAGCTCCAGAATGGTGCGTGCGCTTTCGTCCGCCTGGGGGTAATCAGCCGGGGCGAGCTCCACCGTGGAAACCGTCAGTATGGAATAGGGCTTTACGGTCACGGAGTAGGTGTAGCTTCCGCCGTTCTCAGCCGCCTCCACCTTTCCTGTGTTCCTGAAATAGTTCTCGTTGTAGGCGCCGCCATCGGGACCGCGTGTTTCCCACAGGAACACGGGCTTTCCCGCGCCGTCAAGGTTCGTTACGGTGAAATCGTAGGTTATCGGCTCGGCGGTGGTGTTGGTTACTACGGTGGTGTAGTCGGACTTATCCGGGCTGCAAACCGTCATGTAGCTGTATTTCGCGTCAACTATCGCGTGACCGTCGCCGCCGGGGACTCCGTCCGCATAGCAGGCGCCGTCAACGAAGCTCCAGCCCTTGTCCATGAACTGCGTGAACTGAAGCATGGTATAGAATCCGCTGTCCAGCGTGTAGTAGCCGCTCCACGGGTCGCACGCGTTGATGAACTGCTTCTGGCAGTAGCACACGCCGTCATAGTACGCCGCGACTACCGGCTGGAACTGGCAGAGGGTCATTCCGCCCTGTGGATACATTGAGATGTATCGGTTGGCGATATCCAGCGCGCCGTTTATCCCGGTAAGCCCGGAATTGCCCTCGTCAAAGCGCCACGCGCCTTCGGAGTAGGACATCGGGGAGCTTCCCTCGCTGAACCACAGCTCCTTGCCGTATTCCCGGGCGAGTGTCTGCGCGTGGTCGGTGGAGCTGCTGGTGTAGTGGCTTCCGAGAACGTCTATATTGTCCGACAGCGTGGAGTCCCCGTCAAGCAGCCCTTTCAGGACCTCATCCGCCGCCTGCCACGTGCAGACCTCATCGCCGGCGACGATCTGTATCTTTGAATAGTCGTATGGCGCGTCCGTCTCGGATTTCAGGTGCTGGGAGAGATACTTCACCCACTCGTTGTCCCTGCCGCGCTCGTTCTGGGTCGCGGAAACATACTGGAACTTCAGCCCGTAGGCCGCATATGCCGCGTCGAGGGTCTCCTTGTACCACTTGTAGCGCGCCGCGTAAACGTCCTCGGCATTGCTGACCCAGAGCGGCTCGCTCCACCAGAGCATATCCAGCGTGAGGCCGGGATTTATCGTCATCGCGTCCGCCGCGAGCTGATATCCCGCGCCCCGGGTAACGTCCGCAGGCTCGTCCCCGGTACGCTTAACGGCTGGCTCGGTGCCGGACGAGGAGTTGATGTCGCTTCCCATCTCGAGCTTGAGGTGAGCGACCTCCAGACCCTGCTTTCCGAATATCCAGTTCATTATCTCCCAGTACTTGTCGGGATTCTCGGACTTGTAGTCCAGCAGGAGCCGCGAAGAATTGTTGGCGCTTACCATGCCTACGCCCCGGTAGAGCATATTTTCAAGGGTGTTCGCGCTGTTTCCGTCAATGGTTATGCTGTTCATGGGTATCTCCGTTTCCTCCGCCGCCGCGGGAAGTATAACTGAATTTGCCGCCGCAGCCGCGCAGACCGCAGCCGCCGCTATCTTTCTGAGTTTCATAGAAGGCTCCTTTCGCCGTGCTGTTTTGTGATTACAGTATAGCGCAAACGAAGCGGAATTTCAATCTCAAATATTTGCGGAACTCTCAAAATATGAACATCACAGCGCCTTGCTCATACGGTACTCTGACGGGGACATCCCCTCGCACCGCCGGAAAACCACCCCGAAATAGGTCGGCGAGCTGTAACCGGTCAGCTCCGCTATCTCGGAAACACTGCGCTCCGTTGTGAGCAGAAGGCGCTTTGCCTCGGCTATGCGGCGCCGCGCAAGGTACTCCATCGGGCGCATTCCGGTCTGCGCGCGGAAAACCCGGCAGAAATGCTGGAGCGTTATCCCGGAGAGCCCCGCCAGCTCCTCCAGCGTGATGTCCCGGCTGAATTCCCTGTCCATGTACTCTATTGCGGAATCCGCCGGGGAGCCGCCGTTTTTGCTCCGGGAGCCGCCCGTCGCCAGCAGGGAGCGCACCTCAAGGATGTATTCGTACACCAGCATGGAGCACCTCTCGCCGCCGGATACCGGGTCGTTCACCGCGGACATGAGCTGGCTGAATATCCGCTCGCAGCCGGAGAGCTCCGCGCCGCTTTTCTCCTGCCAGCTCCCGAAGCCGAGGGAGCGCATTATCTCCGGAAGCTGCGCCCCGCGGAACACCGCCCATGCCGTTTCCCACATTCCGTCCGCCGGGAAGTATTCGTGCGGGACTCCCGGCGAAAGGAAGAATATGCTCCCGGGCTCCTGCGGAAATTCCCGCCGGTCCACGCGCAGTACTCCGCGCCCGCTGCGCGTGTACAGCACCTGATAGGAGACCAGACCCTTTTCCCGGCTGACGTGGTATTCCGGGTCGGATATCCCGATCCCCGAAAGGTAGAACGGAAGCCGCGTCTGCGCCGCCAGCACCGGATAAACTGCACTGTACATAACATCACCCCTATCAACATTTTAACATCTGACGCCGCGTATGTCAAGCGGTCACCTCTAAAACACCGAAACCCCCGGACGTTTATCCGGGGGCTTCGGTTATACGAAAAGTCAGGAGACTGGTTGGCTGAATCATTTGATTTATTATAGCATCACCCCTTTGATTTGTGACTGCTCATGTAATAAAAACGCGCTTTTTTGTAATGTAAAACCGAAACATGAACGATAATGTTTCGCGGACAGAATGCTTCGTTAAGCTCTGTTACCATATTGTAACCACATTGTAATCAGACTGTAATTGCATTTTTAAAAAAATATGCTATAATCTAATCAGAATGGTAATTATACTCGAAAATGGAAGTGAACCCATGAAGAAACGAAAGCTTTTCTGCGAAATATCGCCGCTGTGCTATAAAATATCGCTCCGCAAGGAGTATTTACTGCGGGATATCCGCGACGCCGCGTCCCGAGACAGATTCGCGCGGGAGTTCAACACCGTGCCGCTTCCTGCCGTGGTAAAGAGCCACAGCTCCCGGATAATGCGGAAGCTTGAGGGCGTTGACATGGAACTCCAGCGGAACAAGGCGACTAACCTCCGGCTTGCCTGCGCAAAAATAAACGGAATAATCATCAAGCCCGGCGAGGTGTTCTCGTTCTGGAAGCTCGTGGGAAATCCGGACGAAAGGCACGGCTACCTTGACGGGCTGGTGATAAACCACGGAAAGCTTGAGCGCGGCGTTGGCGGAGGGCTCTGCCAGCTAGCTAACCTGATCCACTGGCTGGTGCTGAACAGCCCGCTCACCGTGACGGAGCTCGTGCACCACTCCGACGCGCTTTTCCCGGATTCCGGCAGGCGGGTGCCGTTCGGCACGGGAACGAGCGTGTTCTATAAAAACGTGGACTACCGCTTCAGAAACACCGCCGACAGACCGGTGCAGCTTCTCGTCTGGGTGACGGAATCCGAGCTGTGCGGGGAGCTCCGCGCGCCGGAGCCGTTCCCGTACATATACAGGATAACAGAGGAGAATCAGGGCTACGTTCTGGAGGACGGCGAGTTCTTCCGGATAAGTCAGGTCTACCGCCTGACCCTCGACCGGGAGCGCAGGGTGCTCCGGCGGGAGCTGGTGCTCGACAATCATTCAAAGGTGATGTACGATTATTCGCTTATCCCTGAGGGACAGATAATCACCCCGGGTCTGAGGAAACTTACATGAACGCTCACGGCGGAGCGCTGCCGGTATGAACAGCCACTTGCAGGATTTTCCCAGAACCTATAATAATCGCTCCATAATATATCCGCTGTATTGTGAAATTCGCAAAAAGGTATTGCAATTTCGGAAAAGATGTTGTATAATATGGTCGTGTAATCCATTACATAGATGGACGGCAATAACAGGAGAATGGAGAAATATATGAAGCACAAGAGAATTCTGAGCATACTTCTCGCGGCTGTGACAGCCGTGGGACTTTCCGGCTGCTCCGGAAACAACGCAAGCAGCGGCAGCACGGACAGCACTCCCGACGTGGGCGGCGATACCGCCGTTTCGGAGGAGCCGACCGCTGCCAACGTTTCCGTAAACGGCTGGAAATTCAATCAGGTGGCAATGGGCGGCGGCGGATTCGTCAGCGGCGTGTTCACCACCAGCCAGGACGGGCTGTACTACGCGAGGACCGACGTCGGCGGAGCTTACCGCTACAACAAGGAGCTGGAAAAGTGGGAGTCCCTGTCCTACGGTATCAGCGAGGACGACCAGGGCTTCCTCGGAATTGCGGGGCTCGCATTCGGCGCCAGCGACCCGAACAGGCTGTACCTGCTTGCGGGAACAAGCTACCTCAGCGGCGGCAGGACCGCGCTTTTCATCTCTGACGACTATGGCAGCACCTTCACCCGCACCGAGCTCACCGACACCATCAAGGTGGACGGCAACGGAATGGGACGCGGCAACGGCGAAAGACTCGCGGTAGACCCGAAGAACAGCGACATCGTTTACGCCGGCGGCATGAGCACAGGCGGTCTGATAAAGTCCACGGACGGCGGTCTGACCTTTACAAAGCTCGACCTCGGCACGGACACCTCCACAAGCAACATCAACGGAATTTGCAGCATAATCATCGACCCGACCTCCGGGGACGACAGCAGCTGCTCCACTATCTACGCGGCTATCTCCCGCAAGGGCGACTATAATATCTATAAGTCCACTGACGCAGGAAGCACATGGGCTCCCGTTGAGGCGGCGCCCAAGGGTCTTATGGTCCAGCGCATGAAGTACAACGGCGACGGCAAGATAATCATCACCTATGCCGACGCGGAGGGCCCGTGGAACAGCAACCGCGGCTCCGGAAGCATCCGCGCGCTGACCATCGCGGACGACTCCATGGAGGATATCACCCCGGAGAAGCGCAGCTACGGCGACGTTGTCATCGACCCGAACAACCCGGACAGAATGGTTGCCTGCACCGAGAACGTGTACAGCCAGCAGCCCACAGGCGCATTCGGCGATGAATTCTACGTTACCACGGACGGCGGCAAGACATGGAAATACCTCAACGACGTTATGACCATGACTGACGGCGGCGTTGCATGGCACGCAGGCTCCGCAATGCACTGGTGCAGCTCTATGGCCATCGACCCGAACAACACCGACAGGGTAATGGTGGTTTCCGGAAACGGTATCTTCGCTTCCGACAACATCTGGGACGAAAAGCCGGAGTTCCACTTCTTCGGCAAGGGCGTTGAGGAAACTGTTCCCTACGAACTGGTAAGCATTCCCGGCGGAAAGCTCGTCACCGTTACTGCCGACTACGACGGCTTCGCGCAGGACGACGCCGCTGAATTCGGAACCATGCACAGCAGCGCGGCAGGCTCCATGACCGGACTCGGCGTTGCAATGGGAAGCACCGATATCTGGGTAAAGGCTGCGAACTCCACCAGCGGCAACGACTTCTGGTACACCGAGGACGGCGGCGCAACATGGAACAACGTGAAGAACTCCCCGCTGGACACCGGCGCGGCGCACGGCGGCTCCGTTGCGGTATCCGCCGACGGAAAGACGTTCTACTGGGCTCCGGACAACGGCGCGTTCATCTTCCGCACCGACGACAAGGGCGAGACCTGGGAAAAGTGCGAGGGCGGACTCAGCTGCAAGCGTATAATCGCAGACCCGGTAAATCCCGAGTATGTGTACGCCTCCAGCGGAAGCGCGTTCTATTACAGCAGCGACCGCGGAAAGACCTTCACGGCGAACAACGACCTGACGGTGTTCAATTCCACACGTCCGGCGGTAGTCGCAGGCGTTGAGGGCAAGATATACTTCTGCGCAATGGGACTTCAGGTATCAGAGGACCACGGTCAGACGTTCAAGCACATAGATACTGTTTCCAACTGCCAGATGGTGGGTCTTGGCAGAGGCAGGAACGACGGCGACCCCGAGGCTATCTACATCTGGGGACAGCCCACTTCCGAGGACCCGGTGGGACTTTACTGGTCAGAGGACGAGGGCGCGACATGGAAGCGCATAAATGACGATAATCTCCAGTTTGGCGGCACCGGCAACGGAAAGTTCGTATACGGCGACTGGAACGTTTACGGCAGGGTTTACATGAGCACTCTTGGTCTGGGCGTTGTTTACGGCGACCTTATCCAGTGATCTCATCACGGCATAATTAAGAAAGGGAGAGCTCCGGCTCTCCCTTTTCTTCATATACTCTGAAATCACATCAGCGGGGCGACCGCCTTCATGATGAACCCCGTAATCTTCATCAGCAGATTCTCATGCCTGATGATCTCCGGAGTTACCTCGCGGCACTCCTGCTGTGTCTCAAAGAAGTCATCGCGGATATCCGGGATACAGTCGGTGCCGTACATATACGCCGCGCACTCGAAATGATGGTAGAAACTCCGGTAGTCGAGGTTTATCGAGCCTACCACCGCTTCCCTGTCGTCCGCAACGAACACTTTCGCGTGGACGAATCCCGGGGTGTATTCGTATATCTTCACTCCGGACTCGATAAGCGAACGGTAATGAGTCTTTGCCAGCGAATAGGCTATCTTCTTGTCCGGTATCCCCGGGAGAATTATCCGGACGTCCACGCCGCGCTCCGCCGCGAATTTCAGCGCCGTTTCCATCTCTCCGTCAAGTATGAGGTAGGGCGTCATTATGTGGACGTAGTTCACCGCGCGGTTGAGGATATCCATGTACATACGCTCGCCGAGCTTCTCGCCGTTGAGCGGGCAGTCCCCGTATGGGAGCACGAACCCGTCCGCAAGCGGGTCGGGGTCCGCCGGGTATGTCAGGAACTTCTCGTATTCAAGCTCCGGCTGCTTCTCGGTCATTTCCCACATCTGGAGGAACATCAGCGTGAAGCTGCGCACAGCCTCGCCCTTAAGCATTATCGCGGTATCCTTCCAGTGGCCGAAGCGGTGTATCTCGTTGATATACTCGTCCGCGAAATTCACGCCGCCGGTGAACGCCGTCTTTCCGTCGATAACGAGGATCTTCCGGTGGTCGCGGTAGTTGTAGTGTGTGGAAACGAACGGCGACAGCGGCGCGAACACCTTGCACTTTATCCCGAAATACTCCAGCTTCTTCGGATAGCTGTGCGGGAGCCTTGAAAATTCGCAGGTGCCGTCGTACATCACGCGCACGTCAACGCCGATCTTCGCTTTCTGCGCCAGTATCTCGAGTATCTGCCCCCACATCACGCCCTCGTCTATGATGAAGTACTCGAGAAATATAAAGTGCTCCGCTTTCTGGAGCTGTTCCAGAAGCTCCTCGAATTTAGCCTCGCCGGACGGGAAATAGACCGCGTCCGTTCCGGAATACACCGGGCGGCAGCCGCTGCGCTGCATGAAAACCGCCGTGGAAGCCGGCCCGGGAGCCTCCTCCGAGAAGAGGCGCATTACCTCCGGGTCCTGCGGGATGATACCCATGGTGTCGTCAAGAAGCTGGTCGGCGCGCTTTTTCAGCGCCCTGTGCCCGATGTCGCTCTGAATATACCACAGCAGCAGCGAACCGAAAACCGGCATTACCATGATTATTACCAGCCACGTTATCTTTGACGAGGGATTCATGCGGCTGTTGATGAGATAAAGCACCATCGCCACCGTGAACGCCGTGGAAAAAATATAGAAATGCGGGATGTAATCCTTGAAAATGTTGTACATCACCACGAATATCGTTATCTGTACCAGCAGCAGAAGCACGACTATCCCGAAACGGCTGAACAGCGCGTATACAAGACCCTTGTGCCCCTTTTTCAGCAGCGTGAGCCCGCGGCGCTTTTTCTGCTTCTTTACTCCGGTATTCTTTTGTTTATTTTTAGCTGACATTTTTACCTCCAGAATATCTCTCCGGAATATATTGTAACATATTCCGGGGAAAACGTCAACATCAATCCACCGGGGGAACTGTGCATTATACCGCCGCAAAGGTAACATTTACCCACAATGCTGTGTAAATTCCGTGACAGCGGAATGAAATATTGATTTTCGCACGCAATGATATTCTTTTAAATTGACAAAGCGCCGTAACCGGTGCTAGAATGAGGTCAGCGAAATGGAATCATTTCACGGAAAACGGACAAAGGAGAATCACCATGACCATTACACTTGACGCAAACAGCGCAGACAGCATTTCCTCCGCGAGGCTGTCCGGGGTGAAGTCCGCACAGGAAAAGCAGACCTCTGGAACCACGCAGACCCAGCCCCCCAAGACCGACCGCGTGGAGCTCAGCGAAAAAGCTCAGCAGTACCTCACCGGGGAGAGCACCGAGCAGGAGCAGACCTCCGGGGCGCAGCCCCTTTCAGAGAGCGCGGACACATCGGATTCCAGCACCGAGATAAGCTCCAGCGAGCTTTACAGCTACACGGACGACCAGCTCAGTGAGCTGCTCTCAAAGGGCGAAATTACGCAGCTCCAGTACAACACCGAAATGGCAAAGAGAGCTGAATAAAGGTCACCTCTAAACAAAAGCTCCGGACGAAACCGCCCGGAGCTTTTTCCTATTCTGGAAGGATCACTTGAAGTATCTGTTCAGCAGACCCTCGAAAGCCTTTCCGTGTCTTGCCTCGTCCTTTGCCATCTCGTGAACTGTGTCGTGGATAGCGTCGAGGTTGAGAGCCTTTAAAGCCTTTTGTCAAGCCAAATCTCTGAAACAACTTTTAACAAGTCTTGTAAATCTTCTTACTAGTTTGTAAAGAGTTTTTACAACTTTATTACAACTTTTGAGGTGATTTCAATGGCAAAAGAGCAGAATGGGGTATTTCAGAACAGTGACAATTCATGGGGATTTCGCTTTACAGTTATCATTGACGGAAAGCAGATATCACAGCGCAAAACCAGAGATGAAAACGGCAACAAATTTCCTACCAAAAAGGCGGCGGCAAAGGCAAGAGAAACAGCAATCAAAGAAGCACACACTGACATGAAGCGAACTGAAAAGATAGTGCGCCGTACAATGTCAGATGTTTTCAAGGAGTACCGCGAGAACGGCAGAGTTGGCAAGGCTTACCAGACTATCAGAAAGCAGGACAGCTTATGGGAAAACCATATCTGTCCACGCTTCGGGAAACGATTTGTAGATAGTATTTCTGTTGCGGAAGTGAGCGACTTCCTTTCTGAATTGTATTTCGTGAATGGATATTCATTCCAGTACACTGAAAGCTTTCTCAAAATGTTCTATCTGATATTCGGACAGGCGTATTCCCGAAACTACCTTGATGTTGATACATACAACAAGCTGTGTGTTAATAAGAACACCAAAATTAAAATGCCAAAACAAAAATCAGAAGATGATACAGAAATAGTCACGTTCAGCAGAGAAGAACTTTCTGCTCTTGATGAATATTTCAAGGGAACAAACGCAGAAACCGCTTATCTTCTGGGGCGGTATTGCGGCTTGCGGATAAACGAATGCTTCGGGCTGAAGTGGGATAACGTGGACATTGAAGCCGGAATAATCATAATAGACCGTCAAATGCAGTATCAGAACGGACTTATCAAGCTTGTTTCCCCTAAAACTCACAACTCAAAAAGAACATTATATATGTGCGCCGCATTGAAAGAACATTTCCAGACACTGGCAGTCGAGCGGCAGAAAAATGAAATAGAATACGCCGCTCTGCGCAAACAAAATCAACGTATGATTCAAGATCTGGACGGAAAGGAGATATCCTCGACAGCCCTTGTCAACTGTTTGTATGACGGCAAGATACAAACCGTTAATTCTTTTAAATATCCCACAAGAGAAATAAAAAGCAAACTAGGGATAAAGTTCAAATATCATTATCTGCGGCACACATACGGAACTTTAATGGCAGAAATGAACACGCCAACTCACTTGCTTTGTAACCAGATGGGGCACGGAAATATTCAAGTGACGCAGCGCTATTATATTGCCGTTTCCAAAACCGGAATTGACGTTCTGCGGAACAACATAGAAAACCTATAACAAAAAGAGCCGAAAGCGTGTAACTTTCGGCTCTTGCTTATTCATACATATTACGAATTTTATCAAGGAACTGCTTAAATTCCTCTACCACTGGCGCAGGAGCAACAAGTTTTGCACGTTTTCCAAAACTGCAAAGCCATGAAAAGAACTGATCGCTGATATTCACCTTTGTGTTAATGCTGAAATGATCCCCGTCAACCTTTCCATAAATCACATTTGCTGTTCCAAAGCGGTCTACAACAGTATCAAGAAGCGGATTTACAAAGTGAATCGTAATTCTTTGCGTTTCGCCGCCGAACATGGAAAATGTCCTCTGAGCATATGATTCTATTTCAACAGCGGAAAAGGCTTCCGCGCCCTCTCTAGGCACTCCCAGAAGCTGAACGTCTTTCATGCGGTCAACTCTGTATGTTTTTATCTTTTGTGAGCGGCTCTCAAACGCAAGGAGATAATAATTCCCCTCGTTTATCAGAAGCTTGTAGGGACTGACAATGTATCTGTTGCCGTTTCTGCGTTCAAGCTGCTCATTCACATTGTTTATAGAGCATTTAAGGTACTTGAAACTTATCTGTTCGGGCGCGTGATTTTTTGCACTGATTGCTTCGTTTATTCGGCTGATATTGTTCAAGACTTGCTTGTTGTTCGTTTTTACCCGATCTGTTAGGAATGAATCCTGTTTTATCTTGTCAGCTTGATAAATACTGACGAACTCTGTAATCACATCAACAAGCCGCTCTGCCTGTCCCTGTGAAATGAACTTTGAGGAATATACGCACTCTGCCAAAATGCGGATATCGTCCAGATCAAAGCGTGTCTGCCGCACATAAAATCCTTTGCGGCTCTTGTCATACTGCACAAGCTTTTCTGTTTCATCAGTAGCAAGAGTGGCTTCGGCTTCATCAATAGTGCTTTCGTTTTCCAGAAGCCAGATTATTTTATTGATATCTTCAATATCTCTGTAAATTGAGCGGCGCTCCGCATAAATTCCGCAATCTTCAAGGAATCCGATAATATCAGAAGCAGAAGCCAGATTATCTTCATCTGTATATTTCAAAAGATACTGCAATACAAGATAGGGTTTGAGTTTTTGGTTGTTCTTTCTGCCGTGACCGCTTTCTATTGTTGATTCGTTCGTCATATTTTTTCCTTTGCCGTTTTTCTTTATTATAGCAAAAGAAGTGAGGTCTTGTCAATAATTTATATATCCAATGCAATGGCAAGTGGCATGAAGATTTATTTTATTCAAGTTATTAACATTATATAATAAATATATGAGGTTAAATATTTGGATAATATTGCAAAGAGAAACGCAGGATTTTTTGTCCTGCGTTTTTCTTTATTTATTGTTTAGATTGAGGGCGTTTAGCTTTTCATTGTAACTTTCTTGAGTGATTATTCCCTCTTTCAGCATAAGGTCAAGTTCCTCTTTCTTTCGTTGAGCATTCACTTTAATGCAGCCCTTAAATTTGATTACCGCAAGAACAATAGGAACACAGGAGATTATCGCAACAACGGGAAAAGCGGACGTCCTGTGCGGACAATCAATATTTTTAAAGAACGAAATTAAAAACATAAGAGCATAAATCATAGTAAATGCAAATGCTGCTTTATATTTTTTATACCAAAACAAAATTGCAGATACAGTTAATACAATTAAAAATGCTGCTTCAAAATAACTTACTGATACATAACTTCTGTCAAAAGTACCGAAGAAATTCCATGCCGCATAGTAGTTGGGGATTATTGTAACTTCTACAACGCAAAATGCTTTCATAAACAGATATGTTACCATTACTGAAATAGAAAAGAAAACGTTAAACACAACCTCTTTCGACGTATAAGCTACCTTCATAAAGCTTGTATCAAATTTTAGGGACATTTGTAATATAACCAATAATAACATCAATACAAGCGCGGCTATAAATATGTATAAACCTACAAGCGTTTCGCCGTGCTTAAAGATAGATACTATGCAGATCGTATTAACGCAAAAATAGATAAGATTAGAAATTAGAAACGGAATCTTTTTACCAATAAATGAAAATACGGTCGCTGCCCCTAACGCCAAAAGCACTGACGAAATGATTAAAGCAGATAAGTCATATATTTTATATAGTGTCTGCTCGCCTACATATTCATATGCTGCGACATTCAATGTGCAAGAGAATATAAGCAGTATAACTGCCAAAGCCGCATAAACAATATTTAACACGAATTGCTTTTTGGAAAGTATAGTTACCATAATATCACCTCATTATTTCAAATTGTTGAATCAAGCAAAAAACGATGTAGCCAAAATATAGCTATTATCTTCAAAATGCTCGATTTTTTCTACCAGATTGCTGCTTTGTAAATCCTCTTCATTGATGTTGGTACAGCCTGCAAAGCAGAATACACAAGAACAAATTTCCAATGCTGAAAACCACTTTTTCATAATACCTATCCCTTTCTGTTATAAAATATTGTTGTTCAGAATAGACCAGGAACTATTCTTCTTAAATTATACACCTTTTCTTCCTATTTGTCAAGATAAATAGGAAGTATAATTCATATATACGCAACAAAAGGAGGAAGAAAAATGCTTGTCGCAAATATGCATATAATTGGAAATAAGCTGTATGAAATCAGAAAAAGGTCGGGGTTGACAAGAGCGGAAGTTGCTGAACGGGCAAATCTATCTGACAGAACCTATGCAGATATTGAGCGTGGCTCATCAAATATGCGTGCCGAAACATTGATAGGTATTTGCAACGCTTTGCATATTACTCCTAACGAAATCTTTGTAGATACCGAAGCAACACTTGACATTCAGCAGGAAGAATTATTCAAGCGGCTTAATGAATATTCAGCAAAAGAACGGGAAACTGCATTTAGATTGGTTGAAGTGTATCTCGATTCTCTCAATAAATAGGGGCTATATCTCGGGAAATCCAGAATCCATTTTAAACTTTTCCCTTTTCGTGGCTCGTACACTTACCAAAACCAGATTTGATTTCAGAAATCGGTTTTCGGATAGTTTCGATACAACTAAAATCAGCACAATGACAACAGAACAAAAAAAGAGCGGCAAGCCTTACTCTTTACCGGATAAACAAGCTTGCCGCATTGATTATTTGAACATCTTCTGAATTGCTAAACCTATTTCTTTTTCCGCAACCTTGCGAACTTCTTCAATCAATGCCTTTTCGTCTATCTTTAATTGCTCCTGTTCGCGCTGAATTTTTCTTCTCTGCTTTTGCCGTTCCCTAAAGTCCTTGTAGTTCTCAAAAGCAGATTTCCCATTTGTTAGATTTTGCAAATTCCTTATGTGGTTTTCTTTTGCCCACTCTAGTTCGGTCATATAATCACCTCCTTTCTTTGTGCTCTTGCGAAGCCGCTCACCGAGCGGCTTCTTCTGTATTATTTTCAAAATTCTTTTCAGCAATTGAAGCATTCGCGACCTCGCTTTCAATGCTTTTTAATGCATAACTGACCAGATTATCAATAATTTTTCCATAAAAAGCATTGAACAGAACTTTTTTACTTTTTCTAGGGAAGCCGCCTATGTAATCTATAACTCTCTGTGAAGCATACTCCCAGTCGAATTCATATTTCGTTTTCCAGTAAATGTCCCATGCTTTCAAGTATTGTTCCCTTGTTATCTCTTTACGCATATCACCAAGCGTGCTAAAATAATAACAGTCACGATCATCTTCTATAAACAGATTAAGTTCCATATACATATCTTTCCACTTCTTTATTGTCTGGCGGCAAGCAGGAGAACAGTCTAATGCTCTACCCATCTGCGCAGGTGTCTGCTTTCTGAATTCTTCGTCGCTAAGGAAGTAATATGTAAACCTTTTTAGCTTGTCATAATTGTACTGTCCGCTAAATCCAAGTTCCATCATGCAATAAACCTTGAATTCATGGCGTAAACAGGTCAATTCAAAGGAACAGTTAGCACCTCGCCCATTGACTTTATATTCCACCGCCATTGTTTCCAGCTTCTTTTTAATACGCTGGTTATCATTCTTGATTTTCAGTGCTTCTGCAAGTTCATTTCTGGAATAGGTTCTTAATTCGAGCATATATTTTTCCTTTCTTTTACATCGGACAGTTAAC
>CAKSPH010000036.1 GCA_934481355.1 uncultured Oscillospiraceae bacterium | reverse complement strand
TATATATTCTGTTTTTTCAGTAAAAGCCTTGACTTTTACAGTAAGAATGATATAATGAACACATGAACAAACGTTCAAATGATACTGGTAATTACGAAAGGAACTGTGGTCATGTTTATTGAGATAAGCGACATCAGGAAAAGCTACGGCACCGGAGAAAGCAAGGTGGACGTGCTGAAAGGGATAAGCTTCAGCGTGGAAAAGGGAGAATTCTGCGTTCTTCTCGGACCGTCCGGAAGCGGAAAATCTACCCTGCTCAACATAATCGGAGGTATCGACGACGCTGACAGCGGGTACATTTCGATTAACGGCGAGAAAATAGAGAACATGAAGGAAAAGGCGCTTACGGACTACCGCCGCAGACATCTTGGATACATATTCCAGATGTATAACCTCATACCTAACCTCAACATCAAGGAGAATGTCGAAACCGGCGCTTACCTCAGCGACCACCCGCTTGACGTTGACGAAATCCTGAAAACTCTGGGACTGTATGAGCACCGCCACAAGCTGCCGTCGCAGCTTTCGGGAGGACAGCAGCAGAGGTGCTCCATCGGGCGCGCCATCGTCAAGAATCCTGATATACTGCTGTGCGACGAGCCTACCGGCGCTCTGGACTACAACACCTCCAAGGAGATACTGAAGCTCATTGAAACGGTCAACCAGAAATACAACACCACTATCATCATGGTGACCCATAACGAGGCGATAAAGGACATGGCCGACAAGGTAGTGAAGCTCCGCGACGGCATGATAAGAAAAGTCGTAACGAACGGGCACAGGCTCACTGCTGACGAGCTCGACTGGTAATGGAGGGTGACGATGAGAAATCCGCTTAACAGACGTCTCCCGCGGGAGCTCGCCAGGGACTGGGCGAAATACGCGGCGATATTTATTATGATGGTGCTGCTGATTTCGATATGCTCCGGCATGAGGGTATCCAATGAGAGCCTGAAACAGGCATATTACGACAGCTTTGAGAAGTACACCCTGGAGGACGGTCACATCACGCTTGACAAGCCCATGCCTGCGGAGATGCGCTCCAAATTCGAGCAGAAAGGCGAAATGAAGCTGTACGACAACTTCTATTTCGATGAAGAATCCTCCGCGGACGGAGCGGTGGTGCGCGTTTACAGTCAGGAGGACGCGATAAACACGCCCTGCCTGCTCAGCGGTGAACTACCGGGCTCCGATGACGAGATAGCCATAGACCGCGTATTTGCGAAGAACAATGATATCAGCGTAGGCGATAAGATCACCATAAAAGGCAGGGAGCTTGATATCACAGGATTTATCGCGCTTCCGGATTACAGTACGCTGTTCCAGAGCAATACGGATTCCATGTTTGATTCCGTGCATTTTTCCGTTGCGGTAATGACCCGCGCGGGATTCGATTCCATGGACAGCAAAAATATAGAGTACAACTACGCTTGGCTGTATAATACCGCTCCCGCTGATGATATTGAAGCGGCGGAGCGCTCCGACAGGTTCCTTGACGTGGTAAAGGACGAGCTGACCGACTACGACGAGGCGATAGTCAGGGCTCAGGTGGACGAGCTCACCGACCGTCTTGAAAAGGCCGGCGAGGAATACGGCGAGATCTACAAGAAGAATTTCGAGGACAAGATATCCGAGGTCACAGAAAATGCGGAAAAGGGCGGCGAGGAATACGCGCAGCTCTACCAGAAGTCCATCGAGGAAAAGCTGACCGAGGTTTCCGAAAACGCGCAGGCAGGCGCGGCAGAGTACGCGCAGATACTCATGAGCACCGGGGCCGAGCCGTCAAAGGAGGACCTCTCCGTTGACGTTGACGACTACACTTTCTCGCTGATAAAGAGCACGGTAAACGCAATTCTTTCCGGCGGGGAGGCTGAAATGCCGTCCCGGCAGGAGCTTGTCAGCCACTATCTTGATGAGGTGAAGAAGCCTGAAAAATCCGAGCTTTCAGTTGACGTGGACGATTTCACGTTCAGCATAATAGAGCGCTCCGTTGACGCGGCGATACGCGGCGAGGAGTACTCCGGACCTACGGAAGATGAGTTTAAGGACGCTTATCTTGATTCCGTGGAAAAGCCGCGCCGCGGGGAGCTCTCCGTGCAGCTTGACGACTTCCTTTTCGGAATAGTCGAGAACGCGGCTGACGCGGAGCTAAACGGCAGGGATTTTGAAATGCCCGCCGACGAGGAATTCGAGAACGAGATAGACAAGACCGATATAATCGCGGTGGATAACTACATTCCGCGCTATATGAATCAGGCTGTTACATTCTCGATAGACGATATCGGCGGCGATGAAGCGGGCACGATGGTCATGTGCTATATGATGATCGCGCTTATCGCGTTCATATTCGCCGTCACCATCTCCAACACCATCACCATGGAGGCGGGGGTTATCGGTACGCTGCGCGCTTCCGGCTACACAAAGGGCGAGCTGATACGCCATTACATGGTTCTTCCGATAATAGTTACGCTGATAGCGGCTGTGGTTGGCAATGTCCTCGGATACACCGTCATGAAGGACTACTGCGTCAGCCTTTACCGCGGCAGCTATTCCCTCACTGATTATCAGACGGTATGGGACGCTTCGGCTTTCGTTCTCTCGACAGTCGTGCCGATAGTGCTCATGCTGATAATAAATCTGCTGGTGCTGACCTCCCGCCTGAAGCTCAGTCCGCTGAAATTCCTGCGGCACGACCTCCGCAAGAACCGCAATAAAAAGGCTATGCGGCTGAATACAAAGATACCTTTCCGCACCAGATTCAGCCTGAGGATATTCTTCACCAACCTGCCGGGATACATCGTAATGATAATCGGTATCCTGTTCGGCTCCGTTCTGATAGCTTTCGGCGACATGATGCCGAGAATGCTCACCGAGTATCAGGATATCGTTGTCAGGGACATGATAAGCGAGTACCAGTATGTTCTCTACGACTGCGAAGAGGCGGCGGAGGTAACTGATCCTGACGCAGAGAAATTCGCGATGGCGTCCTATGACTACACGAAGCCGGGATTCCTTACCGACAGCGTCACTGTTTACGGCGCAGTAAGGGACAGCAGGTACATATCCGGTGACATACCACGGGGAAAGGTGCTTGTATCCACCGGCGTCAGCGTGAAGTTCGGTCTGAACGAGGGCGATACCATCACGCTGGACGAAAAGTACAAGCGCGATACCTCGTATACGCTGGAAATAGCGGGAGTCTACGACTATGATTCTTCGCTTGCGGTATTCATGAACATAGACGATTTCGACCGCACGTTCGGCAAGGACGAGGGTTATTTCACCGGATACTTCTCTGACAATGAGCTGACCGAGCTCCCGGATGACGACGTTGCGTCGGTGATAACGGCAAGCGACTACACGAAGCTTTCCACTCAGCTTATGGTATCCATGGGCGGAATGATGAACCTGATAAAGTGGTTCGGCGCGCTGTTCTTCATAATCGTTGTGTACATCCTGTGCAAGCAGGTCATCGAGCGGAATTTCCAGTCCATTGCAATGACGAAGATACTTGGCTTCAGAAACGGCGAAATAGCCACGCTGTACATTGCCTCCACGACTATCGCGGTAATTCTGGGACTCCTGATTTCAATACCGTTTATCGGCTTCGCTACGAAAGCGATTTTCAGCGGATATCTTTACACTGTGATGACCGGATATCTGCCGCTTTCCATCAGTCCGATGACATACATCGTAATGTTCTGCACCGGACTTGGGTGCTACATTGTGGTGGCGCTTCTCCAGATGAGAAAGGTCGCAAAGGTTTCAAAGAGCGAAGCCCTGAAGAACGCTGAGTAACGGTTTTTAGAGGTTCCCAAAAGAAAAAGGCTGCATCCCGAAAAAGAAAGGATGCAGCCTTTTTGCGGTATAATGTAATTATGAGAAAACAAAACCTACAAGACCATTATACAGCACATCAGCTGAAATTACCGGTAGAAATTGAAAAAATAACAGAAACCACTACATTACAGCCTTCATGTTCCGGAAGAAGCGGACGTAGAGGCGGCTAAAGCCCTTGATATTATGCTGCTGCAAAAGCCTGCTGAAAAGGAGAAAAACATCTCATGAAAGCAGAAAAGCCGTCCGGAACCGGAGCGGCTTTGTATCGTGTTGTTAAGTGCCGTTAAGGGAGATTTAACGGCAATGGCGCACTAATAGCGCACTATCGGGATTTTTCTCGCATAAAACAAAAACCGCCTTGCAAGCCTTATTCGGCATTACAAAGCGGTTTTGTGTTGGTCTGAGTGACAGGATTTGAACCTGCGGCCTCTACCACCCCAAGGTAGCGCGCTACCAATCTGCGCCACACCCAGTAGTTTCAACGTGATATATTATACCACAGAAAAAAAGGTTTGTCAAGTACTTTCCCAAAAAAATATGAAAAAAAGCGAAAAAAAGAAATCGGCTGTCCGGAGCCGATTTCTGGATTTTATTGCTTCTGGGTTTTTCTGAGCTTCTGCGATATGCGTTCCCATGGGAGCTGAACGAGGATAACCGCAGTGAATACCACGGCGCAGCCGGCTATTTGTCGGGCGGTCATCGTCTGGTCGGTCTTGAGGAATCCGATGCGATAGGCGGCGTAGCCGGATATCGTGGCAACCACGGATTCCAGCGAGAGGATAAGAGCAGCCGCGGTAGGATCCACGCCTTTCTGACCGACTATCTGGAGCGTGTAGCCTACGCCGCAGGACAGCACGCCTGCGTACAGTACCGGAACTGCTCCGCTGACGAGCTGTTCCCATGATGGCTGCTCAAATATGAACGCCCCTACCGTGCTGATGACTCCGCAGACGAAGAACTGAATGCAGGACAGTATAACTCCGTCCGTGAGCGGGGAAAAGTGGTCGATGATCAGAATATGCACCGCAAATATTGCCGCGCTCGCCAGCACCAGCAGGTCTCCTGTGGAAACAGAGAAGCTCTCCTCGCCGACGCACAGCAGGTACATTCCGAAAACCGCGATCACCGCACAGAACCACACCGCTTTAGGAGCTTTCCGGCGGAACAGCAGACCAAGTATCGGCGTGATGATTATGTACAGCGTCGTAATGAATCCACCCTTGCCAACGGTGGTCATCGTCAGACCGTACTGCTGGAACAGCGAAGCCGCTGTCAGCGCCAGTCCGCAGCATAATCCGCCGATGATGGTCGTCCTTACCGGCAGGGGAGTCCGCTCCGCCCTGGGCGCCCTTCCGCGGAGAACTAGTATAACAGGGATAAGCACCACGCTTCCTATTATATTTCGGGAGCCTGTGAATGTCAGCGGCCCCATGAAGTCCATTCCCGCCTGCTGTGAAACGAACGCCATTCCCCATATTATCGCCGTCAGCAGCAGGAGCAGGCAGTTCCTGAGCTTTTTCGTGTTTGTCATGGTATGTCCTTCCTTTTGTTTGTCTTAAATAAGCATATCACATTTTTCAGTTTATGTCAATGATATTCTTTCATGCTGTTGTGATTCATGGCAGTTTTGTGCTGCTTGTTGTCGCTGAGGTGCATTGAGATTCGTCTGTTTCAGGTGTATAATATATTCAGGTCATCTCTGAAAACCGTATTCTGAAAGGAGCAGTTATGAATAATATCAAATCTGTGCTTACTGTTATAATGACGGCGCTGTTATGCTCATGCAGCGTGAGCACATCATCTGAGAGCCAGACTCCCGCGCAGCCGGAATTTTCCCTCGGCGGAGAGATCGTGCAGTCCGTTTCCGGGGATATCACCGTGACATCGCTTCCGGATACTTACTCCAAGACCGCCGCGGAATCCAATCCGCTTCTGTCGGATATATTCTGCGCCGATCCCACCGCGGTCGAGTATGATGGCAGGCTGTACATCTACGGCACCAACGACCACCAGCAGTACGAGGCTGTCGGCGCGGAGGGGAAGAACACCTATGAGCACATAAAATCCCTTGTGATGATATCCACGGACGATATGGTGAACTACACCTACCACGGCACGATAGATGTCGGTGAGATATGCCCGTGGGCTCTGGCTTCCTGGGCTCCGTCCATAACCTCCCGGGTGGAGGAGGACGGTCTGACGCATTTCTACCTGTACTTCTCAAACAGTGGCTGGGGCACCGGAGTCATTACGGCGACCTCACCGACAGGCCCATGGTCCGACCCGCTGGGAACCTCCCTTGTTGACGGAAACACGCCGGAACTGAACGGATGTTCCTCTCCCTTTGACCCGGGAGTATGCATTGACGACAACGGCACCGGCTGGCTTGCATTCGGCAGCGGCGACGGCGGCTCACGCATAGTGAGGCTTGGCAGCGATATGCTTAGCATCGACAGCGAGATAGCGAAGATACCGTCCAGGTTCAATTTCGAGGCAAGCGAGCTGAACTATATCAACGGAACCTACGTTTACACATATAACAACGACTGGAGCACCCATTCCGCCGACTGGGATGTGGAGGGAGTTTACCCGCCGCCTCAGTGCAGTATGTCCTACATGACCACAAAGACCCCGCTCGACCCGGACAGCTGGGTATACCGGGACTACTACTTCAAGAATCCCGGCGAGGCGGGGCTGGAGTACAGCAACAACCACACTCATCTCCAGAAGTATCAGGGGAAGTACTATCTGTTCTATCATTCGCTGTTCCCGCAGAAATCCCTCGGCACCTGCGGCAGATTCCGCAGCCTGTGCGTGAATGAGGCTTCGGTGGACGAGGATACGGTCACCATTGAAAAGGTAACGGCTACCCGTGAGGGCGTATCACAGATAAAGAACCTCGACCCGTTCCTGCCGAATCAGGCGGAAACCCTGGCGGCTTGCGCCGGGACTTCCTGCGCGCCGACTGACGAGCCTGGAAATATCACGGTTTCCTGCAAGTCTAAGGAGAGCGGCGCGGGGGCGTGGCTGTGCGTGCGCGGCGCTGATTTCGGCGGGGGTGCGGAGTATTTCGCGGCGAGAGTAAAGGGCACCGGCAGGGTGGACGTCTACCTTGACAACATCGAGGGCGCGGCGGCGGCTTCCGTGGAGTTCAGCGGCGACGACTGGCAGACGGTGTACGCTCGGGCGTTCTCTGAGATATCCGGAGTTCACGACGTTTATTTCGTGATACCTTCCGGATTTGAGTTCGATTCATGGCAGTTCGCATAATATGGGAGCTTGACCGGAGGACGGCGATCCTCCGGTCAGTTTTGCATAGGGATTATGATTTATCCTCATTGCAGGAATCTTGACATAACTCCATTTTTATGGTATAACTATATTAAATATAGTATCTGGGGGGCAGGGAATATGGGCGAAAGAATATGCGAATACATAAATAACGACTGGCTGTTCATGAAGGGCGCTGACCCGGCGGCAATGAAGAAGCACTCCGTTCAGCTCCATGACCTGAACGGCTGGGAGCGCGTTAATATACCTCACACATGGAACGCAGAGGACTGCACCGGCACTGCAGTGAAATCAGCGGCGTATTCCGAGGGTTATTTCCGGGGAGCCTGCTGTTATGTCCGCAGGGTAGTCCTTTCGCATGATCAGTATTACGGAAGGCGCGTGTTCATAGAGTTTGCAGGGGCGAATACCTGCACGATCCTTTTCGTGAACGGAAAGCGCGCCGGCTCCCACGAGGGCGGATATTCCGCGTTCCGGTTCGATATAACGAAATATGTGACTGTTGGCGCGGAGAATGTACTCACTGTGTACGTCAGCAATGCTGTTTCAGAATATATCGCGCCGATATGCGACTGCGGCGACTTCACGAAGATGGGCGGGATATATCGCGCCGTAAGGCTGATCTCCACCGACAAGCTGCACATCGACCTCATGGACAGCGGAACCTCCGGCGTGTATATCACGGCGGCTCCGGACGGTGCGGTCAGGGCGAGAATACGGCTTGCGAACGATGGCTCTGCGGAGCGTCCGGTAACTCTCAGAGCGGAGATTTACGGCGGAGAAGAGAGCGTTTCCGCGGAAATGGAGCTCACACTTCCTGCGCACGGGGTGACTGAGGAGCTTCTGGATATGCGGATACCCTCGCCGACCCTCTGGGACGGAGTGCGCCAGCCGTTCCTTTACAGCGTGAAGGTCACGCTGCTGTGTGCCGGGGAGGCTGTCGACAGCGTTACAGAGCAGTTCGGGGTGAGGGACTTCCGGTTTGATTTCGAAAGGGGATTTTTCCTGAACGGAACGCATACGGAGCTCCACGGCGTGAACTATCATCAGGATTCCGGCGGCTGCGGCTGGGCGATGACCGGAAAGCAGCGCGAGCGGGACTACTCGATAATCCGGGACATGGGCTGCAACGCGGTCAGAATGGTGCACTACCAGCACGCGGCGGAGGAGTACTCCATCTGCGACCGGCTTGGGCTGTGCGTGTGGACGGAGATAGGCATAATCGGAAAGCTCTGCCCCGGCGAACCGGCGGAGCCGCGGATCTCGCCGGAATTTCGCGAGAGCGCGCTGAGCCAGCTGCGGGAGCTGGTTTTGCAGACCTACAACCACCCCTCGGTGATACTGTATGGAATGTCAAACGAGATATACCAGATGTCCGACAGCGTTTTTTCGCTCTATGAGGAGATGTATTCCTTTATCAAGGAGCACGGCGGCGGACGCGCGGTGGCCTACGCGGACGCGCAGTTCTGGGGGAAGTTCACGGAGCTTCCGGCGGACGCGGTGGGCTACAACCGCTATTTCGGCTGGTACAAGGAGGCAGGAGATGTCTCGCAGTTCGGCGAGTGGTTCGACCGGGTGCATACCACGTCCATGAAGCGCCCGCTGTGCATTTCGGAATACGGCGGCGGTGGAGCGATATCCCAGCACAAGGACAGCGTCGACTGGCTGACGGACATAGACCCCAACGGCGAGCGGCACTACGAGAATTATCAGGCGGAGCTCCACGAGCGTATATGGGCGCAGATAGGCAGCCGGGAGTACCTGTGGGGAAAGTTCGTGTGGTGTATGTTCGATTTCCCGGCGGCGGGGCGCAAGGAGGGCGACACGGTGGGTATCAACGACAAGGGGCTTTGCACCCGCGACCGCATTCCCAAGGATGCCTACTGGTTCTACCGTTCCGTGTGGAGCGGCGCAAAGACCTGCCGGCTGGCTGACAAGCGCTTCCGGGAGCGTGCCGGGGTGATTCCGCTGGTTAAGGCTTATGCAAATGCGGCTTCTGCGGAGCTGTTCCTGAACGGGGAATCCCTCGGGCAGGGAACACACCCGGACGAGCGGCTGAACACTGTGTTCGTATGGAAGAACGTCCGGCTGGCAGAAGGCGAGAATCAGGTCAGGGTGAGGGCGTTTTTTCATGACGGAAGCTCCATTGAGGACTATACGGTTTGGAAAGCGTAAATCAAAAGACGTAAGGGAGGATTTTTCCTCCCTTTTTTAACTAAATAATGCGAATGTGTTATTATTTTAACACAACTTTTATTACCACGTCACATTAAATACACGTTATTTCCAGATTAATTTCCTAATAGTGATGGAGTTAAGCAAATAACTAAATAAAGCAAAAAATCAAAAGCACTCTCCTTTAGTGCATTATGTACAAGAGTTTTGTAGATCAGTTTATTTTTTTAACGAAATTGTATTTACTCTGTTGACTTTAGCTAATATTTGTGCTAAAATAAACTTGCAATTAAGTGATAAAGGAATTTACAGCTCATCAATCAGGTAACAGCCTTTATTGCGCAAATTACTTAAAGATGTTTTAGTGGAGGTATCATTATGAACTTCAAGAAGGCAATGGCAGGTATCCTCGCAGCAGGAACCGTACTCAGCCTGACAGCTTGCGGCAACACCAACAGCAGCACAGCAAGCGGCAGCACAGCTTCCGGCAGCTCTGCGGCTGACAACAGCAGCGCTCCCGCAGCAGACAACAGCGCCGCTTCCGGAGAGGCTCTCACCCTCAAGGTTCTCACACACCGTACCGACCGTATTGAGGACGGCTCCCTTGCAGAGATGACAAAGGCTTTCGAGGAAGCTAACAACTGCAAGGTTGAGTATCAGGGCTTCACAGATTACGCAAACGATGTGTCCACAATGATGAGCACCACCGATTACGGCGATGTTCTCATGATTCCGGATACAGTTAAGATCAAGGATCTGGGCAACTTCTTCGAGCCGCTCGGAACCCTCGACGAGCTCAAGGATACATACTACTGGGCAGACAAGAAAATGTATGACAACACCGTTTACGGTATCGCGCATCTCGGCTCTGTTGCAGGAGGTATCTGCTACAACAAGCGCGTATGGAGCGAGGCTGGCGTCACAGAGCTTCCTACCACTCCCGAGGAATTCATCGCTGACCTGAAGCTTATCAAGGAAAACACAGACGCTATTCCTTACTACACCAACTACGCTGACGCAAGCTGGACCCTCGTACAGTGGGCTTCCCTCGTAAACTCCGCTTCCGGCAGCAGCACATATGAAAACGATATCCTCACCTCCAGGCGCGACCTGTTCGTAGAGGGCGACGCTTACTACGAGGTTTACAAGATGATGTTCGATGTGTTCTCCGATCCCACTCTCCACGAGGAAGATCCGATGACCACCGACTGGGAGGGCTGCAAGGCTGCGATCAACGAAGGCAAGATTGCTACAATGGTTATGGGCTCCTGGGCAGTATCCCAGTTCAAGGAAGCCGGCGACCACCCCGATGATATCGGATATATGCCCGCTCCGTTCAGCAAGGACGGCAAGCAGTACGCTGAGTCCGCTCCCGACTACTGCATGGGCGTGAACAAGAACCGTTCCGACGACATCAAGGCGCTCGGCAAGAAGTACATCACATGGTTCGTAGGCGAGAGCGGCTTCGCACAGAAGGAAGGCTCCATCTGCGCGCTCAAGGGCTCCGCGCTTCCTGACTACCTGACCGACTTCGCTGACTGCGAGCTGTTCATCACAGAGGCTGCTCCCGAGGGTCTCGTAGGCGTCTGGGACGCTATCAACAACGATTCCGAGGTTGGTACATGGCAGGGCGACGCTGACAACTTCAAGATCAAGATGGCTGAGGCTGCATTCGCTGGCCAGGGCGAGGACGCATTCAAGCAGATCGTTTCCGACACCAACGCTAAGTGGAACGCTACCCGCGACGCTAACGCAGATCTCGCAGCTTACCTTGAAGCTAACGGCTGATAACCAAGATAACCATACTCATTTTGCATAGATTTCTCCACAGCTAACCATGAGGGACGCGTAAGCGTCCCTTGCGGGCAGCTGGAACTATGAAAGGAACGTATTCATGGCGGCAACGTCCACATCGGCTAAAAAGCGCTCGCTCGGTCAGTGGCTGAGGGGCTATACCGGGCAGAAGTACACAACAACGCTGCTGTTTCTGCTCGTACCAGTAGTTCTGCTGGTTCTTTTCACTGTAATTCCTGCGATAAACATGGGAATATACAGCTTCCAGAAGCGTGATCAGCTCGGCGTAAGCTGGGAATGGGTCGGCTTCGACAACTATGTGAGGATATTCACGGACTCTGCATATCTCCAGACATTTGCAAATTCCATCTACTACCTTATTGGTTCGTTCGTACAGCAGGCGGTGGCTCTCCTTATCGCTTCCGTGCTCTGCTCAAAAATCAAGTTTGCGGGCTTCTTCAAGGGAGTTCTGTTCTTCCCCTACATGATGAACGGCGTTGCAGTTTCGCTCATTTTCCGCCGATTCTTCCAGAAGGGCGACGGAATAACCAACACCGAGGGCACGCTCAACAGCATTCTCATGCTGTTCGGCGCTGATCCTGTAAGATGGCTCGGCGAACCCAGTCTCGTAAATTTCTGCCTTGTGTTCGCTTCTATCTGGCGTTACATTGGCTTTGACATAATCATGTACATCAGTGCGATACAGTCGATTTCCCCGGATATCTACGAAGCCGCTGACCTTGACGGTGCAAACGCATGGCAGCGCTTCTGGTATATCGTATTCCCGAGTATCCGTCCGATAGTAGGCTTACAGCTTATCCTCGCGATAAAGGGCGCGGTATCCGTTTTCGAGATCCCGTACATCATCACCGAGGGCAAGAACGGCACCAGCACGTTCGTAATCAAGACGATAGAGACCGCCTTCAAGTATCAGAAGGTAGGACTTGCGGCAGCGATGGCGATAGTCCTGCTGGCGATAATCCTGATAGTGACGGGCATACAAAAGGCATTCTTCAGGGAGGACAAATAGCGCATGAGCAGTACGACAAACAAGAAAAAAGCGGTCAGCGCGGAAAACAGGATGTACCGTTTATCCCGCACATTCTATCAGGTACTGAAATATGTGTTCCTGGCTGTGTGCTGCCTTGTGGTGATAATCCCGCTTATCGTTGTGCTCATCGGCGCATTCAAGACGCACGAGGAGTACATCTCCACAGGAGTTTTTGAGCTCCCTGCGGTGCCCCAGTTTGAGAACTTCAAGATAGCGTTCGTAAATGGTAAGGTTATGCAGGGTCTTCTGAACACCCTCATTATCCTCGCGGTTTCCTGCTTCGGTACGATAATCACCGGTACCATGACCGCATTCGTGCTCCAGAGATTCAACATGCTGTTCACCAGGGCGGTAAAGGCGGTGTTCCTTGTGGCGGCGCTGCTGCCGAACATCTCCATGCAGGTAACGGTGTTCCAGATAGTCAGCAAGCTTGGACTTTATAACTCCCTTGCGGCTCCCTGCGTACTGTACATCGGAACCGATATCATTTCGATCTACATCTTCATTCAGTTCCTGAATAACATTTCCACTTCGCTGGACGAGAGCGCGATACTTGACGGCGCAAGCTATCCGAGGGTGTATTTCAGCATTATCCTTCCTATGCTGCGCCCCGCGATAGCTACCGTCCTTGTGATCAAGTTCGTGTCCATCTACAACGACTTCTACACTGCAAACCTCTATATGCCGGGCGATAACCTCAGCGTTGTATCAACGGCGCTGTACCGTTTCATCGGTCCTTACGGTGCAAAGTGGGAGGTCATCTTCGCGGGTATCATCATCTGTATCATACCTACGCTGGTGGTTTTCCTCTGCCTCCAGAAGTCGATTTACAGCAACCTCGTTACAGGCTCTGTAAAGGAGTAACAGGACAGTTTCATCAAACCCCATTTGATCCTATATCCGGGCTCCCCCTCTGTGAAAAAAACAGAGGGGGAGTTCGGTTTTTACTGTGGCGAAAATAGTCGAAATAATCCACAACTTTGCACGTTTGTGTAATTTTGCGGACATAATCCCGGAAATGTCCGTTGATATTTTCCAAGGGATATAGTACAATGAAATCAGAAATAATAGGTTTACTGTACCCCCGGAGGTGATATAAATGACAACGGTGTTGTTTTATACGATAATCGGCTATATTTCAGGCAGTCTGCTCCCGGCGCGTTTTTTCAGCAGGATATTCTGCGGCAGGGACGTCACCGAGGACAGCCCGGATAAGAACCCCGGAACGTTCAACGCGTTCACCTACGGTGGATTCTGGTGCGGAGCGCTCACGCTGATATGCGATCTGCTGAAGTCGTTCCTTCCGGTGTTCCTGTATTTAAGGGTCGCGGATAAGTCCGCAGGGCTTGTTTTCGTAATGCTGGCTCCGGTGATGGGACATATATTCCCGGTGTTCCACCACTTCGACGGAGGAAAGGGCATCGCCGCTTCCTTCGGGGTTCTGCTCGGGCTTGCCCCGGATATGCGTCCGGTGGTGATACTCGGTGCGATGTATCTGCTGTATTCCTTCATCTTCAAGGTAAATCCGCACTTTTACAGACTGGTGCTGACGTATTCCTCAATGATAGTGCTGGTAATGCTCCTTCGTCCGGGCACCAGCGTTGCGATAGGCTGTATCGCGGTTTCGGCGGCGGTCATAGGCAAGCTTATAGCGAAGTTCGACGCAGACGGAAAGATGAAGATTACTCCCGTGTGGAAACAGTAAAAACAGCTTCGGAGCAGGCACAGCGCCTGCTCCGATTTTTATATCATGCTCATAAGCTGCGCGGTCAGGAGTCCCCCGCCGGTGCCGACGACATATCCCAGCAGCGCCATGATTATCCCGACAGGCACCAGCGCGCTGCTGTAAGCCCCCGCGAGAACAGGAGCGGTCGCAGTTCCGCCGATGTTCGCAAGTGAAGCGACAGCGCAGGTGAAGATATCCAGCTTCAGCAGTTTTGCAAGCAGGAGCATTATGCCGACGTGCACCGCCAGTATGATGAATCCGGTCAGCAGCCATGCAGGAGCATTCCCGACAGCGCTGAGATCCGCGCGGGAGGCTATCAGCGCGATGACCACATACAGCAGCACGTTTGATATCTCCTCTGTTCCCCGGAGCCTCCCTAACGGAGTCATTGCCAGAATTATTCCGAGCACGGTTATTGCAAGGACCGTCCATGTGGCGCGGTCGAAGAACGGCGCGTATCCCGCGATGATATCCCCGAGCTTCGTGCACAGCGCAGAGGCGAGAAGCCCCGAACCGAGCAGCAGCGCGATATTCTGCCATGCCAGCGGGCGCCTGTCGGCGGAAGATTCCGCTTTGAGCGCCGCCCCCACGGAGTCTATCGCGCGGGTGTCCGCTTTAGTCCAGCGGTTGAATTTCCCGGCAAACCCGATTGCCCACAGTGCAAACATGATGTAGAGCGTTCCGCAGATGGAATCCATCACCAGCGCGTAAGCCATTTCGCTTTCACTGATGTCAAGCGCCGCCTGTATCGCCAGCATATTTCCGCCGCCGCCCATCCAGCTTCCGCAGAGGGCGCCGAGGGGTTTCCATGCGTCCTCGCCGAGGACTCCGCGCATTACCGCGAATGCCGCCAGGAATCCCACCAGTATCGAGGCTGCCGCCGCGAAGAATCCGGTGAGCATTTTGCCGCCGAGCCGCACGATTTTCCGCATATCGCACCGCAGCAGCATGATAAACAGCATGGCGTACAGCAGCGGATTTTTCAGGCTGGAATACGCAGCCGAGGTTGCCGTAAGATTCCACGCTTTAAGCGTGCAGAGCGCCATCATTCCGATATAGATGAGCACCACGGGAGGCACGAAGCTGAAAAAACGCTGCGCGCCCTTTCCTGGGAAAAGCCTTGGCAGGTATATGAGTACAGCCGCAATGAAGATCAGCACGGCAATATAGGTAAAGCTGTCGGTTATCACATCTAATCACTCCTTACTGCTGTATTATTTCACCCACAGGCAAAATAATACATACAACTGAGCGACAGACGTCAGTCTTTTGTCAGGTCGAATTCAAGCTGAATATCGAACGGCTCGCTTTCAGCGGCTTCCCGGAAGAATTCCCGCGCCGGAACGCACCCCAGCGCCCGGTATGCCGCCTGGCTCTCCTTTGCTGAGTGCGCCGAAATGAAGATACGCTGCGCGCCTGTTTCCCGCACCAGCGGCAGGGAGGTCTCAAACAGCCTGCGCCCGATCCCCATGCCCCGGTATGGCTCCGAAACGTGGAACATATGGAGCTCCACATAATTTTTGCGTTCGCCGATAAGCTCGCTGCCGTAGAACGTCCAGCCAATCAGCTTTCCGCCGTCGAACGCGCCGGTGCCGAAATACCCGCGCTCCAGGTTTCCCAGCATTCGCGCGGCGACGCTCCGGCGCAGCTCCGGGTCCCAGTCCTCTGTGAACGGCTCACGGACAAGTTCCATGCCGTTTTCCGTCCTGCGCCATACCTCGGTTACCTGCTGCCTGCGCCGGAAATCGTCCAGGGAATGTGCGGTGAAATTTTCAGTGGTCAGTTTTTCAATGATTATGTCCATGTTACCTCGTGAATTCGTCTATTATGCGGTAAGCCGCGTCCCAGTCCTCCTGCGGCTCCTCGATTATCAGTTTTTTTACAGGGAGCCTGTCCAGAATATACAGCTCCCTGCGCTGGCGCTCCTCTAAAGCGGAGATGTAGCCGTCAAATCCGGAGAGCCCGCGCGCCTTTCCGTAGCCGCCGTTACAGTGGTAGTCAATGACGGAGTTCAGCCATTCCTCGCCGCGCTCCGGAATTGCCGCCCTGATGTTTTCGGCGATGCGGGCGCTTTTCAGATAGACCACTGAGGGCTCCAGCGGAGCGACAGCCGTGCAGATCTCAGAAATATATTCCAGCGACTTTTCCAGCGGAAAATCAAATCTCATCATCGTCTCGCACATGGGATTCTGGAGAAGAACGCAGTTGAACACATACACGTTATTCCCGGCGTTTTCCGCGAAGCTGCGCCATTTTCCGAGCATTACAGTGCGCTCCGTTTCCCAGTCGAGGAAGTCGTAAATTTTGTATTGCAGAGCCTTATTGAAAAGCCCGCCCTCCAGCCTGTTCAGCGGAACTGTGATACCGCCGCTGATGTGCTTTGCAAGCGGCTCAAGTATCTGGCGCTCGTCCGCCGTAAAATCCGCGTTATCCGGGATAAAGGCGCTGAATTCGTAGTCTGCCGGGTGATTTCCGCAGTTCTCATCGAACAGAAGTCCTCCTGTGAGCCTGGCAATATGACCTGCGGCTGTGCTTTTGCCGGAGCATGGCAGTCCCTCAACTATGTACAGTTTAGCTGACAAAAGATCATCTCCTTTAATGTATGCTCCCGTTAGACTGAATCCCCGCCTGAAAAAGCGGGGACTCCGTATTACAGATTTTCATCTATCCAGGTCTTGCGGCTGGAAATGAACCGTCTGAGATACATTACCTGTGCAAGGTATGTATTCTCCGACGCCATTTTTGACGGCTGGAATCCGTTTGCGATATCGAGCGTGCGCCATACTGTAAAGTTCATTTCAGCAGAGGGAGCGATTTTCGGCTTGAGATTGTCTATCGCGTCGAATGCCGCCTGCGTCATGTCGTCCTTTACCTCGTCCCAGCGGGCGCGGGCGCGGGCGCGGAAGCTCTCGTCAGTCATCAGGTAATTGAACCATGTCACGCCGATGTAGCTGCCATCGTCCATGCTGCCGATGGTCGCCCAGTCGTCGTATTTCGGGTTATCCATGTACATATTGCCGAATGCAAGGTCGAAATCCCACACGGGTCCCATTTCAAGGCGATTGAGCTTCGGTTTGGTAATGTAGCAGCTCCGTCTGAAGCAGGAATCAAGGTTGTAAGTAAGCTCATGCACAAGGAACCAGTCGATGAAGCTTTCAACATTGATGTACTTTTCGTAGTCGGTGAGGGTGGTTATTGCCTCGTCTGCCTTGCACATATATTTGTAGATGAAGTCGAAGTGCTTCTGCTCCCAGTTGTAGTCCGAGTTGGGGTCCTCCTCCGTTTCCGGGCTCTTTATCAGGATGTTCACGCCGCAGCCGCTCGGGAGGTCAAAACAGTTCCAGCCTTTCTGGTCAGCGCTGGGATCGGCGCCGCCGATTTCCATGAGATAGCCTGTTTCTATGCTTGCCAGACTGTCGTCAAGCGCCAGCCTTGAGGATCTGACCTCAAGCTGCTCGCCAAGGGTGTATACGCCCTGATAGACGCCGTTCATGTAGACGTCTACCGGTATAGCGTGCGGAACGAAACGGAAGCTGTTCAGCGAACGCGCCAACTCAAACGCGGCGGTATTTCTGAGCAGAGATTCGTCTGAGTAGTTCGCGATGAGCACCCAGCGCTTTGCCTCGGACATACCGAGCAGGGAGGTTTTGTCCTCCAGTTTTATCTTGTATGGCTTCTTCGGCCATTCCCATGTGGAGTGACCGCGTCCGCGTATCTGTCCGGCGAGTATTTCGGTGCTTTCATATTCGCCGTTGGTCATGTGTGCGTCTATCTGAACGGTGCAGGGGACGTATTCTTCCTTGGTTATCGCGTCCGGATCCTCGGTGGTGAGGAACACGGCTGGTATCATGGTTTCCGTTTCCTGCCCGAATTCTCCGGTTATCTCCTCGGCAAGCGGAGCCCAGCCGCCATTTCTTGGAGTGTACGAAGGCTTGACATAATCGTCCGTTATCGGGACGACCCTGCCGTCTGCGTCCGTGGCGTACTGTGGCTGGGAGCTTTCCGAACCGCCTGTGCATCCGGTGAGCACAGCGGCTCCGGCAAGAACTGCGGCAGTAAATTTTATGATCCTATTATTCACAAAAGCACCTCCGGGGGGCCTGAAATCTATTAGTACATAATAATTATATATCACCGTCTTTTTTTTGTCAACCAGCGTATATTTTTTTGTATACCTGCCAAAAAATGAACCCGGTAAACTGTGAATAATTCTGCAATAAGTTTGAATACGATTACACAGGCAGGCAAAAAAGAGGCGGGAGTTTCCCGCCTCAGAGCTTATGAGTTTGAGCCGCTGACAAGCACCAGACCGTCAGCAGTGGAGGCTGCCGCGCGGAATCCCGTGTTATCGTCGTACATCGTATGCAGGCTGCGCGACCTGCCGAGCTCCGCGAATTCGTCCACGACGGAAACTCCGTCAAACCAGCGGTACGCCATTCCGCAGCAGTCGGCGCCGTCAATGACCGTGGTGTTTGCACCGCAGAAGCTCAGCGTTTCAAGCTCCGTGGAACTCAGCGTCTTTGTGAAGCTGTCCGCCTGTACTGCCTTCCCGTTTTCCAGTTTGTACAGCGTGATGTTTATTCCGCTTGCTGTCCTGGAGCCGCACAGCGCGTAGTCCCCGTTTACCGAGCCCTCCGCCGCCGTCAGCTTCAGCGGCTCCGGGGAAACCGGGTCGCTGATATCCACGGCAAGGGTCGTTTTTTCTCCGTCACCGATGAGCAGCGTGCTTCCGCTGAGTTTCATGTATTTTACAGCGCCGTCAGTTGTGAACGCACCGAGCGTTTCCAGATTTCTGCCGCGTAAGTACACAGTCGTGCCGCTTTCGGAGCTCTCAGCCGCCGCAAGGATATCGCTTCCCGCCGCCGCTGCGAGTACTTCCGGAGCGCTTTCGCAAACCGGCACGGAGTCATCAGCCGTTACGAGCAGCGTTTCCCCTCCATTGCGGAGCGCCGCAGAGAAGAACTCCGCGCCGCTGTAAACCGGGTCGCCGAGCGCTGCCGTCCTGGACTTAACCCCGCCGTCTGCGGAGTATTCCACATTTACCGCGTAGCTGCACCCCTGCGCCGTCCCGGTTACTATGATTTCCTCCGGGAGGAGCGCTGCGCGTTTGCCTGAAAACTCAGTCCACGGCAAATATGCCAGCACGTCGTCTGTCGTGAAGCTTTCGGTGAATGCGGGAGTATAAACGCTGCCGAGCTTCACGGAATCCCCGGAAACGAAAATGTCCGTCAGTCTGCCGCCCTGCATGGAAGTCCACGTTTTTTCGCCGTCAGAGCCGATGATTCCGCAGGAGTCATCCCCGCTGAAAACCGCCCGGATACCGCTGTCCGTCATGAATACCCGCAGGAACTGCGCGTCATCCGGCGGGAGTATCTCAAGAGTTTCTGCGCCGCTGAGAATATCGAAACCGGTAATGCTGTCGGGATCCGCAGCCCACAGAGTGACGCCGTCCGTAAAACTGCCGAGCTGACCGCCGCCGATTATAAGCAGGTCGCCGAAAACCTGAGCTTTCGCCGGGAGGGGCTTCACATTCCCCCCGCCGATTTTCCCTGCGGAGTATGCCGTGTAGATCTCCGAGAATATCTCGGAGATGTCCGCGGCGAAATGAGCCCCGGAGACCGATTCGTGCGGCTTGAAGCCGATGAGATCCATTCCCACGTTCAGCGCGAGAAGCACGGCCGCTCCGGCAGCGGCGGCTATGATTCCGCCCTTTCTTCCGTTTTTGGCGGAGCTGTCCGGCGGTTCTGCCAGTGTTTCCGAAGGTTCCTCCGGAGATTCTTCCTCGTTCTTCTCCTTTACCTGAACCGCTGTGAAAAGCTCCCCGGAGCTGCTTGCCACAGGCTCTTCCGTGGAACCGGACACCTCTGCCGGGAGCTGCCTGCCGGCTTTCCCGATGGGCTTGACTCCGGCATATTCGATGAATTCCGGCTCGGGCTCTGACTTTTTCTTCTGCCGTGCGGTCTTAATCCGGATGGATTTTTCAGGCGCTTCCTCCGGCTCAGGAATGGGCTCCGGAGCCGGTTCAGGCTGGGGAGCTTCCGTTTTTTCAGGGTCGGATGGTTTCTCCTTATCCGGCTTATCTCCTGCTTTCCCAATCGGCTTGACGCCGTCGTATTCCCGCAGGTCGGGGTCGCGGATCTGCTCAGGGTCGATACGCATTGTGAGGGTGCGCTCCCATAGCTGCCGCGCGGTGTAGAGCATCCTGGTGTAGTCCTTCGGGGTCAGCCCGGAGCCGTCCAGCGTGACTATCAGCGACTGGAGGTTCATGTCCGGGTGCTCCTGGATTTTACGCACTGCCTCCTCCGGGGCTCCGCAGCCCTGAAGCAGATACAGGAAATCCGCCGAGCCTATCCCGAGGGAATGCAGCCGGTTAAGGAACGTGAATGCGTCCAGCTCCGGCGGAGCCTCCTCGTCCGACAGGAACCCCGCGATACTGTCAGGCAGCACGCTTTCAGGGATAACGCGCTCCTGCATTAGCTCTCTTATTTTTGAAACCGTCACAAGGAACGCCTCCCGTCTGTCGCGTCAGTCCAGCTCAAAACCGCTGAGCACGCGTTCTATGCTCTTTTTCACCACAGCCGTGCTGAACCCTGAGTATGCAGATATCTCGTCCGGCTGGAACCTACCGCCGATGTACATACTCGCGATCAGCCGGTCGTTGTCCTCCAGCAGCCCGAATTCATGCTTGATGTCGTAGCCCTCGCCGCTTTCGGGCACCTCGGGAGGCTCCGCGGAGTACTCCCTGAATTTCGCACGGATACGCGCGCAGAGGGTTTTCATCATGAACGCCCGGAACGCCTCCGGGGCGCGCAGCTTTCCTATCGCGGAAAATCCGTCCCGCGCCGCCGAAATTATGACCTCCACCGCGTCGCTGTCGTTCGCCAGGGAATAAAAGGCGGTGTAGTACATCTCGCGGTAAAGGGTGCCGTAAAGCTGCGCGAAAGCCTTTGTGCTGCCGTCCGCCGCCTGTTCCGAAAGCTCCTTGTATTCCCGCTTGTCCATTGTACACACCGCCTGTAATTTATTCAGCGCCCTTGTCGTCTTCGCTGTTGACTATCGCTATGCCGAGCTCCCTGAGCTGCTCCCCGCTTACGGTGGAGGGAGCCTCGCTCATCAGTTCGCTTGCATTCTGTACCTTCGGGAACGCGGTAACGTCGCGGAGGCTGTCGCAGCCGCACATGAGCATGGAAAGTCTGTCAAGACCGATTCCTGCGCCGCCGTGGGGAGGCGCGCCGTACTTGTACGCGTCAACAAGGAACCCGAATTTGGCCGCGATCTCCTCGTCGCTCATGCCGAGCATTTCGAACATATGCTGCTGGAGGTCTGGGTCAGTGATTCTGATAGAACCGCTGGAGAGCTCGATTCCGTTGAGCACGAGATCGTAGCACTTCGCGCGTACCTTTTCCTTGTCCGTGTCGAGGTAGGGGATGCACTCGTCAAGAGGCATTGTGAACGGGTGGTGCATAGCCAGCCACTCGCCGGATTCCTCGTCGTACTCGAAGAACGGGAACTCTGTTATCCACAGGAAATTCCAGCCCTCGGGGATAATGTCGAGCTGCTTTGCGATCTTCAGTCTGAGCGCGCCGAGAACGGGCAGAGTTACCTTGTTCTTGTCCGCAACGATGAGAGCAACGTCGCCCTTTTCGCAGCCCAGAGCATTGAGTATAGCTTCAAGCTCGCCATCGCCCATGAACTTTGCGAAGGAGCAGTTGGGGGCGTCGTCCACCCATCTGACGTAGGCAAGACCCTTTGCGCCGATTCCGCGGACGAATTCAGTCTGCTTGTCTATCTCTTTTCTGGTGAGCTTTGCAGCCGCGCCCTTTGCAACGATACCGCGCACGGAGCCGCCGTTTGCGATGGCATCACTGAATACGGAGAATCCGCAGTCCTTTACGATATCGGAGATGTCGGTTATCTCCATGCCGAAGCGGGTATCCGGCTTATCGGAGCCGTAGCGCTCCATAGCCTCGTTGTAGGTCAGGCGGGGCAGGGGAGTGGGGATATCAACGTTGAGTACGGTCTTGTAGAGGTACTTTACGAAGCCTTCCATCATCTCGAGAATATCCTCAACGTCAACGAAGGACATCTCAAGGTCTATCTGTGTGAACTCCGGCTGACGGTCAGCGCGGAGGTCCTCGTCGCGGAAGCAGCGCGCAAGCTGAATGTACCTGTCCATGCCGGATATCATCAGGAGCTGCTTGTACATCTGCGGGGACTGGGGCAGCGCGTAGAACTTTCCGTTGTGGATACGGGACGGCACGATGTAGTCGCGGGCTCCCTCCGGGGTGGACTTTATCATCATCGGGGTCTCGATCTCGATGAACCCGTTCTTGTAGAAGTACTCCCGGGCAGCCTTTGCTATTTCGTGGCGCATCATGATGTTCTTCTGGAGCGGCTCACGGCGCAGGTCAAGGTAGCGGTACTTCAGGCGTAGCTCCTCGTTGGTCTTGGAGTTACTGACTATCTCAAAGGGAGGAGTCTGCGCCTTGGAGAGAATGCGCAGCTCCGTCACCATAATTTCAACGCCGCCGGTCCTGATGTCGTTGTTTACGCTCTCGCGTGCGCGTACCCTGCCCTTTGCAAGCAGGACGTACTCCGAGCGGACGCTCTCCGCCTTTTCGAAAACGCTCTTGTCGGTGGTTTCGTCGAACACGAGCTGAACGATGCCTGTTCTGTCCCTCAGATCTATAAAAATAAGGCTTCCCTTGTCGCGTACTCTCTGTGTGAAGCCGCCTACGACTACCTCGCCCATTTCAAGGGTGACTTCGCCGCAGTAGCAGGTCCTTCTCAGACCCTGCATGGTGTCTGCCATTTGATTTTCCTTCTTTCTCAGTTCATTTCTTTTTTGCCGGAGATCCGCACATACCTCGGAAAATCCGCATTATTATTTATTATAGCATTATTCCCGCCATTTTTCAAGTGGAAAACAATAAAATGTTGAAAATCTGAGCAAAAAACCGCCGGAAAGCCGGGTCAAAAAATACTTGTGTCCGCACAAGTATCTGAGCGACGGCTCCGCCTTACGCTGGGCGACGGCTCCGCCTTACGCTGAGCGACGGCTCCGCCTTACGCTGGGCGA
>CAKSPH010000035.1 GCA_934481355.1 uncultured Oscillospiraceae bacterium | reverse complement strand
CTCCTATTTCCAGCGCCAACTTTACTGACTGCTCCTTGTAGCTCCTGTCGTATTTCTTTGCTTCTGACATGTCCTTCACCCTCCTGATTTTAGTATATCCTTTTGAGCGTGGGGTGTCAAGTTTTATTATACAACATCAGTTCTGCCACTCGTTGACTTCCGGCAGAATTTTGTCGGTTATACGCGAAACCAGGCCTTGTGAAATTTCGGTTCCGTAGATCTGCTTTAACGTATCTTCGATGTCACGCTGGGATACACTGAACATAGCGAAGCGTATCAAATTCAGACCGGTGAGTTCGCTCGTTTGAACCGGTCGAATTTGATATGGTCAGTGTATCCCGTTGACATTTACCTTTCGCGTACATCTGCATGATTTTCTGTTCGATCTCGTCGGTTCTTGTCTGTCGCTTTTTGATGACTTTAGGCTCGAAATCGCCGTTTCTGTCGAGTGGAACCGCGATTTCACACTCGCCATAGTCGCTGATTATCGTCTTTTTCCCATAACCAATTCCGCCTGCTGCCCTATGTTGTGCGGCATCCATGCCGCACTTTGGGGGCAGCTGCGCAAACATCCTGTTTGCGACTGTTTCCGGAGTTATTCCCGGCTACGGAGTTCTTCTCGTAACCGAGATGTTCGTCCATTTCTGCTTCGAGCATCTGCTCGATAGTTCCGGCAAACAGCTTTTTCAGCTTTGCCTGAATGTCTCCGGTGGTCTGGCAGTCTGCCATCAGCAGCTTCACCAGTTCCATCTCTCGCTCGTCTAATCCGTGTGTTCTTTTCATGTGCTCATACCTCACTTTCTGTGGGTATTATTGGCATTTACACGGTTCGGTATTCAGACTCTTTCTATGTATATAATATCTCTTATCGGAATACACAATTCGCCTATATTGCAACGTATTTTGTGCAGATAGTGCGATTTTTTATAGCTTTCGAGCGCCTTGTGAAATATCTCGCAGAATTTATCTCTGTCAACAGGCTTTACCAAATACTGAAAGGCTTCCAGTGAAAAAGCGTCGGTTACATAATCGGAATAGCTTGAAATAAAGACAATAATAATATCAGGGAAACGTTTTTTCAGTTCCGCCGCAGTATCAATGCCGCTTGCTCCGCTCATCTGAATATCAAGAAAAGCAATGTCAAACGAGCCGTCTGCAAGAACATCTTCTCCGCAAGAAAACACATCGACTTGATATTCGGGAGTTTGTTCTTTGATTAAACCCCGTATTTTTTCAGCAGTGTATTTATCATCATCACAGACACAAATTTTCATTTTTCGCCTCCATAGAGCACACAAGATGTCGATATTTTATATTATTATACACTATTTTGGCAGAAAATGCAATATGTAAAAAAGAAAATGCGGCTGATAACCTGAAAAGGTATCAGCCGCAAGTATTGTAATTCCGTACAGATTATTTGACCAACCAAATACTTAGAACGCGAAAACAATGTCATTAAGCAACCACTCACCGTTTTCAAACACAGCTTCGCACTCATGTGGCAACAAATCATCGCCCCAGCATTCTGCGAGTCTGTTATACTCGTCATCGGACAGCAATTCGTATAACGGAACATACAAAAATTTACATAGACTATCAGACTGCTCAGTTATTTCGACTTTGTATCCAAGGTCACTGAAATACGGTCCCGTAGTAAAAAACGTATAATTAGGATTATACATAATCATTCCATCTATTTCAAGGAAAGTAGGTTCACCGGGGGTTATATATCCATGAATAAGCTTGTTGCTGATGGATTCGGTGTATGTGCTTTCAAGCATTTCATAAAATTCCGGCAAATTATCAAAAAAACGCAGATCTATCGGATAATAACCATCATCGTCAACACTTGTGGAGAGATTATGAGTTTGAAACAATGCCGAAGTAAAGTAAGTGTAGATACAAATCAAATTTTTATCCATCAGCCGTGAAATAGATTGTTCAATGCTATTGTCTGCATTATTATCTGAGGATATATTCTCGTATGCCTTACATATGCCGGGGTAAGACCAGCAAAACAATTCGTTGCCGAAATTATATTCTGTGTCGGAACTGCTCTCCGCTACATCTGTCACCGTTTTATCTGGGACTCTAGATGGTTCTGTTGTTAACTGGCTGTCCGTTATTCCTGACAAACTATCTGTTGATGTTTCAGAATGCTCATCTTCTGCAACATTGACCATTACCGAATCTACCATAGATACGTCAATTGAGTTGCATATTTCATTGTACGAACATGCATTCATTAACGAAATGCAGATTAACAGAGTAGCCATAGATATTTTATTGCCCAAGAGCTTCACTTATTTTCCACCTCGAATTAAACACAAGTATTTCATATGTTAAACCTATTTGCTTGCAAGGATTTGGGTAATGGTTAGGAGCGTAGAAATCATCCATTGTACGCGGAAAATCAAAAGTATGGTATGGGTCAATAACAATGTAATCGGAAAGAGCCATGCCATCATTTACATATCCTACAACAAGTACAAAGTGGTCTCCGTATGCAGTTCCATCATTACCTGAAATAATTACCGGTTTATGCTCATTTAGCTGTTGCCTGATTTCATCTAAGCTTTCTTGTGGAGTGTGAGCATTTGTAATAACGCTTTTATTGATGGTGCTATTCCATCTTGCTACGCCATTTTCGGAATAATAAACACCAATGTATCTTTTTAGGAATTCATTGGGGGATTGTGATGTTTCAGACATATAATATGCCCCCATCATTATTGATAAAGCCATGCAAGGTCCGTACTGCTTTTGTATAAATCTTGGAATGGGTCTTGTCACACCTATCATTCCGGGCATTGGATAAAACCACTGATCATAAGCGACTATTTTACCATTTGTACATATTATATCAGGAGCTGCAGAAGAGTGTTTCAAGTATGTACCTGATATAATGGAGGTGATATCAATTTGATTGTCATCACACAAAACATACCCCCATACCCCATAAAAATCGCCGGAATTAACCTTTATCCAATACTCACCATTCGCATAAATTAATGCGCTTGCGTGATATTGGAAATTTTGATTCGTTTCCTTTGTGACAAAAGCCTCTCCACAACTAGAGTTCGGATACCCATATGCAACTGTACCAGCCGGTATACTGATAATATCACCATACATCGATGAAATATAAAATGATTTACCGAAAACATCAGTACTGTTTACTCTATCATAATCGCTTTTTCCAGTGTTTTCATAGTCACCAGCCAACGGATTTGCTCCGTCAACTAATTCAAACTCAAAACACTGATAAGTATAATTGCATTTCTTAAGTCTAATTTCTGATCTATCAATCAAGCCGTCACCATCGGTGTCAATTTTGAATGGGTCGGTAAAAATAGTATTGCCGTTGGATAGTATCATTCCTTTATCTTCAAGAACATCATACAAACCATCTTCATCATTATCTACAGTTGACATTCCCGAAAAAAGTGTGATTTCCTCATAAGCTGCAATTAAATCTTCCGTTGTCGATGCTGTATAAACATTACCGTTGCCGGCATAACTTAATTTGTTTAATACCCTGTTAGATTTTCCATAACCAACACAATGGAAAATCACATTGCTATCTGAAATTAGCTTATACAAAGTATCGCTTACATTATCAGAAGGCTCACCATCGGACATAAAAATGGCTATTTTCATAGTATTAGCTGTATCATCAAAAGCGTCGATAGTAGCTTTAATAGCTTTACAATAATATGTACCACCTGAACTCTTGAGACCATTTAGTGCATCATATAATTTCTGCTTATCATTTGTCATTTCTTGAAGCACAGTTGCGTTATTACTAAATTTTACAATTGCCAAACGGTCATCATTACGCATTGTTGCAATATAATTATTGGTAGCTGTAACTGCAGCCGCAATGTCTGATGCACTCATACTGCCTGACACATCAATGGTAATAACCGTGTCAACACTTTGAGATACTTCACCTTCTCTATAATCAGGTGCATTTCTCCAAGCATTAAACCAAGCTGCACTGTCAACAATCATATACTTGCTGAAATGAGTAGTAATAATGCTCGCTTTGCTGTTTTCTACGTCAAAAATGGTTTCAAGCTCGACAAATTCGTCCTTTTCTTCATTATACCACAAGAACATCAGATTGTCAAACTCTGTATCGCCTAATTTGCTCTTGTCTATGGTAAAAGTCAAAGTTGCGGTATCAAATTCTGATGATGTTTCAATCTCAAAAGGCTCGCCAACAAGACCTACTACTTCGGTGCAAAGGTAATGCTTACCCATGATACTTTCAACAGAAGTAGTTCTATTGATATTTCCCGTGCATTCCATATCAACGATAACTTCGGTTACGGCGCAATCTTCATTCTTGACCTTATGAGTATAAGTCTGCTGAAACTTTTCCTTGCTGTCGATAATACCATCACCGTCTGTATCCTGTACCAAAGGATTTGTACCGAGAGTTATCTCGTCGCCATCGTCCAGACCATCTCCGTCTGTATCGGCAACAAGCGGATCTGTTCCATATTTATTAACCTCATCACCGTCAGACAAACCGTCATTATCGCTGTCGTCTATGTAAGGATAAGTATTGTTCAGAAACTCTTCAAGGTTAGTCAGACCGTCCTCATCAAAGTCTTCATCGCCGTCATTCACGCCATTTTCATCGGAATCAGCCTTTGTCGGGTCGGTATATGTGCCGAATACTTCATAATAATCGTTAAGCCCATCACCGTCCGTGTCTGTATTGTCAGGATCGCTGCCGAGATATTCTTCAATGCTGTCGGGCAATCCATCGCCATCGGTATCTGAAAGTTTCTCCCAGTTATCAAAATCCTCAAAGAAATCCGGCAGACCGTTCTCGTTTTCATCTTTCATATACTTCCATTCATCTTTGGGAATATTAAGCGGCTCGGAAACTGTTCCTACAAAATCCGCTGCGTTCGTGCTGTAATTCGCGTTAACATTCGGGCAATCCAAGACAATGCTGTCAGCGATAATCATGAGGTTAAGGTTCATTGCCTTAACTTCTACGCTGCCGAACGGAGCGTATACCAAACCATTTAGATTAACGTTTGTGCTGTCAATGACAATATCTCCGTATTTTGAGTAAATTACGGAGTCATTTGTATTCTTAACTTCGCCGTTCAATGTAACATCTTCAAATGCTTTCAAAGCAGTATTGATGTTGATGTTTCCTGTCAGTTCAGCTTCGCCAACGCCGCCAACAACCGCACCGAATACATGATACACCTGACAGCGATTCCGCAGGAGCTTCAGATGAGATGGGAGAATCAGCAGCGCCGCTCGCTTGGCTTGGAGCCGGTAAAAAACGGTTAAAGTGCCTTTAAAGCCGACTGAAAACCGCATTACCCTGGACGACCTTACAGACAAGCAGCGCAGCGAGCTGTATCTCTGGACGGGAATGATCCAGGACTGGCTTACAATCCGCGACAGCTACACGCAGTACAGCAAGGGCGAGACCGACGAGATGTTCGTTCAGGCGGCTCGGCTGAAATATCCTGATCTGGAAATAAGCACAGATATCCTCTACCGCCGGCTGAAAGCCTACCGGAACTCGGATATCTCCGGGCTTATCGACAAGTGGGGTGGCAGCAACAAGGGAATGACCGTTGTTCCGGAGTTCATGCTGAACGCGTTCAGCCGGTTCTGACTCGACCAGCAGTGCCTGCCGATAACGAGCTGCTACAAATTCACACGGGACTGGGTTCAGGAGCACTACCCGGAAAGCCTTCCGGATATGCCCTCGGAGCGCACGTTCCGGCGCAGGGCGGAAGATATCCCTTACGCGGTGAGAATGTACTTCCGCAACGGCGACAAGGCTTATTGAAAGGGAAAGGAGTAGCAAGCGTGGATGACTTTAAAATCACAGATTCAGCGGTAAGCCCGACCATGCGCTCCGCGGCTTCCCTCTGGTGGGACGCGTTCCAGGGACAGCTTCCGTTTGCGCAGACCCACAAGAATTTCAAGCCGCTTCCGGTGGCTTACACATCTACGGCTTACCTTGCTCAGCTCGTCACCGGGGAAATCAAGTTCGAGGTCGCGGACGAGAATCTGAACAAGCACGTCCAGAAGAATCTCCTGCCGAACCTCGACCGGATAGTTCAGCAGACCCTTGTCGGCGGCTACACGGTGATTAAACCGTATTTCGTGCAGTCCGGCGAGATGTTCTTCGATTCCGGGACGAGCCGTGACTTCCTGCCGCTGGCGCTGGACGAGAACGGGCACATCACCGAGGGCGTATTTTTTGAGCGTATCCGGTACCGCGGCAAAATCTACGAACGCCGGGAACATCATACTTTCCAGAACGGCGTGCACACCGTCCGGAACACGGCGTATCTCTACGGCACCAAACGCACGGTGGAGCTTTCCGAGATACCGAAGTGGGCAATGCTTCTTCCGGAGGGGCGGATTCCCTCGGATATCCCGATGATAGCGACGTTCCGAACGCCCTACGCGAACAACATAGACCTCGACAGCGAACTGCCGATAAGCATTTTCGCGAATTCCCTCGGCACGCTGCATGAGATAGACGAAGCGCATTCCGAGTATTGCGCGGAGTTCAGGAAGATGTCGGCGAAGGTGTTTGCTGACCGCACCGTTCTAAAGGAGAACAGCGGTATTCCCGATGATTACTTTGTCGGGATAAGCGGCGACGGTACCTCCACAATGGAACAGCAGATAATGGCTTACGCTCCGCAGATACGCGAGACTGAGCACAGCGCCAAGATAAACAAGGAGCTTCGGTTCTACGAAACGCAGATAGGCGTAAGCTCTGGGACGTTCTCGTTCGACACGGCGAAAGGTCTTGTCACGGCAACGCAGGTGCTTTCCGAGGACAGAACTACATACAACACGGTCTGCCAGATCCAGCGGCAGCTCCGTCCGGTGCTCCAGTCGCTCAGTCAGATCGTTGTCACTCTGGCGCGGTTCTACGGCTTCGACTGCGAGGACGGCGAGTGCGCGATAGAGTTCGGCGACAGCGTATTTGAGGACACCGGAACCGAGTTCAACCGCCGCTTCCAGATGGTTCAGGCGGGACTGCTCAAAGCCGAGGACTTCAATGCATGGTACTTCGGCGTTCCTCCGGAGAGGGCGCGCGAAATGCTCCCTGAAATGACAAGCGTTTTCGGAGGTGAGTAATCATGCTCACTCCGGAACAGCTTCAGAACCTGCCGCAGGATCTTACAGATGTCTACGACCAGCTTTCCGAGTTTATCCTGCGGGACATAGCCCGGCGCATTGCAAAGGGCGCGGAGATAACCGACACGGCGGAATACCAGCTATACCGAGCGCGGAGCTTAGGACTGTCTACCGATGAGATAACCGCGAAAATCGCCGAGATAAACGGCAGTTCCGCGGCGGAAATAAACCGGCTTATCCGGGAGGCTGCGGCGCAGTCCGACGAGTTCGACCGGAAAATGCTCGGGGCTGACAACGGCGCGGCGATTCCGCTTGAAGATAATCAGCAGCTCCAGAAGCTGATTTCCGCGCAGATAGCGGAGACCGCCGGAAAGTGCGAGAACCTCACAAACACGATGGGCTTCGCCGACCACGACTTCCTCGGGCGCGTGTACTACCTTTCCATGACGGATATGTACCGCCGGGAGATGGATTCCGCGCACATGAAAGTCGTGACCGGAGCCACGGACTACATGACCGCGATCCGGCAGGCTTGCAATAAGCTTGCGGCAAGCGGAGTACGCACTATAGATTATGAGAGCGGTCGCTCCGACCGTATCGAGGTCGCGGCGCGCAGAGCTCTCCTTACCAGCGTGGCGCACGTCACGCACCGAATCTCCGAGCAGAACGGCGAGGAGCTCGGCACGGACGGCTGGGAGATGTCGGCGCACTCCGGTTCCCGCCCGTCCCATGCGGTGTATCAGGGGCGGCAGTACACGCAGGAGCAGTACGAGCGGATAATCAAGCCGCTCATAAGCGAGCCGAACTGCCGACATGATGTGTTTCCGATAATTCTCGGCGTATCCGAGCCGGTTTACACCGAGGAGGAATTGCAGAACATAGATCAGCCGCCGTTTACCTACGAGGGACAGACTTACACAGCATACGAGGCTTCCCAGCAGATGAGGAAAATGGAGCGCGCCATGCGGAAGCAGAAAGACCGCTGTATCGTTGCCGACGCTGCCGGGGACAAGGATGGATTCACCGCTGCTAGCATAAAGCTCCGGCGGCAGAAGGATATCTACGAGGATTTTTGCAAGGCTGCGGACAGCTACACGCAGTACGAGCGGACTTACGTCGCCGGGTATGACCGCAGGCTTGCGGGCAAGACCGGAGCGGTCACGCGGAAGCAGCGGGAGTTTGAAAAGGCGCAGCTCAGGCTTGACAATTCCATTGAAAGCTCCTATAATTATATGGGAACTGAACATTTGTTCGCTTCTCATTATTCCGATGGCAAGCTGGATTTGAAATCCGCAAGGCGTGAGTACGATACTTTCCTAAATAGCGATGTCCCTAAAAACCACATGAAGCTGTTGAAGCAGTTTAGCTTCGGTGCCAAGTACATTGAAACCGACAACGAAAATATTACAATGGGATATTCGCCAAAAGCTGACGCGTTTGTATATAACCCTGCAAACCCACAACTTGCTAATTACGATCTTAATATGAGCCTTACCCACGAGATAGCTCATAGAATAGATAACAAGATGTTTAAATCTGATAGGCGGCAGGCGTTCACGGAAGCAATTTCAAAATACGGGGAGACCATTGACTATCAGTTTATTGCTGATAAAATCAAGAAATCCGATTCTTTGAAGTGTAATGCTCCGCTTCAGGACATTATGAGCGCAGTTTCTAATGGTGCAATTCCGTTACCTGCTGGTCACGAACCTGAATACTGGGGAAAGGCTGGCAAGAAGCAAAAAGAAATTTTTGCTAACTTGTTTACTCTTGAATGCTTTAATGATTCAGATGGGCTTGAATTTGTTAAAAGTGAATTGCCAGATATTTATGATGCCTACATATCAATGACTGCTAAAAAACTAGGGAGGTAAATTTTATGGTATTGCCAGTTACTGATTTGAGAATAATAGCCAAGGAGGAAACATGGAACCTGATAATGCAATACTACAACAAGTTCGGCAAAGCCGCTCCTCCCTACAATCCCGAAACCTACGGTACAGCCGAAGCCTACGTTGAAAAGCTGAAACAATGGGTGCAGGCTGATAAGCCTGTTTCATAAATAACGATATGCACTCCCAGCAATGGGGGTGCAATTTTATACCCTGAAAGGAGCTGAATATGCGTTACCACGGGGGAAAGACCAGAATATCAAAAGAAATATCGGAGGTGTTGAACAATGCATTACATGGGCGGCAAGTCCCGAATATCGACCGAGCTTGCAAACCTGCTGAATATATATATATATATATGAGAAGCCTTTCGTCAGCCTTTTCTGCGGTGCGTGCAGCATAGAAAGCAAGGTGAAGGCTCAGCGGAAAATCCTCAACGACAAGCATGAACATCTTATTGAAATGCTTCGGGCAGTCCAGAGCGGTTACGAACTGCCGGATACTATTTCTGAGGAACAGTACCGATACATAAAAGAGCACCGCGACGATGATAAAGCTCTTTCCGGCTTTGTCGGTTTTGCGTGCTCGTTCGGCGGTAAGTGGTTCGGCAGCTACGCCAGAGGGAGCGGCAGAAATTACGCGGCGGACGGGAAACGGAGCATGATGAGAAAAATGCAGGGCTTGCAAAACGCTGAATTTCTTTGCATGGATTACCGGGATGTTCCGATTCCGGAAGACGCGGTAATTTACGCAGACCCACCATACGCCGGAACAACTGGTTACACCGTTGGCAAATTCAACAGTGCGGAGTTCTGGGAATATATGAGGGGGCTTTCCGAAAAGCACCTTGTTTTTATATCCGAACAGACAGCTCCGGAAGATTTTATACCGATTTGGGAAAAAGAACTGAAACGAAATATCTGCCGAGATGTCGATAAACGCTTTGAGGTGACTGAAAAGCTGTTCGTCCACCAATCAAGAATTAATGACCTGACCCGGTGAACCGGGCTATTTTTATACCCATTTTCAGAAAGGAGCTACTATGCAGCACAACCGATACAACAAGACCTACCAGGCGGCGGTGATCGCGGACGCAGTGCGGAAGCGCCAGCGCTGCAACCAGCGAGACCCTCCCATATTCGTCAGCAGTTACACATACCACATAATAATCGTACCCTTGCCGAGGGTACATTTTTTTACCTATCTATAAGGAGGAATTATCATGGATAAGTTAAAGGCACTTCTCCAGAAGCTCGGGATCGAGCTTACCGCAGACCAGACCAGGCAGATCGGCGAGGTCGTTGAAAAGGAGTTCGTCCCCGCCGCTGATACCATTCAAGACTCTGATTATTGTTTCGCGGTGCATAGTTGGAAATATTCGCTTCAACAGAGGACAGCGAATAGTTTCTGTGCCATGACGGGCGGGTGTCGGATACCTGCGGGTCGGGCGGTATGATTTCCTCTACCTTTGAAATAGCGGCATCGATAACGAGAGTCGTGCATTCGCTGCCGTTTTTATCGAGCAGATAAACTCCGGATTTATTGGATTTTATCTTGATTTCGATGTCCTGTGCAGAGGTCGGAGTACGCCACTTGAACCAGCCCATAGCCTCCTCACTAGCCGGACAGCTGAATGCGATGCTGCCTGTTGCAATGGTTCTGCCGGTGGATTTTGAGGTTATGGTATATGAAAAATCATTGCTGCCAGACTGTACAAAATCACAATCCCTGTATGTGCCTAACAGCTTGTAGGGAGAGTGATATTCGCTTGTAGAGTCGTTCTCAATGCGCTGTACTGCTCTTTAGTGAGTTTCAGCGCGAACAGGTCTCCGTCCTCGAAGTCCAGGGCTATGGGATATGTGAACTCATAGTTCCTGAGCAGCTTTACCAGCCACTCCGCCTCCTGCTTTGCCTGAGCCACATTCTGGGCTTTCAGCCAGTGGTAAGCGCCGAGATTCTTCAGCCCGGCGCTCCGGAATCCAGCGTAATGCCTGTCCAGGAGCGTATCCCTGCGGCAGCCGGCAGACGTGCGGAGCATAGCGAACTTCACCGCGCCGCCGTCTATTTTCGCAGAACTCAGCGCCTTGTAATCTATGTAGGATTACCTCCATAATGTAGACGACCGCGTTTGCAGCGCATAGATAAGGCGCAAGCGGTACTCATTTTTGTTCTTTCCGATAATTTTCGCAGTAGCCAGTGCAAGCAGTAACGCCATAAGCTCGGGTATTGCTCCGATTACGAAAGCAAGAGCAGCGCACAGCTTAACATCTCCCATTCCAATATTGGCGATAAGGTTTGCGGCAAGCAGGAGCGCCAATTCTATCTTCATCAGCAACGCCAGAATCAAGGTGTTCGATTGTGGAGGCGTTCATGGGCGTACTGGAGCGCGCAAACTACTATGTTGTGCTTTACACGAATCCGGATACGGTGTGGAATCGTCTGAACGGCTCCACGCTCAGGAAGTACGACCTCTGGCTGGCTCACTGGACGCACGGCAAGGCTCCGGGGCAGTACGGGCAGACCATGTGGCAGTACGCGGCTTACGGCACCGCCGCTCAGGTCCGCGAGGTCAGCGCAACCGATATCGGCTCCGTCAGCGGTTCCGGAGGTCCTATTGACGTTGATGCGTCCTATGTCGGGTACGCGGCGAAAATCAGGAAGCTCAGGAAGAATCAGCCGCTCATTAAGGTGACGGCGGTGAAGTCGGTGCTTTCCGGGGAGCTCTCCGGAACTAAGAAGCAACTTGAGAAGCTCGGGTTCACGGTTATTGAATGATGTTTTCCCCGGGGTGCTGGCTCCGGGGATTTTGTTATTTTGCACAAAACAGGGCTTGAATTTTTGGCGGTTGCATTTTCCCTACTTATCACGATAAAAAAATAGTTTTAACGTCAAACTTGACACCCATGTTGACACCCATACTTGCGAAAAAGTACGCAAAAATGCGGTAAAATACATTCGTTACACGTCACGCTTTCAGGAATCAAAAATCCCCGCCAAGCGGCTTAAACAGCCATTTGGCGGGAATTAAGTATTTGGAGCGGATAATGGGAGTCGAACCCACCACCTCAGCTTGGGAAGCTAATGTTTTACCGATAAACTATATCCGCATTACGGAACTCTCTGGAAGCCCCATAAACATATTATATCACGTTCCGGTAAATTTGTCAAGTAAATATCGCTATAAAATGCCGTGGAAATCTGAGGTCATTCGACGGCGGATTTTTCCTGCGTCAGAAGCCGCGGAGCGGTCAGTTCTATCAGGAACGCCCCCAGGGTAGCGGTCACCAGAATTGCAAGAACCGCGCCGGAAAGCACCGTAGCTCCGCAGGAGAGCCCCATGGCGAGCGGAACTCCGCCGATAGCCGCCTGAACGGTCGCTTTTGGCATATACGCTATCATGCAGAACAGGCGCTCCCGGAAATTCAGCTTTGTGCCGAGCATACACATGAACACTCCCGCGAAGCGGAACATCAGCGCCCCGGATATCACGCCGAGCACCGGCAGCCATATCCCGCCGACAGAGGTTACGTCCACCTCTGCGCCGACCAGCACGAACAGCAGGAGCTCGGCCGCCGTCCACAGGCGGGAGTATTTCGCGGAGACACGGATCGCGCGCTCCGGCGATTTCCAGCGGAGCGCTATCCCGCTTGTCATTACGGCGACAAGTCCGGAGAACCCTATCCATTCCGGCAGGGAATTTTCCAGCGTCACCAGCAGGAACGAAACGCTCAGCAGGATGACCACCTTGATACTGTCCCGCATATGGAGCTTCCCGAACAGCAGAGCCAGCAGAAGCCCGCAGCCGATTCCGGCGGCGGCTCCCAGGACTATCGACACCGGAATGTTCACGATGGAGAGCGCGGAGACCTCTCCGCCGGCGCAAAGCCCGGAAAATACCGAGAACATCACGATAACGAACACATCGTCCATTGAGGCTCCCGCGAGTATCATCTGCGGTATCTGCTTTCCTGTGCCGCGTTTCTCCTCCATCAGCCGGAGCATTTTCGGCACCACCACGGCAGGGGATACCGCCGCCAGCACGGAGCCCATCATCGCGGCTTCCGTGACGTTCAGCCCGAGCAGCGGCATTGCCGTCAGGGTGACTCCGATCATTTCGCAGCCTGCCGGGACGAAGCTCATCAGCAGGGCAGGGCGGCCGCATTTTTTCAGGTCGGACAGCTCCAGATTCAGCCCGGCGCGGGTCAGAATGATTATCAGCGCGATTTTCCGCAGGTAGGCGGATATTGCCATGAATTCCGGCGCGAGCCAGCCCAGGGAGCCGAGTATGATCCCGGCGGCTATCATTCCGGTGAGCTTCGGCAGCCGGAGCTTTCCGGCGATTTCTCCGATAATAAGCCCGGACAGCAGTACAAGCGCAGCGCTAAATAACATAAAATACCTCCTTACTCCGCATAAACAAAAAGCTGACAGCCCTGCGTATGCGGAAAAGCACCGGGTTTTCCCGGCGGATTTCTGTCGCAGATGCCATCAGCAAAATTTCTTTGCGGTTCGTGGCGTTACGCCACAGGGAGGTCGTCATTCCCCGGTAATATGATACCACACGGCGCGGGATTTGTCAAGCGGTATTTCACACAAGCTGTTCACGGAGCGATGAGAGTATCTTCCGCTCCCGGCGGCTTACCATCACCTGAGTTATTCCGAGGAGCTGCGCGGTTTCGCACTGGGTCTTTCCACGGAAATAGCGCTGTATAATAATGTCGCGGTCCGTGCCGGAGAGTTCCGACAGGCACTGCCGCAGAGCCAGCCTGTCGATGAGCTCCGCTTCGCCGGAATTCTGCGGGACGTGCAGCGTTTCTCCGTCCTCCCCGCCGGAATCAAGCGAAACGGGCGGCACGGCGGCGCAGAGCGCCTCGGCGGCTTCCTCCTGAGTTACCCCGAGGGCTGCGGCGATGTCGGAGACCCTTGGTTCGCCGTTTTCCGCCAGCCTGTCCCGCACCCTTGCCGCCTTTACGGAGAGCTCCTTCAGGCCGCGGCTTATCTTCACGCTTCCACCGTCCCGGAAAAGCCGGCGGATCTCCCCGAGGATCACCGGCACGGCGTAGGTCGAGAAGCACAGCCCGCGCTCCGGCTCGAAGCGGTCGCACGCCTTTATAAGCCCCACGCAGCCCGCGGCGTACAGTTCCTCGTAATCTATGCCCTTTCCGCGGAATCGGTTCGCCAGCTTGTGCACCAGCGGGAGGTTGCTCTCTATAAATTCGTCCCTCGTCATGTCGTCCGGAGCTCCGCAGCGGCATGGCGCGTATGTACGCTGAGCTGCTTTTCCATGGTCACGGTGGTGCCTTTTCCGGGGGAGCTCTTCACGCTCACCCTGTCCATAAAGCTTTCCATCACCGAGAATCCCAGACCGCTGCGCTCCTCCTCGGGAGCCGTTGTGAACAGCGGGGTCATAGCCTGCTCAATATCCGCGATCCCCGCGCCCTTGTCCCGCACAGTGAGCTGCATCAGCCCGCCGGAAAGCTGCCGCAGGATAAGCTCCACGTTGCCGGAGCGCTCCCGGTAGCCGTGGACTATCGCGTTCGTCACCGCCTCGGACACCGCCGTTTTGAGCTCGCTGAGCTCCTTTACGGTGGGGTCGCACTGCGCTGCAAAAGCCGCCGTGCAGGTGCGTGCGTAGCCCTCGTTTACCGACAGCGCCGGGAAGCTGACGCGGCACTCGTTAATTACATTTCGTTTCATTATTCTCGCCCTCCACAAGCAGCCCGGAAAGTCCCGACAGCTTTATTACCGCCGCTATTTCCGGCCGCGCGTTCTTTATTATCACGTCCCCGCCGAAGGCGCGCACCGCCCTCAGCCGCCCCAGAATCAGCCCTATCCCGCTGCTGTCCATGAAAGCTACCTGTTCCATGTCGATTATCAGAAGTTCCGGCTGGGAGCGCTCTATCACCTCGTCAAGCTCCCGGCGCATCTCCCGGGCGGAGTGATGGTCGATATCCCCGCAGAATGCCGCGGTCATGCGCTTACCGTCGTTGTACAGCCTTAACATTTCTCGTCCTCCTTTCGGCTATTCCATTTTACTACACGGGCGATGAATTTTCTGTCGTTATTCCGCCGAAGAATTTCTGTTTTCCGGACGTAACAGGCATTATTTCCACGAAAATGGAATAATAATATACAAACCCTTACATAACCGGAAAACGCGTCGCATTACAGGTGAAAAAGTGCACAAATCATGTGAAAATATCTGTGCACAAGCAACAAATCTGCGCATAAATCCTTGATTTGTGCACAATGTTATAGTACAATATATCTATAAACCTTTAGACTATTTCAGGCATAATGCCAAATCATAACAGGTGAAACAAGAATTGTATAAAGCTATTTTTTCGCGCAAGAACATTACAGACCTCCCGGAATATTACAGCTGCGTCAGCGACCTGCTTGAAAGCAGCGAAGTACGGCAGCTCGGGGAGTTCCGTCATCACAAGGGGACTACCCGGCTTCAGCACAGCCTTAACGTATCCTATTATAATTTTCTGCTGTGCCGCAGGCTCAGGCTTGACGCCTGCTCCGCCGCAAGGGCGGGACTTCTGCACGATCTGTTCCTCTATGACAGAAAGGAGCATGAGCCGGTGGACGGCGAGGGCGGACACTGCGCCGGTCACCCGAAGGTGGCGTTCTTCAATGCCGCCGAATACTTCCCGATAAACGACAAGGAGGGCGATATGATCGCCAGCCATATGTGGCCGCTGACCCGTCATATGCCGCGCTGCGCGGAAACATGGGTCATTCAGCTTGTGGATAAGTTCTGTGCGCTGGGAGAGGTTTTCTGCATGGCGGCGCGCTTCAGCGGGCGCAAGCTCCGGCTGGCGGAGGCTTTCTCGCTGACGCTGCTCGTAAGGCTGACTATCCGGCTGTGAATCAGGCGAACAGCTCCCTAAAGAACTCATAGACCGCGAAGCGCACCTCGACCCTGCCCTCCGTGACGAAATCCTCCGGGAGTTCGTCCTGCGGGAGCTTTTCGGAAGCCATCGGCAGGCACAGCGCAGGGAACATTATGCACCACCAGTTGCGACCCCCGCCGCTGCCGAGCGTTATGCGCAGTGCATGGTAATTTCCCGCCGGAAGAGTGACCGTATCGTACTGCCGTGTGGTGAAATACATCTCGGTGAGCTCCGCTTTCGCACCATATTCAGCACCCTGCTGCGCAAGGAATCCGCAGCAGGTTTTTTGTATCTCCGGAAGCAGCTTACGGACGTTTGCCTCGGCTTCCTCTCGGTTTTCGCAGGAGGAGAGCGCGGCACCGTATTTTTCAAGCACAAGGTCGCGCACCCTGAGCTTCAGCGCCTGATCGTATTCGCTGTCGCTGTTCGCGGGAATGTGCAGCCGCAGCACGGAATCCGGGATATCCTCGCACTCCCGCGCGAAGCCGCCGAAGCTGCCGAGTATTATCGAAAGAGCGGCGCCCGCCGCCATTATTATGTCCAGCCACTTTGATGTCATAATGTAACCTCCGATATATTTTGTCTGTCGTTATTATTGACAGAATAACCGTGATAAATCAGGTTGCCTTAAAAAACTTGTTTGAGTGAAAATGAGTACAGCACGCCGCCTGCTTCTTTCAACGAGCGAAATTTCTGACGCGACGGCGTCGTTGCCCGGTTATTTCGCTCTGCAACATCGTGCTGCACCTCCTTGTAAGAAGTACAGCCTTAATTCATCGGCTTTCCTGGAAGCTGGCGCACCCTGTCCGTTTTCCCTTTTCAAACCGGTTTTCAGAGGTGACCATCAATAGTGCGAAACTTTTTTCAATGTTACGCGGACTTTAATTTCAGGGAGGGGTAATTATGAGAAATGCAGGAAAATTCATGGCGATAGCGGCGCTGGCGCTTCTGACCGGGTGCGGCGGAAATGAATCGCCGTCAGAACAGGAGAGCTCGCAGCCGGTCACGGCGGAGGTTTCCTCCCCGGAGCAGACGACGGCGGGGCGACATAGCGAGGCTCCGGCGGGAGCGACGGGTTCGGAGGGTCAGATCGGGCAGGGCGGAAACGGCGGCATAGACCTGATTTCTGAAAAGTACACGGATTTCGATGATGTGTTCGAGCTGAATGGTGAGTGGTGCAGCCTTTCAGATTTGCTTATGACAGTGGACGAATTCAAGCCGGAGGGGGATTTCAGCGATTACATGATCGGGGGCGTCGTGGGCGAAAGGATCATTCTTGAAAGGGGAGACCCGGGCGCGTCATTCTTTGAAACCTATGCATACGACCTGAGAACAAACGAGCTGAAAAAAATATGCGATGACGGCGGCGGATTCCCGCTGTGCTGCAACGATAAGTACATAGTCGTGTGGGATACTGAGAAAATAGGGATCAACGTATACGACATAAACACCGGGGAGCTTGTCAGGTTCATACCGGAAAAGGGAGATGGGCGTATCGGGTTTTATTCCGGTTCCGGGGTGCTGAACAACAATGTGCTGTTTTTCGATGGGTCGGTGGTGATAGAGGGAAACGGAAAGATACTGCCTGCGGTGTTCACCTGCAACCTTAATTCCGGGAAGACCGAGCTGTTCAAGCTGAATGCTTACGGTGCGCGGTACGGCCTTGGCAACGTGGTCATGAGTTTGATGGATTCCGGGTACGACAATTACAGCATAAACGGGACCTACTATAACTCCATGGGCGGCTTTGGCGATACGTATTATCCGGTAAGCATTACAACCGAGGATTCCGACGTTGTGCTGGGCGACCGCTCCCGGGTCGCGGCTGATATCAGCGGGCTCGGCATGGTGGATATCGGCGTCGTCGGCTATTTCTATGACGTTAGCAGCGGCGTCGCATTCAACAAGGACGGGCTTTTCCGGATAGATCTTGTGAGCCCCATGAACGACTGCCTCATCATAGGAAGGTGTGATTTACGAACCGGAGCTATAAGGGCTGCCCGCGACACTGATTTTCTTAAAACAGATCCCGGCAGCGCTTCAGGATATTCTTTCCAGACATTCGATCCGGAGGGCGGAATATGGAGCGTTGACATACATGGCGTTCAGCTCCGGGCAGTGCATATCCGCGAAATGCTGATAGGCGAAAACAGAGATACCCTCGCAGAAAAAACGGAATAGCCCTATCGACCCGCACGGACAATAAAACCGGCGGGTCTTATTTTGTCATGGTAACCTCTGAAAACCGGGACACGAGCAGATTCCGTACATGACTTATATCAGATGCTAGGCGTCAAACCGCAGTAATACTGTATGTATTTCAAGGTTTGACAACGAAGCAGATGATATAAGTCATAGAAATCTGCCGTGAAGGAGGTTTTTAGAGGTTACCATAAGGTTTTTAGAGGTGACCATATGAAAAAATCAGAATAGCCCTTGAAATAATCGGCGCATTGTTGTATAATATAATCGTGGTATCATGTACCGCGACTAAGAAATTTGAAAGGAACAATATCTATGCCTTTTGATGAGATCAACCGGGAATTTTCGTTCCCCCTCCAGAAGATAATCGACGAGCATAAGCTTGAAGTAGTCTATATGCCCGAGGGAAAAGAGAACACCCTTATTTCCGACCATGAGTTAAACCGTCCGGGACTTCAGTTCGCGGGCTTCTATGAATATTTCGACAAGCAGCGCATTCAGGTGCTTGGCAAAACCGAGTGGGCTTACCTCGACACGCTTGAGCCGGAGGTGCGCCGCAGCCGTATCGATAATCTGCTGAGCTACAAGTTCCCCGCGCTGATGGTCACCAGAAATCTGGAGATATTCCCGGAGCTGCTGGAGAGCGCAAAGGCTAACGAAATGCCTCTGCTCCGCACCGAGGAATCCACCTCGGTTTTCACCTCAAAGCTGGTAAACTTCCTGAACTTACAGCTCGCTCCGAGAATCACCCGGCACGGCGTTCTCATCGAGATCTACGGCGAGGGCGTTCTTATCCTCGGCGAGAGCGGCGTAGGTAAGAGCGAGACCGCCATCGAGCTTGTAAAGCGCGGTCACAGACTTATCGCGGACGACGCGGTGGAGATAAAGAAAGCCTCCAACATCACTCTGGTGGGAAGCTCCCCGGACAATATCCGCCACTTCCTTGAGCTGCGCGGCATAGGGATCATCAACGCGCGTCAGCTCTTCGGTGTCGGCGCGGTAAAGCTCAACGAGAAGATAGACATGGTCGTGGAGCTCGAGCTCTGGAATCCCGAAAAGACCTACGACAGAATGGGCGTGGATACGCACTATATGACCATTCTCGGCGTTAAGGTGCCGCTTCTCACCATTCCGGTAAAGCCCGGACGTAACCTCGCGGTTATCCTCGAGGTCGCCGCTATGAACAACCGTATGAAGAAGATGGGCTACAACGCGGCAAAGGATCTGCTCCACCAGCTCGGAATCGACTCCGACAGCGAGGAGATAATGTCGGACCTCAATATTTAATTCGGAATTTTTGAGCGCCGCTGTCGCGGCGGTATTCCGATTATATCCATTTTAATTCAGGAAGAAAGGTATAAACAATGAAGTACAATATCGGTATCGACCTTGGCGGAACCAATATCAAGGTAGGTCTGGTCGATGAAAATTACAATATAGTTGCAAAGGCTACCTGCAAGACCGACCTCCCGCGCCCGGCGGAGGAAATCGCTGATTCCATCGCGGATACCGTCTGGAAGGCTCTCAATGAGGCTAAGGTAACCATCGACGAGCTGAACAGCATAGGAATCGGCACTCCCGGAACCGCGAACCGCGGCACCGGAGTGGTTCTGTATTCATGCAACCTCGGTTTCAAGGACACCGACCTGCGCTCCCTTATCGGCGCAAGGCTCGGAAAGGCTGTATATGTCGAGAATGACGCTAACGCGGCGGCATTCGGCGAGGTACTCGCAGGCGCTGGAAAGGGCTACAAGGACGTTGTCGTAGTCACCCTCGGCACCGGAGTAGGCGGCGGAATCATCATCGACGGCAAGATCTACACCGGATTCAACTACTGCGGCGCAGAGCTCGGTCATACCGTTATCCAGTACGGCGGCAGACCCTGCAACTGCGGCAGAAAGGGCTGCTTTGAGGCATATTCCTCCGCGACTGCGCTCATCAACATGACCAGGGAAGCGATGGATGCCGACAAATCCAGCAAGATGTGGGAGCTTTGCTCCGGCGACATCAATAACGTTGACGGCAAGACCGCGTTCGACGGCTGGCGCGCAGGCGACAGGAGCGCTTCCGGCGTTGTGGATATGTACATCAATTACCTCGGCTGCGGACTCACCAACATCGTGAACACGTTCCAGCCGGAAATGCTGCTCATCGGCGGCGGAATCTGCAAGGAGGGCGAGAACCTCACCAGGCCGCTGGAGGAGTTCATCACCCGCGAAAGCTACTGCATTGATCCTAAGCAGTCCACAAAGCTCGGCATTGCGCAGCTCGGAAACGACGCCGGGATCATCGGCGCGGCGTTCCTGTACACACTTGCTGATTAAGGAGAGGCTATGTTTTTTCTTTCACAGAACGGCGAGACCCTGGTAGAGAGTTCGCACCTTTATATAAAGGACAGCGGGATATTTGCCGTTATATCCGGCGGGGACGACATTCTGCTTGCCAAGTATTACGACGGCGAGACTGCACGGGACGTGCTCCGTCAGGTCAGCGACGCCATTGCGGACAGCGAGGAAGTATTCAGCTTTGAGTAATATCCGCATATTTTCAGCATAAAATTTAAGGCAGCGCCGCATATATGGCGCTGCCATCAATAACTTTACCGGAGGTCCCGTTTTGTATCTTTCCAGAATCGAAGCCGTCTGCCGGGAGCGCGGCATTTTCTGCGAGGAAAACCATGTCCTTGCGCCCAACACCTCAATGAAGATAGGCGGTCCCTGCGACCTGTACGTCAGGGTCACGGACGAATCCCAGCTTTCAGAGGTGCTTGGTCTTTGCCGCGGCGAAAAAGTCCCGTATTTCATTCTCGGCAGGGGAAGCAACCTGCTGGTGAGCTCCGGAGGATTCCGCGGGTGTGTGATAGCGCTGTCCTCAGAAAACGCAAAGGTGGATGTCGTCGGGAACGTGATAACCGCATGGGCGGGAGCCTCCCTGCACCTGCTGTGCCTTGCGGCGCTGGAGCACTCCCTGACCGGGCTGGAGTTTGCCTACGGCATACCCGGCTCAGCGGGGGGAGCGCTGTTCATGAACGCTGGAGCCTACGGCGGCGAGATTAAGGACGTCGTCAGAAGCTGCCGTTACATCGACGAAAGCGGAGAAATTCGTGAGATGGGCGCGGCGGAGATGGAGCTTTCCTACCGCAGCAGCGTATTTCAGAAGCGCGGGTGCGTTATAACCTCCCTTACGCTGGAGCTGAGACCCGGCGACAAGTCCGCAATAAAGTCGAGAATGGACGAGCTGATGCAGCGCCGCCGCGACAAGCAGCCGCTGGAATTCCCGAGCTGCGGCAGCACATTCAAGCGCCCGGAGGGCTATTTTGCCGCCGCGCTCATTGAGGAATGCGGGCTGAAGGGCTATACCGTTGGAGGAGCTCAGGTAAGCGAGAAGCACAGCGGTTTCGTGATAAACCGCGGCGGAGCCACCTATGAGGACGTAATGGCTGTCGTTGACGAGGTAAGGCGGGTAGTTCTGGAGAAGACAGGCGTTGCGTTGGAGTGCGAAATGCTGGTTCTGAAATGACCGGAGGAGCAGTATCATGGAATTTGTAATAGTGACCGGTATGTCCGGTTCCGGTAAATCCTCGGTGATGAAAGCGCTGGAGGATATCGGATTTTTCTGTATAGACAATATGCCGCCGCAGCTCATACCGGCATTTGCGGCGATGTGCGACGACAACGAGGAGATATCCAAGGTCGCGATAGTAACGGATATCCGCGGCGGGGCGATGTTCTTCAAGCTGGGGGACTGTATCGACAAGCTGCACGTCCGGGGGATAAACGTAAAGGTGCTGTTCCTTGAAGCCTCCAGGGAAGTCCTGATGAAGCGCTACAAGGAAACGCGCCGCAAGCACCCGCTGGACGAGGTTTCCGGAGGAGATATCGAAAAGGCGATAGACGCCGAGGCGGAGCTTCTCAGCAAGATACGTCTGGACGCGGATTACATCATAGATTCCACAATGCTGAGTACAGGTCAGCTCAAGGAGCAGGTGGCGGGGCTGTTCCTCGACAATCCGTCAGACGCGATGATAGTAAGCTGTATGTCGTTCGGATTCAAGTACGGCTCCCCCCAGGAGGCTGATCTTGTGTTTGACGTACGCTGTCTGCCGAATCCGTTCTACATACCCGAGCTGAAGCACAGGACCGGGCTGGACAGGGAGGTTCAGGATTACGTCATGAGCTTCCCCCAGTCGCAGGAGCTCCGGGACAAGCTGTTCGACCTGATATCGTTCCTGATTCCGCACTATCTCACAGAGGGGAAGAGCCGCCTTGTAATTGCTTTCGGCTGCACCGGCGGAAAGCACAGGAGCGTTACCTTTGCGGAGCTCACCGCGGCATATCTCAGGGAAAAGGGAATGCGCGTTAGAACGCTCCACCGCGACGCGGACAAGAAATAAGCAGAAAGAGAGCCATAGCGGCTCTCTTTTTTGAGGTATTATAAAAGGGACGGAAAATCCGTCCCTCCCATATTTTTAGATCTTGTCGAGCGCCTGCGCGATATCGTCTATAAGATCCTGAGCGTCCTCAAGTCCGCACGAGTATCTTACGAGATTCGGGAATACTCCGCACGCTTTCAGCTCTTCGTCGTTCATCTGGCGGTGAGTTGCGCTTGCCGGGTGCAGACAGCAGGTGCGAGCGTCTGCAACGTGGGTCTCGATAGCGCCGAGTCTGAGGTGCTTCATGAATTCCTCGGCCGCCTTTCTGCCGCCCTTCATTCCGAAGCTTACAACGCCGCAGGTACCGTCCGGCATATATTTCTGAGCAATATCGTAGTATTTGTCGCCGGGGAGTCCGGGGTAGTTCACGAACTCTATCTTGTCGTGCTGGCTGAGGAACTTCGCAACCGCAAGACCGTTCTCGCAGTGGCGCTTTACGCGGACATGGAGGCTCTCCAGTCCGAGGTTCAGGATAAACGCGTTCATCGGCGCCTGAATTGAGCCGAGGTCTCTCATCATCTGCGCGGTAGCCTTGGTGATGAAAGCTCCGCCGGTACCGAATTTCTCAGCGTAGGTGATCCCGTGGTAGCTCTCGTCAGGAGTGCACAGCCCCGGGAACTTGTCGGCGTGCTCCATCCAGTCGAAGCGGCCGCTGTCAACAATGCAGCCGCCGACAGCCGCGCCGTGTCCGTCCATGTACTTGGTGGTGGAGTGAGTTACGATATCCGCGCCCCACTCGAACGGGCGGCAGTTTATAGGCGTTGCAAAGGTGTTGTCCACAATGAGCGGAACTCCGTGATC
>CAKSPH010000034.1 GCA_934481355.1 uncultured Oscillospiraceae bacterium | reverse complement strand
CTGAGCGACGGCTCCGCCTTACGCTGGGCGACGGCTCCGCCTTACGCTGAGCGACGGCTCCGCCTTACGCTGGGCGACGGCTCCGCCTTACGCTGGGCGACGGCTCCGCCTTACGCTGAGCGACGGCTCCGCCTTACGCTGGGCGACGGCTCCGCCTTACGCTGGCGCAGCCGTCGCCCTGTGACCTTTTTACAACGGTTTCATTCCTTATCTGTTCCAGTACTTCCGGTCAAGGCTGCGGAAGCTTATCGCCTGCGCGATGTGCGGCTTCTGTATTTCCCCGCTTCCCGCGAGGTCTGCGCAGGTACGCGCCACTTTGAGGATACGGTCGTATGCACGCGCGGAAAGCCCCAGCCGGTCAAAGGCTGATTTCAGCATTTCCTCCGCATCCGGGGTGAGCCTGCACACCTCCCCGATGATATCTGAGGTAATGCCGCTGTTGCTCTTGATGGAGGTGCCGGCGAAGCGCTTTTTCTGTATCTCCACGGCTTTCTGTACTCTTTCGGCTATCGCGGCGGAGCTTTCCTGCGGGACGCGGCGGCTGAGGTCGGAGTATTCCACCGGCTTCACCTCGACCTGAATATCGATCCTGTCAAGAACAGGCTGGGAGATCCTGTTGAGGTACGCCGTGACCTTCTGCGGGGTGCAGGTGCATTTCTTCACGGGACTGCCGAAATTCCCGCAGGGGCAGGGATTCATTGCAGCGACCAGCATTACGTCGCATGGGTAGTTCACCGAGCCGCTGGCGCGGGAGATGACGATGTCACCGTTTTCAAGCGGCTGCCGGAGCGCCTCCAGCACCCTGCGGTCAAACTCCGGGAGCTCGTCCAGGAACAGCACGCCGTTGTGCGCAAGGCTTATCTCGCCCGGGCGCGGAATGCTTCCTCCGCCGACCAGTCCCACCGCGGAGGCGGTGTGGCTCACCGCGCGGAACGGGCGCTCGGTTATGAGGGGCTCTGCGGGGTTTATTTCCCCGGCAACGGAGTATATCTGGGTGGTTTCAATGCTCTCGGCAAATGTTATCTCCGGCAGGATTGAGGGAATCCGCTTTGCCAGCATGGACTTTCCGGAGCCGGGAGGTCCCAGCATGAGCAGATTGTGAGAGCCCGCCGCCGCGACTTCGATAGCCGTCTTTGCCTGCGACTGACCCATCACGTCCGCGAAATCCGGGAGATGACCGGCGGCGCGGCGTTTCGGTATGTATTTTTCCTCCGGAGAAAGCCCTGTGCCGTGCTTCAGAAATTCGATTATCTGCGTGACGTGCTCGGCGCCGTAGACCTCTATCCCGTCCGCAACGGAGGCCTCCTTGGCGTTGGCTTTCGGCAGGAACACGCGCTTCATTCCGCTTTTCGCCGCTGTGAGCACCATCGAGAGCGCGCCGTTGACCGGCGCAAGCCCTCCGTCAAGGGAAAGCTCACCGATGAAAACGCTGTCTTTAAGGTCTGCGGATATGACCCCTCCCAGCTTCATCAGCGAAACTATCATCGGCAGGTCAAACATGGAGCCTATCTTCTTCACGCTCGCCGGTGCGAGATTTATCGTTATCCTGCCGTTGAGCAGCTTCATTTCAAGCTGACCGAGAACCGCACGGATACGCGCCTTGCTTTCCTGAACCGCGATGTCGGGCATTCCTACGATGTCGAAGCTGGGCTGCCCCGGAGAGCTGCTCGCCTGAACCGTAACCATGAACGCATTCAGTCCGAAAAGACCTGCTCCGTTTATCTGGCTGAACATCAGGCATTCTCCTTGTCAAGAAATAGTTCAAAGTTGTCGATATCCTGATATTTCCCGTGTTTGAAGCCCACCTCGTGCATGGTCCCGCAGAACCGGAACCCGAATTTCGCATGGAGCTTCTCGCTTGCCTCGTTTCCGGCGGTTATCACGGATACCACGCTGTGGAGCTCCGGGAGCTTACGGGCGCGCTCCAGCACGGCTCCTGTAAGCGCTGAAGCTATTCCCCGGCGGCGGTAGTCGGGCGAGATGTACACCGAAAGCTCCGCAGTGGAGCTGTAAGCCTCCTTCTGGCGGTATTCCGACAGGGATGCGTAGCCGGCGGGCTTTCCGTCCGCCTCTGCGGTCAGAATGAAATGTGAAGCAGTCTGGTGCTCGCTGAACCATTCCTCCCATTCGGGCAGAGTGCGCGGGTGAAGGTCGAGGGTGGCAACGCCGTGCTCCACCTCGTAGTTGTATATTTCCAGCAGAGCCGGGACATCGCGCTTTTCGGCGGGTCTTATAGTCATAAAAACATCTCTTTCCCAAAAAGTATTGTAATTTAATTGTACATAATCAATCGTAATTTGTCAATAGGGAAAAATCTCATACTTATGGTCACCTCTAAAAACCTTATTTAAAACTAAGGCAACACCGCACAATTACCGCCTGACGTCTTTGCCGCACGCTTGCTTGCATCTTTTTCGTCATATTGCACAACTTTCGCTTGACAGGCGTCAGCCTGTCTGCGCTCAATTTGTACAATCTGACAAAAAATCTGCGGTGCAATCGCACGACAATAATTATGCGGTATTGCCCTAACTGTTTTTTCAGACAATCTTCACAAAAACGGACGGTAAATTCTGCTTTTTCACTTGAAAAAACGGATAGTTTGTGTTATAATTATCTTATATATTGTAAAATGGATTTACAATATGTTTTTGGTATTCACTGAAAGGATTTGATATTTTTTGAAGCGTGTAGGACTGGATATAGGTTCGACCACAGTTAAGGCTGCGGTTCTGGGAGAGAACGACGAGCTGCTGTACAGCCAGTACAGGCGGCATTTTTCCGATATCCGCAAGACTGTATATGATATTATAGAGGAAGTCGGCGGGAATTTCAGGGGCGAGCGCGTGATGATAGCCGTTACCGGCTCCGGCGGAATTTCCGTGTCAAAGTGGCTCGGCATTCCGTTCGTGCAGGAGGTCGCAGCGGGCACCAACGCCATAAAGAAGCTTATTCCCCGCACTGACGTCGCCATCGAGCTCGGCGGCGAGGACGCGAAGATAACCTACCTCACCGGAGGCCTGGAGCAGAGAATGAACGGCTCCTGCGCTGGCGGCACCGGCGCGTTCATCGACCAGATGGCGGCGCTGCTGAACACCGATATCGGCGGACTCAACGAGCTTGCCAAAAAGCACACGACCATCTACCCGATAGCCTCCCGCTGCGGCGTATTCGCAAAGAGCGATATACAGCCGCTGCTGAACGACGGCGCGAAGCGCTCCGACGTTGCCGCTTCAGTTTTCCAGTCGGTGGTGAACCAGACCATAAGCGGACTTGCCTGCGGAAAGCCTATCCGCGGAAACGTTGCTTTCCTCGGCGGTCCCCTGCATTACCTGTCTGAGCTGAGAGCGCGCTTCATCGAAACGCTGAACCTCAGGGACGACCAGATAATCTTCCCGGAGAACGCGAACCTGTTCGTTGCAATGGGCTGCGCATTCTCCGATGAAACCGCCGAGGCTGACCTCGATGCGCTGGTAAAGAGAGCCGGAAGCCTTGAAACCGCACAGATGCGCGAGGTTGCGCGTCTTGCTCCGCTGTTCAGGGACGAGCAGGAGCTCAGGGCGTTCACAGAACGTCACGCGAAGGCGGTCATTCCGACTGCCGACCTGGCTTCCCACAAGGGACCGTGCTATCTCGGAGTTGACGCAGGCTCCACAACCACAAAGGCCGTTCTGCTCAACAGGGACGCTGAAATTCTCTATTCCCACTACAACGGCAACGGCGGCGACCCGCTGAAATCCGTGATCGGGATACTGAAAGACATTTACAGCAGGCTCCCCGAGGGCGCGTACATAGCCAAGGCGTGCACCACCGGCTACGGCGAGCACCTGATAAAGGCGGCTCTCGGCGCGGACTTCGGCGAGATAGAGACCATGGCGCACTACAAAGCGGCGGACCGCATTCTTCCGGGCGCGGAGTTCATTCTGGACATCGGCGGTCAGGACATGAAATGTATGCGCGTAAAGAACGGCGAGATAGAGAGCATTCTGCTGAACGAGGCTTGTTCCAGCGGATGCGGTTCCTTTATCGAGAATTTTGCGAACGCGCTGGGTATGTCCTCGGCGGATTTCGCAACCCTCGGGCTTACCGCAGAGAACCCGGTAGACCTCGGCTCCCGCTGCACCGTGTTCATGAACTCCCGCGTGAAGCAGGCTCAGAAGGAGGGCGCGACCGTTGCGGATATCTCCGCAGGTCTGTCATATTCCGTCGTAAAGAACGCGCTGTTCAAGGTAATAAAGCTGCGTGATACATCCACGATGGGCGATAAGATCATCGTTCAGGGCGGAACTTTCATGAACAACTCCGTGCTCAGGGCGTTCGAGCTCATCTGCGGCAGGGACGTTGTGCGCCCTGACAAGGCGGGACTTATGGGCGCCTACGGAAGCGCGCTCATCTCCATCGAGCGCGACGACGGAAAGGGAAGCTCCATTGCTACTCCCGATAAGCTGGAGAGCTTCCACGTTGACAAGACCACCGCGCGCTGCGGAAGGTGCTCCAACAACTGCCTGCTCACCATCACGAAATTCCCGGACGGAAAGCGCTACATAAGCAACAACCGCTGCGAACGCGGCGCGGGCAACGTTTCCTCTAAGGAGAAGCTGCCGAATCTGTTCGACTATAAATATCACCTGCTGTTCGACCGCGAGAGCCTCCCTGAGAGCACCGCAAAGCGCGGCGTTGTGGGACTTCCGAGAGTTCTCGGTATGTACGAGAACTACCCGTTCTGGCACAAGCTTCTGACCGAGCTTGGATTCTCCGTGAAGCTGTCGCCGAAGTCCTCCCGCGAGATCTACGACAAGGGAATCGAGACAATGCCGTCCGAGTCCGTGTGCTATCCCGCGAAGCTGGCGCACGGCCACATTCAGGCGCTTGTGGACGAGGGCGTGAAGTTCATATTCTACCCCTCCATGCCCTATGAGATGGGCGAGAACAACGGCGCGGACAACCACTACAACTGCCCTGTCGTTGCCACATATTCCGAGGTAATAAAGAACTCCGTTCCGGAGCTGCGCAGGGACGTTAAGTTCATGAACCCGTTCCTGCCGATATTCAACCAGAAGCGCATGGGAGAGCGCCTTTACGAGGAGTTCTCCAGAGAATTCCCGCAGGGCGGCTTCACCAGGGCGGAGATAGATTCCGCGCTGGAAAAGGCATACGCCGAGGACAGGGCGTTCAAGGCTGAAATGAGCCGCAAGGGCGAGGAAACGCTGAAATTCCTCGAGGAAAACGGCAAGCCCGGAATCGTCCTCGCCGGCAGACCCTACCACATCGACCCCGAGATAAACCACGGACTCCCCGAGATGATAACCGGCTACGGCTACGCGGTACTCACCGAGGACAGCGTAGCCCACATGGAGCAGGTAGTCCGCCCGATACGCGTAGTCGATCAGTGGACGTATCATTCAAGGCTGTACGCGGCGGCTCACGTTGTCGGAAAGCACGACTGCCTTGAGCTGGTGCAGCTCAACAGCTTCGGCTGCGGTCTTGACGCGATAACCACCGACCAGGTGCAGGAGATACTTCGCAGCTTCGGAAAGCTGTACACCTGCCTGAAGATAGACGAGGTCAACAACCTCGGCGCGGCGAGAATACGCCTGCGTTCGCTCATCTCCGTAGTTGAGGAGCGCAAGCGCCACAACTTCAAGCCCGCAGTGGGACATCTCGGCTATGTAAGACAGCCGGAATTCACCGCTGAAATGCGCAAGACGCACACGATACTCTGTCCGCAGATGGCGCCCGTCCATTTCGACCTGCTGGAAGCGGCGTTCGGCCACTCAGGATACAATGTTGTTATCCTGAACGACTGCTCCAAGGACGTGGTGGACGAGGGTCTGAAATATGTAAACAACGACGCGTGCTATCCGTCTATTCTTATAGTAGGACAGCTTATCCACGCGCTCAACAGCGGAAAGTACGACCTGAAAAACACCTCCGTCATGATAACCCAGACCGGCGGCGCCTGCCGTGCGACCAACTATGTCGGTATGCTGAAAAAGGCGCTGAAGGACTCCGGGCACGGCGATATCCCGCTTATCTCCCTGAACGTGGTAGGTCTGGAGAAGCAGAGCGGCTTCAAGCTGACCATACCTCTTGCTATACGCGCGTTCATGGCGATAATCTATGGCGACGTACTGTCGAGATGCCTGTATAAAGTTCGCCCGTACGAGGCTTCAAAGGGAAGCGCGAACGCGCTCTACGAAAAGTGGCGCACATTCCTGCGTGCAGAACTGAAATACACGTCCCTGCCACGGTTCAACAGGAACGTCCGCGCGATAGTAAAGGACTTCTCGGAGTTCCCGGTGCTCGACATCAGGAAGCCCCGCGTGGGACTTGTCGGCGAGATCCTTGTTAAGTTCCACCCGGTGGCAAACAACAATATAATCGGTCTGCTGGAAAACGAGGGCTGCGAGGTTGTAGTTCCCGACCTGATGGGATTCTTCTACTACATATGCTCCCATGGAAAGACCAAGCGCGAGCTGCTTTACACAACGCTTAAAAAGGAGTTCGCGGAGAACGCGGCGATAAAGGCGTTCCGTTTCATGGAGAGAAGCTACCGCGATTCAGTAAAGGGAACAAAATTCGGCTGCCCCGGCGATATCTTTGAAATGCGCGAGTCCGTGCGTTCCATCGTATCCCCCGGAAACATCGCGGGCGAGGGCTGGTTCCTTTCAGCGGAAATGCTGGAGCTCATCGGCGAGGGAGTTCCGAACATCGTGTGCGTACAGCCGTTTGCCTGCCTGCCTAACCACGTTACCGGCAAGGGCGTTATCGGAGAGCTGCGCAGACAGCACCCGGAGAGCAATATCGTAGCCGTGGACTTCGACCCCGGCGCTTCCGAGGTAAACCAGATCAACAGAATAAAGCTTATGCTTACGCAGGCTTACGCTAACGCGGGAATAAGCCGCAGGGATACCGTGAATATCCAGACGGACGACCAGTATTCCAGGCTTGTAACGGCGGGACCGAACGTCTGAGACGATTAAAACGACCGGATACGGAATTCACTGAATAAGGAGATAAAATGGCTGCGACACAGTTCACAACAGAAAACAAGGGCAATTCGGGCAAAAAGAGCTATGGCGTGTGGGTGCTCATCGGAGTTATCGCACTGCTGGTGATAGTTATTCTTTTCAACTGCTTCACGGTAGTCAACGAGGGCTACATCGGCGTTAAGTACCAGTTCGGAAAGATAGTTTCCAGCGACCTTTCCGCCGGACTGAATATGCACCTTCCGTTCATTGAGGAGATACAGCAGGTGGACACCCGCGAGCAGATATACTCGGTCCAGACGGACGCCTACACCAGCGACACGCAGACCGTGGACAACCTCGGGCTGAAGCTGAACTACTACTATGACGGCACCAAGCTCCCCGAGATAATCAGGTCAATAGGCATAAACAACGTTGAAACCAAGCTGCTCGTTCCGAATGTTGCGAAGATCTCCAAGGACGAGATAGGCAAGGTAAAGGCTGAGGATCTGGTGCAGAACCGCTCCGACGTCCAGAACGCGATATACGAGTCCCTGAAAAGGACCCTCGAGCCTCAGGGAATAATAGTTACGGCTTTCGCCATCGAAAATCTCGCATTTGAGGACGCTTTTGAACAGTCGATCCAGGCGAAGGTCATCGCTGCGCAGGACGCACTGAAAATGCAGAACAAGACCGCCGAGAGGGAAGAAGAGGCGAAGCAGAAGGTCATAGCGGCGCAGGCAGAGGCGGATTCCCAGAAGATAAAGGCGGACGCGGAGGCCTACTCCATTAAGGCGGTGCAGGAGCAGCTTGCAAAGAGCCCGAACTACATCGACTACCTCAGGATCGAGAACTGGAACGGCGTGCTTCCGCAGGCGATAGGCAGCCAGGTAAATCCGTTCGTGTCCCTTGACGGAAGCTCCGTTTCCGTGAAGTCCGGGACGACCAGCGCAGATAACGGCGCTGATTAAAAAGAATATCCCAGAGAATGCCGGGCGGTGAGAGTCGCCCAGCATTTTCCGTGTTTTTAGAGGTGAACATAAGGACGGCGGCGCAGGACGATTTTTCCACTGCGGCAATGCCAAACAAATAAAGGAAGGTAAGAGATTTGGATTACAATACCCTAAAGCGCAATGCGCTTACCAGCTTTTTCTCAAGGACGAACGAAATGCAGCGCAAGGCTGTATTCAGGGTAAACGGCGCGGTTCTGATAATCGCGGGCGCAGGCAGCGGAAAGACAACGGTGCTCTGCAACCGTATCGCGAACATGATGAGATTCGGCAACGCGTACCTTGACAATGAGGAGCGTGGCATAACACCGGAGGAGGAGCAGTTCCTCGCGGATTTCCCGAGCCTTGAAAAGACCCCGGAAAACGCCGGGCGCCTTGCGGAGATAATCTCCGTGAACCCTGTGAATCCGTGGAATATCCTCGCGATAACGTTCACGAACAAGGCCGCGGGCGAGCTGAAGCAGCGCCTTATCGACATGATAGGCGAGGGCGCGGAGAAGATAAATGCGTCAACGTTCCACTCCGCCTGCGTGAAGATACTCCGCCGGGAGATAGAGAATCTCGGCTATCAGAGCAGCTTCACCATCTATGACGAGGACGATTCCAAGCGCGTTATAAAGGACGCTATGAAGAAGCTGGAGCTGGACGAAAAGGTGTTCAACCCCAAGGTTTTCAAGAACAAGATCTCCCGCTGCAAGGATCAGATGATATCCCCGGAGGAATTCGCACCCATGGCGCAGGCCTCCGGCGAACTGATGGACAAGAAGTGCGCGGAGGTCTACACGCTGTATCAGAGCGCGCTCCGTGCGGCGAGCGCGGTGGATTTTGACGACATCATCTTCCTCACCGTAAAGCTGTTCGAGAACTTCCCGGACGTGCTTGACCACTATCGTCACCTGTATAAATACATCATGGTGGACGAGTATCAGGACACCAACGTTGCGCAGTACAGGCTTATTTCCCTGCTGGCAGGGGATAACGGCAACCTCTGCGTTGTCGGCGACGACGACCAGTCCATCTACCGCTTCCGCGGCGCGACCATAGAGAATATCCTCAGCTTTGAGAAGCAGTACCCCGGCTGCGAGGTCATACGCCTTGAGCAGAACTACCGCTCCACCGAGAATATCCTTAACGCTGCGAACGCGGTCATACGCAACAACAAGCAGCGCAAGGACAAGGCGCTGTGGTCGGATCTCGGCGAGGGCGACAAGATAAAATGCTGTAATTTCGAGAGCGAGATATCCGAGGCGCGCTTCGTTGCCGACACCATTCTTGACGGCGTGAAGGACGGGAAGCATTACACCGATTACGCGCTGCTGTACCGCACAAATTCCCAGTCGAGAAGCTTTGAGAACACGCTGGCGCGCTCCGGCATCCCCTACACCATAGTGGGAGGTCTGCGCTTCTACGACCGCAAGGAGATAAAGGACATCATGTCCTATCTGGCGGTGCTGAACAACCCCTACGATACCGTGCGCTTCCGCAGGATAATCAACGAGCCCAAGCGCGGGATAGGCGAAGCGACAGTGGAGGAGATAATCCGGCTTTCCGAGGGGCTGCGTATGTCCCCGGTGGAGGTCTGCCGCGAAGCCTCGCAGTTTGAGACTCTGGCGAGAAAATCCGCCGCGCTGAAAGCCGCCGCCAACCTCTTTGACGAGCTGGACGAGCTTGCGGATTCCCTCCGGCTGGACGAGCTCATCGACGCAGTCGCTGAGAAATCCGGATACATAAAGGCAATGCAGGCTCTCGGCGAGGAGGGCGCAGGCAGGATCGAGAATATCAACGAGCTGAAATCCAACGCGCTGAATATGCTTGAGGAGAATCCCGATACCACTCTCCCTGATTTCCTGGAGCAGGTGGCGCTGGTTTCCGACCTCGACAATTACGACGGGGAAGCGGACAGGGTATCGCTCATGACCATGCACAGCGCAAAGGGTCTGGAGTTCGACACGGTGTTCCTTGTGGGCGCCGAGGACAACATATTCCCGAGCTACCGCAGCATAAACGATCCCGCTGAGATGGAGGAGGAGCGCCGCCTTGCCTACGTTGCCATAACCCGCGCAAAGCGCACACTTTATGTAACGCACACATCCTACCGCGTGCTGTACGGTCAGACCATGAGGAACAGGCTCTCCACGTTTATCCGCGAGATCCCGGAGGACCTGATCGAAAAGAGCGGCGAGCGCGTTCGCTCCGCGACCCCGTGGAAGAAGCCGGAAAAGCCGAACTATCTTGCACAGGAGGCCGCGAAGATGGTAACGAAGCCGACTCCGGTCGTTACCGGCACGGTGTTTGCCTCCGGCGACAGGGTAAAGCACAATGTTTTCGGGCAGGGAACTGTCGCAGACGCTAAGCGCATGGGCAATGATACAATGCTCACGATAAATTTCGACAACGGTCAGACAAAGAAGGTAATGGCGAATTTCGCCCGGATTGAGAAGCTGTAAGGCTTTAACAGACAGGAGCGTGAGAGCAGTACATGAAAAAGACCACTATCAATATGATGTCCATGGCAACCAGCATAAAGGGGCAGGGCGTAGGCTCCGCATATCTCGAGCAGGTCGCGCTTGTTTCAACCGAGCTTGCGGACAAGTTCGAGGTCACGATAAATAAGAATATCAGGGCTGATATTACGCATTACCACACGATAAATCCTGATTTCCTGCTGAAGAAGCACTATATGACCAGCCGCGGGAAATCCGTGGGCTACGTCCATATGCTCCCGGAGACTGTGGAGACCAGCGTGAACCTCCCCAGACCCATCAAGAAGATTTTTTACAGCTATATGCTGAAATTCTACAAGAGCATGGACTACCTCGTGACCGTAAACCCGTATTTCATCGGCAGGCTGGAGCACTACGGCGTTCCCCGGGACAGGGTCACATATATCCCGAACTACGTTTCATCCAAGGATTTCCACCCTGTTTCCCCGGAGGCAAAGGCGAAGCTCCGGGACAAGTACGGCGTGGAGCGCGGAAAGTTCACGGTGGTCTGCGCGGGGCAGCTCCAGGTGCGCAAGGGCGTGTTTGATTTCATCGAGATAGCCAAGCGTATGCCGGAGATACAGTTCGTCTGGGCGGGCGGCTTCTCTTTCGGCAGGATAACCGACGGCTTCGAGGAGATAAAGAAGATACGCGAGAATCCCCCGGAGAACGTAAAGCTGCTCGGAATCATCGAGCGTGAGAACATGAACGAAATTTACAACCTCGGCGACATGATGTTCCTGCCAAGCTTCGAGGAGCTTTTCCCGATGACGATACTGGAATCCATGTGCGTGAATATTCCGATACTCCTGCGGGATCTTGACATCTATCCGGATATTCTGTTCGACTTTTACAGCAAATCCGACAATGTAGACGGCTTTATCGCGGAGATAAAGCGGCTCAGCACTGATAAGGAATACTACGCGCAGCAGTGCGGGGCTTCAAAGCGCGGAAATCAGTTCTACTCCCGCGAACACGTTGCGAAGATGTGGGACGATTTCTATACTATGGTGCGGGATTCAGACAGGAAAGGCAAATAAATATACTTATCCTCCGGTTTAAACCGGGGGAATTTTTTTGTACTAAACCGGACGTGCCCCTCATACAATTATACAAAGGAAACACTGAATACAGTCTGGGAGGAATGGCAATGATAGCCGCAAAAACACAGCACCCTGAAATTCCGCTGAGATACGCCGCCGCTAAAATAACCCTGCCGCCGGGGAATATCGCAGAGATACGCCTTCGTGCCGGCAAATGCGCCGCCGCAGTCATGACGGACGGAAGAACGCTCCGCTGCTCGAATATATTCACCCACGAGGACATAAACGAATGCTTTCTGGAGCTCTGCCGTAATTCCGTGCACAGCTACGCCCGGGAGATATCCGAAGGCTACATAACGCTTCCCGGCGGGAACCGCGTGGGCTTCTGCGGTACCGCGGTGCTACGCGACGGGGAAATTTCCACGCTGAAGGACATTTCATCGCTGAATATCCGCTTCGCCCGGGAGGTCAGGGGCTGTGCGGAGGAGCTCTGCCGCCGGGTGTTTCCGGACGGGCTGTGCTCGCTGATCATATGCGGAAAGCCGCTTTCAGGGAAAACCACGATGCTCCGCGACATGGCAAGGATACTAGGCGGAACGCACCGCGTCGCGCTGATAGACAGCCGCGGTGAGCTTGCGGGAGTAAGCGGCGGAGTCCCGGCGCTTGACGTGGGCGAAAACACGGACGTGCTTAACGGCTACCCGAAAGCGGAGGGCATAATGTGCGCGCTGCGCTCCCTCAGCCCGGAGATGATAGTCTGCGACGAGATAGGCAGCGACGCGGAGGAGGTCCGCCAGTGCATGGGCTGCGGCGTGAAACTCGCCGTGACCGTCCACGCCGCAGGAATAGACGAGCTGCGCTCCCGCCCGGGCATTGCGGAGCTCTGCCCGCTTTTCGACCGCGCGGCGCTTCTGGAGGGCGGCAGAATCGCCGATATCCGGGAGATAAGATCATGAGACTGGCGGCAGGAATAGTGATAATGCTGCTGTGCACCGCGTGTGGCTTCCGCAGCAGCTTTACGCTTAGAAAACGCTGTGCGCTCCTGCGGGAATTACGGCTTCTGCTGGAGCATTTCTCAATAGGAATATCCTGCACCGCCCCTACCCTGGAGGAGCTTGCAGGGAGCGGTCAGGGGGAATTCGCGGAGCTTCTGCGGGAGGGGTTGTCGGAAACCCATGATATCCGCGCCGCCTGGAGCCGGGCAGTGGACAGGCTCTCGGAGCAGTCCTGCTGCGGGAAAGAGGAAGCCGCTCTGCTTGGGGAGCTGGGGCAGTCCCTCGGCACCTGCTCGGCAGAAAGCCAGATATCCCTGCTGAAGCTGTATTCAGCCCGGCTGGACAGGCTTCTGGAGCAGGCGGAGGAAGCCGCCGAAAAGAAAGGCAGGCTGTATCGCTCCGGGGGAGTCCTTGCGGGGCTTGGCGCGGCAGTCATGCTGCTGTAAGGAGCGTGAAAGATGGAGCTTGACCTGATATTCAAGATTGCCGCCGTAGGGATAATCGTTGCCGTGCTGAACCAGATACTCAAAAAGACCGACCATGACGAGCAGGCGATGATGCTCACCGTGGCGGGACTGGTGATAGTGCTGATGATGATAATTCCGGCGATAGACGAGCTTTTCGGGACGATAAAATCCGTTTTCGGGCTGTGGTGAATTATGGATATCATTTCGCTTGTGGGAATGGGCGTGCTGTCGGCGGTGCTGTGCATTATCGTCCGGCAGTACAAGCCGGAGATGGCTCTCGGGGTGAGCATAGCCTGCGGAGTGCTGATAATGGGCGCGGTGATAACCATGCTTGCGCCGTCGGCGGAGCTTATCTCGCAGCTGACGGGAGCCGCCGGGCTGGACAGCGGATATTCGCGGACGCTGTTCAAGGCGCTCGCCGTGTGCTATATAACCCAGCTCGGCTCGGACTGCTGCAAGGACGCGGGGGAATCCGCGATAGCCTCCAAGATAGAGCTTGCCGGAAAGGCGGCGGTGGTGGTCATCTCGCTGCCGGTATTCTCGGCGCTGGCGGAGATAGTCATGGAGCTTCTCGGCTGAATGGAAAGGAACTGAAATGCGCAGGATACTGCTTCTGGCGGCGAAGCTGCTGTTGATTCTCGCCGCCGCCCTGCTCCTTTGCGGGAATGCCTCGGCGGAAACCGGGGAATCCCCGGGAAACGCGATAGCCGACGCAGTCCCCCCGGAGGCCTCCGAAATACTGGATGGCGCAGGCATAACCCCGGAAAACAACGGCGCCGCCGGGCTCACGACAGACGGCACACTGAGTTATCTATGGGAGCTTTTCCTGAACCGCGCCGCTGCGCCGATACGTTTACTGGCGGCGCTGTGCGGGATAGTGCTGCTGTGCGCCCTGGCCGGGAGCGCCGCTGACGGCACTGGGAGTATGTCCGGGGTTTTCTCGGTGGTTGGAGTTCTCGCCGGGGCGGGAATGACCTCGGCGGCGGTGTACGACACGCTTTCCGGCACTCTGGAGGTGCTCCAGACCGCGTCGCGGTTCATGCTGGTGTTCGTGCCGGTTTTCGCGGGAGTTATCGCGGCAATGGGAAAGGCGGCTGCGGCTTCTGCGGCGAACACCGTGACCCTCGGGGCGGCGCAGCTTTTTTCGCAGCTTGCTGTGAATTTTCTTGTGCCGGTCTGCGGGACGGTAATGGGGCTGTCCGTGACCGGAGCAATACACCCGGAGCTTAACATCGGCAAGCTCGGGGAGCTGATAAAAAAAGCCGCCGTCTGGTCGCTGTCGCTGATAATGACGGTGTTCATGAGCATTCTTTCGGCGCAGACCTTCGTGACGAATTCCGCAGACACGGTGCTGATTAAGACGGCGAAATTCGCGGTTTCGAACGGAGTTCCCATTGTCGGCGGCACCATATCGGACGCTGTGAATACGGTTCACGCGAGTCTTTCGCTGCTCCACAGCTCGATAGGGACTTATGGCATAATCGCGGGTATCGTGATAATTCTGCCGTCGCTGATCTCCGTGGTGTGCTATCGCATGGCTCTTTCGGCGGCGGAGGCGTTCAGCGGGGTGTTCGGCGTAAAGGAGCTGACGGAGCTTTTCAGGGCGTGCGGCTCGGTCATGGCGATAATCATGGCGGTGATAGTATGCTTCCTGCTGCTTAACACTATTTCCGCTGTGATAATGCTTGCCCTTGGCGGCGGCACAGGGTAAGGAGGTCGGAAATGCAGTTCCTGTCAACCGTCTGCATGGCGGCGATATCGTCGGCGCTGTTCCGTATGCTTGTTCCGGAGAACCGCTGCGGAAAGCAGATCTCCCTGCTTATCGCGGGGCTTTTCCTGCTGGCGGGGGTGAACGCGTTCAGGGACGCAGACTTCAGCTTCGACAAGACTCAGTACAGCTACGAGGACAGCGCGGATTACATAGGTTTTTCCGGTGACATAAACAGGGAGCTTCAGAAGAAAATATGCTCTGAAATGTCGGACAAGCTGTATTCCCTGCTGAATTCCAGCGGAATATATCCTGAGGAGATACACGTTATCGTTAATATTTCAGGATTGTACAGCATATCTATAACACAGGTGGAGCTTGTATTCAGCGAAAGCCGGCGTCCGGAGGCAGAAGCAGCCGGTGAGCTGCTTTCGCGCGAGCTTCCCGCCGACATCAGCGTCAGGATGATTTTCAGGGGGTGAGCGGGTGAGCAGATTCAGTGATATCATATCCCGGCTTGGCGATGGAAAATGGCGCAGGATAGTGATAATCGCGGGAATAGCGGCAATCGCCCTGCTGTTCCTCAGCACGCTGAACACGGGCGGAAAGGCTCAGGAGCAGCCGCAGAGCTATTCGCAGGAGGATATCTCACGTCTGGAAAAGGAGCTTGAAAGGCGGCTCGCCGATGTGATATCCGGGATAGACGGAGTGACCTCCCCGAAGGTGATGGTAACGCTTGACTGCACCAGCCGCCGGGTATACGCCGAGGAGACCAAATCCAGCAGCACCTCCGGCGAGGTGAAGAGCGAGAGCTCCATAGCGCTCTCCGGCAGCGGAAAGGAAGCTCTTGAAACCAGCGTTGTGACGCCGCAGGTGCGCGGGGTAGCGGTGGTCTGCGGCGGGGCTGAGAACGTCATGATAAGGGAAAAGGTGGTGAATACGGCGGCGCGGGTGCTCGATATAGGCATATCGCAGGTTTATGTCACAAACTGATTTGAAAGGAAGAAAGCACATGAAAAGACTTAACGTGATCTTAGGGAAGAAGCAGCTTGTCGCAGCGGGGCTGACCGTGCTGCTCGGCGCGGCGGTGGCGGTGAACTTCATCTACGCAGGCAACAAGAAGCAGCAGGACATCACCCAGCCCGCCGAGGAAGTCGCTGGGACTACATACGGCGAGGCAGACCTTGTGAGCAGCAATGCGGACAGCGACGCGTATTTCGCTCAGGCGCGGCTCGACAAGCAGACCAGCCGCGAGGAGGCTGCGGAAGTACTCCAGACGATGTATCAGGGCGGAGACCTAACCGCTGACGAGATGTCTGTGGTCGCCGTGGACGCCGCGAAGATGGGCGGCTGGATAGAGAGCGAGACAAAAATCGAGAGTATGCTGAAAGCTCAGGGATTTGAGGACGCGCTGTGCTATCTCAGCGACAACAGCGCGAACATCATCGTAAAGACCGGGGGTCTTGACGCTGCCGGAGCCGCGAAGATAAAGAGCACGCTGCTTTCCGAGGTGGATCTAACCAACGACCAGATAACCATTGTCGAGGTCAATTAAACAGAAAACTCCCCGGCCGATCGGTCGGGGAGTTATTTGTGCTATGCAGCGATGGGGATATTACTTATCCTCTTCGTCCTTCTTTTCCTCTGTGAGCTCGGCTGCTTCCTCTGCCGCTTCTTCCTCAGCGGGAACTGCCTTTTCGGGGAGCTTCTCGCCGCACTTGGGGCAGAAAGCGTTGTCGCTCTTGGTCTTTGCGCCGCACTTGGGGCAGGTGACTGTCTGACGGAGATCGTCCAGCAGCAGATTTATCTCAGAGAGCTTCTCATACAGCTTGTCGATCTCTTCGATTTCGGCGTCGAACAGCGCGGCGTCGGGATTCTCAGCCTTCTTCATCTCGTAAGCCATTTCGCCCAGCTTCTCAAAGTGTGCCTTGATGTCGCCGGTGGTCTGGGATTCCTTGATCTTCAGCTTGGTGAATCTTACAGCCTCGTCAGTCTTTTTTCCTGCGGTATGCGCGGCGGACTTTGTGGTGTTGATTACGTCGTCTAAAAAGCTCATGGTAAAAACTCCTTTCAGAATTCAGAATGCAATTTAAGGGAAAACCTCCCTCTGACTACATTCTACCACAAAAGATTCTATTTTGCAATAGTTTCTTTGTGAAAAGTTGGTAAAAATCAGTCCTTGGCGGGGCGCTCCTGACCTCTGATAAGAACTCCGATGAACTCGGGACCTGCGTTACAGGAAACGACGACGCCGCACTTCTCTACCATAGCCGGACCGTAGCCGAGCTTCTTTGTCATCTTGTCGATGAATTCCTTCTCGCAGTCGGGGCGGGTGGTGGTAACGACGCACCATGGGGTTTCAGGGATGATGCTTGCGGAGATGGTCTCAACTGCCGCGTCGATTATCGCCTTTTCGCCGCGCGCCTTGCGTACAACCGAGGTCTTTTCAGCCGCAAGGTTGATGAGCGGCTTCAGTCCCATGAGCTCGCCGAGGAAGCTTGCGGCGGCGGTAATTCTGCCGGACTTCTTCATGTGGCGGAGCTCAAAGCCGATGATGAACGCTTCCGCGTGCCTTGCCCAGTCCTCCAGATAGGAAACGACGCTCTCGACGCTCTGACCGGCTTCCAGCTTCTTGCAGGCTTCAATGATGGGATAGCCGTAGCTGAGCGTATAGCCCTGACTGTCTACAACATAAATTGCGAGGTCATTCAGCTCGTCTGCAACGTTTTGTTTTGCAAGCTGTGCGTTGGAGCAGGTCTGGGAGCCTGCACCGTTTATCACGTCAACGATGATGGTGCGAACGCCCTGCCCGTACATTTCGCGGTACTTCTCCTCAAACTGTATTGCAGTTATCTGGGAATGCTTCGGGATCTCCTGCTGCTCCTTGAGTATCTTGTAGAACTCGTCCGGCTGGATATCCCGGCGGTCGGCGTAGCTCTTTCCGTTGATTGTCACCATGAATGGGATAACCTCGAGAAGTCCCTTGTAGCGCTCCTCGTCTGCCGGGGAGATATCGCAGCCGCTGTCCGTGATTATTCTGATAGTGTTGTCCATAGTTTACTCCTTATTCTGCGGATCATTCCGCGTTATTCCAGTCAAATTCCCTCAGCCTGCCCCTGTTCTGGAGCTCCGGGAAGCCCCACTGGCGCAGCGCCTCATATACGCCTATCGCAACGCTGTTGGAGAGGTTCAGGCTGCGCATTGTCTCCATCATCGGGATACGCACACAGCGGCTTTTGTTGCGGAACAGAAGGCTTTCGGGAAGCCCGGCGTCCTCCCGCCCGAAGAACAGATAGCACTTGTCCGGGTAGGAAACGTCGCTGTAAGTGTTCTCAGCCTTTGTGGAGAAATAGAAGTACTCTCCGGCGTTCCTTGCGAAGAAGTCCTCCAGCCCGTCGTAATAGGTGATGTCGAGATAATGCCAGTAGTCCAGCCCGGCGTGCTTCAGCTTCTTGTCGTCCGGCGTGAAGCCCATGGGCTTTATCAGGTGAAGCCTCGCCCCGGTAACGGCGCAGGTGCGCGCGATGTTGCCGGTGTTCTGCGGTATCTGCGGCTCCACAAGTACTATGTTCAGTTCCATATGTATGCTCCGTTCGGGAAAATTGCGTTATACAGCATATGGTAACCTCTAAAAACCTCCTTCACGGCAGATTTCTATGACTTATATCATCTGCTTCGTTGTCAAACCTTGAAATACATACAGTATTACTGCGGTTTGACGCCTAGCATCTGATATAAGTCATGTACGAAATCTGATCGTGTCCCGGTTTTTAGAGGTTACCATATGATTATTGTAACATATTTCCGTATATATTGCAATAGCTTTTTCAGCGGTGACTCGCGAAATCACCAAAATTACGCTGATTTGTTTGGAAAAGTGGGCAATAGTGCTGATTGACTTTAGTTGATAACAGGAGTATAATTATATTCGTTTGGTGCTAAAAAAGATAAAGGCACATAAAAAGGAAGGAACAACATGATAAAGAAGTACATAAGCGACCTGAAAAACGAGTTCAGGGGCTATAACGGAAAGACTCTTTCGCAGGATCTGATGGCGGGACTTACCGTTGCGGCAGTGGCGCTCCCGCTGGCGCTGGCATTCGGCGTGAGCTCCGGTGCGGACGCAGCCTCGGGACTTATCACGGCGATAACCGCCGGAATCATTATCGGAATACTCTCCGGCGCGTCCTATCAGATATCCGGACCCACCGGAGCAATGGCGGCTATCCTGCTGACCGTATCAGCGAAGTACGGCATAACCGGAGTGCTGACCGCTGGCTTCCTGTCCGGAGCCGTGCTTATCATCGCGGCGCTCTGCCGGGTCGGCAAGCTTGTAAGCTATCTGCCGGCTCCCGTTATCACGGGATTCACCTCCGGTATCGCGATAATCATCGCGCTGGGGCAGATAGACAACTTCTTCGGCACAAAGTCCGTGGGAGATAACCAGATCGCGAAGATAGGCTCCTATTTCAGCGGCGCGGGAAGCTTCGTGCCCAACTGGTGGGCGGTTATGTTCGGCGTGCTGGTTGTCGTGATAATGATAGTCTACCCGAAGAAATGGAACGCGGTTGTTCCGTCATCGCTGGTGGGAATAATCGTGGCTCTGGTCATCAACATGATATTCTTCGAGCAGGGAACAGTCGCCGAGGTAGGCGCCATCCCGAGCAGTCTTGTAACGGACGACAGCATTATAAAGAAAGGCTTCGACCTTGAGCACATCACCAGCCTTATCATGCCAGCGATATCCATAGCGGCGCTGGGAATGATCGAGAGCCTCCTCTGCGGCGCGAGTGCCGGAAAGATGAAGGGCGAGCGCCTTGACGCCAGCCGCGAGCTTGTCGCCCAGGGAATCGGCAACATGATCATTCCGCTCCTCGGCGGAGTGCCTGCGACTGCGGCCATTGCGAGGACCTCCGTTGCGATAAAGTCCGGCGGAAAGACAAGGCTTGTCAGTGTTTTCCATTCGGTTGTGCTGATACTCTCCATGTTCCTGCTTGGCGGCGTAATGAGCCGTATCCCGCTTTCCGCGCTTGCCGGGGTGCTTATGGTGACGGCGTTCAGAATGAACGACTGGGCGGCTATAAAGAGTATTTTCCGCAAGAAGTTCAAGTCCTCCATCATGCAGTATGTGCTGACGATGGTTTCCACCGTTGTATTCGACCTGACTATTGCAATAGTTATCGGCGTTGTTGCGGCAATGCTGGTGTTCATCGTCAAGAGCAGCGAGCTCCGCGTGGTTTCCAGCGATATCGACGAAAGCAGGCTGAAGGGCAAGGTAAAGTCCGGCCATCATGAGGAATTCAAGGTTGTTTACGTTTCCGGACCGCTGTTCTTCGGAACGCAGGAGAAGCTGATAACCGCGCTTTCCTCGCTGAATGGCGCGCAGCAGGTCATTCTCTCAATGCGCGGAGTTCCTACTGCGGACGACGTTTCGCTGTCCGAGCTTGAGAAGCTGTACAACACGCTCCGTGAGAATGGCACGCAGATCTCCTTTACCGGAGTTCAGTCGGCAGTGAGCGAGATGATGGACAGAGCCGGGTTCAGGGAAAGGATCGGCGGCGAGCACTTCTACTGGGACGCTGTTGAAGCCATCAGGGCACTGGAGATCCGAGAGTACGGCTCCGATTACGCAGACTGAATAAAAAGTGCGGGAGGCTTCAAAACCTCCCGCTTTTTATCAGAATCTCACATCGCCCGGAATATCTGCGGGCGCGCTGACAAGCTCGTTGAAAAGCTCGCTGTAACTGAGTTTTCCGGGTTTCAGCAGAACGGCTCCGGCGCGCATACTCACCGGAATATCAGTCCCCGCGTGGGAAACCGCTTCCCCGTTGTGGGAGAGTATCCTCCGCGCCAGCTCCTCAACTCCCTGCCTGTCGGAAAGTCCGGTCATCATCACGAATTCGTCGCCGCCGATACGGAACATCATCATTTCGTCGGAGCACTCGCGGTCTATCCGGTGCAGACATTCCAGGATGACCCTGTCGCCGGCTTCGTGACCGTATCTGTCGTTTATTTCCATAAGATGTGCGGTGTCAAAGCTGAGAATGTACGTTCCCTGTCTGGATTTAATGTAGTCGTAAAGCTCTGAAATATCGTATTTGTGGGTCATGATAAGCTCTCCTTCGCGCATGATTTTTCTCGGGAAGTCCAGCCGCGGGCAAAGCCCGGAAAAGCGCCAGCTCCTGCGGTATTCCGAGGGAGTGACTCCCCAGACCCGCGAAAAGGCGCGGGTGAACGCCTCCGCGCTGCCCCATCCGTATTTCACAGCTATCTCCAGCGTGGAGCCTTCGCGGCTCTGAAGCTCCCGCGCGGCGGCGGTGAGCCTGCGGCGGGTGACGTAATCGCCCACGCTCTTGCGGAATACGCTGCGGAACAGCTTTTGCAGCCCCGACAGCGAGCAGCAGGAATATCGCGCGCATTCCTCCTGCGACAGCTCTCCGTCGAGATTCTGCTCAATGTATTCCAGCGCCATTGTCAGGGTGTTCAGCTTTTCGGCGTTCACGGAGGCACCTCCCTTGTGTGTTATGTAAGCTTACATTTATATTATAGCATGATTTCCCGGCGCCGTCTTGATATTTTGAGTAAATCGGCATAAAAAATCAGGAAAAAACTGTACTTTCCCTCTTGACAAAGAGAAATTAATGTGTTATAATAATTCTGCCGCTTGTGCAGGGTGAGTTATGTCCATTTGCGGATATCGCTCAGTAAGCGCAGAAATGCAACCCTGGCGCAGCGAGTCTGATTAAGAAGAGGTATATAAAATGTACGCAGTAATTGAAACAGGCGGAAAGCAGTATCAGGTCAAGGAAGGCGACATCGTTTTCATCGAGAAGCTTGAAGCCGAGGGCGAGATCACATTCGACAAGGTTATCATGGTAGGCAAGGACGACGGCGTTAAGGTAGGCGCTCCCTATGTTGACGGCGCAAGCGTAAAGGCTACCCTGCTCAAGAACGGCAAGTCCAGGAAAATCACCGTTTTCACCTACAAGCCCAAGAAGAGCAGCAAGAGAAAGATGGGCCACAGACAGCCGTACAGCCAGGTAAGAATTGAAGCAATCAACGCATAATCTGCGAGTTGTTTTTTTCAGGCAGGGCGGCAGCCTCCGCGGATTCGAAGTGACCGGCCACGCCGGCTACGGAGAAGCGGGGAACGATATTGTCTGCTCGGCGGTCAGCTCCTCTGTGATGCTGGTCTGCAATACGATAACCGATTTCTTCCATGCTGACGCCGATGTGTCAGTAGGGGAGAATGATATCGTGCTTCGCCTGAACGATTCTGACGGCCCCAGCGAAAAGCTGCTGGATTCCTTCCGGGTTCATATGGAGGGTATTTCAGGGGATTATCCCGGGGTAAAGGTTGAGATACGGAACATAAGTTCCGGAAAATGATAACAGGAGGATATTACAATGATTAGAATTGATTTACAGTATTTCGCTCATAAAAAAGGTATGGGTTCTACCAAGAACGGCCGTGATTCCGAGTCCAAGAGACTTGGCGTAAAGCGCGCTGATATGCAGGTAGTTTCCGCTGGCTCCATTCTGGTAAGACAGAGAGGAACCCATATCCATGCCGGCAACAACGTAGGCAAGGGTTCTGACGATACACTGTTCGCTCTGATTGACGGTACCGTTAAGTTTGAGCGCCTCGGCAGAGATAAGAAGCAGGTAAGCGTTTACGCTGACTAATTTCTGCAATCTCAGATCAAATAAGCCGGATTGCACAAATCCGGCTTAATTTTTACCTGGAATTAAGCTGATTATTCCGCACGGATCAAGGCATAACAGATAATACAATACGAAAGCGAGGCGGCAGAAATGTTTGTAGATAAGGTCGAAATATCCATAAAAGCAGGCAACGGCGGCAACGGTGCGGTGACATTCCACCGAGAGAAGTACGTTAACGCCGGAGGTCCCGACGGCGGCGACGGCGGAAAGGGAAGCGACATTGTTTTTGTCGCTGACGATAACCTTTCGACGCTCATCGACTTCCGTTATAAGAAGAAATATATCGCCCCCGACGGCGAGCCCGGCGGCGCGAAGCGCTGCTCCGGCAAGTCCATGGAGCCTACCGTTATCCGCGTGCCGCGCGGCACCATCGTCAAGGACGCCCACACAGGGCGCATCATGGCGGATATCTCGGACGATGAGCCTGTGGTTGTCGCAAAGGGCGGCAGAGGCGGCTGGGGCAACTCGCATTTTGCGACCCCGACCCGCCAGATACCGCGCTTCGCAAAGCCCGGATTCCCCGGAGAGGCGTTCGACGTCGTGCTGGAGCTGAAGCTCCTTGCGGATGTTGGACTTGTCGGATTCCCGAATGTCGGTAAATCCACGCTGGTGAGCGTTGTCAGCGCGGCAAAGCCGAAAATCGCGAACTACCACTTCACCACGCTGACTCCGGTTCTCGGAGTTGTGAAGCGCGGCGAGCAGTCGTTCGTAATGGCTGATATCCCCGGACTTATCGAGGGTGCGAGCGAGGGCGTGGGACTGGGTCACGCGTTCCTGCGGCACGTTGAGCGCTGCCGCCTGATAGTCCACGTCCTGGACGTTTCCGGGATCGAGGGCCGCGACCCCAAGGACGATTTCGAGAAGATAAACCTTGAGCTTGCGAACTTCTCCGAGGAGCTCGCGGAGCGCCCCCAGATAGTTGCGGCGAACAAGTCCGATATGGCGACAGAGGAGCAGATAGCAGACCTTCGCGCGTATATTGAGAACAAGGGGCTTCCGTTCTTTGCGATTTCCGCGGCGACCACCCAGGGAACGGACGAACTCATGGACTGCGTAGCCGCAGAGCTTTCGAAGCTTCCTCCGCCCAGGAGATTCGAGGTTCAGCCGCTGACCCTCGCAGAGCTTCAGGAGATGGAGGACGAGAAGCACAGTTTCACCGTCCAGAAGATAGACGGGGTTTACGTTGTGGACGCACCGTTCATGGCGCCTATCCTCTCCACCTGCAATATGGAGGATTACGAGAGCCTCCAGTATTTCCAGCGCGTTCTCCGCTCCAGCGGCATAATCGACGAGCTGGAGAAGCAGGGAATCCAGGAGGACGACCTCGTTTCCATCTACGACTTCGAGTTCAACTATGTAAGATAACCGTGAGAAGCTGTTGTTTCTGAGGTAACAAAAAATGAATCTGATCAGCGTTTTGCTCCGTCAGTTGGACCGCTCATCGCCGGGCAGCAGTGCCACGGCAGAGCAGGTGCTCTCAATGCTTGGCAGTATCAGTCCGCAGTCATCGCTCTTTGTGGGCGACGAGGTGTGTACGCCGCTCCTTGTTTCAGGCAAATTCGGAGGGACGCTGAAAGCGGCGTTCACCGATGAATTCCGCGCTGATCAGGGCAGGGAAGCCGGGCTGGATTCCACCACCGTGCAGCTCTTTGAGCTCCCGGGCGAAAACGGGAGCTTCGACCTGATATGGTACAATGGGATCGTGGAGTTTGACGGCTGCGGTCAGCGGCTGGAGCAGCTCCGTCAGAAGCTGAAAAAAGGCGGTACGCTTGTCTACCGTGCGGTGAGCTGGCTCACCGAGCCGTCGCCGGACACGAAGATATTCTGCCAGCGCAGATTCGGACAGATACTTCCGCTGGACAAGGTACTTGTCATGGCGAAGGAGAAGGGCTGGAAGGTTCAGGATTTCTACATTGCGCCGAAATCCGACTGGCACGCCGGATATTACGTCCCTCTGGTTGAGGCCGCAGAGAAATACGCGGGTATCCATAAGGAGGACAGCAGCGTTTCCCTCGGTATGAGCGAACTACGCAAGGAAGCGGGAATTTTTGACGCGCACTGCGAGGAGTACAGCTGCGTATATTACATACTGAAAGGTTGATGAGATGGCACTGACCCAACTGACAGAGCACGAAGCGGCGGCTTACAGTCCGAATGTGCTCGCGTTTTACGGCGACTGCGTTTATGAGCTGCTGGTCAGGCGTAAGGTGGTCCTCCACGGAAACACGAACGCCGGACGGCTGCATGATCTTGCAGTCGAGCAGGTGCGCGCCTCCTATCAGTCAAAGGCTGTGGAGGTCGTCGAGCCCATGCTGACCGAAAAGGAAGCGGACATTCTCCGCCGCGGCAGGAACGCGGGCGGGATCTCCGTGCCGAAGAGCGCAAAGCCGTCGGAATACCGCCGTGCCACCGCGCTGGAAACGCTGTTCGGGTACCTCAGCCTTTCAGGACAGGAGGAGCGCATAGAGGAGCTTTTCAGCGCCATATGCGAGGCACTGCCGGTTTAACGCGGAGGTGAACTGCTATGACAGGGAAGAAGCAGTCTGACAGGTTACAGTCAGTGAAACGCTGGGCGCTGGATACGCTGATAATCATTTTCGGCGCGGGAGTTTACGCGCTGGGAGTGCATTGTTTTACTGCGCCGAATAACATCGCTCCGGGCGGAGTTACGGGTATCGCAACGATAATCAGCTACGTTACCGGGGCTAAACTCGGTACGCTTATCAGCGTGATTAATATTCCTCTGCTGATAGCCGGGTTCATTCTTCTGAACCGGAAAACAATGATAAAGACGCTGATAGGCGTAGCGTCGCTTTCGCTGATGACGGACTATGTGCTGAAAGATATTCCGGTATACATCGCGGACAATGGCGGCGGCATCCGTGCGTCTATCGTCGGGGGACT
>CAKSPH010000033.1 GCA_934481355.1 uncultured Oscillospiraceae bacterium | reverse complement strand
TACGAGGAGGTTTTCTGAAGCAGTCGGTGTGCTATACACATTTTCACTCAAACAAGGTTTTTAGAGGTGACCTGATACAAAAAAACGGGTGCCGCATCTTGCACCCGTTATTTTTATCCAAGCTTTACTTTAATGAAATCCGTGATTATATCAACGCACTTATCGAATCCTAAATCTCCGCTGTTAAGGCACAGATCGTAATTCCTTGCGTCTATCCATTCCCTGCCGGTGTGCGCCTTGTAATAAGCCGCACGCTCCTTGTCCGTGGCGGTGATGGTCTTTACAGCTTCCCTGCGGTCTGTGATACCCTTGACATCTGCCACATTCTTTATGCACTGTTCTTCGTCGGCATAGATGAATACGCGTATCACATGGGGTTCGTCACGGAGCACATAATCCGCGCAGCGCCCTACGATAACGCAGGATTCATCAGAAGCCAGCTTCTTTATCACCATCGCCTGATAGTTGAACAGGTTTTCCTCGGAGATGAATCCGGATTTCCCCGGAGCTATGACCTCGCCCTTGTAAACCCCGGGCTTTCCGAAAATACCGTTCCTGGTTTTTTCATCGCTCTGACCGAACAGAGCCTCGTTTATTCCGCTTTCGTCAGAAGCAATTCTGATGAGCTCCTTGTCGTAGAACTTCACGCCGAGCTTTTCCGCCAGCATTTTTCCGATGGTTCTTCCGCCGCTGCCGAAGCCGCGGGCAATGGTAACTACAAACTTATCCATATGCGCACCCTCCCTCAGATCATTCGCCTAAGTATGCCTTCTTGACGGAATCGTTGTTCATAAGCTCCTTTGCGTCGCCGGAGAGGACTATCTTTCCGGTCTCCAGTACATACGCACGGTTGGCTATGGACAGCGCTTTCTTTGCATTCTGCTCTACCAGAAGAACAGTGGTTCCGCTCTTGTTTATCTCCTGAATGATATCGAATATCTCCGATACATACAGCGGGGAAAGTCCCATTGACGGCTCATCCATCAGGATTATGGACGGCTTGGACATCAGCGCTCTGCCCATCGCAAGCATCTGCTGCTCACCGCCGGATAACGTTCCGGCAAGCTGAGTGCGGCGCTCGTTAAGGCGCGGGAATCTGTCGAAAACCATCTTCAGGGAGTCGTTTATCTCCGCCTTGTCCTTGCGGGTGTAAGCGCCCATCATGAGGTTCTCGAATACGGAAAGCTGCGCGAAAACCCGTCTGCCCTCCGGGACGTGTGCCATTCCCATAGACACTATCTTGTGCGGAGGCGTCTTGGTGAGATCCTTTCCGCCGAACATAACGGAGCCGTGCTTCGCCGGAACAAGTCCGGTGATGGTGTGGAGCGTAGTGGTCTTTCCCGCTCCGTTTGCGCCTATCAGCGCGATAATCTCGCCCTGTTCAACATCAAAGGAAATGCCCTTGATGGCGTTGATAGCGCCGTAATATACCTGTAAGTCCTTTATCGACAGCATTGCCATGAGCTTTTCCTCCTTATTCTCCGAGATATGCGGTGATGACCTTCGGGTCGTTGAGCACCGCCGATGTCGCGCCCTGTGCCAGCTCCTGACCGAAGTTCAGCACGGTGAGTTCCTCGCATATGCCTGATACCAGCTTCATATCGTGCTCGATAAGCAGGATGGTCATGTGGAATTCATCGCGGACAAAGTGGATAGTGTTCATCAGCTCTGCCGTCTCGTTGGGGTTCATTCCGGCAGCCGGCTCGTCAAGGAGAAGCAGCTTCGGGTCGGTGGCAAGCGCGCGGGCTATCTCCAGCTTTCTCTGCTTGCCGTAGGGGAGGTTCGCAGCCATCTGCTGTGACTCGCCGTCAAGCTCGAACACCTTTAAAAGCTCCATTGCCTTTTCGTTGGCGCGCTTTTCTTCCTTAAAGTATCTCGGGAGCCTCAGGACGCCCTCGATAGCTGTATAGTTGATGTGGTTGTGCATTCCCGCCTTAACGTTGTCCAGCACGCTCATGTTCTTGAACAGACGTATATTCTGGAAGGTACGCGCTATGCCCTCCTTGTTGATGGCAATGGCAGGCTTTCCGGTGATGTTCTTTCCGTCAAGGAGTATCGTGCCGGAGGTCGGCTTGTAAACGCCGGTCAGCATATTGAATACGGTGGTCTTACCGGCGCCGTTGGGGCCGATGAGTCCATAGAGCTGCCCTTTCCTTATCGACATATTCAGACCGTCCACTGCACGAAGACCGCCGAACTGAATGGACAGGTTCTTTACCTCAAGCATGGGAGCATTATTTTCAGGCATTATCCGCACCTCCCGCATTATTCTTGTTCCGCACGAAAATGCCCTTTATCTTCTGCACAGGGGCGGAAACGCCTATTCTCTCACGCAGTGCGATGAATGCAGGCGCGTTGTTGAATATCATCATAACAATAAGAACTATCGCATAAATGAGCATTCTGTAATCGCCGAGCTCACGGAATATCTCCGGAAGGGCGTACAGGATAATGGTCGCGATAACGGAGCCGCGCAGGCTTCCAAGACCGCCGAGCACCACGAATACCAGAATGAGTATCGACAGGTTGTAGTCGAACTTCTTCGGGGCAAGCATAGTGATGGAGTGGGAGTAGAGCACTCCGGCAACGCCCGCGATAGCCGCAGACAGCGTGAACGCCATAAGTCTGAACTTCGTTACGTTGATTCCCACGGACTGAGCTGCGATGTAGTTGTCACGAACGGACATACAAGCGCGTCCTGCGCGGGAGTTGATGAAGTTCATCAGGATTATCATGGATATCATCAGGACTGCCACCACAAGGATAAGGTTAGTATCCTGCGGCGCCTTGATTCCCTTTGCACCCTCCAGAATGACCTTGCTGGTCTCGCTGTCGGTGCCGGAAACTGCGGAGGCAAAACTGAAATGCAGTCCGTCCTTGTCCATGGTGAGGTAGATGTTATTTGCAAGCGCCTTTATTATCTCACCGAATCCGAGAGTTACGATAGCGAGGTAGTCGCCGCGGAGTCTGAGTACCGGGATACCGATGAGGATACCGAAAATCGCCGCGGCAATTCCGCCCACGATAAGCGCGAGGATCATTCTGAGCCATGAGGGATTTATGCTCTCCTGCGTCACAAGGGAGAATATACCGCCCGCATAGGCGCCTATGCACATGAAGCCCGCGTGTCCCAGAGAAAGCTCGCCGAGGATACCTACGGTAAGGTTCAGGGATATTGAGAGGATAATGTAAATGCCTATCGGGACAAGCAGTCCGGAATACTGGCTTCCGAGCACGCCGGTCATCGAGAGGATACCGAAGATAACGAAAAGACCGAGCGTCATTCCGCAGGTGATGAAATTGTTTCTGGTTGTCTTGCTCATTTCCCTGCCCCCTTATACCTTTTCACGGATCTTCTTGCCGAGGATACCCGTAGGTCTTACAACGAGTACGATTATCAGCACAAGGAACACGATAGCGTCAGAGAGCTGCGAGGATATGTAAGCCTTTGCAAGCTGCTCTATTATTCCGAGAAGTATGCCGCCGATCATAGCGCCGGGGATAGAGCCGATACCTCCGAAAACCGCCGCAACGAACGCCTTGATGCCGGGCATTGAGCCGGTGTACGGACTGAGCTGAGGATAAGCGGAGCACATCAGCACGCTTGCAACGCCTGCCAGCGCCGAGCCGATGGCGAACGTAAGCGAGATAGTGCGGTTGACGTTGATACCCATGAGCTGAGCCGCGCCCTTGTCCTCTGCGACCGCCAGCATTGCCTTGCCCGCCTTGGTCCTGTTGATGAACCATGTCAGCGCCACCATGATGATGACGGAAACAACGATGGACAGGAACGTTTCCATGGATATCTTGAGGGAGGTCTGGACTCCGGGCTCGATAGCGGTAAAGAACTGAACGCCGCTGTCGGTAACTATCAGGAAAGGCGGCATTCCGTCAACGACTGATGTAAAGTTCCGCGCAGCAGAGCCGAAAATCAGCAGCGCGAGATTCTGGAGAAGGTAGCTGACGCCGATAGCGGTGATGAGTACAGCAAGCGGAGGCGCGCTTCTGAGCGGTTTGTAGGCCACCTTTTCGATAACTACGCCAAGCACCGTGCAGACCACTATACCGATAATGACTGACAGCCATACCGGACACCACGCCGTTGACATCGCGGTGAATACCGCATAGCCTCCGACCATGATGATATCGCCGTGCGCGAAGTTCAGCATCTTTGCGATGCCGTAAACCATCGTGTAGCCAAGCGCTATCAGCGCGTAGATGCTTCCGAGGCTCAGTCCGCTGATGAGGTAAGAAACAAAGCTCATAAAGAACCTTCTCCTTTCGGGAATGTATTCTGCCGCAGATTTAAACAGACTCCGACGGAATCTGCTTAAATTTACGGCAGTAAAGTGCCGTAATTATACAAATAAGACCCGTACAGTTTCCCCGGTTTTCCGGGGAAACCATACATACGGGTCCGAATTTTGTGTGTCAGTTCAGTTCAGATGATCACTGAGCGGAAACGTAGGAGCCTACGCCGTCGTTAACAACGATCTTCATTACCTGAGGAGCCTTTGTGGGTTCGCCGTCAGCAGTCCATGTGGTGGAACCTGTTACGCCGTCGAGTGTGATCTCAGTCATGGCAACCTTGATCTTGTCGCATACGTCAGAAGCGCTCATGTTCGGGTCGTTAACGCCAGCCTTCTCGAGGGCGAGCTTGATAGCGTAAACTGCGTCGTAAGCGTCAGCAGCGAACTGGATCGGAACTTCACCGTTGGTGAGCTCGCCGTAAGCCTTTGTGAAAGCTGCGGACTTCTCATCAGGAGAAGAAGCTGCGAAAGGAGTCATAACGAGAACGTCCTGAGCGATGTCAACCTTATCGCCGAGCTGGTCGATAAGTCCGTCAAGACCGTCGCCGCCGAATACTGTCATGTTCATGCCGGCGGACTTAGCCTGCTGGAGAATAAGGGAAGCTTCCTGATAGTAGATCGGGAGGAAGAGCAGGTCAGCACCGCTGTCCATAACCTTCTGGATCTGTACGGAGAAGTCTGTCTTTGCGTCAGCGGTGAAAGCCTCCTCAGCGGAGATCTCAAGGCCCTTCTCAGCAGCCTCAGCCTTGAAGCCGTCGAGGATACCGGTGGAATATACATCGGAGCTGTCGTAGATGATGCCGACCTTTGTAGCAATTTTGTTGTCAGCGATGTAGTCAGCTGCTATCTTACCCTGACCGGGGTCAGTGAAGCATACACGGAAGCAGTTGTCGCCTGCGGAGATAGCGTCCAGAGAAGAACCGGACGGAGTGAGCAGGAACATATTGTCCTTTGCAGCCTCAGCGCTTACTGCTACGCAGGGAGCGGAGGTAACCGTACCAACGAGCGCCTTCATGCCGGCGTCCTTAAGGGTGTTGTATGCGTTTACGGACTTCTCAGCGTCGTGCTCGTCATCCTGGAAGTTGAGCTCGAGAGTCATGCCGTTTACGCCGCCGTTAGCGTTGATCTCGTTAACTGCGAGCTGTGCGCCGTTCTTAACTGCGTTGCCATAAACAGCAGCCGCGCCGGTGATCGGACCGATACCGCCGAGGAGGAATGTACCGCCTGTTGCTGTATTGCCTTCGCCGCCCTCGGAAGCTGCGCTGTTGTCAGCCGCAGAGGAGCTGTTGTTGTTGCCGGAGCAGCCTGCAAACGGAACTGCCATTGCTGCAACGAGAGAAACCGCTGCAATCTTTTTCAGAACATTTTTCATTTTAGTTTCTTCCTTTCCACGCCGCCGTGCCGATTTCTGCGAATGCAACAGCACTCAGAATACGGAACAGCGCCTTTTGCCAGAATTTTTGATTTCTTGCTGAAATTGCTTTCTGCAATTTCTTTGCAATAATATAATAACCTTTAATTCAAAATCTGTCAAGAAGTAAAAGCATTGATTATTGTGCTTCTGAAATATTTTTTTTGTACAATTTCACCTAAATTTAGCCCAAATTTCATTTTCACTGAATAACGCGCATTTTATTGCGCACATGAGCACAAAAAACGCTAAAAGTGAAACTGCCGGATTCTGTTCTTTCAAAGCAAAAGAACACGCTTTCCTATTAGTATATCATATATCATCTAAAAAATCAAGTAGCAAAACCCTATTTATAATAAATGAAGCGTCAAAAAACCGAATTATCTTAAATCCTACTGGACAAAATATAAAAGCTGTGATATAATATATGATGTATATTTATCCCTGAACGTATTTTCGTCAGGAAAACACAGCAAAAATGAAAGGAAATCATTAAAATGAAGGTTACAAAGGATACTATCATCGGCGATATTCTCGACACAAACGCAGAGGCTGCAGCTCCCATCTTCTTCGGTATGGGTATGCACTGCCTCGGCTGCCCCGCTTCCCGCGGCGAATCCGTAGAGCAGGCGTGCATGGTTCACGGCGTTGACGCAGACGAGATCGTTGAGCAGCTCAACGCTGCAATGGGCAACTGATGATATCTCTTGACAGCAGGCTGAGCACTGCCGCCTCCCTCTGCCGCAGGGGCGTCACCATCTGCGACGTCGGGACGGATCACGCTTTGCTCGCCTGCTATCTTGCACAGCATGGAGCTAAATCCGTAATCGCCTCGGATGTGCGGGAGGGTCCCCTTAACGCCGCGCGGCGCACCATCGCGCAGTACGGCGTGAAAAATGTCACGGCAGTGCTCTCGGACGGACTGGACAGGATAGATTTCGCGGACGATGTCGTTATATGCGGCATGGGCGGCGAGCTCATCATGAAGATAATCTCCGGCTGCCGTTTTCTGTCCGAGAATACCCGGTTTATCCTTCAGCCCATGACAAAGGCGGATACGCTCCGGCGGGAGCTGTATCGCAGCGGATATGAAATAATGGAAGAACGCACCGCAAGGGACGGCGGCAGGCTCTACACGGTCATGCTGGCGAGGTACACCGGACAAAAAAGCGAGCCGGACAAGCTTTTCTGCCTGTGCGGAAAGATCACCGACCCGGAAATGCTCCGGCATATTTCCGGCAAGCTGCGCAAAAACGCCGCCGGAATGGAGCTGTCCGGAAATCCCCCGCAGCAGGCGCAGGAGCTCCGCAGGATGGCTGATACGATAGACGGACAGGCACAGCGCCTGAGTTCAACGGAGGTATAAAATGTCAGTAACAGTAGGTCAGGTGCTGAGTTTTCTGGGCACCATCGCGCCCATGAATACGGCGGAAAGCTACGACAACGTTGGTCTGCTGACCGGAGACTCCTCCGCGGCAGTGACCGGTATCGCAGCCTGCCTTGATATCACGGACGAAATAATCAACGAGGCCGCCGCCAAGAACGCGAACCTCATCATCTCGCACCACCCGGTGATCTTCCACCCGCTTAAGCGCGTGATGAAGGGCACCCCGGTGTACAGCCTCATAATGAACGATATGAGCTCCATCGCGATACATACGAACTTCGATATGTGCGAAGCCGGCGTCAACGACGCGCTGATAGAGCTCCTCGGCTGGGAAAGCAGCGGAGTCCTTGAACAGATCCACCCGAACGGTCTTGGCATAGGCGCGGTGGTTGACCTGCCGCTCGGCTTCACCGCAAAATCGCTGGCAGAGCACTGCAGGAAGTCCCTCGACCTTGAATGCGTGAAGTACTGCGAGGGCGCAGAGCATGCCATTACCCGGGTCGCCGTGTGCTCCGGCTCCGGCGGAGACCTGCTCCAGAAAGCAAAATCGCTGGGATGTCAGGCGCTCCTCACCGGAGATGTGAAGCACTCTGTCTGGATAGAGGCCCACAACAGCGGTATGGCTCTTATAGACGCAGGGCACTACGGCACGGAGAAGTGCGCTTCCCACAGGATAGCCGCGCTTGTAAGCCGCGCGTTCCCGGAGATCCCCGTATTCACGACCGACTGCGAAGCCGAGCCGTGCAGCTATGTCTGATGAGCCGCCGGCACGGCATTTAAATCAGTCCGCGAAGCGGACACAATAATTCCGAATTCCGAATTATGAATTAAGAATTGAACCGGAGGTGTTCCCTTGTCTCTTGACGGAGCTTTTCTTCATATAGTGACCAACGAGCTTCAGCCGCTGGCCGGCGCCCGCGTGGACAAGGTTTATCAGCCCTCCCGCGAGGAAATAGTGCTGTCCCTGCGCACATTCAGGGACGGCGGAAAAAAGATAGTCCTCTCCGCGAACAGCGTCAGCGCCCGGCTGAACCTCACGGAAGCCAGCTTTGAGAATCCGCAGCAGCCGCCTATGTTCTGTATGCTCCTGCGGAAGCACCTCAGCGGCGGAAAGCTGATAGCGATACGTCAGGACGGTCTGGAGCGCATAGTCGCCCTCGATTTTGAGTGCACGAACGAAATAGGAGATATAGTCACAAACACGCTCATCGCCGAGATAATGGGTCGGCACAGCAACATTATCCTTGTGCGGGACGGCAGGGTCATCGACAGCATAAAGCGCATAACCGACGATATTTCCTCGGTGCGCAGGGTTCTGCCCGGAATACAGTACGAAGCCCCGCCGCGCCAGGACAGGCTGTGCCTGCTGGAGTGCGCTCCCGAACAGGTGCTTGAAGCCGTCAAGGACAGCCCGGAGCGCCTCTGCAAGAAGCTGACCTCCGTGCTGGAGGGAGTTTCCCCGATACTCACCCGCGAGATAGCGTGGTACTCCGCTAAGGACGTTGATATAGCCTGCAATGCGCTCACCGACAGTGCAAGGGACAGGCTGAAATTCATCCTGAACCGCATAAAAGCCGCGCTTACCGGCGGCAAATGCGACTTCACCGTGGTATCCGAGCCTGGCGGCAAGAAAAAGGATTTCTGCTTTATCAATATCGAGCAGTACTCCACCGCCATGCTTGTTACCCGATGCGATTCCGCAAATGCGCTGCTGGACGGCTTCTTCGCCTCTCAGGACAGGTCGGAGCGCACGAAACAGAGGGCGCACGACCTTTTAAAGCTCCTGATGAACAGCTACGAGCGCGTGTCGCGCAAGCTGGAGCTCCAGAAAAAGGAACTCGCCGACTGCTCCGGGCGGGCGGTTTTCCGAGTCCGGGGCGACCTGATAAACGCGAATATCTGGCGGCTGGAAAAGGGTCAGACCAAAGCGGTGCTGGAGGATTTCACCACCGGCGAGCCCGTCGAAATACAGCTTGACCCGAGACTCAGCCCGGCGCAGAACGCCCAGAAGTACTACACAGAATACCGCAAGCTGGACACCGCCGAGAAAATGCTGACCGACCTTATCGCAAAGGGTCAGCAGGAACTGCTCTACATCGACAGCGTATTTGACGCAGTGAGCCGCACCGACAGCGAATCCGACCTTGCGGAGATACGCCGGGAGCTCCGGGAACAGGGCTATCTCAAAGGCGGAGTGAGAGCGGACGAAAAGGTCAAAAAGACCTCCGCACCACTGCGATTCCGCTCCAGCGAGGGCTTCGAGATACTCGTCGGACGGAACAACCGCCAGAACGACCAGCTCACGCTTAAAACCGCAAAGGCGGGCGATATCTGGCTGCACACGCAGGGAATAGCGGGCTCTCACGTCATAATCTGCACCGGTGGAAAACAGCCCGGCGAACAGACCCTGTTTGAGGCAGCGCAGCTTGCCGCGTACCACTCCAGGGGGCGCAGCGGCTCGGGCGTTGCGGTGGACTATGTTCCGGTGAAGTTCGTGAAGAAGCCCGCCGGCTCAAAGCCCGGAATGGTGATATTCACCAACAACCGCACGCTGTTCGTGACTCCGGACGAAAATCTGGTAAATTCCCTGAAAACAGATAAATAAACATAAACGAAAGGACGCCATTGCAATGAGAAAGGAACTTGCAAAGACCTACGCCCCGAAAGAATTCGAGGATCGTATCTATCATAACTGGGAGGAAAAGGGATATTTCCACGCCGAGATAGACCCCAAGAAAAAGCCATATACCATCGTTATTCCGCCGCCCAACATCACCGGACAGCTCCACATGGGCCATGCGCTGGACAACACTCTTCAGGATATCCTTATCCGCTGGAGAAGAATGCAGGGCTATTCCGCGCTGTGGCTCCCCGGCACCGACCACGCTTCCATTGCCACCGAGGCAAAGATCGTCGGCAAGATGAAGGAGGAGGGTCTCACCAAGGAGCAGATAGGCAGAGAGGAGTTCCTTAAGCGCGCATGGGACTGGAAGCGCGTTTACGGCGGCAGAATCGTGCAGCAGCTCAAGAAGCTCGGAAGCTCCTGCGACTGGGAGCGCGAGCGCTTCACGCTTGACGAAGGCTGCTCCAGAGCCGTTCAGAAGGTGTTCATGGACCTCTACAACAAGGGACTCATCTACCACGGCGTAAGAATGATAAACTGGTGTCCGAACTGCAAGACCTCCATCTCCGACATCGAGTGCGAGTACGAGGAGCAGGACGGATTCTTCTGGCACATCAACTATCCGCTGGCTGACGGCTCCGGATTCGTGGAGATCGCCACCACCCGTCCGGAAACGCTGCTCGGCGACTCCGCGCTTGCAGTAAACCCGAACGACGACCGCTACAGGGATATTGTCGGCAAGATGGTGAAGCTCCCGCTGACAGACCGCGAGATACCCGTTATCGCCGACGAATACGTTGACGTAGAATTCGGTACCGGCGTAGTCAAGATTACCCCCGCCCACGACCCGAACGACTTCATGGTAGGTCAGCGCCACGACCTGCCCGTTATCTCCATGATGAACGACGACGCAACTATCAGCGCAGACGTCGGCGGCAAGTACGCCGGCATGGACAGATACGAAGCGAGAAAGCAGATGGTCGCAGACCTCGAGGCACAGGGACTTCTCGTAAAGGTAGAGCCCCACAGGCACAACGTAGGCTGCTGCCAGCGCTGCGGCACCACAGTCGAGCCGAGAGCCTCCCTCCAGTGGTTCGTTTCCATGAAGGAGCTCGCAAAACCCGCCATCGACGTTGTTAAGTCCGGAGAGCTGCGCTTTATCCCGAAGAGATTCGAGAACGGCTACCTCTACTGGATGGAGAATATCCGCGACTGGTGCATTTCCAGACAGCTCTGGTGGGGGCACAGGATCCCGGCGTACTACTGCCAGAACCCCTCCTGCAAGCACACCGCCATCTCCCTCGACCCGCTGGAAAAGTGCCCGGAGTGCGGCGCTCCCGTAAAGCAGGACGAGGATACACTCGATACATGGTTCAGCTCCGCGCTGTGGCCGTTCTCCACCCTCGGCTGGCCTGACAAGACCCCCAAGATGGACTACTTCTACCCGACCTCCACGCTGGTAACAGGCTACGATATCATTCCTTTCTGGGTTGCCAGAATGATATTCTCCGGTCTGGAGCACACAGGCGAAAAGCCGTTCAAGGACGTTCTTATCCACGGTCTGGTAAGGGACGAGCAGGGACGCAAGATGTCCAAGTCCCTCGGCAACGGCGTTGACCCGCTGGAGATCATCGACAAGTACGGCGCGGACGCGCTCCGTCTGACCCTCGTTACCGGAAACGCTCCCGGAAACGATATGCGCTGGACTGAGACCAAGGTTACAAACTCCAGAAACTTCGCAAACAAGCTCTGGAACGCTTCCAGATATATCCTCATGAACCTCCCGGAGGACTTCGGAACTCCGGCGCTCCCTGAGAACCTCCCCATTGAGGACAAGTGGGTGCTCAGCCTTTACAACGACGTTGTGAAGAACGTCACCGCGAACCTCGAGGCGTTCGAGCTGGGCGTTGCCGTTCAGAACCTCACCGACTTCATCTGGGACGTATTCTGCGACTGGTACATCGAGCTCACCAAGCCGCGTATCGCCGAGGGCGGCGAGACCGCGCTCGCAGCGCAGAACGTTCTGGTTTACATCATGCAGGGGATTCTGAAGCTGCTGCATCCGTTCATGCCGTTCATCACCGAGGAAATATGGAGCGGTATGCCCGGCACCGAGTGCGAGAGCATAATGACCGCCAAGTGGCCGGAATATGATGAGAAGCTGCATTTCGGAGAGGCTGCCGAGGAGTTCTCCCGCATCGTGAACACCATCAAGGCTATCCGCGTACAGCGCAACGAGCTCAATGTTCCTCCGTCAAAGAAGGTAACGATGACTGTTGAAACGCAGTTCACCGCGCTGTTCACCGACTGCCGCAGATTCTTCGAGAAGCTGGCGGGCGCAGGCGAATTCACGGTAACTGAAAAGATGGATTCCACTGATGGAATGATGACCGTTGTTACCGATTCCGCCCGCGTATTCATGCCGATGGGCGAGCTCGTAGACAAGGAAAAGGAGCTTGCACGTCTGGACAAGGAGAAGAAAGCCGCTGAAAAGGACATTGAGTTCCTTTCCAAGAAACTGAACAATCCGGGATTCCTCGCAAAGGCGCCCGCACAGCAGATCGAAAACGAGCGCGCAAAGCTCGCCAAGGCGGAAGAGAAGCTGGCAAAGATAAACGCTTCCATCGAGGGGCTTAAGTAATGAATATCCGCCGCATGGAGCCGTGCGACGCAGACGAAGTGGCTCGGCTCTATGTGAAAAGCTGGCAGGCGGGCTACAAGGGGCTGCTTCCGCAGTATTACCTTGACCTGCTGTCGCCTGACCGCTGGAAAGATAAGTTCGCAGGGCTTCCTGGCAGCTTTGTTCTGACGGAGGGCGGAGTTATCGCGGGACACTCCTGCGCACGCCCGGCGGCAGACGAAAGAATGCCCGGCTGGGGAGAGGTGCACACGCTGTACGTCCTGCCGGAATACTGGGGAAAAGGCTTCGGCACTGCTTTACTTGATAACTCAGTGAAATGGCTGGAGCAGCAGGGCTTTGACCGGATATACCTCTGGGCGCTCGACACTAACGTCAGGGCAAGGAGACTGTACGAAAAATACGGCTTCGCCGCTGCCCCTGACACTCTTCTGTGTCAGGCCGGGAACGCGGAAGTCACAGATATACGCTATGTAAAGGATACTGTGCGAAGCGCACAACATAATTCCTGATTCAGAATTCCGAATCAGACACAAGGGGGCAGTTATGGCAAACAAAACACTGGTGGTTCTCGCAGCAGGAATGGGCACCCGCTTCGGCACAAGGATAAAGCAGCTCGAGCCGCTTGGTCCGGACGGGGAGCTTCTTATAGATTACTCTGTTTACGACGCTTTGCAGGCGGGTTTCGACAGGGCGGTTTTCATTATCCGCAAGGATATCGAAGAACTGTTCAGGTCAACAATAGGCGCGCGGGTCGAAAAGCGCATAAAAACGGAATACGTTTTCCAGTCGCCGGAGCAGCTTCCGGTGCGCGCCGGAGATTTTCCCGGCAGGACTAAGCCCTGGGGAACTGCTCAGGCGCTCTGGTGCTGCCGCGATGTCCTCAATGGTCCCTTCGCGATAGTGAACGCAGATGATTTCTACGGCAGGGACGCATTCATGCGGCTGGGCGGATTCCTCGGGGATTTCACCGCGGACGCCTGCTCCGTCGGATTCATGCTGAAAAACACTCTGTCGGACTATGGCACGGTAAACCGCGGAGTCTGCAAAACCGACGCAGAGGGGCTTCTCACCAGCGTTGAGGAGACAAAGGCGATAGGAAAGGACGAAAACGGCGTAGTCTCCGGAACATTCGGCGGCGAAAAGAAGATACTCAGCCTTGAGGATACGGTCTCCATGAGTATGTGGGGCTTCGGCGCGGAATTCCTGCCGCGGCTCACAAGGCAGCTCTCGGCTTTTCTGGAGAGGCTCCCGGCGGACGAGCCGAAAGCGGAACTCACCATTGCCGACGCCGTTGACGGCGAGATACACGGAAGCGGTTTCGGCGTTATGAACCTTACCACAGACAGCAAGTGGTTCGGCATAACCTATGAGGCGGACGTTGACGCCGCACGCGAAACACTTAAAAGCTGTATTGCTTCGGGAGTATATCCCTCGCCGCTCTGGAGCTGATACGCTCCGCCTGATTCTGGTCACTGGGAGATGATGATATGTTGATCGTTCCGATAGATAATGTCACCGAGGGAATGGTGGTCGCCAAGGACGTTGCCTCCACATCTGCAAAGGATTATAAGGTGCTTCTCATGAAGGGCACCTACATGACCCGCGACATGATCAACCTGCTGAAAAGCAAGGGTATAAAGAATATCACCATCCAGGGCGGAGATGAAGTCACAGAGCCAGGTCCCGAGATCCCTGACGAGCCTTTCTCCGATGAAAAGGCGGCGGAGCTCATCAAGAACCAGCACATCGGAAAGGCGCTGAGCGAACTCAACGAGGTGTTCGACAACAACGGCGAAATACGCGAGCTGTCCAAGCACGCAGTCGAACAGGTCAACAGCATTGCCGACGATATCCTTGTGGATATCGGCAACGACTCGACTTACCTCGGAAACCAGATGATCGCGCTCCAGAACTATGACGACTACACCTACAAACACTGCCTGCGCGTATCAATGCTCTCCACCGGAATCGCGAACGAGCTCCATCTTTCACAGGACGATATCCGTGAAGTGATTATAGCGGCCCTGCTCCATGATATCGGTAAATCGAACATCGACCACGAAATAATCGCGAAACCAGGAAAGCTCACCAACGAAGAATTTGACAAAATAAAACAGCATCCCTATATCGGCTATCAGATACTTAAGCGCACCGGCGGATACAGCGCAAATATTCTCGCCGGAGTGCTGTTCCATCAGGAGAAATTCGACGGAAGCGGTTACCCTACCGGCATCGCCGGAAAGAAAATACCGCTTATCGCGCGTATAATCACCGTTGCGGACGTATTTGACGCGCTCACCTCCAACCGCCCCTACCGCAAGCCGTGGTCAGTGGCGGAAACGGAGGAATACATACTCGGCGGCTGCGGGATACACTTCGATTTCGATGTGGCTTCCGCATTCCTGAGGTCGTTCAACCCCTACCCCGTGGGAACGGTCGTGTCGCTCTCAGACGGCAGGCACGGCATTGTTATCGGGCATAATTCCAACGTACTCAGACCCGTTGTAAGGATACACGACGAAAGCGGCTCCGGCGAGGAGATAGACCTCGGCAGCGATTTCCGCTTCCTGTCGCTGATGATAACCGGAATATACAGCGGAAACTATAAAATCTAAGGAGAAACAGAATGGTAGTAATCGAAATGGAAAACGGCGGAAAGATCAAGCTGGAGCTTTACCCTGACAAGGCTCCCATCACAGTCGAGAACTTCACAAAGCTGGTAAAGGACGGCTTCTATGACGGGCTCATCTTCCACCGCGTCATCAAGGACTTCATGATACAGGGCGGCGACCCTCAGGGCACCGGAATGGGCGGTGCAAAGGACAAGATCAAGGGAGAGTTCCTGATGAACGGCGTTCCCAACGACCTGCGCCACGAGCGCGGAGTTATCTCCATGGCAAGGGCGCAGAATCCTAACTCTGCAAGCTCACAGTTCTTTATCGTGCACAAGGACTCTTTCTTCCTTGACGGTCAGTATGCGGCGTTCGGAAGAGTTGTCGAAGGAATGGATACAGTTGACGAAATCGCAAACGCAAAGACCGATTTCAGCGACAGACCCCTCAACGACTGCAGAATGAAGCACGTTTACATCGAGGACTAATTATCACGGCGGCTGCGTAAATTGCCATGGTTTTATTTACCATTGGCAGGACGCTCAGCCGCTGCATTTTTGCCCGATTCTTTGTGAAAAACTACTATAAACATCGCCGCAAAAAGTCATATTTTGTCCATATTTCGGGTAATAAATGACTATTTACCCGATTGTGGTATTGACAAAAACCGCGTTTTATAGTATCATAATAGAATAGGGCAACCTCTAAAAACCTGGACGCGAGCAGATTGCTTACATGACTTATATCAGACGCCGGGAGTTATACTAATTCCCGATATGCACAACCGGAACGTGGTTCTGGAATCAGGGCATTGTGCGTGTATTGCCTTAGAAATCTGCCGTGAAGAAGGTTTTCAGAGGTTACCATAGGGAATTATTACAGCATCGACATTCCTGCGGTGTTTCCATGCCGCAGGCTATCTGAATATATTTGCGATTTTCCAATGAAAGGCAGTACCTGATGAGCAATAACAAAAAAAGCATGAACACCCCTCTTATCGCAACGGTCATCGTTGCCGCAGCCGCGGCGGCGCTTGCAATAGCGGCAGTCGTAATGATGCTGACGCAGAAACCCTCGCAGCCGCAGACAAGCGGTGAATCAGTGAGCAATACGGTCAGCGACACCTCCTACCTCACTCCGGAATACCGCGAGGAATGCGAGTATGCAGCGCACGACCTGCTCAACGACAGCCACGAAATACTCAGGCTGTTCGTTACCGAGGGACTTCACCACGAGGACGAGCCCTATGGCAACCTCCCCGAGGACGGGTACTACACTGTCAACAGCACGGATTACGCCTCCCTTGAACAGATAGAGGAGCTGGTGCGCTCAGTCTACACGGAGGACGCCGCGGAGCGTATCCTCAAAAATGCCGACGGTAAGGGGCTTGTGGTCTATGCGAACCGCGAGCAGCTCGTACGCGTTGAGCAGACCGCTCCCACCACGGAGGGAACAGCGGACGGAACTTCTGAATCAACTACTGAAAGCGGTCCCAGGTACGAAAAGGTCTACAAGCTGGGTATCAGCGCAGATTTCACGCCGGACGAAAGCAAGAGCTGGTCGAGCTGCGCGATCACGATAGAATACCTCGAAAACGGAAAGTGCGGACTCACCGCATACCTTGACGGCATCGACTCCTCCAACGGAGTGACGGACGAGAACAAGGATTCCGTGCTCCAGATGACAATGATAAAGCTCGATGACGGCTGGCGCCTTGCCGATTTCGTCACAAGGGGTTCCGCTGAGTAATGGGCGAGAAAAAGAATCCCCTCGCCGCCTATGCGGTGGCAAGCCAGTTTGCGTTCGTGATACTGGCTCCGCTGCTGGTGTTCATCGTGGGCGGACACTACGCCTGCGAATATTTCGGCTGGCCCGACTGGGTAATGGTGCTGTGCATCATTCTCGGGGTTGTGTTCATGATAAGCGGCGCAATAAACCATCTGCTGAAGATGATAAAGCTGTTCGCCAGGGATGATAAAAGCAAGTACCGCCGTTATTACAGCGACCCGCACGACAATGACTACGGCGACGAATACCACCACCCGCACAAGTGAGGTAATGCTATGGCAGAGAAAAACGGCATAACAGCACAGGAGATGCGCAGTATGCTCCCGTGGTTCCTGGTCGTGAATGCAGTGTATTTCGCGCTGCTCCTTATCCTGTTCTTCGCCTCGGGTCTCGATTATACGCTGCTTCTCGGCGGCGCGTGGGGAAATCTCGTGTGCGTGGGTAATTTCTGGCTGATGGGCAGAAGCGCGGAAAAGGCGATTCGCAGGAACGCAAAATCCGCCCGGAGCTATATGAACACAATGTATTGTCTTAGGTATCTGGGACTTTTCCTTGCCATGACAATAGCAGGCGCAGCACCATTTATGAATCTTATTACAGCGGCAGTCCCGCTGTTCTTCCCGAAGCTCATCATCACACTGAAGGGGCTGTGGGAAACGCGCTCCCCGCGTAATAAAGATTATTGAGCCCGAAAGGGCTAAGCTAAAGGAGGACTGATACTATATGCCAGCAGCTTTGCTTTTGGCATCAGAAGGCGGATTTACGGTCAACGGACCACACATCGCAGCGAGCTTTGAGCTGTTCGGGATGACATGGAATCTCACTGAAACTGTCATAATCCAGTGGATCGTCATGCTTATCCTGCTGGTGATAATGCTCATTCTAACCCACAAGATGGAGATAATCCCCAAAACGCGGCGTCAGGCTGCGGCAGAATGGATAGTCACATTCGTGCGGGATATGGTGGACACCACCATGGGACCGAAATACAAGGGCTATACAGCGTACATCGGAGCGCTTCTGTGCTTCCTGCTGCTGAATAACCTGATGAGCCTTTTCGGTCTTAAGAACCCGACCTCTGACATCTCCGTGACGGGCGCCATCGCGCTCATCACATTCGTGCTGACGCAGATAAACCGCGCCAGGACCGGCAAGGTCAAGGGATATTTCCACGCGTTCATCGAGCCTATGCCGTTCATGCTTCCGTTCAACATCATCGGAGAGATCGCTAACCCGCTGTCGCAGGCGCTGCGTATCTTCGGAAACATGGTAGCGGGCATGGTAATCGGCGGACTCATCTACTTCGCGCTGGGCAATTTCGCGATACTGATCCCGGCTGTGACATCACTGTACTTCGACCTGTTCTCAGCAGTGATTCAGGCATACATCTTCACTACTCTGACAATGGCGTATATCTCCGGCGCAGAGTGCGAATGATACGGGCGCTGCCCGGAAAAATCGGCTATATTCCCCTTATGGGGATAGTATTTTAAACTAATGGAGGAACTTAACAATGACAGAAGATATGCAGCTTTTATCTAGCGCCATAGTTCTCGGCGCTTCCGCCCTCGGCGCAGGCACAGCAATGATCGCTGGTCTTGGTCCTGGTATCGGCGAGGGTATCTGCGCGAGCAAGGCAGTTGAGGCTATCGGCAGACAGCCCGAGGCTTCCGGCGCTGTTACAAGGACCATGATCATCGGTGACGCACTTGCCGAGACAACAGGTCTGTATGCGCTGGTAATCGCTCTCCTGCTCCTTTATGCTAACCCGCTGTTCAGCAATCTCACCGCTCTGTTCAACAAGTGATAGAACAGAAACGATGAAAGCATAAAGGGAGGAGTTGAACTAAATGCTGACACTTATCAGTGAAAGCGCCGCGCAGGTCAATCTGCCCCTTGTTACGATCGACCCGGGAACCATCGTGTTCACCCTGATCAATACGCTCATCATCTTCATACTTTTCAGAGTATTCCTTTTCAAGCCGGTCGGAAAGATCCTCGACAAGCGCAAGGAGATGGCGGCTGCCGAGATAGCTGAAGCGCAGCGCGCCAAGGAATCCGCGGCAAAGACCGAACAGGAGTACCTCGAAAAGCTCTCCAGGGCAAAGGAAGAAGCCGCTGAGATAATGAAGCAGGCCACCGCCCGCGCCCAGAAGCGCGAGACCGAGATACTGAGCGAGGCGAATCAGAAGGCTGCGGAGATCAAGGCAAGGGCTGAGGAAAGCATAGAGCGCGACAAGCAGCGCGCAGTAAACGAGATAAAGGACGAAATATCCGATATCGTTATCATGGCTGCGTCAAAGGTCGTTGAGAAGGAAATTTCGGCGAAGGACAACGAGGCGATAATCGCAGGCTTCCTCGAGAATGTCGGGACTGCAAAGTGACCGAGCGTCCGGAAAGGAATTTTTATGAACGACAAGGCTGAAAAGGTTTATGCCGAGGCGTTCTTTGAGCTGTGTCTGGAGCAGGCTCCGGACGGGCTGAAGGACACACTCGCAGAGCTCGGCGCGCTGAAGGGTATCTTTGACGAGAACCCGGATTTCATAAAGCTGCTCGGCACCCCCACCGTTCCGGTCGGAGACAAGCTGGACATGATGAAAGAGATCATCAGGGATGGCAATATCTCCGAGCTCACCGGAAACCTCCTGTGCGTCCTCACGGAACGCGCAAGAATGGGCTGCTTCGACGGCATCGTGAAGAATTTCCGCGCGTCGTATAACGATCATTTCAGGATCGCAGAGATCACTGTTACCGCAAGCGCTCCGCTGTCTGAGCAGCTTCGCGAAAAGATCAGGACGAAGATGTCCGAGGTCACCGGAAAGAACGTTTCCGTAAAGGAAAAGATCGATCCGTCGCTGATCGGCGGCGTCATCATCGACTATGGCAGCACCCGCTATGACGGCAGCGTCCGCACAAGACTTTCCGAGCTCAAAAAGGAGCTTGGCGGCGTTATAGCATAAAGCGTTATGGCATAAAATCAACAAGAAAGGGATGTATTTAATGGATTTACGCCCCGATGAAATAACGGGACTTATAAAGTCCCGCATCAAGAATTACAATGCGCAGATCCAGCTCGGTGACGTGGGTACCGTCGTAACAGTCGGCGATGGTATCGTGCGTATCCACGGCCTTGAAAAGTGTATGCTCAACGAGCTCCTTGAGTTTGAAAACGGCGTACAGTGCATGGCCATGAACCTTGAGCAGGATTTCGTCGGCGCGGTAATGCTCGGCTCTGACGAGGACATCAAGGAAGGCTCCACCGTCAGGAGAACAGGCAGCATCGTGTCCGTTCCGGTAGGCGAGGAGCTTCTCGGACGCGTTGTAAATTCTCTGGGACAGCCGATAGACGGCAAGGGCGCTATTCTCGCAAAGGAAACACGCCCCATAGAAAAGATAGCTTCCGGTATCATCACAAGAAAGCCGGTAACCGTACCGCTCCAGACCGGTATCAAGGCTATCGACAGCATGATCCCGATAGGCAGAGGTCAGCGTGAGCTCATCATCGGCGACCGCCAGACCGGTAAGACCGCCATCGCGATCGACACCATCATCAACCAGAAGGGCAAGGACGTTATCTGTATCTATGTTGCAATAGGTCAGAAGAACTCCACTGTCGCAGGAGTCGTTGAGCAGCTCCGCGCAGGAGGCGCGCTGGATTACACCATCGTTGTATCCTCTACCGCTTCCGAGCTGGCACCGCTCCAGTACATCGCACCCTACTCCGGCTGCACCATGGGCGAGTACTTCATGGACAAGGGCAAGGACGTCCTCGTGGTTTACGACGACCTGTCCAAGCACGCAGTCGCTTACCGTACCCTCTCCCTGCTGCTGAAAAGACCGCCAGGACGTGAGGCGTACCCCGGCGACGTATTCTATCTGCATTCAAGACTTCTTGAGCGTGCGGCAAGACTTAACGAAAACTACGGCGGCGGTTCGCTGACTGCGCTCCCGATAATCGAAACGCAGGCGGGCGACGTTTCCGCGTATATCCCGACCAACGTAATCTCCATCACAGACGGTCAGATCTACCTCGAGAGCGAACTGTTCAACGCAGGCGTCCGCCCGGCTGTAAACCCCGGTATCTCCGTATCCCGTGTAGGCGGCAACGCGCAGATAAAGGCGATGAAGAAGGTTGCCGGAACCCTGAAACTGGACTACTCCCAGTACAGAGAGCTCCAGAGCTTCGCACAGTTCGGTTCCGACCTGGATAAGGATACCAAGGACCGTCTTGCAAAGGGCGAGCGTATCGTTGAGGTGCTGAAGCAGGATCAGAATTCTCCGCTGGAGGTTGAGGAGCAGGTAGTCATCATCTATGCTGTTATCAACAACTTCCTCGCAGATATCCCGGTCGAGAAGATAAAGCAGTATCAGCTCGACCTGCTGGATCACATCAGGTCCACCGACCCTGAGATACTCACAAGCATAAAGACCGAAAAGGTAATGAAGCCTGAGATCGAAGAGAAGCTGAAGTCCATTCTCGCTGAATTCGCTAAGGGCTACGCCGCATAAGCCGAAAGGAGCGTTTTTATGAAGCAGGCTGCTTTTGTACTCGGCATTATATCCACAACACTTTCCGTGCTCGCTGTTCTTGGCGTGGCATGGCTCTATATCGAGAAAAAGGTCAGATACATCACGACTGACGACAACGTTCAGTGATCGCTGACCGCCTGACGCGGGGCACGCCGCTCCGCGCCTAATTCCCGGGGGTGATATTATAGCATCAGGAAACATGAAGGACATCAAGCGGCGCATAAAGTCCGTCGGCTCGACACGCCAGATAACAAAGGCGATGGAGCTGGTGTCCTCTAGCAAGCTCCGCAAGGCAAAGCAGAGGGCGGAGCAGGCTCGTCCGTATTTCAACGAGCTTTATAAGTCCATGTGCGAAATTGCCTCGGCAAACACCGACTTCTCCACTGTGTTCACAGTAAAGAGAGAAATAAAGCACCGGCTGTTCATCGTAGTTGCCGGCGACAGGGGCCTTGCAGGCGGATATAACTCAAATATCCTGAAACTCGCCGCTGCCGCACACGCGGGCGACGCTGAAAAGCCGAAGATCATTGCAATTGGCAAAAAGGCGATAGAGTACTTCTCCAAGCGCGGCTACGACGTGGTTGGAAGCTACCCGACCATCGCCGAAAACATCAAGCCGGCTCAGGCGCAGGATATCGCCGACACCGCCGTGGAAATGTTCCGCCGCGGAGAAGTGGACGACGTGCAGATATTCTTCACGATGTTCGTATCCCAGCTCACGCAGGAGGCTAAGCAGATGGCTGTGCTGCCCATGCAGACGCAGGATATCGGCGACTACGGCGTGATGGATTACGACCCGTCGCCGGAAGCGGTTTTCGACCGTATCGTTCCGAAATTCGCCGCCAGCCTTGTGCAGTGCGCTGTCGTTGAGGCGTATGCCTCCGAACAGGGCGCCCGCAGGACCGCGATGGAATCCGCGACCGACAATGCCGACGCAATGACCGAGAGCCTGTCCCTGCTCTACAACAGAGCGCGTCAGGCAAGCATCACGCAGGAGATCACCGAGATCGTATCCGGCGCGAATGCACTGGACTGATTCCGCATGACGGAATAAACAGTATTTCCAACCACATCAAATGGAAAGGAAAATCAGAATATGACAAATCAGAACAAGGGCACGATCGTTACGGTCATCGGTGCGGTGCTTGATATCAGGTTCAGCCCCGATCATCTGCCCAATCTGCTCAATGCCATTGAAATCGACAACAACGGTCAGAAGCTCGTTGTCGAGGTGGCACAGCACATTGGCGACGACGTTGTCCGCTGTATCGCAATGGGCTCCACTGACGGCCTTGTAAGAGGCATGGAGGCAGTGGACACCGGAGCGTCCATAAAGGTACCTGTCGGAAAGGAGACCCTCGGCCGTGTATTCAACCTGCTGGGCGAAGCTGTTGATAACAAGCCCCAGCCCGAGACCGCCGAGAAGTGGGAGATCCACCGCCCCGCCCCCAAGTTCGAGGAGCAGGAGGCTTCCAATCAGGTCCTTGAAACCGGTATCAAGGTCGTTGACCTTATCGCGCCGTACCTCAAGGGCGGTAAGATAGGTCTGTTCGGCGGTGCCGGCGTTGGTAAGACCGTCCTTATCATGGAGCTTATCAACAACATAGCAAAGCAGCACGGCGGTATTTCCGTATTCACCGGCGTAGGCGAACGTACCCGTGAGGGCAACGACCTCTACAACGAGATGACGGAATCCGGCGTTATCAGCAAGACCGCGCTTGTTTACGGTCAGATGAACGAGCCGCCGGGAGCAAGAATGAGAGTTGCCCTCTCCGGCCTTACCATGGCGGAATACTTCCGTGACAAGGAAGGTCAGGACGTGCTCCTGTTTATCGACAACATCTTCCGTTTCACACAGGCAGGTTCCGAGGTTTCGGCTCTGCTGGGCCGTATGCCTTCCGCCGTTGGTTATCAGCCGACCCTGGCGACTGAGATGGGCGCTCTTCAGGAGCGTATCACATCCACCAAGAAGGGCTCCATCACGTCCGTTCAGGCGGTTTACGTTCCTGCGGACGACCTGACCGACCCGGCTCCGGCTACCACGTTCGCACATCTGGACGCCACTACGGTTCTTTCCAGAAACATCGCGTCCATGGGTATTTATCCGGCAGTTGACCCGCTGGAATCCACCTCCAGGATCCTCACACCGGATATCGTCGGCAAGGAGCATTACGAGGTCGCAAGAGCGGTACAGTCCATTCTCCAGCGCTACAACGAGTTACAGGACATCATTGCGATACTCGGTATGGACGAGCTATCTGATGAGGATAAGCTCACCGTATCCCGTGCGAGAAAGATCCAGCGATTCCTGTCCCAGCCGTTCTCCGTTGCGGAGGCATTCACCGGCATGGAGGGTAAGTACGTTCCGCTGAAGGAAACCATCCGCGGCTTCAAGGAGATCATCGAGGGCAAGCACGATGACCTGCCCGAGTCTGCATTCCTGTTCGCAGGAACCATTGACGAGGTCATTGAGAAGGCTAAAAAGGGCTGATCGGAGGTAATATATGACGCCGTTCAGATTACAGATCATCACGCCCGAAAAGACTTTCTTTGACGGTGAGACCGAGCAGATAATCGCCCGCACCACCGTGGGAGATGTCGGAATACTCAACGGGCATGAGCCGTACTGCGCCGCGCTCGGCATCGGACAGATGCGAATAATGATCGACGGACAGTTCCGCCGCGCCGCCACCACCGGAGGTATCATCAAGGTATCAAAGGAAAAGACCGTTATACTGGTTCAGGCGTGCGAATGGGCAGAGGATATTGACGTCAACCGTGCAGAGCACGCAAAGCAGGTCGCAGAGGAGCGCATCAGGGCCGCCGCAAGCGACAACGAGCTCCGTCTTGCAGAGGCAAAGCTCAAGAGAGCGCTCAACCGTATCGACGCAGCACATCTTCTTTAAAATCAAACTGGCAGGTGTTCTCCTGCCAGTTTTTTTGTGTCGGGATATTTATTTTATGTTAACGTATAATAAAGTACTTGACAATTTACCGTATAAATAGTATAGTTATATTAAAGTATGTCTAAAGGAGTCGAATTAATGAAAAAACATCTGGGAAAGATCGTCATTGGCCTTTTTGTAGTGGCATTTCTGGTGCTGTGTATCATACTGGCGCCGATCACCGAAGCGGTAGGCACCCTCTGGTCGCTGCTTCCGCCGGTCGTTGCAATCGGTCTGGCGCTTATCACTAAGGAGGTATACTCCTCGCTGTTCATCGGTATCCTCACCGGAGGCGTGGTCTATGCGGCTTCCTCCGGGACAGGGTTTGAGGGAGTTTTCACCTCTGTTGTCAAGGAGGGGATTATCTCCAACCTCTCGGATTCCTATAACGTGGGAATATTGGTGTTCCTCGTCGTACTCGGCGTTATCGTGGTTCTCATGAACAAGGCGGGCGGAAGCCGCGCCTACGGCGAATGGGCTGCCTCCCACATCAGGGGCAGGCGCGGCGCGGCGCTGTCAACATTCCTGCTGGGCGTTATGATATTCGTGGACGATTATTTCAACTGCCTGACCGTTGGCTCCGTAATGCGCCCGGTAACGGACAAGCATAAGGTATCCCGCGCAAAGCTGGCGTACCTTATCGACGCCACCGCCGCGCCGATCTGCATTATCGCGCCTATCTCGTCATGGGCGGCTGCGGTCAGCGGAACCGTTGACGGCGTAAACGGCATCAGCCTGTTCATCAGCACGATTCCATACAACCTGTACGCCCTGCTGACGATCCTCATGGTCGTATTCATCTCAGTGACCGGTCTTGATTTCGGTCCCATGAGGAAGCACGAAGAGAACGCCGCAAACGGCGACCTGTTCACAACACGGAACAAGGTATACGAAGATGACGACCAGCCGATACACTCCAAGGGAAAGGTCATCGACCTTATTCTACCGGTGGCTATACTTATCGTGCTCTGCGTGCTGGGAATGATCTACACCGGAGGATTCTTCAGCGGAACCAACTTCATTGACGCATTCGCTGGCTGCGACGCCGCCTACGGACTGTCGCTTGGCTCTGTGGCTGCGCTCATCGTTATCATCATCTACTTCATCTGCCGCGGAGTTCTTAAGTTTACCGAGTGCATGGATTCCATCGCCGCGGGCTTTAAACAGATGGTACCTGCGATCCTTATACTCACCTTCGCGTGGACGCTCAAGACCATGACAAACCACCTGGAAGCAGGCGCGTATGTATCCGGACTTGTACAGAGCGCTACCGCAGTACAGATACTCCTGCCCGTGATACTGTTTATGGTTGCAGTAGGACTTGCATTCGCAACCGGAACCTCCTGGGGAACGTTCGGAATACTTATCCCGATAGTTACCAGCGTGTTCAGCGCAGAGCTTGCTAATGTCTCTGAAACCGGAGTTATCCCGCAGATGGTCATTGTCTGCATTTCCGCGTGCCTTGCAGGAGCCGTATGCGGCGACCACTGTTCCCCTATCTCGGATACCACCATCATGGCGTCCACCGGAGCGC
>CAKSPH010000032.1 GCA_934481355.1 uncultured Oscillospiraceae bacterium | reverse complement strand
TTCAATTTCTTCCGTTTTTATTATATCATTTGCAGCCATAAGTACAGTAACTTCTTCCGCTATAGATTTAAGCATTTCAATTCTCCTAAGCTTTTTAAAAATCTATAGTAATTGTAATTTAACAAGTTGCAAAAGTCAATAAAGTTTACAGTAACTGGTCAAAAAAAGGTGTTTTTTGGTCAAAAATTTACTAGCAAATTTAAATTTACATATACTTTGCACTTTGATAAGGTTGTTGACATAGTTATTATAGACTTTCTGAAATTATATGCTTTTTTATCTACACAAGTGGCAATTCACGGTTAATAACTGCCATGAAAATCAAATTATCATTGTAGATAAATATTATGAATACTCCCGTGCATTACAAAATCTAATAATTTCAAAATTAATTACATTATTTTTTTCAGTTAATTGATTGGTACAACGGCTTTATCTTCATGATAGAGCCGCTTTTCTATCTCTGAATTTAATTACCATCTTAAACTTCTCAACTTCCCGTCAACGCCCCATCAATGCGTTTTCGGATAAAATCAAGTAGAATAAACACATCGCCGAAAGTGCAATCACCGCGGTGGCAGAAAGGCGAAATATATCGATCAGAGGGAAACTCATGGAAGAAAACAACTACCGCCGACTAGGCGAACAGTATGAGGAGGACATCGGCGGCACAAAGTTCATTGTAACCTCGTACAGTAATCAGTCTGCGCAGAAAACTTCCGAACAGCTCATCATGCAGCTGCTGGAAAGACCAGCGGAAATCATGGAGGACAAACATGAAAACACTTAACAACATCAAAATTATTGGAATAGACCACGGCTACGGAAATATCAAAACCGCGAACACCATCACGCCCACAGGCGTAATTCCGTCAAGCACCCGACCGGTGTTCGGCTCGAACATTCTCCGCTGCGATGGAATGTATTACAGCTGCGGAGAGGGGCACAAGGCTTTCATTTCGGACAAAGCGAGCGACAACGACTACTATTTGCTCACGCTCATGGGCGCGGCAAAGGAACTCAGGCGCGCCGGGATTTCCGAGGCAGATGTTTACCTTGCGGCTGGACTCCCGCTAACTTGGGTAAAGTCGCAGCGCAGGGAATTTACGAATTACCTCATGCGAAACGAGCGCGTTGAATTTGAGTTCAACGACCGACTGTACAAGCTGCGTTTTGTCGGCTGTTCGGTGTTCCCGCAGGGCTACACCGCCGTAATCGACAGGCTCTCAGAAATGCGCGGAGTGAATATGCTCGCGGACATCGGAAACGGCACCATGAACATCATGTACATAACCAACTCGCGTCCCGTTGCAAGCAAATGCTGGACGGAAAAACTCGGTGTGAATCAGTGCGTTATCCGCGCCGCAAATGCCGTTATGGACAGGTTCGGGACGAAGATTGACGAGAGCATTATTGAGAGCGTGCTCCGGTATGGTAAGGCGGACATCAGCGAAAAGTACCTCGCGTGTATCCGCAGCGCCGCCAGAGAATACAGCGCAGAAATTCTCGACGCGCTTCGCAAATATGAGTACAATCCGGAACTTATGCGGCTGTATGTCGCGGGTGGCGGGAGCTGTATTTTCAGAAATTTCGTCCCGCCAAGCGACCGCATTTCAATCATCTCGGATGTATGCGCGACAGCAAAGGGCTACGAAACCCTCGCACTTGAAAAACTCCAGAAACAGAGGTGAACAGCTTGGGCAGAATCAAAAGCACAACGCTCCGTTTCAATCTTTCCAAACCCGAACAGCAAGCCGCGTGGGAGCGTTTGCAGAACCTCGACAGGGAGAAATTCAAGTCTGTAAATCACGCTATAACCCTTGCAGTGTGCGACTTTTTTGAACGGCAGAAACGCACGGAGTCCGACCCGTTTTTCGAGAGCCGCGAGCGTGAGGAAATGTTCGTCCGGAGTATCGTTGAAGCGGTTAAACAGGCTCTGGAAAAGAGCTTGCCCACATTTCTGACATCATATCTACTGAATCTTATCGGTACAAATCTCGGCAAAACTGCACCGCCCGAAGAATCCCACACCGACAATGTAGACTGGGACTTTATAGACGGATAAACAATTTCTTTTTCAGCAATTTAGAAATCACTTTTGCCAAAGAATAAAGTCACATGAAAAGCCGCTTAAAAGTCATATGCTTCACTTTGACGCCAAAATGCAGTCAGCATGACGTCACACGAAAACGACCCTAAGCCACAGTGCGTGAGCGTCCGACGGCGGATTGCATGACTGGATTTTTCGCAGGTTCCCTCCGCCGTCGGGGACGCGAATCCCCACAATGGAGGGCCTGCTCGTCTAGCCAAATTCGGCTCGTTGTGGGGATAGGCAGGTAGTACAGTTGGCTAGACGCCGACTGTCTACCTGCTCAGGGGCTGCGCCCCCGAGACCCCCGAGCGGATCACAAAACAAAACTCAACCCATAGAAAGGAGCATACAAAATGAGTACCACAAACAACCGCGTCCGTTCGCTTCAGCTTTCGTTTCGGCTCACCGAAAAAGAGCTTGCGCGGTGGAACAAAAAGCAGAAAGCCAGCGGACTGAACAAAACGGAATTCCTGCTGAAGATCCTCGACAAATCCGATGTGAAAATCTATCAATTTAACAACACGATAAAGGCAATTTTTCACGAACTCCAGATGACCGGAAACAACTTGAATCAGATAGCCTATCTTGTGAACTGCGGATATTTTCACGAAGCCGCGGACAAAATCCCAGCGTTCCAGAAGCGATATTACAGCGTCATGGAAAGCCTGCAAGCGTTCATCGAAAAGCCAATCGTGGATATGTATGTCGTGGAGGCTGGCGAATGGCATTCGGAAATGTGAACGTCAAATTTTCGCCTTGCAAGGTGGTCGGACAGTTGAAATCCGCGGCGGCGTACATTCTCGGAAAACGCCCCGACCAGATCCGCAGCGGGATAAAAAAGACCGAGCCGCACCTCTACAATGCGTTCGGCTGCGACCGCGACAATTTTGCGAACAATGTGCTTGTTACGCGAAAGCTGAACGGCAAGTCGTACAGCCACCTAAAGCCCGACACGATACTTGCGCACAAACTGGCGATTTCGTTCCACCCGGACGACAACGACCGCCTTACATACGAGCTTGCGTACAAAATCGCTCGGCAGTTCGCTAACGAGTTTTTCTACAAAAAGGGCTTTCAGGTGCTGTTCGCGGTACACACCGACACCCGGCACATACACGCGCATTTTCTGGTCAGCAACTGCAATATGCAGACGGGAAAATCATTTCGTCGCGGCAGAAAAGAACTTGTAGAAATGTCCGAATATTTCGGGAAGCAATGCGAAGCCAACGGGCTTGTACACTCAGTCCGCGAGAATTTTTACGGCTCTGCCGAGCGCAGAACTCAGGCTGAGTCGCAGATGAAAAAACTCGGAAAACACAACTTCAAGGACGAACTGCGCGAGGTTATCCGGTATGAAATCTCCCTTGAGAAGAATCGGAGTTTTGACGATGTGATCCGTTCGCTGAACGAGGATTACGGAGTTGAATGCAGAATCGCAGGCAGTACAATTTCCTACCGTCACCCCGGATACACGGACAAAAACGGAAAGCCTGTTTCCGTCAGGGGAAGCAGGCTCGGGGATATGTTCACGAAAAAAGGCATTGAAGCCGAACTGGAGCGCGTAAACAACACGGAATACTACGAGGAAGATGAATACGAATATGAATGGTGATTATTCAAGGACTAACCTAAGCCGCGCGATTTCATCTTCGTACAGTTCGCGATTGGGAAGCGCGCAGAAAATGTCAAAAGCGCACCGGAACAGCATTTCTGCGTAATCGGCGCGGTTCTTTTTTTGGCAGAGTACCGCCGCATTTTCAAAGCAGATTGCACTGCTTTCCGAACATAGCGCGCTGTTTTCGCGCAGTATTTCACAGCACTTTGTGAGCAGCGCTGCGGCTTCTTCGATTCGGTCTAATCGGCACAGCAGCCAGCCTTTCACCAGATGTCCGGCGATGTAATCCTGATTTATAATGCCGCGTTTTTCGAGCAGCGCAAAGCCGATATTTATGTATTTCTCGGCATTGGAAAGGTCGCCGTTTTCCATATACAGACTGCCGAGATTGTTGCAAAGATTGATGTAAAGCGGGCTGTCAAGGTCGGCGCAAAGCGACAGCGCCTGCTTTTCCTGCTCAAGTGCCGCACGGTTGTCCTTTTTGTAAATCCGCAAAATCTGCGCGCGGAAGTCACATAGCAGGGCTTTGTCGTTAGCGGAAAGACCGTTGCAAGCCTCAATCCTCGCAAGGACTTTTTTCGCAGAGAGCCTCGGTGCTGTGCTGAAAAACGTATGTGAAAGCGTCCTCGGCGAACAGGATAAACTTGGGAGAATCGGCGGCAATATAGGTCATTATGCCGTCCAGAATATCCGCGAAAAGCTGAAAATTCGGGACTAGCTTTCCATGAAAATCACAGATCATTTTAACGGAATTCATCAGCCGATTGCAGCTTGTGAATGTCGGCTGCAAGTCCGTGACGGTGATGTCGCGAATCATCGGGTGCAGTGAAATCGTGAAATCGCCCGGTTCGAAAATGCGGATAAATCCGTACTCCGCGAGGTCGTTTATGCTGTTCATCGTGGAAAGCTGCGCCATAAGCGCAAAGTTCCGTGCGTCGATTCCGCGTTCGGGAACGAAACTCAAGCAGCGCATTACATATTTGTCCTCATCGCAGAGATTTCCCAGCGCGAACAGCGTTCTTATGTGGTTGTGGTAGGTGTCGCTGAATGCCGTCCCGTCTTTCGTGAAACGGATTTTGTCGTCGGTATCGGGGTTTCCGAAACCGCTTTTCAGCTTCCCTAAAAGCTCGCTTGGCTTGATGAAACTGCGCTGTAATAGCCTTGCGGCAAGCTCTATCGCAAGGGTGTGGAAGTGAATTGCGCGGATTATTTCGGTGACGGTTTCGCGCTCCATTTCGGCACGAGAGAAAAATGCTGAAAAAAGAAAAAGCGCGTTTTCCTCAGACAGTTCTGCGAGGTTCAGCACTGCGCTGTTTTCAAAGCTGCTCCTTGTGGTGAAAAGCACCCGGCAGCGCAGCCGCATTATTTCAGCAAGCTCGGGTTCTTCGGCGGCGACCGTGTCAAAGCCGTCTATTATAATAAGTGTGCTGTAAGACAATGTTTTCAGCAAGCGGAGGTGATTAGAATAGCGGTCGGAAACCGTCATCAGTCCGCCATCTCCGGCGAAAACCGGCGCGGCGATTGTTTCGGCAAGACTACCGCGATAGTTCAGAAATAAGATGTTCGTGTAGTCCTTTTTATGCGCTTTCGCGTAGGCTTTGGCAAGCTCTGTTTTTCCCATTCCCGCAATTCCACTGATGAACACCTTGCCGTTCTCGGTGAGCAGATCGTGGAGTTTTTGCAGTTCGTTTTCCCTGCCGCAGAAGTGTGGGCAGACTTTCGGTACATCACAGCCGAACACCATTCCGGAAAGCACGGGCGAAGCGCTCTAGGAGTACTTCCGGAGGTCGGATATTCCGCGCTGCATAGCGAACAGCAGGACTTTTGCGGTGAACTCCGCGCACCAATAATCGTTGTCGGGATTCAGTCCACAGAGCAGTTCGGATTTCTTGTTTTCAGAAATCCCGGTGTCAAAAAGCACTAAATCGCGAATTTCATTGACAGCCTGCCAGCGGTCGGAAAGTACAGGGAAAATATTCGTTAGAATGTCCGTGCATAGGGAATTCAGATTTTCCGAGTAGAAAGCCACATAGCGCTCGGGGACGCGTTCATCTCCGTTCACCCAACGGCTGACCTGTCCGTCGTCTGCGGAAGCGTCGTTCTTTTCATAGAATGTGCTGAACAGTTCCGCGATAAACTCGCCCTGCGAAAAGCTCTCGCTCAGGCTCCGATAGCTGAGCAGGATTTTTATTACGCTGCTGAAATCTACTCTTTTCACCTTGTCACCCCCATTATTTTTTTCCATTATACCATAACCGTGAGGTTATGGTATAATGGTCCGATACGCACGGAGCAAATCTATGATTTGCGTATGTGCGAGGACGTTTTGATGTATAATAAACGCTTTGCGTTTATTATACCACAGAACCAAATCTTTTACAACGGTAAACAGTATTGAAATTTCAACTTTCGCACTTTAATACCTTGAATTTTCTCTCAAAGTAGTGTATAATAAAAGTGCAATTATTCCGATTCTGTCTGCTGAAAGAAAGGACGGTTAATATGAACATACAGCAGAACAGGATTACAGCGCTTTATTGTCGGCTCAGCCGCGATGATGATTTCGGCGGTGACAGCGTGAGCATACAGACCCAGAAAACTATGCTTTCGCAGTATGCGCGGGACAACGGATTTACCGCAACAGAATTCTATGTTGATGACGGTTACAGCGGGACAAACTTTGACAGACCTGATTTTTGTCGAATGATTGATGATATTGAGCGCGGCAAGATAGGGGCGGTCATTGTGAAGGACCTTTCCAGACTTGGGCGGGAGTACCTCAAAACCGGCTACTACACCGAGATTTTCTTTCCGGAGCATGATGTGCGATTCATTGCAGTGAACGACAATGTTGACTCCGATCATGGTGAAAACGAGTTTGCGCCGTTTAAGAACATAATCAACGAGTGGTACGCAAAGGATTGCAGCCGGAAGATCAAGTCTGCTCTGCACCTTAAAGCAAGGAACGGTGAATTCCTCGGAGGTTATCCCGCATACGGTTACAGACGGTCTGACGGTGACAGACACAGCATTGTTCCGGACGAAAATGCGCCGATAGTGAAACAGATTTTCGAGCTTCTTTTAGAGGGCAAAAGCTGTTATGAAGTCGCTAAATATCTGGAGCAGGACATGATACTTACGCCGAGAGCGTTTCTTGCTGAAAAGTACGGCGTGTACAAAAATTCGGCTTCCGCAAAGCACCCATACGCATGGGAGGACAGGAGCGTTTATTCGATTGCGACAAATCCAGTTTATGTAGGAGATTTGGTGAACGGGCGAAGAAAATGCAAGTCTTTCAAGAGCAAAAAGGTGTGCAAAACCTACGAGGACGAGTGGATCGTGGTTCGTGACAACCATGAGCCGTTGATTTCACGCGAGGATTTCGAGGCGGTCGGGCAGAGGCTTGCTGTAAAGCAGCACCGAAAGGTCGAAAATCCCGACAATATCTTTCGCGGACTTATGGTCTGCGGGGAGTGCAGGCGGAAAATGGTGTTCAGCAAAATCGGCAAATCCGGACGGTATTCCTGCGCGATTTACAAGCGGTACGGAAAGTCCGAATGCTCGCGGCACAGCATTACGCTGAAACAGATAAAGCAGATTGTTCTAATGAGTATTCAGCGTAACGCGGCGCTTTCCTCCGAGGGCAAGGCCCGGTTCGTTGAGCATATGTTAAGCGCTTCCAGCAGCAAAAAAAGTGCGGAGCTTTCCGCTCTGAAGAAAGAAACGGAAAAGCTGACCGCACGAAAACTGGCGTTAGCCAAAATATTTCAGAACCTTTACGAGGACAAGGCGCTCGGGAAGCTCAGCGAGGAGGTTTATTCCGAGCTAAGCGGTAATGTTGAGCGAGAGCGCACGGAGATCCAGGAAAGGCTCAAACGGATTTCCGAACAGCTGGGTAAGTCCCAGCTGCTCACCGAAAATGCCGAGAAATTCGCGGAACTGATTCGGCGATACACCGACATTACGGAGCTTTCGGAAGAGCTAGTTCACCTGCTGATTGAAAAAATCGTTGTTCACGAGCGTGATTGCGTAACTAATACAATGCGGGTGGAGATTTATTACAGATTTATTGGGAAAGTCGATTAGTGTGCGCTTTGGGTATCGCTCTAGAGTTTTCCCCCACTGCCTCTATAATTTTTTCTGTACTTTTGATTTTTTCAACAAGCTGAACGCCGTAATTCCGGCGTGTTTGCAGAAAAACGATTGACAAACGGACCGGAATAGGTTATAATTAAAATGTATTTTTTTCAGCACGGAGCTGAATATAGGATAATGGAGGGTCATGCTATGGCTATTCTCGTAACTGGCGGAGCCGGCTTTATCGGCTCGCACACCTGCGTTGAGCTCCTCAATGCGGGCGAAGACATCGTTGTGATGGACAACTTCTACAACTCAAATTCCCGCGCTCTTGACGGAATCAGAAAGATCACCGGCAGGGACTTCAGGTTCTATGAGGCCGATATGCTTGATATCGCCGCAGTAGACCAGATTTTCGCGGAGAACGATATCGAGCAGGTTATTCATTTTGCAGGCTACAAGTGCGTTCCTGAGAGCGTAAAGAAGCCGCTGATGTATTATTCCAACAACCTGCGCGGCACGTTCAACATACTTGAGACGATGAAGAAGTACGGCTGCACGAAGTTCGTGTTCAGCTCCTCAGCAACGGTTTACGGGATCCCGTCAAGCGTTCCGGTAAAGGAGGATTTCCCGCTTTCCGCCATCAATCCCTACGGAAGCACGAAGCTCATCATCGAGAACCTCTGCCGCGAGATGTCTGCGGCTGACCCCACATGGACAATGATACTCCTGCGCTACTTCAACCCGGTCGGCGCGCATGAGAGCGGACTTATCGGCGAGGATCCGAACGGAATCCCGAACAACCTCATGCCGATTGTCCTGGACAAGGCGGCAGGCAAGCGCGATGTCCTCGCAGTAGCAGGCAACGATTATCCCACTCCGGACGGCACCTGCGTGCGCGACTATATCCATGTGGTCGACCTTGCCAGGGGCCATGTAGCCGCAGTAAAGAAAGCGCGCACTATTACAGGCGTACCCGCTTATAACCTCGGAACCGGCCACGGCTATTCAGTTCTGGATATCCTGAACACATTCCAGCGCGTTAACAACATCGACCTCGGCTATACCATAGGTCCGCGCCGCCCCGGCGACGCAGCCGCCACCTACGCCGACCCGGCCCTTGCAGAGAAGGAACTCGGCTGGAAGGCTGAAAAGACCCTCGATGAGATGTGCCGTGACGCATGGCATTTCAGACAGGTACGCGACGCTGAGAATAAATAATTTGAAGATTTTTTGAAAAAATCTGAAAAACCTATTTACAAAGCGTGAAATATATGATATAATAATTATGTTATGCGCAATGCATGACCATACCGGTTCCGCGGAAAGTGGATTTCGCTCCGACAGGAGAAACACCGCGTCCCTTTGCTGCGATCCCGGAATAAATTCAATGAGGTGTTTTTATGTTAAGAAAAGAAGAAAAGACAGCCGTTATCGAGGCTAACCGCCTGCACGAGCAGGACACAGGTTCTCCTGAGGTTCAGATCGCTATTCTCACCAAGAGAATCAACGAACTCACCGAGCACATCAAGGTTCACCAGAAGGATCACCACTCCCGCCGTGGTCTTCTGAAGATGGTAGGTCACAGAAGAAACCTTCTGAACTACCTCCAGAAGAAGGATATCGAACGCTACCGTGCGATCATCGCTAAGCTGGGTATCCGTAAGTAATCTTTGGAGAAAAGGGGCAGCGCTGCGCACAGAACAGTTCTGCCCTTTTTTACTAAGGCGCAGGTCTTAGCATTAAATTGAGTATCCGGGCAGCCGGATATTGACTTTAATTGCTATCACTGTGCCTTCAGTAAAACAATATTTTTATTGAAAGGAATTAATGCAATGTTCGAAAATTACAGAGTGTTCAAAACAATGTTCGCCGGCAGAGAACTGACCGTTGAGACCGGTAAGGTATGCGGTCTTGCGAACGGCTCCTGCTGGGTAAGATACGGTGAGACAGTCGTTATGGTAAACGTTGCGGCAAGCGCAAAGCCCCGCGACGGCGTTGACTTCTTCCCGCTTTCCGTTGACTACGAGGAGAAGCTCTACGCAGTTGGAAAGATCCCCGGCGGCTTCCTCAAGAGAGAGGGCAGACCCTCCGAGAAGGCTATCCTGACCTCCCGCGTGGTTGACCGTCCTATGCGTCCGCTGTTCCCGAAGGACATGAGAAACGACGTTGCCATCACAATGACCGTCCTCGCGGTTGATCCCGACTGCTCCCCTGAGATACTCGGCATGATCGGCGCCTCCATCGCAGTTTCCATCTCCGATATTCCGTGGAACGGACCTATCGGCGGTATCTCCGTTGGTCTGGTAGACGGCGAGATCGTACTTATGCCTGACCTTGAGCAGAGAGGCAGGTCCGACCTGAACCTGACCGTTGCTTCCTCCGAGAAGAAGGTAGTAATGATCGAGGCCGGCGCGAACGAGGTTCCGGACGATGTTATGTTTGACGCTATCATGGCTGGTCACAACGAGATCGTGAAGTCCCTCATTCCGTTCATCAAGGACATTCAGGCGCAGATAGGCAAGCCGAAGTTCGCGTTTGAGTCTCAGGAAGTTGACCACGATATGTTCGACGCTATATCTGATTTCGCTATCGAGCGCATCAGATATGCCCTCGACACTGACGACAAGAATATCCGCGAGGAGCGCCTGAAGCCTATCGTTGACGATATCCACGCAAAGTTTGACGAGGTTTATCCCGAGAAGATTGCTATGATCGACGAGGCTATCTACAAGCTCCAGAAGTTCGTGGTACGCCGCTGGCTGCTGGACGACAACAAGCGTGTTGACGGCAGAAAGATGGACGAGATCCGTCCGCTTGCCGCTGAGGTAGGCTTCCTGCCCAGAGTTCACGGTTCCGGTCTGTTCACCAGAGGTCAGACCCAGGTAATGACAATATGCACACTCGGCCCCGTTTCCGACAGCCAGAAGCTGGAGGGTCTCGACGAGGAAGAGGGCAAGCGCTATATGCACCACTACAACTTCCCGGCTTACTCCGTAGGCGAGACCAAGGCAAGCAGAGGCCCCGGCAGACGTGAGATCGGTCACGGCGCACTTGCTGAGCGCGCTCTTCTCCCGGTAATCCCGAGCGTTGAGGACTTCCCCTATGCTATCCGTCTGGTTTCCGAGGTGCTTTCCTCTAACGGTTCCACATCTCAGGGTTCCGTATGCGGCTCCACACTGGCGCTTATGGACGCCGGCGTTCCGATAAAGAAGCCGGTTGCCGGAATCTCCTGCGGTCTTATCACCGAGGGCGACAGATGGGATACAATGGTTGATATTCAGGGTGTTGAGGACTTCTTCGGCGACATGGACTTCAAGGTAGCTGGTACACACGACGGTATCACCGCTATCCAGATGGACCTCAAGATCGACGGTCTGACCCCGGAGATCATCAAGGCTGCGTTCGCAAAGACCCACAAGGCACGCGACTATATCCTTGACGAGATAATGCTCAAGGCTATCCCTGAGCCGAGAGAGACAGTCGGCAAGTACGCTCCGAAGATGATCCACACCAAGGTTCCGGTTGACAAGATAAGCGAGGTTATCGGCAAGGGTGGCAAGGTTATCCAGAAGCTCTGCGCTGACTTCGACGTTAAGATCGACATCGACGACGACGGCAACGTATTCATCTGCGGCCTTGATCTGGACAAGGCAAATGCCTGCGTTCAGGTTATCTCCACGATCGTAAACCCGCCTGAGATCGGCGCTATCTACAAGGGCAAGGTTGTTCGTATCATGAACTTCGGCGCTTTCGTTGAGATCGCTCCCGGCAAGGACGGCATGGTTCACATCTCCAAGCTGGACAACCACCGCGTTGAAAAGGTTGAGGACGTAGTTTCCGTTGGCGATGAGATTATCGTTAAGGTAATGGAGATCGACAATCAGGGAAGAATCAACCTGTCCAGAAAGGATGCTCTTGCTGATATCGAGGCAAAGAGAAAGGCTCAGGCACAGGGCTGAGATTTTAAAAACATATAGACTAATAGCGTCACCATTGTAGGTGGCGCTATTTTTTTAGAAACTTTGTAGCAAAATTGTTACAAAAGGATTGACAAATTGTTTTTAATGTAGTATACTTTTGTTATGAGGTGATAAACATGGAAATTGATTTCAGCAAGATAGTATCGGCAAATGAGATATCAGCAAATACTCAGCAGATTAATACAGTTCTAACTGGGAAAGATGAATTATTCGTATTTGAAAATAACAGACCGCAGTTTGTAATAGTTTCTATTGAAAAATATGAGCGGTTGGTTGCAGACAAAAATAATAGAATAAGCGACAGAGAACCCGAGATGAAAATTGGAGCATTAGTTCAGACCACGTTTCGAGAGTTAGTAAAAAGAAATGCGCTTTCAAAAGAAGATGTTGAAAAACTTTGTAAACGTGATTATTCGAATTGGACATTTGGTCTGAATTTTGCCATGCTGAAAGAAGTTGATTTAGAAAATGGCATTTCAATTGATGTTCAAAAGCGTGACAATAAGGGATACAACAGGTATTATAAAGATTTGTTTGATATATATGAAAAAAGGTATCTTTTGTGCTCTCAATGGTATGATGGCTTACAAAGAAAAAAGTATCTTGAATGGTTGAGAAAATTCGACGATATGAAGGACCTTATTAATGACACTTAAAGAATATTAGGAGGATTTCAATGAAAGAAAAGGAATTTATGAACTGGATGGTAAACAGTGATGGGTTATCAAATCCAACAGCGATGTCAAGGCTTAGCAATTGCCGTCGTGTGTGTGAATTTGAGGGAGATCTTGACGTTCATTATGAGAAAGATGGTTGTCGTGGCTTGCTGATTCGGCTTGATTATACAAAACTCGATGAAGAAGCTTGTCTGCCAGCAAGGCATTCTATTCCTATAGATGGGAATATTTATAACGGCACTGCGACTTTCAGGCAAGCAGTGCGAAAATATATAGCGTTTAGAGAAAGTCAGAAATAACCCATCGAAGAAAAGGGCTGCTATAATAGGCAGCCTTTTTGTTGCGATTATGGCAAAAATACACATTTACGCTCTGCCACGGGGCTGATTTTGTGCTTTTTTTTCTATAAAAAACCTTGAATTCATCGCAGTATTGTGATATAATATTAATATGTGGGATTATGTTCACAATATCCCGACTACTCTATTTTCAGAAACGAGGATCATCAAATGTCATCAAGTGTAATTGTCGGAACCCAGTGGGGCGACGAGGGCAAGGGAAAGATCATTGATATCATGGCTGCAAAGGCCGATGTCGTAGTACGCTCCAGCGGCGGAAACAACGCTGGTCACACCGTAGTGCACGGCGACCAGGTTTACAAGCTCCACCTGCTTCCCTCCGGAATACTGTACCCCGAGACCCTCTGCCTTATCGGCAGCGGCGTTGTGGTTGACCCGTCCGTACTCCTTGAGGAAATTTCAGATATGAACGCAAGGGGCGTAACCTGCGATAATCTCCGCATCGACGCCCGCGCTGACATCATCATGCCGTGGCACCGCCTCCTTGACAGACTGTCCGAGGAATTCAAGGCAAAGCAGACCGGCGTGAATATCGGCACCACCGGCAGAGGAATCGGTCCCTGCTACACCGACAAGGACGAGCGAATTGGTATCCGTATGTACGACCTTGTTCACCCCGAGGCCCTCAAGAAGAAAATTAAGGAAACAGGCGAGCTGAAGAACCTTATCATCACAAAGGTTTACGGCGGCGAAGCGTGCGACCTTGACGCCATCTACGAGGAATACAGGGCTTACGGCGAGAAGCTGGCAAAGTACATGGACGACGCTTCCGTCATCGCCTTCGAGGCTTATCAGGCTGGCAAGAACGTCCTGTTTGAGGGCGCTCAGGCTACCCTGCTCGACATTGATTTTGGTACCTATCCTTTCGTTACGTCTTCCCACCCGATAGCAGGCGGCGCGTGCGTAGGAACCGGCGTTGGTCCCAAGATGATAGACGAGGTCATCGGCGTAGGCAAGAGCTACACCACCCGCGTCGGCAACGGTCCGTTCCCGACCGAGCTGTTCGATGAGACCGGAAACTATATCCGCGAAAAGGGCGGCGAGTACGGCACCACCACCGGCAGACCCAGAAGAACCGGCTGGTTCGACGCTGTTATCATGCGCCATGCAGTACGCGTAAACGGTCTGACATCCCTTGCGATAAACAAGTTCGACACGCTCGCAGGACTTCCCGTTCTGAAGGTATGCGTTGCATACAAGACAACCGACGGCAAGACCCTGAAGGACTTCCCTGTAACCCTTGAGGAGCTCGCAAAGTGCAGCCCCGTATACGAGGAGATAGAGGGATACGAGGGCGACCTGTCCAAATGCAGGACTTTTGAGGAGCTCCCTGAAAAGGCTCAGGCTTACATCAACCGACTTGAAGAACTCTGCGGCTGCCCGATCAAGATGCTCGGCATAGGCCCCGGCAGAGATCAGGTGATCATCAGATAACGGATGAAGATACTTTTTATCGGCGACGTGGTGGGAATGAAGAGCTGCGAGGCGCTTCAGAAAGCGCTCCACGGCATAAAGCAGGAGCTCGGCGCGGAAATCGTCATCGTCAACGGTGAAAATTCCGCAGAGGGCAACGGCATAAATCCCGCCTCTGCCGAGATGATATTCGACGCGGGCGCGGACGTTATCACCACCGGAAACCACTGCTTCCGCCAGAAAACCATGGAGGCGGAGTGGGAGCGCAATCCCCGCGTGATCCGCCCGGCGAACTACGGCGAGGACGTTATCGGCAGGGGAGTATGCGAGCTTGACAGGGGCGCGTATTCCATAGCGGTGATAAACCTCATGGGCACTACGTTCATGCAGCCGCTGGAAAATCCGTTCCACTGCGCCGACAGGATACTTGAAAAGTGCAGCGCGAGGATAAAGATAGTTGATTTCCACGCGGAGGCCACCTCGGAGAAGCGCGCGATGGGCTATTACCTTGCAGGCCGCGTTTCCGCGGTTCTGGGAACGCACACCCATGTCCCCACCGCCGACGAGCAGATAATCGACGGCACCGGCTACATAACAGACGCAGGCATGACTGGTCCGAAGGACTCGATACTCGGCGTTGAAAAGGATATCATCATCGAGCGTTTTCTGACATTCTACCCGAAGCGGCACAGGTTCGCGGAGGGTGAGACAGAACTCAACGGCGTACTGATGGATATAGACGCGAAAACCGGAAAGTGCGTTTCGATAGAGAGATACAGACAGATAATTATGTGAGGATATATCCGAAAGGCATTCCATGGGGAATGAATGGTGACTATATGGAGATAGTAAAGGTATCGGCGCATTCCGTTCCGAAATCCGTTGCGGGCGCCATTGCGGCGGTTATCCGTGAAAACGGGGAAGTCGAGGTGCAGGCAGTCGGAGCCGGCGCGGCGAATCAGGCGGTGAAATCCATCGCGATAGCGCGAAGCTATATGGCTCTTGTGGGGGTTGACCTCATCTGCATTCCGGCGTTCACGACCGTTGAGATAGACGGCGATGAGCGCACAGCTATGAAATTCATTGTCGAGCCGAGATAATCCCGGCTTGACTGCATGGTTTGGCACTGGATCATCACGCATTCAATGGAGCAACGGCGCACCATTTCTGGTGTGCTTTTGTGGTGCGCGGTTTTTCAGTGCTTTTTTGTAACCCTCTATTGGCAATAAAAGTAATTGCCGCTGACTAGTGGAAAATAAGGAGCCATAAATGAAGAAGATCCTGTTTATAGCAACCGGAGGAACCATCGCAAGCGGCAATTCCGGCGGGGGACTTACCCCGGAAAAGACCGCCGGTGAGCTGCTCTCCGGGATAGAGATTCCGGGGGCGGAGGTACGCGCAGTTCAGCCGTTTTCGCTGGACAGCACGAATCTTACCCCGCGGCACTGGACGGAGCTTGCGGTGCTTATCCGCGACAACTGGCGGGATTATGACGGTTTCGTCATAGCCCACGGAACGGACACGATGGCATACGGAGCCGCAGCGCTTTACTGCCTGATACAGAATCCGGATAAGCCGGTGATTTTCACGGGCTCACAGCTCCCGATGGGCGAACAGGGAAGCGACGCTCCGGGGAATCTTGCGGACGCATTCCGCTGCGCAGTGCAGGGGAGAGCGGGCGTGTGGGTCTGCTTCTGCGGGAGGGTCATCGCCGGGAATGCCGTGCGAAAGGTCCACACCCGGGATTTTGACGCATTCCGTGGCTTCACACAGGCTGACGAGCTCACCGTTGACGATTTCTGTACGGGTGAGCCTCGTCCGGAGGGCGGCACGCTTTTCTTCAACCGCCTTGACCCGAAAGCGGCGGTGCTGAAATTCACGCCGGGTATTTCCGCGGAAATGGTGCACGATTTCGGCGTCCATGTGAACGCGCTTATCATCGAGGGCTACGGACTGGGAGATATCCCGGACGGCGACGGGATCCCGCAGACGCTGGAAACGCTTATAGCGTGCGGAGTCCGCGTAATTATGACAACTCAGGTATTTCAGGGCGGCTGCAACCTTTCGGTCTACGAGGTTGGCCAGGCGGCGCTGAATGCCGGAGCGATACCCGCTGAGGGAATGACCACGGAATATGCGGTCATGCGCGCAATGTGGGCGCTGGCGTATTCTTTCAGCGCAGACGATTTCAGGAGGCTCTTCCTGCCCGCACAGGACTGAGCCGGATACCACGACCCAAGGAGGACAACATGAAAAACGAACTTAATAAACTCAGATTTAAGAACTTCATAATGCTGCTGCTCGCCGGATTTGTCAACGCATTCGGAATTACGATATTCCTTGTTCCTGCGAACCTGTACGACAGCGGAATTTCCGGAACCTCGATGCTGCTGGGTTATCTCACGCCGGATTATCTTTCGCTTTCGCTTTTCCTGATTGTCCTGAATATTCCGCTGTTCCTTTATGGCTTGAAACGGCAGGGTCTGGCGTTCACTATCTATGCCTGCTTTGCCGTTGCGAGCTACTCGTTCTTCTCATGGCTGATAACTTACGTCCTTCCGATAGACGTTGCGACAAGCTCCCCGCTTGCGGGAGACGACAAGCTTCTCTGCGCGCTTTTCGGCGGACTTATCTCCGGTGTGGGCAGCGGTCTTGCGGTAAGATTCGGCGGCGCGATGGACGGTATAGAGGTGCTTGCAGTCATATTCTCAAAAAAGCTGGGCATGACGGTCGGCACTTTCGTAATGATATACAACGTAATACTGTACATCGCCTGCGGATTTATATTTGAGAGCTGGGTGCTTCCGCTGTACTCGATAATCGCATACTATGCGGCGCTGAAAATGCTGGACTTCATCGTTGAGGGTATCAGCCGTTCCAAGGCGGCAATGATAGTGACGGTGTGCCCGTCCGAAGTAGGGAAGGCTCTCAGCGAGGCTTTCGGCTGCGGAATCACGGAGATCCCTGCAAAGGGCGGATACTCCGGTATCGACAGAACGGTCATCTATTTCGTGGTCAACCGCTTTCAGGTCGGGAAAATGCGCAGCATAGTGCATGACGTTGATCCCACCGCCTACATAACCATCAACGAGGTTGCGGATATATTCAGCGCTAACCACGATAAGGACGCGGTGAAATCGGCCGCAGCCGCTGAAAAGTAAATTACGGCGCCGTACATTAGTCCGTGCGGCGCTTTTGTTGTGTATTATCACAAAAACACATACCCGTGGGGAAGATTATTTTCACACTGAAAGGTTGACAAAACCGCTTAAATGTGCTATCATAGTAAAGTGATTAGGCGGCTTTGCGCCGTATACAGAGAAAGGAAACAAAAGATGAAGATCAAAAGAATAGCAGCCATGCTGCTTGCAGGCGTGCTCACAATGGGTCTCTGCTCCTGCTCCAACAGCAATAATTCCAGCACTGCTGACAGCAATTCCTCTGCTGATAACAGCTCCGCGGCTGACGAGAGCTCCGCAGCAGACGACGCGTCCGCAGAGGGCGGCGACTGGCAGTACATAGCTGATAAGGGCACCTTTGTCGCAGGCATCACACTGTTCGAACCGATGAACTACTACGACGAGAACGGCGAGCTCACCGGCTTTGAGACCGAGTTCACCAAGGCTGTATGCGAGAAGCTCGGCGTTGAGGCTAAGTTCCAGGAGATCGAGTGGGACAAGAAGGAGATCGAGCTGAACGCCAAGACCATCGACGCTATCTGGAACGGTCTGACCGTAACAGAGGAGCGCAAGGAGAACATGGCATTCTCTGAGTCCTATGTAAGAAACAAGCAGGTCGTAGTTATCAAGGTTGACAACAAGGACAAGTATACTGACGAGGCTTCCATGGCTGGCGCTTCCTGCGCAGCCGAGAGCGGTTCCGCCGGTCAGTCTGCTATCGAAGCAAGCGAGGTTCTTTCCCAGAACGAGTTCATCGGCTCCTCTGCACAGAAGGACGTTCTGCTTGAGGTAAAGTCCGGCACTGTTGAGCTCGGCGTTCTGGACTATGTAATGGCTAAGGCTTCCATCGGCGAGGGCACGGACTACAGCGATCTTATGATCGTTGAGGGCGTTGAGCTTGCTCCTGAGGAGTACGCTATCGGCATGAGAAAGGGCGATACCGAAACCGTTGCCAAGGTAAACGGCGCTATAGACGAGCTGGTAGCTGACGGCACACTGAAGGGTCTTGCTGAAAAGTACGGCCTTGCAGACGTTTACGCATTCGATAACTGATAACGAAGCAAATAATACGCATGGGTGGGACGGATTCGCCCCACCCTGCTGATTTTTAACACATAGTGATTTGAGGTCAAAAAATGTCATTTCTTGAAGTAACCGCGCAGCTTGCCAATGGATTCATGACAACGCTGCTGATTTTCGGCGTGACCCTTGTGGGAGCTATCCCGCTGGGTCTGCTGATAACCCTCGGCTCCATGTCGAAAATTCAGCCCGTCAAATGGATATTCAAGGTTTTCGTATGGATAATCCGCGGAACCCCGCTCATGCTGCAGATCATTCTGGTTTTCTACGGTCCGGGGCTGATGGGTCTTGATATAAGATTCGACAGACTGATGGCGGTTATTCTGGCGTTTATAATCAACTACGCCTGCTATTTCTCCGAGATATACCGCGGCGGAATCGAGAGTATACCCAAGGGTCAGTATGAGGCTGGTCAGGTTCTTGGCATGACCAGGGCGCAGATATTCTTCAAGGTAGTGCTGTTTCAGGTCATCAAGCGCATAGTCCCCCCGATGGGCAACGAGATAATCACGCTGGTAAAGGATACCTCCCTTGCGAGAGTTATCGCGGTGGTAGAGCTTGTAAAGGCGGCTGAGAACATCGTTTCGCTGAAATCCCTTATCTGGCCGCTGTTCTATGTCGGCGCATTCTATCTGCTGTTTACCGGTATCGTAACGCTGCTGCTGAACTTCGCCGAGAAGAAGCTGAACTACTATCAGGGCTGACGGAGGTACGGACATGGCATTTTTAGATGTAAAAGGAATATTCAAGCGCTTCGGCAGGACCGAGGTGCTGAAAGGCATAGATTTCTCGATGGAAAAGGGCGAGGTGCTGGCGATAATCGGCTCCTCCGGCAGCGGAAAGACAACGCTCCTGCGCTGCCTGAACTTCCTGGAGACCCCGGACACCGGGCAGATCGTCCTTAACGGCGACGAGCTTTACAACGCCGAGCAGAAGTACTCCGAACGCGAGATACGCGAAAAGCGGCTCCAGTTCGGGCTTGTGTTCCAGTCGTTCAACCTGTTTCCGCAGTACACTGTGCTCAGGAACGTCTGCCTTGCGCCTGAGCTCATGCGTATAAACCAGAGCCCTGCCAAGCTCACCCGCGCCGAAAAATCGCAGATAAAGGGTGAGATTGAGGCAAACGCGCGCGCGATACTGGCTTCCGTTGGCCTGTCGGAGAAGCTGATGAACTATCCCTGCGAGCTTTCCGGCGGTCAGCAGCAGAGAGTCGCCATCGCAAGGGCGCTCGCGATGAATCCTGCGATACTGTGTTTTGACGAGCCGACATCCGCCCTCGACCCGGAGCTCACCGGAGAGGTGCTGAAAGTTATCCGGGAGCTGAAAAGCTCCGACCGGACAATGATCATCGTCACTCATGAAATGGGATTTGCAAGAAGCGCGGCGGACAAGGTGATTTTCATGGCGGACGGAGTTATCGAGGAGTACGGCACCCCCGAGGAGGTATTCGGCAGTCCGAAGAGCCCCAAGACCGTGGCGTTCCTTGAAAAATCCCTTGAAAATATCACCTGACGATTCTGCAATATCTATGATTCAATCCTGCAAAAATATACGTTGATTCAACCTGCAAAGCCAATTCCGGAATTGCAGGCTGAATTTTATGCAAGATGGCACTTCAATAAAATACAGATTGATTGTGCAGTATGCATATAAACTCCAGCATAAAATCAAGACTATTTGTGCATATATGCGATTGACAAAATCCGCGTTTTCGGCTAAAATATAAATGTAATCAAGAAACAAAGGCGTTTCGGGATACGGGCTTATTGTCCGCGTCCGAAGCGCTTTTTTAGTTTCTGAATCTACACGATAATCAAGGAGGAAAAGGGACATGGCAGAACATTTTAACGTAGTGGAGCAGTTCGGCATTGACGTATTCAATGAGGAAACGATGAAGCAGAGGCTTCCGAAGAACGTTTTCAAGACACTGAAAAAGACCATTGCCGAGGGCAAGGAGCTTGACAGCAGCATTGCAGATGTAGTTGCAAGCGCAATGAAGGACTGGGCGATCGAAAAGGGCGCAACACATTATACCCACTGGTTCCAGCCTATGACCGGCATCACTGCTGAAAAGCACGACAGCTTCATTTCTCCGATGGGCGACGGCACAGTTATCATGGAGTTCTCAGGCAAGGAGCTCATCAAGGGCGAGCCTGACGCCTCCAGCTTCCCGTCCGGCGGAATCAGGGCTACATTTGAGGCAAGAGGATACACCGCATGGGATCCTACCTCCTACGCATTCGTAAAGGGCGGCTCCCTCTACATTCCTACCGCATTCTATTCCTACTCTGGCGAGGCACTGGACAAGAAAACTCCTCTGCTCCGCTCCATGGATGTTGTTTCCGACGCAGCGCTCAGGATCCTGAAGCTGTTCGGAAATACCACCGCAAAGAGAGTAGTTGCAACCGTAGGCGCTGAGCAGGAGTACTTCCTCGTAAACAAGACCACCTACGATAAGAGAAAGGACCTTATCTTCACCGGCAGAACTCTGTTCGGCGCTCCGGCTCCCAAGGGTCAGGAACTTGACGACCACTATTTCGGAACCATCAAGGACCGCGTAGCAAGCTACATGAAGGACCTCGACGAGCATATGTGGAAGCTCGGCATCACATCCAAGACCAAGCACAACGAGGTTGCTCCCGCTCAGCACGAGAATGCTCCTATTTTCGCACCCGCTAACCTCGCTACCGACCAGAACCAGCTCACAATGGAGCTGATGAAGAAGATCGCCCTCGAGCACGGCCTTGTATGCCTGCTCCATGAGAAGCCCTTCGCAGGAATCAACGGTTCCGGTAAGCACGATAACTGGTCACTGTCCACAGACGACGGTCAGAACCTGCTCGATCCCGGCAAGAGCCCGATGGAGAACGCGCAGTTCCTGACATTCCTCGTTGCCATCATCAAGGCTGTTGACGAGTATTCCGACCTGCTCAGGCTTTCTGTTGCTTCCGCCGGAAACGACCACAGACTGGGCGCAAACGAGGCGCCTCCCGCGATCATTTCTATCTTCCTCGGCGAAGAGCTCGAGAATGTTATCGAGGCTCTTGAAGAGGGCAAGGAGTACACCTCCGGCAGAGAAATGTTCAATGTGGGCGTTTCCTCGCTGCCTAACTTCCCGAAGGATACTACCGATAGAAACAGAACATCTCCGTTCGCATTCACCGGCAACAAGTTTGAGTTCAGAAGCGCTGGTTCCAGCCTGAATATCGCAGGTCCGAACACCGTGCTGAACACTATCGTTGCAAACTCCCTGACTGAATTTGCGGACGAACTCGAAAAGGCTGACGATTTCAACGCAGCCCTGCATGACCTGCTTGTTAAGAACATCAAGCAGCACAAGAGAGTTATCTTCAACGGCAACGGCTACGGCGCTGAGTGGCTGGTAGAGGCTGAAAAGCGCGGTCTGCCGAACCTCAAGACCACCGTTGACGCTATCCCGGCACTCACCGAGGAGAAGAACGTAAAGGTATTCACCAAATTCGGCGTGTACAGCGAGGTCGAGCTCCACGCAAGACAGGAGATCAATTACGAGAACTACTCCAAGATCATCAACATCGAGGCTCTGACCACCAGCGACATGGCTAAGACAGAGATCCTTCCCGCCGTTATGAAGTTCTCCAAGGACGTATGCGACATGGCAGCAAGCAAGAAGGCGCTCGGAATCGAGCCCGTTGTTGAGACTGAGCTTGCAAATAAGGCTAATACACTGACCATCTCCCTCAGCGAGAAGATCGACGCACTGAATGCCGCTATCGTAAAGGCACAGGGCGTATCTGACTACGCTGAGCAGGCAAAGGCTTACTGCGATGATGTATTCGTTGCAATGCAGAGCCTCCGCGCTGTTGCTGACGAGCTTGAAACTATCGTCGGCGAGGAGTACTGGCCGTTCCCGACATACGATGAGCTTCTGTTCAACGTATGATCCCCGCAGTAATGCGGCTAAACATCGACTTAAAGCGTAAATTCTCGCTTTAAGATATCCCGCTCCCTTTCCCTTTTTTCGGGGCTGCCATATAAGGCAGCCCCTTTTTCTTTTGGAAAAGAGGGCATAATTTATACGGTTCGCTTTTGCTTCACGGCTTTTTTGTAGACTATCACGGAAACCGCCGCTGATATGACCTCTGTTATCCAGAATGCGTTCCATACCGCGTCAGCGCCGAAACAGCGTGTGAGTACGAACGCCGCCGGTATTATCATCACGATGTAGCGGCACAGTGAGATTACCAGCGAGGGAATCCCTTTGCCCAGCCCCTCCAGCGCTCCGGAGGAGGTCACGGAGACCGCCGAAATGATGAATCCCGCGCTGATTATCCGCAGTGCGGAGGCACCGGTAATAATTACATCCTCGCTCTGCGTGAAAAGCGACATCAGCTCCCCGGGAATCGCAAGGCATATCGCGGTTCCTATAATCATGATTATTCCGCTTGTCAGCAGGACGTCACGGTAGAGCTGACTTACGCGACTGTGCTCCCCGGCGCCGTAGTTGTAGCCGACAAGCGGGCGCATTCCCTGAATTATTCCGTTCGCGGGGAGGTAGAGGAACGTCTGGAGCTTGTAATAGATTCCCAGCACGAGTATGTACACCTCGGAATAAGCCGCGAGTATCGCGTTCAGCGCGGAAATAAGTATCGAGGGAAGCGCGAGGTTCAGCACCGCGGGGATCCCGATGGAATAAAGCCTTGCGGTCATGTAGCCCTGCGGTCTGAGGTACTTCCTGCGGAAATGAACGCCTGTATCCGTCCGGAAGTACACGATAAGGTAAATTGCGAGGGACACGCACTGACCGATTCCCGAGGCGAGAGCGGCTCCTTCAATTCCCATTTCCGGGAATCCGTAACCGAAAATCAGCATAGGGTCCAGGATTATGTTGCATACGCACCCGCACAGCAGGCTCACCATGGAGGTTTTCATTCTGCCGACAGCCTGAAATATCTTTTCAAACGCCATACCGAGGTTGATTATCAGCGTGAACGAGAATGCAATGTTAGAGTAGCGCACACCGAGGTCGATTACAGCCTGAGAGCTTGTGAACATCCCGAGGAATGCGGGCATTACCGCTATGCTTCCTGCGGTGAGAATCACACTATGAAGCACGGCAAAAATCAGTCCCTGGGTTGCGGCGCGGTCTGCCTTTTCGCGGTCTCCGGCTCCGGAATAGAACGCGATCACCGCGTTTATCCCGATTCCGAAGCCGATTCCCACTGCGTTTATCAGGTTCTGGACAGGGAACACCAGCGACAGCGCGGTCATGGCGTCGTCGCTTATTTTCGCCACAAATAGGCTGTCCACAATGTTGTACAGCGAGTTCACAAGCATTGAAAGCACCATCGGCAGAGCCATCGACATCAGAAGCGGGAATACCGGCTTCTCTTTCATAAAAGAATCGTTCATTTTACCTCCGTACCCGGAAAATTACACAAAAATAGCCACACGAACGCATTCGGCATTCGTGTGGCGAAAAGGTGAGCAGCTCCGGAAAAATCCACATCATTGTTTTCGTTGATTAAGGCAATATCGCGCAATTATTGTCGTGCGATTACGCCGCAGATTTTTTGTCAGATTATACAACTTGAGAGCAGACAGGCTGACGCCTGTCAAGCGAAAGTTGTGTAAGATGACGAAAAAGATGCAAGTAAGCGGGCGGCAAAGGCGTTAGCTGTTAATTGTGCGATGTTGCCCTATTATATCATAAAGATGGGATTCTGTCAAGAGCCGAAAACTGATCCCTGAGAAATCAGAGCTCAGCGATTACCTCGACTTCAACAAGTGCGCCCTTGGGGAGGTTAAGTCCGCCAACGCAGGAACGTGCGGGCTTTCCGGTGAAGTACTCGCCGTAAACCGCGTTGAAAGCAGCGAAATCGCCGATATCGTGCAGGAAGCAGGTGGTCTTTACGACCTTGGAGAGGTCGGAGCCAGCCGCTGCGAGCACAGCCTTCAGATTCTCACAAACCTGTCTGGACTGACCCTCGATCCCGCCCTCTGCGAGGTTGCCGGTCGCCGGGACAATAGCGATCTGACCGGAGGTGTAAACAATGTTTCCTACCACTTTTGCCTGGGTGTAGGGGCCGATAGCTGCGGGAGCGCTGGAAGTGAATACGTCTTTCATGTTAGTTCTCCTTTAAATTAGTCTACGATCTTGAAGCCCGCGTCCGTGAGAGCCTGTCTGATCTCATTAAGGTGCTCGAAGTTTCTGGTCTCCATCTCGATTCTGAGGTAGCAGCCGTTGATATCGGAATTGCCAACGTGCTCGTGGTGAACTCCGACAACATTTCCGCCGAGACCGGCGATTATCCTGGACACACCGAGAAGCTGACCGGGCTTGTCCATCAGCTCGATGTTGAGCAGGGCAGTTCTTCCGGACTTGACAAGACCGCGGTGGATAACTCTGGACAGAATCGTAACGTCGATGTTGCCGCCGGAAACCAGGCATACGACCTTCTTGCCCTTTACGGGAACCTTGTTGAACATTACGGCTGCAACGGAAACAGCTCCGGCACCCTCGGAAATAAGCTTCTGCTGCTCAATGAGCGCGAGGATAGCCGCTGCGATCTCATCGTCGGTAACTGTAACGATCTCGTCAACGTACTTGCTGCAGATTTCGAATGTGTTCTTGCCGGGTTCCTTTACTGCGATACCGTCGGCAATGGTGGAAACCTTGTCAAGGCGCTCGATTTTACCGTCGTGTACGGCGTTGAGCATACTGGGGGCTCCCGCCGCCTGAACGCCGTAAACCTTTATCTTCGGATTGAGCTGCTTGATTGTATAAGCAACGCCGGAGATGAGTCCGCCGCCGCCGATAGGAACGACAACTGCGTCAACGTCCTGGAGCTGCTCAAGGACTTCAAGGCCGATGGTGCCCTGACCAGCGATTACGTCCTCATCATCGAACGGGTGGATAAATGTGTAGCCCTTTTCGTCGCGGAGCTGAAGTGCCTTTGCATAAGCGTCATCGTAAACGCCCTCAACGAGGCAGACCTCTGCGCCGTATGACTTGGTGGCCTCTACCTTTGAAATAGGAGCGCCGTCCGGCAGGCAGATAAGGGACTTGATGCCTGCCCTGGAAGCTGCAAGTGCAACGCCCTGCGCATGGTTGCCTGCGGAGCAGGCGATAACGCCCTTTGCCTTTTCATCCTCGCTGAGCTGGGAGATCTTGAAATACGCGCCTCTTACCTTAAATGAACCTGTTACCTGAAGGTTCTCGGTCTTGAGGTAAACCTCGGCTTCCTTGTTGATTTTGGGAGCCTTGATGAGGTCGGTTTCTCTGATTACTTCTTTCAGAACGTGGGACGCTTTGTAAACCTTGTCTAGTGTCAGCATAATAAATACTCCTCCTGCCGCATGGCGGCTGATTTTTGCCGGTGTGCTGTCCGGTCAGAAATACGGGTGCAGAGGAGCAAGCTATAAAAAAGCCCTCGATCGGGGTGATAGAGGGCATAGTATTAAGCAAAATCAGCCTCTGTACATCCATCAATGCACTTCCCTGTAACGGTGGAAATCCGTACAGTCTTAATTGCACAGGCTTTCGGACTGTCTGCTACGGGCTGATCGTATACGAGCGCTTTACTGCCTTGCACCAGCCGGCAGCTCTCTGGAAAAGCGTGGTTCGGATACAGCGGAGAACCGCACCCATCAACGCATTTGTGATTTTATTGCGGTACAGATAACTCTGTACAATAGAATTATACACCGCATAAAAGGTTTTGTCAAGTGTTTTTGTAAAAAAACAGGGCAGGGAACAACAACTTTTTCAAGTGCTATTTGCATTAGGAATGGGTGGTTCATTCTATTTTCAATTATAATGTATAATATCAGGTCACCTCTAAAAACCTTGTTTGAGTGAAAATGTGTATAGCACACCGACTGCTTCTTCAAACCTCCTCGTAAGGCATACAGCCTTACTTCGTCGGCTTTCATCGCATTCGGCGCACTCTACCCATTTTCCCTTTTCAAACCGGTTTTTAGAGGTGACCATCAGACATACGGGAAAGATTTTTGGATTTTCCGTATTTTTTTAAAAAAGTACTTGACAAACGAGTTTTTATGTGGTATAATAATCAAGTCGTTAAGAGTGATTAAAGAAACGGCAATAACAAATATGGCGGTATAGCTCAGTTGGCTAGAGCACTTGGTTCATACCCAGGGTGTCATTGGTTCGAATCCGATTACCGCTACCATTAAAAACCGCATACGTTGGTTGTGCGGTTTTTCTTTTAGGCCCGTTGGTCAAGAGGTTAAGACATCGCCCTTTCACGGCGGAATCATGGGTTCAATTCCCGTACGGGTCACCACGATAAAATCCCCCGAATGGCTTTACTAAGCCGTTCGGGGGATTCTCTATTTCCGGAAAAGTTCATTTGATCATTGTTTGATCATTATTTTAAAATGCTTCGTTTTTATCGGCTGTTTCCGCAGCATTGGAGTCGCTTGCCGAACTATCATTCGGACTTATTTTCAGCACATTAGTAATCGCCTCCGAAACCTTAGCCTGTGAGTTCTCCAGTAGATGGCAGTAAATATTGCTGGTCGTGCTGACGGTCGAATGCCCCAACGCACCGGAAACCGTAAC
>CAKSPH010000031.1 GCA_934481355.1 uncultured Oscillospiraceae bacterium | reverse complement strand
TTTTTCTTAAGCCGCCTGCTGGTCATGACAGTTCCTCGCCGGTTCTCTTTACTCATATTTTCAGCGCCGGATTTACTGACTCTTCCCTGTAATTTAGGTCATATTTCTTTGATTCTGACAAGTTCTTCACACTCCTGATCTTAGTATATTCCCGGTTTTTGAGGTTACTATTTAACAATGATTTCACACTAAGGCGCTTTTGGATTTAATAATTTTCCTTTATAATATGATTGTACCGAAAAACGGAACGACAAACGAATAAAAAGGAGAAAAACAATGACCAGAGCAAAGAAGATCATTGCTTCCGTCTGTGCAGCAGCTACGCTTATCACAGTCGGAGCGACAACACTCGCAGTATCCGCAGCAAACGGAGCCAAGACCACCGTTACATCCGGGGCGCAGAAGTACACCGGGACAATGCCTAAGTACATATTCATGTTCATAGGCGACGGAATGAGCTTCCCCCAGACTCAGATCACCGCAGACTATTACAGCGCCCTCGCTGACACCGACGACAATGATATCCTTGAGGCAAGAAAGCGCCTTAATTTCATGAATTTTCCGGTAGTAGGTTCCGCAAATACATACGACAGTTCCTCTTTCTGCCCGGATTCCGCTTCCACCGCGACCTCCCTTTCCACCGGACACAAGACTTACAGTGGAACCATCAACATGGACGAGAGCATGACCACAGAGTACGAGACCATCGCTGAAAAGCTCAAATCACAGATGGGCTACAAGATCGGCGTCATCTCCTCTGTAAACCTTAACCACGCAACTCCAGCCGCATATTACGCTCACCAGGCAAGCCGAAACAACTACTACGAGATAGGCGTTGAAATGGTAGAGAGCGGCTTTGATTACTTCGCAGGCGGCGCGCTGAAGAAGCCCACTGGAAACAACAAGGATCAGACAAGCGTATACGATCTTGCTGAAGAGGCAGGCTACAACGTCATCACAACATACGCTGACGCTGAGAAGCTCACCCCGGAGGACGGAAAATCCATTCTCATTGCAGAGACCCTCGCGGACAGCGACGCAATGTCTTACAGCAACGACCGCAGGAAGGGCGAGTGGACTCTTTCCAATTACGTTGAAAAGGGCATCGAGATGCTCGACAATGACAACGGCTTCTTCATGATGGTAGAGGGCGGAAAGATCGACTGGGCATGTCACGCAAACGACGCAAAGTCCACGATCTCTGATACCGCTGCGCTTGCAAACGGCGTTGCAAGGGCATTGGAATTCTACAAGCGGCACCCGGACGAAACACTCATCGTCGTTACCGGCGACCACGAAACAGGTGGACTTACCATCGGCTACGCCGGCACTGACTACGACACCTACCTCACCAACCTCAGGAACCAGAAGCTCTCCTACGCGAAGTTTGACAGCGACTATGTATCAAAGTACAAGGAGGACAAGACCTCCTTCAGCGCAGTACTCAAGGACGTAAAGCGCCTGTTCGGTCTGATGACCGCAGACGACAGGGACGCTGAGAAGAACCCGAACCTCGTTCTCACCGATTATGAGTACAACAAGCTCAAGGCAGCCTACGACAAGACCATGAGCGGTGAAAAGGTTGAAACTCAGGAAGAATACCTGCTGTACGGAAGCTACGAGCCGCTTACCGTTACAATCACACATCTGCTGAACAACAAGTCTGGCGTTAACTTTGCTTCCTACGCGCACACCGGACTTCCGGTCGCAGTATACGCAAAGGGCGCTGGCGCCAGCCTCTTCAACGGATATTATGACAACACCAAGATATACGACAAGCTTGCAGCGCTCACCGGCGTAAAGTAAGCACAACGAAAAAATCCTCCCGGCTCCGTTTCTGCGATTTGCGGAAGCGGAGTTTTTCGGGTACAGAAAGGTATTTATGAACAGACTTAAAATATTCTTCACCCCGGAAAGACTGCGGTATTATTCACCAGTGCTGGTAACTCTCATTGCAATAATCGTGCTCGTATTCGTTCCCACTGGATTTGAGAACAAGCTGATATATCAGGGGACTGAGCGCGTTCCGGCAAAGGTGATCTCCGTTGACGACAGTATGATAATCGACACCGGATTAGTACGCTCCGGCGACCAGAACTGCGATATTGAGTTCCTTGACGGGCAGTTCAGGGGGCAGGAGTATACCGCCGTAAATATGCTCACCGGCTCGCTTGAGATAGACAAGGTGTTCCAGCCCGGGGACACGGCGTATGTCCGGATAAGCCACCGCGACGGGGAGATACTTTCCGTTTCAATGACCGATCACTACCGTCTTCCGTGGGAAATACTGCTGGTTGCCATATTCATTGCGGTGCTGATATTCTTCGCAGGGCAGACCGGGCTTCGCGCAGTGCTGTCGTTTATCCTGACGATTCTCCTGATATGGAAGGTAGTCGTGCCGCTTTATCTGAACAGCGTTTCCCCGATAATTTCCGGCATTGTGATAATTTCGGTGCTGTCCGTAATTATTGTTTCGCTGGTTTACGGTTTCGACCGGCGGGCGCTTTCCTCCTCGCTGGGAATAATCATCGGACTTGCGTTCACGGCAGTCCTGGGCGCTGTATTCACGAAGCTGATGAATATACACGGCGCAATAATGACCGGCTCGGAAAGCCTGCTGTACAGCGGTTATCAGGATCTTAACCTTACGGAGATATTCATGGCTGCGATATTCATAGGCTCCTCCGGCGCGATGATGGACCTTGCAGTTGATATCACCTCTGCTGTAGATGAAGTCATACATAAAAAGCCCGACATAAAACCGTGGGAAGCCGTAAAGTCCGGACTTACCGTAGGACGCGCCGCAATGGGCACGATAACCACAACGCTGCTGCTTGCCTATTCCGGAAGCTGCATAGCCCAGCTCATGGTGTTCATGGCGCAGGGAACTCCGCTGGACTGCATACTGAATTACAAGTACATCGCAGCGGAGATAATCCACACAGTTGCCGGAAGCTTCGGTATAGTCGCGGTGGCTCCGGTAACCGCGGTAGCGGCAGGTCTGCTGCTTGTGGGAAAGCGCCAGAAATGACATTGAAGAACAGAAGGGGAAAAATGACATCATAACAAATCCGTCAAAAGTTATTAAGAGGTTACCTGATGTAATACTTTTGTGAGCGCAATTTGATATACAATTCTGGTATGATAAATATATTTATCTCACAGTTTACACATGACTTGGTAAGTGCTATAATAACCACAGAACGAAAAGCGCTGAGTTCTCAAAGACAACAGGGAGATAACGAAACATGGATACACGTTAAGATTTCCTGAGCGGGACAAGGTATCCCGGTATTCACCGACAACGTAATCGCAGCGCATGGAAGACTGACCGTGAACAATTCCGCTCCGCTCAGCTGCGATGATATTCCTGATATCTACAAGAAGCTGTTTTAAGACTTCTTAATGATAAATCTTCTCCCCCTATATGCGCTCAGCGCTGCTCCGGCGGTGCTGGGCGTTCTTTCTCAAATGATACGAAAGGCGGAAACCATGAAATACAGCGAAATGGACAAACAGGCGCTAGAAGCCGAAAAACAGAAGTGCGTTGAGCGGCTCGGCAAGTATTCAAAAGACGATATCTCCCTCGACCTCTCCTGCGGAAAGCCCTCAAAGGAGCAGCTCGAGCTTTCGATGAAAATGCTGGATGTACTCGACCACCACAGCCTGCTGGACAGCGAAAGCGGTCAGGACTGCCGCAACTACGGCGGGCTTGACGGAATCCCTGAGGCAAAGCGCCTGCTGGCGCACATGATGGGAACGCACTCCGTCAACACGATAATCGGCGGAAACAGCAGCCTTACGATGATGTACCAGCTGATAAGCCACGGAATGACGGACGGTATCTGCGGCTCCACGCCGTGGCAGGAGGTCAATGGCAGGAAATTCCTGTGCCCTGTTCCGGGTTACGACCGGCATTTCGCGATAACCGAGCATTTCGGGTTTGAGCTTGTTCCGGTGCCGATGAACTCCGACGGTCCGGATATGGATATCGTGGAAAAGCTGGTCAGCAGCGACGATAAGATAAAGGGTATCTGGTGCGTTCCGAAGTACGAAAATCCTACCGGAATAGTTTACAGCGCCGAGGTAGTGCGCCGTTTCGCCGCGCTTAAGCCTGCGGCGGAAGATTTCCGCATTTTCTGGGACAACGCCTACTGCGTGCATAATTTCGACGGAAAGTGCGCTGAAATTCCGGATATAATCTCCGAATGCGACAAGGCGGGAAACTCAGACCTTGTGTATGAATTCTGTTCCACAAGCAAGATAACGTTCCCCGGATCGGGAATTTCAGCGGTGGCTTCCAGCCCGGCGAATCTGATTGATATCCGGGCGTTCCTGAAGTTCGCAACGATATGTCCGGACAAGATAAATCAGCTCCGCCACGCGAGATTTTTCAGGAATTCCGCAGGTCTCCGCGCGCATATGAAGAAGCACGCAGCGATAATGAAGCCGAAATTCGACGCGATGTACAAGGTGCTGAACGAGGAACTGGACGGGCTGGGAATCGCAGAATGGACGGTCGCAAATGGCGGGTACTTCGCTTCCTACGATACGCTTCCGGGGTGCGCTAGGGCGGTTGTTAAGATGGCTGCGGAGCACGGCGTGAAGTTCACTCCGGCAGGCGCGACCTACCCCCACGGAAACGACCCGCAGGACAGCAATATCCGGCTGGCTCCGTCATTCGCAGCTGTCGGGGAGATAGAAAGCGCAGTCACAGTGCTTGCGCTCTGCACGAAGATCGTAAGCATTGACAAGCTCTTAAAGTGAAAAAGCATAGCGCCTGACGAATTAATCAGGCGCTTTTGTCTGCCGGGATATTATCCGTATCTGAATAGCGAGTGGAATTATTATGTGGTCTTATCCATCGCGACCGCCGGAATTTCAGATTATATCAAGTGGTAACCTCTAAAAACCGGGACACGAGCAGATTTCGTATATGACTTATATCAGATGTAAGGCACCAAACCGCAGCGTTTTCCGCCGCAGGCGGATAATGCGTTTACTGTATGTATTTCAAGGTTTGGTAACGCAACAGATGATGAATAAGGAGCGAAGCGACGTTTCTTGGTAAGTCATAGAAATCTGCCGTGAAGGAGGTTTTTAGAGGTTACCAAGTGTTAAGGAAAGTGCGCCGATATCAGACCGAATCTGTTAATATGCGTTTTCAGCCTGTCAGTTTTTTAAACCGCTCGCTTATTCCGGAAATCTTTTCGGCATAAAACGAAGTATGGCTACTTTAATCTCTTGAATATCAGCGGCTCAAAGCTGTGCTTCAGATTACGCGTAATGCAGTTCATACTGCGTGAGCCATTGGCGGCAACAGTGCTGCATTTTTCGATTCCGTATTCCCGGCACAGGATCTCTGTCATGTGCTGCTTTCCGGCGTTCCGGTTGTAGATTTTTATGTAGCTGTACCCCGGATAATCCTGCGATGGATAAGTGATTATTTTCAGAAGCTGTCCAGCCTCGCTGTGGACCAGCTGGTCGTATAAAGCGGCTATCCGGCCGCTTTGATCCACTGTCATCAGATATATCACCCGATCCTCCGGCTGCGGCTGACGGTTGATATAATTCCGGTATGGAGATTTTTTCAGCGATGTGAAAATTGCTTTTTCCGCCTCGTTTTCAAGCCGGTCGTAGTATATAACAAGGCTGTCGTCACAGAGCGCATTTGTGAATACGTTCATACCTGCATAGCTGATGATATTGCGAACCTTTTCACAGGTGTCGCCGGAGATTATATATGCCTTGACGTAGCTGTTGTTCCGGAAATCGTACAGTGCCGCGCCGTTCATCACTACTACCGGAAGTTTCAGCTCCACGTCGGATATTATATCCATTAGCGACGCGGGGGTACGCATTGTAACAAGCGTGAATTTCAGCCCCTCGGACAGCATTCTGTTTATTTCCACTCTGGAAAAAGGCGAGAGCTGCTCGGAGATCGGCGACAGCATATCGTCAAGCTCTGCGGTGAAAAGCGTGTCCGTGATACGGCGGCGCGGAAGCCTTGCGGAGTTTACGAGCATTCCGACAGCTATGCCGATGAACGTGTCAAGAACGCGGTTCAGCACAAACATGAACGGGTTTTCGTCCGTCATGTGAATGACCGTTATGGACAGGAACACGACGCAGGAAAAATAGCTTGCATTCGGACGCTTTATCAGCACGGTCATGTAGATCACCGGAATTATCATCAGCGCAACGATAAGAAATCCGAGCGGCTGGTCGTAGATGTTGAACGCGTATATCTCCAGTACAATGGTGATAAGCCCGAATGCCGCGCCGATAAATGTGCCGATAGTCCTCTGGAGCGCCATGCTCATGGTTTTGTTGATGTAGGGCTGAATACACCACAGCGCCGCCAGCATTGAATAGAACGGTATTCCGGTTCTGCCGCGCAGCAGATAAACGCACCAGCACAGAAGAACCCCTGCGGCGGATTTTATTATGCGGTTGCCCACAGGAGGCAGACGGAATCCTGCTTTCATGTATTTCACCCCTGTTCAGAAGAATCCCAGCATTTCACCGGTTATCTTTACAAAGAAAATGCAGATGACTATGATTATCAAAGGCTTCGCAACAGCTGCGCCCTTTTGTGAAAAGAACCTGGTTCCGAGATACGCTCCGGCAATGTTGAACAGCCCCGCCGTCAAGCCGAGCATAAGCAGGGCTTTTCCGCTGAGAAGATAGGTGAACAGCGCCGCAGCATTAGTGCTGAGGTTTATCACCTTTGTTGTTCCGGCGGCGTTTTTCAGGCTGTAATGCGCGGCTCCGACAAGCAGCGTCATGAGGATCGTACCCGTGCCCGGTCCGTAGAATCCGTCGTATATTCCTGTCGGAAAGGCTATCGCCATTGTGATGATGATAGTCCTTTTCAGCGGATATTCGCTGCCGCACTCCCCGGAAAGCCGCTTGCTGCGCAGCACATACACCGCCATCACCGGAAGCAGTACGATCATTGCAATGCGTATCACGTCATCGCTGAGTTTCATTGCAAGCTCTGCGCCCAGCCATGAGCCGAGCAGCGCGAGCGCCACCGCCGGGGCGGTAGTCCGGGCGTTTATGTACCCCATTTTCCCGTAGCGTATCGTTGCAAGGGCAGTCCCCATCGCGGAGCTTATCTTGTTCGTTGCAACTGCGTTTATCGGAGGAACTCCGGAAATCAGGTACGCGGGCAGCGAAATGAATCCTCCTCCACCGGCAATCGCGTCAACGAATCCGGCAAGACCCACCAGCGGGCAGACTATCAGGAATGTCAGGAAATCAAGCTCAGCCATTGAAATTCTCCCTGTCTGCGTAGCCCCCTGACCGGTCGATAACATTGACGAGGGGATTTCCCGAAAGATACCTTGAGATATTGTCCGCGCATATTCCGGCTATCCTGCGTTCCACCTCCGGGAAATGCCCGAAAGACGGTCCGGAGATATGCGGAGTTATCAGGACGTTTTCCATATCCCACAGCGGGGAGCTTTCCGGAAGCGGTTCAAGCGCGAATACGTCAAGCACTGCGCCGGAGAGTCTGCCGTTTTTCAGCGTGCTTATCAGGGCGGATTCGTCAATCAGCGAGCCTCTGCCGACGTTTACAAGCAGAGCGCCGCGTTTCAGCAGCGCTATCCGGCTTGCTGACAGCAGTCCGATTGTTTCGGGAGTATGCGGCAGGCAGCATATCAGCAGGTCTGTTTCCGGCAGGAGCTCCCCGAGCATATCCATGCCGAAAACCCGGTCAAAGCCATGGGGCGGGGCGGGGGAGCGCCGTATTCCCGTAATGCTCATTCCGAACGCGCGGAGCTTTTCCGCAGTGGCGGTTCCGATATCTCCGCAGCCGAGGATAAGCGCGTTTTTACCGTGAAGCAGATTTTCCTGCGGGATTTCCTGCCAAATATGCCGCCGCTGCTGTTCACGGTACCGGAACAGTCTGCGGCTCAGAGCCAGCACTCCGCCGATGATGTATTCTGAAACGACCACGCCGAATGCTCCGGTAACGTTCGTTATTATTACGTCCTCCGGAATACGTGAAAGAAGCTTTTCAACTCCGGCGTTTGTGGATTGCAGCAGCTTCGCGCCGGAAAGATCCTCCGGCGGCTGACCTATGATGATTTCAGCGCCGGGTACGGTTTCAGTTCCGGAAAATACTTCGCAGCCCGCCGCCGCGCTTTTTATAAGCTCCAGATTTTCCGCAGAAAGCGGAGCGTTTATCCATATTTTCATATCATACTCCGAAAAAAGAGGATACAAAGCGTATCCTCTTCAGTTCCTTACTCAGTAACAGCGACAACGGTCGTTTTCTTCTTCGGCTTCTGCATATGCCGTACCACGCAGGACAGCGTGAAGTTTATCACGAAATAGATCACGCAGGCAAGCCCGCAGAGCACTAATACGTCAGACACGTTCTGAGTGCTGAGTCCCGTGAAATTCGGGGAGATCTGTATAAGCTGGAACGTCCTGCCCATAAGCTCCGCAGTAGCGATATTCGCGATGTAGGAGGTGTCCTTTACGGTGGTGATCACCTGGCTGAGCAGGGTCGGTACGATATTACGGAACGTCTGCGGGAGGATGATCAGCCACAGCGTCTGGAAGAAGCTGAAGCCCTGTGAATATGCCGCTTCAAACTGTCCTTTCGGGATAGAGTTCAGACCGCCGCGGATTATCTCCGCGATTACCGATGAAGTGAACAGCACCAGTGCGATTATCGCCTTGAACAGCACTGCAAGCTCCGTCCGGGAAAGCCCCAGAAATTTCGACACATCCTGCGGAAATTCGATGGACGGGAAGAACACCAGTCCTATGAATATCCACAGCATGAGCGGGGTATTCCTGAACACCTCGATGTATGCCGTGGCGATGTATCTGAATACTTTTGTCCAGCCGTTTGTGCAGTAATTGCGCGCGAGCGCAAGCACCGTGCCTACGATTATTCCCAGGACTACCGCAAAGAATGCGATACCTAAAGTGAAACCTACGCCTTTCAGAATATACAGCAGTACATTGCCGTTGCTTATCATTCTCAGGCTGCCCATAAGTTCTTCCATCAGTGCTCGCCCCCCCTGCCGCTTATTATCATGTCAAGTTCGGCGTCCGTGATATCGTCAGCCTTTTTCTGAACCGGAACGGATACTGTGTCCCTTGCCTTGAGTTTCTTCTCCCAGTGCGAAGCCAGCATGGACAGCGGGAAGCATATCGCGAAGAAGATGATACCGCCGATTATGTAGCACTGACCAGCCGCAGAGCCTGTACCCTCGCCGACTGCGAAGGCGTTCGTGCGGGAGATGAGATCCACAGCGCCGCCCGCAAGGAACATACAGGAGGTGTTCTTGATGAGATTCACGACCTGGTTTACCATGGGAGGAAGAATTATCTTGATCGTCTGTGGAAGGATAATGTACCACATGGTTGCGATCTGCCCGAAGCCCTGCGAGTACGCCGCTTCTGACTGCCCTGTCGGCACGGACTGTATTCCCGTGCGGATGACCTCGGAGATATATGCGCCGTGGTATATGCCAAGCGCGATAATTCCGCATATCAGCGCTGAAAATCCCTTGACTCCGGAAAACGTTACCGCGTAGAACAGAAACAGCGCCTGGAGCATTACCGGGGTGTTCTGGATTATTTCGACGTACACCCTTGCGATAATACGCAGCGGCTTTGTGTGGCTTGTGGCCATCAGTCCGATGGCTACGCCGATGATCATTGCGAGCGCAAGCCCGAATAATGCCATCAGCAGCGTCGAGATCGTTCCGTCAATGAAGGTCTGCCGGTGAGTCCACACCAGCCCCCATTTTTCTGCGTCAAACATCTTGTCCCCTCCCTTGAATAATGGCGGCAGCTTGTTCAACTGCCGCCATTGTCGATTCTATTTAGGGCAACACCGCACAAAGACCATTTATTGGATTTTGCACGTGTCTTGCTTGCATATTTTCCGTCATCTTGCACAATTCGTCCTAGCAAGGCGACAGCCTTGCGTCGTCCTCGTTGTACAATCTGACGAAAAATCTGACTACGCAATACACGCACAATCTTTGTGCGGCATTGCCTTAGTATCAGTTCAGACCAAATTCAGTGATGAATCCGTCGATAGTGCCGTCCTCAAGCCAGCCCTTGATGAGCTCGTCGATCTTGGAGGAAAGCGGAGAGTCCTTCTTGGTGGCAACGCCGTATTCCTGCGGAGAGAACGTATCTGTGATGTAATCACGGTCGTCTGTCTTGTATGTGGCAAGGATAGACTTATCAACGCAGAAAGCGTCAACTGTTCCCGCAGTCATCGCATTGGAAATAGCGGGATAATCGCCGAACTGCTCAAAGGAAGTTCCGTTGGACTCAAAAGAAGAAATATCGAAGTCAGCGGAGGTTTCAGGCAGCGCATAGTCGCCGAGAAGTCCCTTTTCGGTCATCGCCTTGACCAGCGCATATGCGGAGGTGGAGCCGGTGGAAACGCCGATCTTCTTACCTACAAGACCGGAAAGGTCGGTGATGCCGTCAGCCTTTTCAACAAGCACGGTAACAGCGTCGGTGTAGTAGGGGGTGGAGAAATCCCAGCTCTTCTTGCGTTCTTCCGTGATGGTGAATGTCGCGAGAACGCAGTCAAGGTCGCCGGAATCCAGCAGCTCAGTTCTGGTAGCGGCGGTGACGGTAGTGAACTCAACGTCATCATAGCCGAGGCTGTCAGCGAGCTTCTTCGCTATCTCGATCTCCATGCCCTCGTACTCGCCGGAGAGCGGATCCTTGAAGCCGAAGCCCTTGACTGCGTCCTTTACGCCGACCTTCAGTACGCCGCCGGATACGGTCGTATCATCTGCTGCGGAACTGTCAGCCGCTGAGGAACTGTCTGCGTTTGACGGCGTGCTTGAAGAAGTTGTGCCTCCGGCACAGCCAGCGAGGGAGAAGATCATTGTTCCGGCAGCCAGAGCTGCAAATAATTTTTTCAGTTTCATAGTTGTTTACCCTTTCTCATTTAGTCTTTTTATAGTCAGCCTGACGGCTGTGTCAACGGATTATCTTGCTGAGGAACGCCCTAGTTCGCTCGTTCGTGGGGTTAGTGAAGAAATGCTCGGGAGTTCCCTCCTCAAGTATCCTGCCGCCGTCCACGAAAACTATCCTGTCGGCGACCTCCCGGGCGAAGCCCATCTCATGGGTGACTACCACCATCGTAAAGTTCTTTTCGTGGGAAAGCTCGATCATTACATCGAGGACTTCCTGTACCATTTCCGGATCGAGCGCCGATGTCGGCTCGTCAAAGAATATAACGCGGTTCTGCATGGTGAGCGCCCTTGCGATAGCGATTCGCTGCTGCTGTCCGCCGGAAAGCGTCGTCGGGTAGACGTTCGCCTTTTCCTCCAGACCAACGCGTTTCAGGTACTTCATCGCCGTCTGTTCTGCTTCGAATTTAGGCACTTTCTTCAGCTTCATCGGGGCGAGAGTCAGGTTTTCCATTACCGTCATGTGCGGGTACAGATTGAACTGCTGAAACACCATCGAGGAGTGAACCTTATTTATGAACGCCCTGCGTTTCCTGCTCATCAGGTGATTATGAATGTATACCTTTCCGGAGGTAGGCTCCTCAAGGTAGTTCATGCAACGGATAAGCGTGCTTTTTCCGGAACCGCTGGGTCCGATTATTACAAGCTTTTCTCCTTCCTTGACATGAAGGTTGATTCCTTTGAGAACTTCAAAATCCCCGAAGCTTTTATGTACATCTTCCAAACGTATCATAGAGCTGTCCTTTCCATGCGTTCCTTGTTTTCCGGACTATCCGGATTTGTTTTTATGTTTAGATTATACACGCGAATTTGCAAGTTGTCAATATCTGAAATTCATTTTTATGAAAATTGTGCAAGAATTATATTGTAATCTTGCACAATCTATTAAAATTGCCATAGCGCGTGACCGATCCGTAAAACTTGAGGGGACCTCTGAAAACCGGCGTAAAAAGCAAAAAACGGACGCGGGAATGCTTTTGCTTTTTAGTTCTCTAAGGCAACGCCACGCAAAATCCAATAAATGGTCTTTATGCGGTGCTGCCCTAATTGAAATTATGCGTTTATGAGCACTGGGGCAAAGGGTCACGAAATGATTGACAGGTTCAGATATCGCGGACGAAATCGTTAAGGTCACCTCTAAAAACCTTGTTTGAGTGAAAATGTGTATAGCACACCGACTGCTTCTTCAAACCTCCTCGTAAGGCATACAGCCTTACTTCGTCGGCTTTCATCGCATTCGGCGCACTCTACCCATTTTCCCTTTTCAAACCGGTTTTTAGAGGTTCCCTTAAGTGAATGAAGGAAAATGTGTTACAGTTTATTAAAATCCGTGCTGCGGTACATTGCCTGCGTTTGGCATAATGAAGCCGTTTGTAACGATATGAAGAAAAGGTCTTGAATTTTTGCGGAATTTGTGATATGTTATTGTTGCAGGATTAACCTGCTGCAAAAACCAAAATGTGCAGAACAACAAGGAGGAATCATCATGGATTTTCAGATCGTGCTGCCGGGCAAGACTATCGCCGGCAAGGGAGCGATATCCCGCGCAGAACTAGGAAAATACGGAAGAAGGCCGCTTATCGTTACCGGAACGTACACCGCGAAGTCGGCGGCCGTGGCGGAGCTTCTGAAATACGCTCCCGCCGGCATTGTGTTTGACGGGATAACCGGAGAGCCAACAGTTGAAATGATAAACGCGGGGGTTGCGGCGTACCATGAGAATTCCTGCGACCATGTCATCGGAATAGGCGGCGGCAGCGCCCTTGACAGCGCAAAGGCGGTAGCGGCAATGTCCGTGCTCGGCGGAAACATTGCGGACTACATGGGCAGGGAGATAGACGGCGTTTTTCCGCCTGTGATACTGATTCCTACCACTGCCGGAACAGGTTCCGAGGCAACGAAATTCACAATAATCACTGACACTGAAAAGGATATCAAAATGCTGCTGAAGGGCGACAAACTGCTCCCTGACCTTGCAGTGCTGGACTATTCGTACACGCTGTCCTCGCCGAAGTCCGTTACCGCTGCAACAGGCATGGACGCGTTCACCCATGCGATCGAAAGCTACACTTCCAGGAGGGCTAATCCGATAACCGATACGTTTGCCCTGTCGGCGATGAAACGTATTTTTGCGAATCTCCCTACGGCGTATAATAAACCGGAAAATGAAACCGCACGCGAACAGATGCTCATTGCGGCGTACGAAGCGGGAGTGTGTATAAACAATGCTTCCGTTACGCTTGTGCATGGAATGAGCCGGCCTATCGGCGCTCTGTTCCATGTTCCTCACGGGATTTCCAACGCAATGCTGGATATAAAGTGCCTTGGCTTTGCGGCACAGGGAACTCCGGAAAAATTCGCCGCTGCGGCGCGCGACTCAGGTGTTTCCGACAGCAGCGACGATACCGCTGCCGCGCAGGATTTCCTCGACGCAATGGAAAAACTGTGCGCCGCAGTTGAGATACCCACGCTGGCGGAGTACGGCATCGACCGTGAAAAATTCTTCGCTTCAATGGACAAGATGGCTGACGACGCGCTTGCAAGCGGAAGTCCCGCAAACACCATCAGGGAAGTCGCCAAGCAGGATATTCTGGATATCTACGCTTCTCTGTGGGATTAAAACGCTGTGCTGCGGCACAACGGAATTATGTGCCGGAAGCACAAATTCAGCCGTTTTTCAGGAAATTTGGAGAAAAAGGTTGACACAGCACAATGTTCACGCTATAATCAATACATAAAGCAACGGCGCTTGAAACTCATGGAGTTTCAGGCGCCGTTTTCTTTATCAGACAGAATATATAAGCAAAGGAGACGTATTTATGTACACTTGCAGCTACGACAGAATGAAGGACAAAATCGAAACTTTCAGCAGATTCGGTGACGCGGGGCACGGCGGAATCACCCGTTACTCCCTTTCGCCGGAGGCAATTCAGGCGAGAAACGAGTTCCGCCGCAGAATGGAAGCAATCGGCGCCACCATCGAGGTGGACGACGTAGCTTGTATGTACGCGACTCTCCCCGGTTCCGACCCGGACGCAAAGAGGATCGTTATGGGCTCCCATGTGGACAGCGTAAAGAACGGCGGCAACTACGACGGTATCCTCGGCGTAATGAGCGCTATGGAGGTGCTTGAAACGGTAGCCGAGCACAATATTCCGCATAAGCACCCGCTGACCGCGATGATCTGGACAAACGAGGAGGGCTCCCTCTATCCGCCTGCAATGATGTGCTCCGGCATTATCTGCTACGATTATCTCCCGGAGGATATCCGCAGCAAGTTCAAATTTGAGGATATGATGGCTTCAAAGAGCATCCTTGACAATAAGTCCACATTCGGCGAGGCGCTGGAGAAGTCCGGATTCAAGGGCGACAGGAAATACCGCATTTCTCCTGAGAAATATATGTATATGTTCGAAACCCACATCGAGCAGGGTCCCATCCTCGAGGACGCCGGAAACGACATCGGCGTTGTTGACTGCGTTCTCGGAATGTTCAACTATCGCCTGAAGTTCTATGGTCAGACGACGCACGCCGGAACGTTCCCCATGCCGAAGAGAAAGGACGCGTTCCTCGCGGCTTCCGAGGCGCTGTGCTATCTGCATAAAGAGATAGACAAGCTGGGATATTCCGATCTGGTTTACACTACCGGCGAAGTCGTATGTCACCCCTGCGTACATACCTGCGTTCCGGATTTCTTCGATTTCTCGTTCGACGCACGCCACGAGGATCCTAAGGTGCTTGAAAAGGTGCTTGCCATCGTGAAGAGCTGCGCTGAAAAGACATGGGCTGGCTGCACCTGCGAGGTAGTCAAGGCGTGGAACCGCGACACCGTTTACTATGATAAGAAGCTTGTAAGCTACGTCAAGGCGGCAGCCGAGGAGACCGGGATCAAGCACCAGTATATCCACTCCGGCGCTGGTCATGACGCACAGTTCTGCGCTTACATGATACCCACAACTATGGTATTCGTACAGAGCAAGGACGGACTTTCCCACTGCGAGAAGGAGTTCAGCTCCGTGGAGCACTGCACAGAGGGCGCGACGGTAATGCTCAACGCTGTGCTCAAGGCTGATCAGGACTGAAGCACACGGCATAAATAATACTTCCCGGGCAGTTTCAGCTGTCCGGGAAATATTGTGTCCCGGACCAGTTTAAAGTGAATTTTATTTATAATAAATATTCAAAAAATATGAACCTGTCAGGGAGGACTGAAAAGAAACCGCAAATTAATATCGTGTCGATATGACAAATTGTTTGTGCCCGGGCACTAATAATTTGGTTATGCTGAAGCACAATAGCGCACTGCTGTGTGTATATTACATATACCAACATAGGCCCGGTGGAAATGTTATTGTGCAATTATCCTAAATGTCCATCGGCACATTGACAGAAAGCACATTATGCTGTATACTTGTATCAAGAACAAGGGAAGCAGAAAATGAATAAATGAAATTCAAATCCTGCACAGATGACAAGAAACAGAAATCAGGGCAATGGCGCCGAAGATGATGCTATTGCCCTGATTTTTATTATAAGGAGTGATCAATATGGCAAACGAGAAAACAGAGATCATGCTGGACAGCATAGGCATGGTTTACAAGGATCAGGGCGGAAACGATGTAACGGCGCTCACTAATGTAACGCTGGACATCAAAAAGGGCGAGTTCATCTCGCTGCTCGGTCCCTCGGGCTGCGGCAAGACGACGCTCCTTAGAATCATCGCGGACCTGCTCCACCCGACATCCGGAAAGATAACGGTCGGCGGAGTGACCCCCAGGGAGGCGCGGCTGGCGCAGAGGTACGGCATAGTATTCCAGAGCCCGGTGCTCTACGACTGGCGCACAGTCCGCCGGAATGTAATGCTCCCGCTGGAGATAATGCACGTCCCCAAGGACGAGCGCGAGGACATTGCGGACAGTATGCTGGAGATGGTGGGGCTGACAAATTTCGCAAACCACTATCCGAATCAGCTCTCCGGCGGTATGCAGCAGAGGGTCGGGATCGCAAGGGCGCTGGCGATACGCCCGGAGATACTCCTGATGGACGAGCCGTTCTCGGCGCTGGACGAATTTACCCGCGAAAAGCTCCACATCGACCTGCTGAAGATCTGGCGCAAGACCAACAAGACGGTAATTTTCGTAACGCACAACATTTCCGAGAGCGTGTTCCTTTCCGACCGCGTATGCGTGCTTTCGCCGCACCCGGGACGTCTTTCAGCGGTAGTCGATATCGACCTGCCAAGACCCCGGACGCTGGATATGACAGATACGCAGGAGTTCACTGAACTTGTCGCAAAGGTACGCGGCAGTTTTGAGGGAGTATGAGGAGGGAACGGCATGACAACGGCAAAAACAGCGCGAAGAGGCCCCCTTCCGGTGCTGAAGCGCTTCGTTCATTCAAAACATATGGTGACGCTGGTCTGGATACTCGGAATAGTGGTCATCTGGGAGATATTCGCCTGTATCGTTGCGGCGACAAAGCGCACTCCGGTGAATGTCCTGCCGCACCTGTATGAGATAATCGGTTCGTTTTTCAGCGACAAGAAGGTCACCGGAAAGATGACGATGATCGAGCTTATCGGCACCGCCTGCGGCGAAACGCTCTCCCGCGCGGGAATCGGATTCCTTGCCGGTATCGCAGCGGGCTACATACTGGCTCTGCTGATGAACCTTTCAAGGGTGGTCGAGAAGATAGCGTTCCCTTATCTGATGATAATCCAGATGATACCGATTCTCGGCATGGCTCCGATAATCCTTTCGATAACCGGCGACATCAATTCCGCAAGAATAGTTATCGCGGCGATACTCACGTTCTACCCGGTTTCAACGAACGTGCTGGCGGGCTTCCGCTCGGTGGAGAGGGAGAAGCACGAGCTGATGTACAGCTACGCGGCGAACAAGTTCCAGCTTTACACAAAGACGCTTATTCCGGCGTGTATTCCGTATTTCTTCACGGGACTGAAGATATCCGCGCCGATGGCGATAACCGCTTCGATACTGGTAGACACCCTGCAGGGCGGCAACGGGCTTGGCTGTATGCTTTCGCAGTCGCTTAAAGGCGGAATGACCCGACTGGTGTTCTGGGACATCGTGCTGATAAGCGCAGTCATAGGTATTCTGAGCTTCGTGCTGATGGGGCTTATCGAAAGGCTGCTCTGCCCGTACAAGCGCAATAAATCAGAAAACTGAGGAGGGATATCATGAAAACAAAGAAATGGCTTGGGATTCTGTCAAGCGCAGGACTTCCGCTTCTTTTCGGAGTAGTGATATTCGTCCTGTGGCAGACTCAGGTGCTCCATTCATGGCTGGGAACTGATACGATAACGCTTCCGCTTCCCACGCGGATCGGCGAGATAATCTCACAGAACAGGGACAGCATCGGCAGTCAGGTTCAGATGACACTGATAGTCGCCCTCGGAGGACTTGCGGCGGGCAGTATCCTCGGATACCTGATAGCCGTTGTGGCTTCAATATTCCGGAAATGGGGCGCCGGCGGACTTACGATAGTTTCCGCGTTCAACGCGATACCGATAGTGGCTCTCGCCCCGGTAATAAATAACTGGACGCGCGACGTCAGCACGGACGTTTCCGTAAGAAGCACGCTTGCCAAGATAATCGTGGTCACGATCTCCTGCACGGCGGCGATGAGCGTGAACGCGTTCCGCGGCCTGACCGAGCTGAAGCCGTTCTCCGAGGATCTGATGACCTCCTACGCGGCTCCTAAGATCGTGGTGTTCACGAAGCTCCGGCTGCCGAACTCACTGCCTTATGTTTTTACAGCGTTGAGGGTCAGCGTTCCGGCGAGCGTCATCGGCGCGCTGGTAACGGAGTACTTCGCGGAGGATACGGTGGGCGTAGGACGCCAGATACGCGAGAATATCGTAAAGGGGCAGTACCCGACTGCATGGGCTTACATCGCGACGGCGTGCGCGATAGGCATAGGAATGTACATCATTCTTATGTTGGTTGAAAGAATGGTGCTTAAGCGGAGAAAGGCATGATCTCCCGTTAAGTATAGAACAAATGAAATAAAGAAAGGCAGGTACACACTATGAAAGCAGAAAGAAAGAGATTTTTACTTGCAGGAGTTGCAGCGATACTGGCTTGCACTCAGTTCGCGGCTTGTTCCGGAGGGAACTCCAGCACCGGGAGCACGGCTTCCGTCAGTTCTTCTGGAAGCACTGCGGCAGCAGATGAAAGCAGCTCCGCAGCTGAGGAAAGCCCGGCGGCTGATGAAAGCTCCGCAGCGGAATCAGCTGGCGCAATGACTCACGAGGATATCATCAGGTCCGCTGCCGCCGAGGGCACGGTAGGAAACTGGGGTCTCGGCAACGAGTATGAGATCCAGGCGCTGCTGACAAAGTACGGACTTCCCACCGACTATATCACCATGGATTTCACGATGGACCAGTTCGACAGCGACAGTGTAAAGCTGGCTTCCGCGATGACCTACAACGAGCTTGGCCTGGTAAAGAACGATTATGACGGCGGATATGGCTACGGCGATTCAGTAAGCGTTATTGACATGAACGATGAGGGCGTTGCCATGCTGGAGGATAACCTGTTCACCTCCAAGGCGTTCGCAGAGGCAAATCCGAACACTGTAAAGGCGTTCGTTTCCGCTTCAATGAAGGGCTGGGCTTATGCCTGCGAGCACCCGGACGAGGCAGCTGAGATCGTATTTGAGGCAGGCTCCTCCGTATCCGCAGACCATCAGGCGTATATGGCGTCTGAGGTGGCAAAGCTTGTAACCACCGACATGAACGGAAACACGGTTTCCGCCGCTGACGTAGGAAACATGGACGAAGCCGCAATGCAGCAGACTCTCGACCTCGCAAAGCAGTACATCATTCTGGAGGACAGCGCCGCAAAGGACAAACTGGCTTCCCTCACGCTGGACGATATCCGCAGCACTGATTTCCTGTCCTACGATCCTGAAACTGACGGCGCTCCCGAAAAGACCTCCGTTTCCGTACAGCTCAAGTGGCTGCCGCAGGCTCAGTTCATGGGCTATTATGTAGCGCAGGCGAAGGGCTACTACGACGAAGTCGGACTTACCGTTGACATCATCTCCGGCGGCGGTGATATCTCCGAGACAACAGCGGTCTACAACGGCACAGTAGATTTCGGCGTAACATGGGTATCCAACCTTATCAACGCCAACGCGGGCGGCATGGAGCTTCTGGAGGTCGCTCAGGTATATCAGAGATCCGGTCTGGTACTCGTTTACAAGAATTCCAACTACGGCGGCTGACAGGCTGGCGATAAAGGAGCATCTCCGTCGTCAGGCATACAATGGCAGGCACAAAGCCTAGCCATTGAATGCCTTCCTAGGATCTGCACCTTTCTCGCCAGCCTTATAGAAAATTGATTTTCCCGAAAAACAAAACAGGTTTCATTCCCGGCAGATCCCCGCTGAGGCGGGGATTTGTCGGAAAGCCCGGCGGGGGAGCGGCTCCGCCCGGTTTTCCGACAAATATGAATTTGCCAACATTATACGAGGAGGTATTTTTATGGATATGATTATCAGGAACGGCACAGTCGTGAACGCGACCGGTTCCTTCAGGGCTGACGTTGCGGTAAAGGACGGGAAGATAGCCGCTGTCGGCAGTATTCCTGATATGCCCGGCGCAAAGGTCGTGGACGCAGCAGGAAAGCTAGTGCTCCCAGGGGCGATAGACGCGCATACTCACCTGGCAATGCCGTTCGGCGGCACAGTTTCCTCGGACGATTATTTTGCGGGAACAAGGGCGGCTGCCTGCGGCGGAACAACGACCGTTTTTGATTTCGCGCTCCAGGATTTCAACGAGACAATGACCCAGACATTCGAGCGCCGGAATGCCCTCGCGGCTCCGGACGCGGCGGTGGATTACTCGTTCCATATCGGCGTGAAGGATATCCACGGCGAGCTTCTTGACAGTATCAAGGACGCGTGCGATATCGGCATCACCTCCTACAAGGTGTTCATGGTGTATGATTTCGGAGTAAAGGACGGCGTGTTCTATCAGCTCCTGGCAAAGTCCAAGGAGTTCGGCGCGCTCATCGCGGTGCACGCTGAGAACAACGAGCTTGTGAACACCCTCACCGAGAAGTACATCAGCGAGGGAAAGACCAGCGCGTGGTATCACTACATGAGCCGTCCGGAGTTCGTCGAGGGCGAAGCGGACGAGCGCGCGATAAATCTTGCAAGGGCTGCAAAGGCTCCGCTGTATATAGTTCACCTCGCGAACAAGCAGGGCGTCGAGGCGGTCACAAAGGCTAAGGACGAGGGACTTGAGATCTACGCGGAGACCTGCCCGCAGTACCTTGAATTTACCAGCGACGTTTACAAGCGAGAGGACGGCAGGAACTTCGTATGCTCTCCCCCTATGAAGGGCAAGGAATCCCAGGACGCTATCTGGGAGGCGATAAAGCGCGGAGACATCGACACCATCGCAACGGATCACTGCCCGTTCCAGCAGAGTGAAAAGGACTGGGGTCTCAACGACTTCCGCAAGATTCCGAACGGCTGCGCAGGCGTTGAGAATATGTACCCGTATATGCTCGGTAAGGCGAACGACGGCGTTATCAGCTTCGAAAAGGCGGTCGAGCTCTGCTCTACAAATCCGGCGAAGATCTTCGGCTGCACCGAAAAGGGCGAGATAGCCCCCGGAAATGACGCAGATATCGTGATCTACGATCCCGCAAAGAATTTCACTATCCATCAGGAAAATATGCACTCCGACTGCGACCACACCATCTGGGAGGGAATCGAGGTCCACGGCTATCCCGTGCAGACCTACTCCAGAGGTAAGCTGGTGTTCGACAACGGCGAGTTCGTCGGTGAGCGCGGCTGGGGCAAGTTCGTCAAGTGCGCAAAGCATAAGGCAAAATAAAAAATACCTGTGCAGGAGGTTATCAGAATGAAATACGGAAATCTAATTTTAAATAATGAATCGGCGCGGTGTATGCTGTGCTCTGACGCCCCCTGCACGGCGGCGTGCCCGGAGGGCTTCGACCCGGCGCGGTTCGTAAGGGCGGTGAGGTTTGAGGATCCCTCCGTGGGAGCCGGGTACATTGAAGCCTCCAGATGCGCGGAGTGTTCCGGCGAGTGCGAGAAAGCCTGTCTGCACTACGAATCTCCCGTGAAGATACGCGAGATGGCGGCAGCGGCTCCCGAGCCGGTAAAGGCGGAGGAGCTTTCCGCAGACCTTTCGATGGAATTCTGCGGCGTTAAGTGCGAGAATCCGTTCTTCCTGTCGTCGTCGGTGGTGGCGAGCGGCTATGAGATGTGCGCGAACGCGCTGAAAGCCGGCTGGGGCGGTATCGTCTACAAGACAATAGGATTCATTAAGCCGGACGAGGTTTCCCCGAGATTTGACGCGATAGGCAAGGAAAGCACTCCGTTTGTGGGGTTCAAGAACCTGGAGCAGATATCCGACCACCCGCTGAAAGAGAATCTGGAGATACTGCGCCGCCTGAAGCAGGATTTCCCGACAAAGGTGATCGTTTCCTCCATCATGGGCAGCACCGAGGATGAATGGACGGAGCTTGCAAGGCTCAGCGAGGAGGCGGGCTGCGACATCATCGAGTGCAACTTCTCCTGCCCGCAGATGGTGGGCGAGGGACTCGGCAGCGACGTCGGGCAGAACCCGGAGCTTGTGAGAGCCTACACCGCCGCCGCAAAGCGCGGGACGAAGCTCCCGGTGCTGGCAAAAATGACCCCGAACATCGGCAATATGGAGGTCCCCGCGACAGCCGCGAAAGAGGGCGGAGCGGACGGCATCGCCGCGATAAACACGGTAAAGAGCCTGACGCGTATCGACCTTGACACGATGGTCTCCTGCCCCGGCGTAAACGGAAAGTGCTCCGTTTCCGGGTATTCCGGAAAGGCTGTGAAGCCGATAGCTCTGCGGTTCATTCACGATATGGCGGTATGCCCGGAGCTTTCCGGAATGCCGCTGAGCGGTATCGGCGGAATCGAAAGCTGGCACGACGCGCTGGAATTCATCGCGCTTGGCTGCACGAATATCCAGATAACCACGGCGGTAATGCAGTACGGCTACCGCATAATCGACGACCTGATTTCGGGAACGAAAGCGTATCTTGAATCAAAGGGCATGGCAAAGCTCAGCGAGCTCACAGGGACAGCGCTCGCAAACGTAGTTCCGGCGGACGATCTGGACAGAAGCACAGTGGTTTACCCGATATTCGACAAGGATAGCTGCGCAGGCTGCGGAAGATGTTACGTCTCCTGCATGGACGGCGGACATCAGGCAATAGTCATGGGCGAGGACAGAAAACCGCGGCTTTCCGGCGGAAAATGCGTCGGCTGCCTGCTTTGCACCCTCGTCTGTCCGACAGGCTCGATATCCCACAGCCGCCGGGTGAAGAAGCCCGGAAGATAAATCCGAAAGGAGGGTGTTTATGGCTATCACTCTTGCAAGAATATGTGCGAACGCCGAAAAGACCTACGGCATGAAGCTCATCGCCGGAAAGGCGGGAATGGAGAACTACGTCCGGTGGGTGCATATCGTTGAGGACAGCGAGGTGCCGGACTTCATGCATGGAAACGAGCTGGTATTCACTACCGGCATCGGGCATAAGGGAAACGACTGGCTCCTTGATTTTGCACATCATCTGAAAGAAAGGAACGCCGCCGGAATCGTTGTGAATATCGGTCCGTACATAAACGCCGTCCCTAGGGAGGTCGCGGAATACTGCGAGCGCAGTGCGCTGCCGCTGTTCGTGGTGCCGTGGACTGTAAGACTTATCGACCTGACATACGACTTCTGCCACAGGATAGTCAGCAACGAGGAGAGCGAGACCAGCCTTGCCGGGGCTTTCCGGAACCTGTTCTTCTCGCCCGGTCAGCGGGACGGCTACGCGCCGGTGCTGGAGCGGCGGGGTTTTCACGACGTGAGCGGCTACACGCTTCTTGCGGCGGAGCTTTCCCACCCGGATAAGCCCGGCAGCGGCGATGAATGGCGCAGCATGAGATTCCTTGTGCGGAAGATATGCGCCAGCACGCAGTATCCTTCCTGTATTTTCATTCAGGAGAACTATCTGGTGATAGTCCGGCAGCATTTCTCCGCACAGGAAGCAGGAAAGCTCGCTGAGCAGCTTGCGGCTGCTGTCACCGAAAACTACAACGAGCCGGTGGGAGTGCACATCGGCATTTCGGACAACGGACTTGGCTACGACGGGATACATTCCTGCTATCATGAGGCGGTCTCTGCAATGAGGCTTGCGGCAATGAAAAAAGCTACGGTCATGCACTATCACGACATCGGAGTTTACAAGCTTCTTTTCGGTGTAGAGAGTTCGCGTATCCTTTCGGATTACGTTGACAGCACCATCGGAAAACTGCTTGACTACGACGCCAAGAACAACACCGACTGCGCGGAGCTGCTGCGCTGCTACTTCGAGAACGACTGCAGCGTCAAGGAAGTCGCGGATATCTTCGGCGTTCACCGGAACACGGTGAACTACAAGCTGAAACAGATACGCGAGCTTCTTGACAGCAGCTTCAGCGACGAGGATAAAATGAATCTGCTTCTGGCTTTCCGGGCAAAGGAACTGCTCAATATGGAAAACTCAAAGCTGATAATGGAGGACGATTCTTATGAATGCAACTGAGATCAAAACAAACCACACCAAGTACAATTTACAGTCATGGTCAAAACAGGGCGGTCTGAACCCTATCCCCGTAGAGCGCGGCGAGGGCATATATTTCTGGGATTACGACGGAAACCGCTACACCGATATGTCCAGCCAGCTGGTTAACCTGAACGTCGGCTTCGGCTGCCGTCCCATCATAGACGCCATCAAGGAGCAGGCGGAGAAATTCTGCTTTGTGGGTCCCAGCTACGCCTGCGAGAGCCGTTCCAAGCTTGCCGAGATGGTAGTTGACCTGATGCCGGACAACATCGCCAAGGTGTTCTTCACCAACGGCGGCGCCGACGCGAACGAAAACGCGATCAAGATGGCGAGGATGTACACCGGCAGGAAAAAGGTGTTCTCCCGTTACAGAAGCTACCACGGTTCCACGTTCGGCGCAGGAAACCTGACCGGCGAGCCGAGAAGATATCCGCTGGAACCCGGCATTCCCGGATTCGTGAAGTTCTTCGACCCGTATATGTACCGCGATAATCTGCCGTTCGCAAGCGAGAAGGAGTACAGCGAGTACTATGTAAACAAGCTCCGCGAGCAGGTCATCTACGAGGGTCCGGACACGGTCGCAGCCATCGTAATGGAGACCATCACCGGCTCCAACGGCATCATTATCCCGCCGGAGGGCTACCTTGCGGGAGTCCGCAGGATCTGCGACGAGTTCGGTATCATGATGATCTGCGACGAGGTCATGGCGGGCTTCGGGCGCACCGGAAAGATGTTCGCCTTTGAGAACTTCGGCGTAAAGCCTGATATCGTAAGCTTCGCAAAGGGAGTTACCTGCGGCTATGTACAGCTCGGCGGCGTTGCAGTCAGCAGAAAGATCGCGGATTATTTCGATGACAACGTTCTCCAGTGCGGACTTACATACAGCGGACACCCGCTTGCCTGCGCAGCAGGAGTTGCCTGCCTGAACTACTACAAGGACAACAATATCCTCGACAACGTAAACAAGAGCGGCAAGGTGCTCGGCGAGATACTCGAGGAGCTCAGGGCTAAGCACAAGTGCGTGGGCGACGTACGCTACATTGGACTGTTCTCCGCTATTGAGCTGGTCAAGGACAAGGAAACAAGGGAGCCCCTGGTGCCCTACGGCGGCGACAAGCTCGGCGTTATGAGCGGTATCATCGGAAAGCTCAAGGCAAAGAAATTCATGACCTACTCCCACGAGAACATGATACTTGTATGCCCGCCGCTTATCATCACTCCGGAGCAGCTCCGCGAGGAAATGGTGAAGGTAGACGAGGTCCTCGCCGAGGTAGACGCATCACTTTAAATAAGGAAGGATCGATGAAGCATGGCTAATTCAGAGCATTACGCAGGCGCGCCGACGGTCAGGCTGGAGGACTACATTCCGGCAAAGCTGTTCCGCACGGTGCATCGCACGGAGGCTGAAATGCCCGGCGGTATAACGGAGGTCAGGGTAATAATCGACATTGAAAGACCCCTCGCAAAGAAGCTGTCATTCCGGACAAGCAGCAGCGGCAGGATACACGGTTTCGTCCGCATGAACGACCTGCTGAAGTCGATCAATACCAAGACTGACAAAGGCTCTACTATACGCAGGATAACTGTCAACGACTGGGGAAACAAAGCGCTGATGGTCATTGAAATGGAAAATGACAGCGAAAAGGCGTTTTTTGTTCCGATAGCCCAGCTCAGGGAACTGCTGGAAAATTGCCGCAGGGCACCGGAGCAGTCTGCAAAATAACAATCGGTAACCAATAAAAGTACTGGGCGCAGTTTTCCATAACTGCGCCCAGCGGTTTTCAGATATTTACAGGCTAATCAGTTGGTCACCTCTAAAAGCGGCTGCATAGCTGCTACTTTCGGTCAGGAAGTTCTCCTTGTTCCATCGCAGACAGAAAGAAATCTGTTGACAAATTTACGGAATTCAGATATAATATAGATAAAGTTTGGTAAAGTTTTCCGCATTATGAAGGAGGAAAAAAATGACGAAATTAAAACCACTTGGCAGCAGACTGATAAGTCTGCTTCTGGCGCTCGCCATGATAGCGGCGTTTATCCCTGTGATCTCGGTCACGGCGGCAGCGTCAGATAATGCGTATTGCACGCTTCGCGAAAATGAGCCAAAATACGGCAGCGAAGCGCCCTGGAATGAACCCTGGTACTGGGACGGTCAGACGCTGAATCTTTACGGCAGCTACGGCTATTCCTTTAACAGCAGTGGCAACGGTGGTCAGAATGGCGCATACTATTTCGAAATAGAATCTTCGAATGATGAATTCCATCCCACCGTACTGGTTTCCAACTCGATTTCTATGGATCTGGGAAGCTCGGGCACGTTCGTGTATTCCGAAAAAGACATCACGGTCAAGGGAGCCGGAATGATCAAAGCGACCGGAACAGGCACCCTGTTCAGCTCCGGTGATTCCATATCCTACTACGGCGGCGCGATATTGTCCGACGACGCACTGACTGTTTTCAGCGCCAAGAAGCAAATAGCGTACGCTGAAGGTCAGGTAATCGCCCCGAACGGAGTATTTTCTTCTCCGAATTTCTTTATGACCGACGGTTATATCGACCTGGATTCGATAACGGCTGCTGACGGTAACGTTTCAGTGACTGTATACAGGGGCTTTCTCGATCTGCAGACGCTCATGCCGGGAAAGGCGGGGGCGGCTTCAGTATATGACTATCATGACTGCGTTATCCGTTCTCAGGATACCTCCGGAGATATAACTGACAGCAACAATGGTTCGCTTTATCTTACCTGCGATAAAAACGATTCTGTAATGTACCTCCCGAAGATGGACAATATCGGCTGGCTCAGAACGGACGATATCAAGAACGTGACAGCAAAGGAGCAGGTCGGCTGCGGCGGCTATGTGTTCTGCAATCAGATACTGACTGACGCCGCCAGAAACGGCGAAAACCTCCTGAAGGGCGGCGAAAACGGCGTTGAAACAGATCTTCAGGGCGTGTTTTATTACTCCACCGACAGCACTGCCGGCGAGCTTTATCTGGATAACCTGAATTTTAATAATAGCGGCAATCTGTTTATTTGCGACAGATCCCTGTATGCTTCAGGCGTAACAGCCAAAGAAGCCACTCTGGCTGTTATAGCAAACAGCACATATTGTGCAGGTGCATATTTTGATGATTATAAAAGCTTGAATTCTAATGCCTGCAGTAATTCTTATGAATCCTGCACCCTTGTAGCTGCTGCGGACGATCCCTCGGCAGCATTAAAACTCGGTGTTGACAGCACAAGTGTAAATAACTGCAATGCCTATTTAAGCGCGGCGGACTGTCTTAGCGTTACATACAAGTATGATACAGTAACGCCGGATCCTGATAATTTAAACAGCTATTATGCGCCGAACGGAACCGTTCGGATAAGCGACAAGTACAGCCTGAACAGATATGTAGATGTCACTGCAAGTAAATTCGAATTCTCCATATATCCTTTTGGAGATACGCCTGTTATCTGCGGCAATGTTTATGCGGGCGAGTATACCGCTAATTCTGACCCGGTGATTTTTGACGGCTCAGACGCTTATGACGTGTGCATAAACAGCGTGCCCTTTGACCTTGAGTTCAGCAGCTCCACAGGTTATATACACGAATATAAAGATTCAAGATGGTCGTATTATTCTCCGAGCCAGGGCGGCGTAGTATACAGCGGTAAAAACCCAATATATGTGGGCAAGAGGGTGCTTTCTCCCATTGCCGGCAGCGCGGAATATAACGACCCGCTGACAATAAGCCCGGGGCTTCCCGTGAAAATAACCATTCCGCTCACTTATCCCTTTGTGAACGGCGCGGAAAAAATGGAGTTAGCTCTGCATGACGAGGACGGTCAATATGATCTCGACTGGAGCGATATCGGCGTCGACGTCACTATTCCGGAATCGACCGGCAAGACCAGGCTCCCTCTAGTCCTTACGGCAAACGAAAATGTGAAGGCAGGCACTTATTTATTTTACCTCAACTTTAACGGGGTCGCCGTACAGCCACAGAGCGGCACTAATGAGATATTCTTTACGGTCAGCGAATCCAACAGCCATACAATGGAATTCACCAGAAGTACGAGTGGCTGGCCGTATATCGACAGTAATGGCGATTTACAGACATTCACCTACGTCAATTACACAGACGGTGCCGAAGCGGATACATGGAGCTGGGACGGCAGCACAAAAACGCTTACGCTGAAGAATTCCGGTTCCTTTGTCACCACCGCTAATACCGGCATATTAATAGAAGGAGAAGCTTACGTTTATGTCGAGTCGGACTGGAAGATCAGCGCGGGGGATGTCGCCGCGATAAGTTCTGACGGCGACCTCACTATAAATGGCGCTGATGATGGTCAGGATATGTATCGGCTTACTCTGAATACGGGTTTAAGATCGGGAGCTGACCTTAATGTTGACCATCTGTACATAGACGTACTGCCTGATGCCTCCTGCAGCAGCGACCTTCTGACAGCATACGACGTTTCCCTTAACGAATGCGAGCTCACGGCAAACGATAACTGGATTGGCTTATATGCGATAAACGCAGCAAATACTTATTTCCTGCGCAGGGACGTAGTTCTGAACCTGCCCGCTTCAAAATTTGATTGCCTCAGCTCGGCGTACATTGCAGACGTCGAAAGCTCGGAGAACCTTAAATTACGTTCAGGCGCGGAGATAGCTGCGGGATCGGCATACGAGATCGATAATTCAAACCAGACGATCCCAGACACGCTGGCACCGATAGACGACTCCAAAAGGATAAAGCTCTCCACGAAGGCGTTCACCGTCGACGGTACAAATGCTGTGATGTATGATGAGACGGTATCCTCCCTGGACGGTGAAACCCCGGAATATAAGCTGCTGGGCGGAAAGCAGTATAGGCTCGATCTCACGGATTTCATTTCCATAGACTATAAGGACTGCGTCTTTATGATAATGATAGGTTCATTCAGCTCCCCGACGTTCGCAGGCAAGCCGGCCTATGATGTCTTCAGTCTGGTTGATTACGCTGACGGCAGGACGTTCCTTGTAGCAGATGTTCCGAATGTGGCAGACAGTTCCATAACTCTGAAGATCGGCGTCATAGATCTTAAGCAGAAATACAGCTCGAATAAGACGAGATATTTCACAGTCACTATCGGCGGCGTGGCAGCGACCGACAAGATCGGCTTCTATCACGAAGGCAATTATGATAAGCCTGCAACGGATCACTACACCGTATCCGCTGAATATAATGGCAAGCCGCTGGAAATAACAGGCACGGGCGTAGACGCATATTTCCTCGTACCCTCCGGGGAGAGCTTTGACATCACGCTCATTCCGGACGATGATTACAGATTTGAGACCATGAGGTATGGGACAGGTTCAGACGCCAGCCAGTGGACTAAATACGATATTTCACCGAACGGTACATACCGTCTGACGGCGAATGGCGATGGAACGGTATATCTGGCACTGTACAAGTCCTCAGAGCCGCAGTATGTTAATCTCGGACTGTCCGCCGACCTGCAGAAGAGTATTGCCGACGGCAAAATCACCTCTGCCGCGCTGAGGTTTCCCAACGGCGTTACCAGAACCTTTGACAGCACCAACGCGGATTCTTCCGTCATCGTTCTGAACAATTCGGACATCGGCGTAGACATTGCCGTACAGACTCAGGACAATAAGCCGAAGTACGGCGTTAAGAGCATAAACGGCGTTATTCCCGGGTTAGATGACGATACGCTGATATATTCCGGCGATATTTCCGTATACGGCGATACTGCTGTTGCTGCGGATATCGGCGAGCTCTGCGGGATCAACATTATCGCAATAAATATACTTAATCCCTACTACAAGGTGTATGTAAAGGACGCGCCGCAGAACACGCTCGGTCAGTATTATTCAGGCACAGAATATGAGATCCTGGCAAAGCCCGGCGACGATAAGCTGTACGGCGACGCAGAGTTCAACAAAGTTGAAATAAAGCCCGCCGGCGAGTATTCCGACGGCAGGCATTTCATGGTAACTCCCGTATCCGGCGACAATGAATTCTATATTAATTATATAGACGTTTCGATACTCCGGATAACGAAGCCGGAAAACGGTACTGTAACGTTTGACGGCAGGCTTGACAATGGCAGAAGCGTTACCACGCTCAGCGACGGAACGCAGGTTTATTCCATCGGCTCATGGGACGATGTTACGCTCACGCTCACCCCGGACCCGGGCTATCAGCTCCGCTCCGCAACGCTGGACGGAAGCGAGATCGAAGTTACCAACAACACCTGCACATTCCCGATCGAACAGTGCGCAGACTGGAGCTTTGCGGCGGAGTTTGAAAAAATCCCGGCGGACAGCTTCACGGTAACGGTAAATTCAGGCGCAAACGGCACAGTTACCCCGGGCACGAAGTCCTATGAGAGCGGCACGGAGGTAACGCTGACGGTAACTCCGGATTCCGGATATCAGGTGAAGTCCGTCACGATGGACGGCAGGGAAGTTACGCTCACTGACGGCAGATACACATTCACCGTGACCGCCGACTGCACATTTGCGGCGGAGTTCGTGAAGAAGTCCTCC
>CAKSPH010000030.1 GCA_934481355.1 uncultured Oscillospiraceae bacterium | reverse complement strand
GAAAACGGCAATGGGAAATCGGATACTTCCGGTGAAATGATGTATCCATGTGAAGTCGGAAGCGGCTATATCGGCATAGAGGCTCTGGTAAAAAAGCTTGTGAAAGATGGTTACAACGGCGATTTTTCAGTAGAACACTTCGGTGCAGTTGATCAGACTGAATATATGCGCCGCTCAATTGAAAATGTAAAGCACTGGCTTTCAGAGGTGTAAAGTGATAAACGTACTTATATGGAATGAATTCCGGCACGAAAAATGCCAGCCAGAGGTCGCCGCTCTGTACCCGCAGGGAATCCATGCAGCGATAGGCGGCTATCTTATGCAGGACGAAGAACTGATAGTCAGACTCGCCGGTCTTGACGATCCGGAGCAGGGCTTGAGCGAGGAGGCTCTGGAGAATACAGATGTCCTTATATGGTGGGGACACATGGCTCACGGAGAGGTAACGGACGAAACCGCTTCCCGTGTCTGCCGCAGAATAAATGCCGGAATGGGATTCATCGGACTTCACTCAGCGCACCACAGTAAGGTTTTCAGACAGCTCTGCGGGACTTCCTGCAACCTGAAATGGCGGCACGGAGACCGCGAGAGGCTCTGGACGGTGACACCATCCCACCCGATAGCTCAGGGGATACCGGAGCATTTTGAACTTGCCAGGGAGGAAATGTACGGCGAGCCATTCGATATTCCTGCTCCTGACGAGGTTGTATTTATGGGCTGGTTTTCCGGCGGTGAGGTGTTCCGGAGCGGCGTGACATACCGCCGTGGAGCCGGGAAGATATTCTATTTTCAGCCGGGACACGAAGAGTACCCGACATTCAAGGACAAAAACGTCCTCAGAATAATCAGAAACGCAGTGCACTGGGCAAAGCCGGCACAAAACGCTAAGCAGATAGAATGCACAAATCCTGCATCGTTGGAGGTATAAAAAATGTTTAAGTTAGATGACACGGTAAGGATCAAAAATACCGGAGTTATAGGAACCATCTCCGATATAAGCGGAGCCGGCGGGGAAACGACCTATGTTATTGACACAGACACCGGCGACGACGAGGGCGATTTCGGCGGAATGGCGGCGATATACTACTGCCGCGAAAACGAACTGGAAAAGGCATGACCTGTAAATTCCCTGCCTGAAACGGCAGAATGTTTTTTCATGTTCTGCACTTGTATTTTTCACTTTTATATGCTATACTGATAAAAAACAACGGAGGAACGCAATGTATACACCTAACGAACAAAGATATGAAAAAATGATTTATAACCGCTGCGGAAACAGCGGCTTGAAACTGCCGGCAATTTCCCTAGGGATATGGCAGAATTTCGGCTATAAAGACAGCTTTGATAACATGGAGGCAATGGTGCGCACTGCCTTTGACCTCGGAATAACACACATCGACGCTGCAAATAACTATGGAAATCCCTACAACGGCTCGGCAGAGGAAAACCTCGGGAAGATACTTGACCGTGGACTGCGTCCGTATAGGGACGAGCTTATAATTTCCACCAAGGCCGGATATGAGATGTGGGACGGTCCCTACGGTGACAGGAACGGCTCCCGAAAATACCTGACTGCGTCCCTCGACCAGTCACTGAAGCGCATGAAGCTTGATTACGTTGATATTTACTATCATCATGTTTTTGACCCCAATACTCCTCTGGAGGAAACGGCGCTGGCTCTCGACAACGCGGTGAAACAGGGCAAGGCTCTGTATGTCGGCATATCCAATTACAATAAGGAGCAGACCGCGGAGATCATGAAGATATTCCGAGAGCTGCGGACTCCATTTGTTGTAAATCAGCCAAGTTATTCTATGTTCAACCGCTGGATAGAAAGCGATGGGCTGCGTGATTTCGCCAAAGCTCAGGGTGTTGGACTTGCGATATTCCAGCCGCTTTATCAGGGACTCCTGACTGACAGATACCTGAAAGAAATACCTGAAGATTCAAGAATCGGAAAGGGCAGAACATTGATAGGCAGTGAAGTAAACAATGAAAGGCTGTCCAAAATAAGAAAGCTCAACGATATTGCCGCTGCCAGAGGTCAGAAGCTGTCCCAGATGGCTATTTCATGGTGCCTGCGTGAGGGAAAGGTCACAACAGTACTTATCGGGGCATCCCGTCCGCAGCAGATAATCGAAAACGCAGCCGCTGTTGAAAAGCTTGATTTCACTCAGGAAGAACTGCAAGCTATTGAATCTGTTCTTGCAGAATAATTTTCGTATATTTCTTCACGGCATTAAAAAAACTACTTGCAATAATTGAGTTAATGTGCTATAATATTATGGATAATAAAAGGTAACCTCTAAAATACTCCTTCACGGCAGATTTCTATGATATATATCATCTGCTACGTTGTACAATCTTGAAATACGTCGAGTAAACGCATTATCCGCCTATTGCGGAAAACGCTGCGGTTTGACGCCTGGCATCCGATATAGGTCATGCGCATAATCTGCTCGTGTCCCGGTTTATAGAGGTTACCAAAAGAGTATAGCCGTGCCTAATTCATTCGGTATACCTCGCCGAGCGCGTTTGCGTCAGGCTGGTACAGAGCAATGGCAGACGGCTCCTCTTTAAACAGAACAAAATATAGAGCGCTCAGCGGGTCAACCTGTCAGCCTTGTCAGACCGCCCGCCGTGACGCTCGTGCGGTGAGCGTGCCGCATATCGAAAGGAAGTTGATTATGGCTAAGATCGCGGTTCTGGGTTACGGCGTTGTCGGCTCAGGTACAGTCGAGGTTTTCTATAAAAATAAAGAGAGCCTTGAGAAAAAAGCAGGACAGGAAATGGATATCAAGTACATCCTTGACGTCCGTGATTTCAATGACAGCCCTTACAAGGATAAGTTCGTAAAGGACTTTAACATTATCCTTAACGACCCTGAAGTCACTGTCGTTGCCGAGGTCATAGGCGGACTGAAGCCCTCCTATGATTTCGTTAAGTCCTCCCTGGAAGCTGGCAAGAGCGTTGTTACCTCAAACAAGGAACTCGTTGCAGCCAAGGGCGCGGAACTTCTCGCCATTGCCAAGGAGAAGAATGTAAACTTCTTCTTTGAAGCGAGCGTTGGCGGCGGTATCCCCATAATCAAGCCGCTTCACGCCTGCCTCTCCGCTAATGAGATCGACGAGATCGCAGGTATCCTGAACGGTACCACAAACTTTATACTTACCAAGATGATCCGCGACGGCATGGACTTTGAAAAAGCCCTTAAGATCGCTCAGGAGCTTGGTTATGCAGAGCGTAACCCATCCGCTGACGTTGACGGCCACGACGCCTGCCGCAAAATCTGTATTCTGGCTTCTCTTGCTTTTGGAAAGCACGTTTACCCCGAGAGCGTTCACACAGAGGGCATTACAAAGATCACACTTGAAGATGTTGCATACTGCGACAGTGCAGACTGCAAGATAAAGCTTATCGGCTGCGCAAAGCGCGAAGATGCCGGAAAGATTTCCATCGGCGTATTCCCGGCAGTTATCAGAGACGAAAGCCAGCTCGCAGGCGTAAACGACGTATTCAATGCCATACTTGTACGCGGCGATGCAACAGGCGATGTTGTATTCTACGGAAAGGGCGCTGGAAAGCTCCCTACCGCCAGCGCAGTGGTTGCTGACATTGTATCCGCAGTTAAGCATTCCGGCACCAGCAAGTCTCTTACATGGGTTGACAGTAAGCAGGATTTCATCAATGATTTCAGCACATTCAAGAGCGCAAGCTACATCAGGCTTGCCTCCAAGAATGTCGAGGTGACCAAAGCTGTCATAAAGGCACTGTTCGGCGAGGTAACATATCTTTCCAGGAAGAACCAGCCTCAGAACGAGCTTGCTTTCCTCACTGATATCATGTCGGAGAAGGATACCGTTTCTGCGATGGAGAAGGTTTCCGACGGTGCAGAGGTGCTTGGCAGAATTCGTGTTCTGGATTACTGATTCTGCTGACTGTTCGCCCGAAATATGGGTGCTAGACTTATTTTTGGAGGAAATATAATGGAAACAGAAGCTCCGAAGTACAAGCGCGTACTTCTCAAGTTAAGCGGCGAAGCGCTTTCCGGAGACAAGGGGAGCGGACTTGATATCCCCACTATTGAGAATATCTGCCGCAGCATCAAGAAGTGCGTTGACGCAGGTGCAGAGATTGGAATAGTTGTCGGAGGCGGAAATTTCTGGCGCGGAAGAAGTTCCGAAGGCATGGACAGGGCAAGAGCCGATCACATCGGAATGCTTGCAACTGCTATGAATGCTCTGGCGGTTGCTGATGTGTTGGAAAAGCAGGGCTGCGCTGTAAGAGTGCAGACAGCCATTACAATGCAGCAGGTCGCTGAGCCGTTTATCCTCGGTAAGGCTATCCGCCACCTTGAAAAGGGCAGAGTAGTTATATTTGGCTGTGGAACTGGCAATCCGTTCTTCTCAACAGATAGTGCGGCGGCTCTCCGTGCGGCTGAGCTGAATGCCGATATGCTTCTTAAGGCTACAATGGTTGACGGCATTTATGACAAGGATCCTAAGAAGTTCCCTGACGCAGTAAAGTATGATGTTATTACACATCATGATATACTTGTAAAGAAGCTTCAGGTTATGGACAGCGCTGCTGCTGCTATATGCACTGAGAATAACATTCCTATAATTGTTTTTGATCTGAATCGTCCTGACAATATCTTTGACGCCGTAATGGGCAAGACTGTCGGAACACTTGTAACCAAGCATAAGCCACAGTAATTACACGAAAGAGGTGCCAAAATGAAAGAAATACTCGATGTAACCAAGGAAAAGATGGGTAAGTGCGTTGCAGCACTTGAAAGCGAGCTTGCTACTATCCGTGCAGGCCGTGCAAACCCTGCTGTCCTCGACAGGATCACTGTTGACTACTACGGAGCACCGACTCCTGTAAACCAGATGGCTTCCATCTCTGTATCAGAAGCGAGAATCCTTGTGGTTCAGCCGTTTGACTCTTCAACTCTGAAGTCTATTGAAAAGGCTATTCAGGCTTCTGACCTTGGAATTAATCCGACAAACGACGGCAGAGTACTGCGTATTGCATTTCCGCAGCTCACCGAGGATCGCAGAAAGGAACTCTGCAAGCAGGTAAGCAAAATCTGCGAGGAGAGCAAGATTGCTGTCCGCAACGTTCGCCGCGACGCTATTGACAAGCTCAAGGCGAAGAAAAAGAACAACGAGATCACTGAGGATGACATGAAGGAAGCCGAGAAGAACGTTCAGAAGCTTACCGATAAGTATGTTGAGAACATTGACGCGGTAGGCGCTGAAAAGGACAAGGAGATCATGTCCATCTGATGGCAGATTATACTGTCCCCGCACACGTCGGGATAATCATGGACGGAAACGGCAGATGGGCAAAAAAACGAGGGCTTCCGCGTAATTTCGGACACAAGCAGGGCGCTGCTGTTTTTAAAAAGACTATCAATTGGGCGAGGGAACTTGGAATAAAGTGCATTACATTCTATGCATTTTCCACCGAAAACTGGAAACGCCCGGCTGATGAGGTCAATGGAATAATGAACCTGCTTAGGCAGTATATTAAGGATATCAGAGCTGCTGCCCGCGAGGACATCAGATTTATATTCCTTGGAGATATTACCGGACTTCCAGAGGATATCACCGCCGAGCTGCTTGATATTCAGTCGTCAACGGAGAACAATACTGGGTTCATTGCTGGTGTTGCGCTGAATTACGGTGGCCGTGATGAAATAACACGTGCCGCTAGGATTCTGGCACAAAAATCTGCCTCAGGTGAGATTAAACCCGAACAGATTACGGAGCATACTATTGATAAGCTGCTCTATACTGCTGAGATGCCACCGCTTGATATGATAATCAGACCCAGCGGAGAACAGCGGCTGTCGAATTTTTTGATTTGGCAGGCTGCCTATGCGGAGTTCGTTTTCTTGGACGTGCTCTGGCCTGATTTCACAAAAAAACATCTGGAATACGCGATTCAGATATATAATGATCGGGATCGGCGCTTCGGCGGAGTGTAATTTCAGAGGAGAGGATATTTTATGGGCGTTAGGCTTATTTCCGCTGGCGTCGGAATCGTTATCGGAGTAGCTATTCTTTTTTTGGATAACGTATTCGTATATACCGCCGGTATCGGATTCCTGTCAGCCGTGGCTGTATGGGAGCTGACCCGCGCTATCAAGTGCGATAAATTCCCTCTCCTGCGATGGGTGTCGATTGTTTTCGGAGCGGTTTTCCCAATAATAATAATTATTCAGCCGCTGAAATTTCTTGCTGTACCTGCTGCGCTCACCTATGTCCTTGTGATGGCGCTGATTATGCTGAAAACACACAAAATGGTCAGATTTGAGCAGGTTCTCGCGTGCGGTGCCGCAGGTGGACTTCTTCCTGTTGCCCTCAGCTCAATGGTTCTGCTGAGATATTCTGAGTGCGGAAAACCTCTCGGAATATTCACGATTTTATTTGTGCTTTTCTGTGCGTGGTTCGGCGATTCCGGAGCATATTTTGTTGGAACGTTCCTTGGAAAACACAAGCTCTGTCCGCTGATAAGCCCTAAGAAAACTGTTGAAGGTCTTGTGGGCGGAGTGGTGACCGTTGGCATAGTTACTGCGATAACAGTGTTTATCTACAATACTTTTGTTCTCACGGAGCATCAGTTGAGTTACGCTGTTCTGGTTCCGTTTTCCATGATTGCCTCGCTTGTCGGAGTTGTTGGAGATCTTTCAGCCTCCGTAATCAAGCGCGAGTACAATGTGAAGGATTTCGGAAACATCATGCCCGGACACGGCGGTGTTCTTGACCGATTTGACAGCGTTATTTTAACTGCGCCGTTTCTGTATGTCCTGCTCAGCTATCTGGGCGGACTTATCTACGCCTGATTTGATCTGACTGCCCATTCACGCGCCGTGAATGGGTGGTTTTGTTCAGGGAAGTTTTCAAGGAGTATAGACAGCTTGAATATGAAAAAAATAGTATTACTTGGCTCAACTGGGTCTATCGGAACACAGACATTAGATGTCTGCCGTCAGCATAAAATAGGAATACGGGCTTTGTCCGCCAACCGGAACACTTCACTGCTGGAACAGCAGGCCAGAGAATTCCACCCGGAATACGTCTGCGTTTACAGCGAGGAAGCATATTCTGACATAAAGCAGCGTCTTGCAGATACGGATATTAAGATATTATGCGGAATGAAGGGACTTTGTGAGCTGGCCCGACTGGATTGCCATGCTGTTGTTAATTCTGTAGTTGGAATGGTCGGGCTTCTGCCGACTCTGGAAGCGGCAAAAGCTGGCAACGACATTGCCCTTGCCAATAAGGAAACTCTGGTTGCAGGTGGCAGGCTTGTGACCGACTGTGTAAAGGAGCATGGAGTCAAGCTCCTGCCGATAGACAGCGAGCACTCCGCAATTTTCCAGTGTCTGATGGGGGCGGGTGACAATCTGCCGTCAAAGATACTGCTGACGGCTTCCGGCGGACCTTTCTATGGCAAAACGCGCGATGAACTCCACGATGTAACAGTGGAGCAGGCATTAAAACACCCGAACTGGAGTATGGGAGCCAAGATAACCATTGACAGCGCGACCCTTATGAATAAGGGACTGGAGCTAATTGAGGCCGTGCGCCTGTTTGATGTCAAACCGGAACAGGTGGAAATCGTTGTGCACCGCCAGAGTATTATTCATTCGGCTGTTGAATTTGAGGACGGTGCCGTTATTGCCCAGCTAGGAACCGCCGATATGCGTATCCCGATACAGCTTGCCCTGACATATCCTCATAGACTGCCTAGCCCTGCCAAGAAGCTCTCATTGTTTGAAGTAGGGCAGCTTACATTCGGCAGGGCAGACGAGGATACATTCTCCTGCCTTGCGGCGGCAAAAAAAGCGATATCCATGGATGGGAACGCTCCATGCGCTGTAAATTCGGCAAATGAAGCTGCGGTTGCTCTTTTCCTTAACAGAAAAATAGGATTTCTGGATATCGGCGAGGCTGTCGGACGAGTGCTCGACTCTGTAAAGCACATTTCAGAGCCTACACTTGACGATATCCTTGACACCCAGAAAGCTGCCGGGGAGTATGTTGCGTCAAAGTACGGCAGGATTTGATTTTGGAGGTCTTATGCAGATCGTAATAGCAATACTTGCATTCTGTGTCATAATTATAATTCACGAACTTGGACATTTTACAGCTGCCAAATTGTGCGGTATTCAGGTAAATGAGTTTGCTCTGGGCATGGGTCCCGTTATTCTGCGCAAGAAAAAGGGAGAGACAGAATATGTTATTAGGCTTTTGCCCATAGGTGGTTCGGTTTCCATGGAGGGCGAGAGCGACAGCAGCGATAATCCCCGTGCATTCAACCGCAAGGCAGTCTGGCAGAGAATGATCGTTATTCTTGCGGGACCCGTAATGAATCTGATTCTGGGATTCATCGCAGCGCTTATTTATATATGCTCCGTATCGGCGGTCGGTACAACTACGGTCAGCGCTTTCCCGGATGGTTCCTATTGCAGCAGTCAGCTTGCGGTAGGGGATCAGATAGTTTCCATTGAAAATACGACTATATGGACGACATATGACATTCAGTACAAGCTCCAGAATAACAACGGACGCACTGATGAGGACGGTAATCTCCTGCTTGATTTTAAGGTGAAGAGAAACGGTCAGACTCTGGCACTCCACGATGTGGAGTTCATGGTACAGCATAATGACGACGGAACAAGCGACGTTATCTATGGCTTCTATGTTCAGCCCCTGGAGCGAAACTTCCTTACAGTAATGGAATACAGCGGCAGAGAAACTGCTTCAATAAGCCGAATGATAATTTTTACACTTGCTGATCTGTTCAAAGGAAAGTATGGTTTGAAAGACCTTTCAGGTCCTGTGGGAACAGTTACGGTCGTGTCCAAAAGCGTCAGCTATGGTTTTTCTTCGTTCATGTATCTGTTCGCTTTCATCACGGTAAATGTAGGAGTTTTCAACCTGCTCCCCATTCCTGCACTGGACGGTTGCAGGTTCCTGTTTCTTGTAATAGAGGCTATACGCCGCAAGCCGCTTAAGCCAGAGGTAGAGGGAATTGTTCATCTTGTTGGTTTCGGGCTTCTTATGGTACTCATGCTTGTGGTAACGTTCGGAGATATTTCAAAGCTTATCAGCGGAGGTTTTCAGTGAGTAATAAAAAAATAAAAGTCGGCAATTTAACGCTTGGCGACGGCAGAGTCTATATTCAGTCGATGCTGAATGTTCCGGCAGAAAATGTGGAGGAGAGCGTAGCCCAGGCTTGCACCCTTGAAAAAGCAGGCTGTGAAATTGTCCGTGCAGCAATCCCGACAATAGAAGATGTGCGGCTGATTCCTGCAATCAAGGAAAAAGTGAACATTCCGCTGGTCGCTGATATCCATTTTGATTATAGAATAGCTTTAGCGGCAATTGAAGCGGGCGTTGACAAGGTGCGTATAAATCCGGGAAATATCGGCGGCAATGACCGTGTAAAGGCGGTAGCCGACGCTTGCAGGAGGCGCAATGTTCCGATAAGGATAGGCGTAAACTCCGGCTCACTGGAAAAGAAGCTGCTTGAAAAATACGGAAGCCCCACTCCTGAGGCTCTGGTAGAGAGCGCGCTTGGTCATGTGAAGCTGCTGAACGACTGTGATTTCGACGATATCGTCATCAGTATTAAATCCTCGGACGTAAAACTGATGATAGCAGCTTACCGTCTGCTTGCGCGGCAGGTCGATTATCCGCTTCATCTGGGAGTTACAGAGGCAGGAACCGAACACATGGGTCTTGTTAAGTCAGCAGTTGGCATAGGCTCATTACTCTGCGATGGAATAGGCGACACGATACGCGTATCCCTGACCGCCGACCCGGTAAAGGAAATCTATGCAGCCAAGGATATCCTCCGTGCCTGCGATATGGGAGGCGGCGTCCAGATAGTTTCCTGTCCTACCTGCGGCCGCACCAAAATCGCGCTTATCCCGCTGGCGGAGCAGGTTGAAAAGCTCTGCGCAGATATTGACAAGCCGATAAAGGTAGCAGTAATGGGCTGTGTGGTGAACGGTCCCGGCGAAGCACGCGAAGCTGATATAGGAATAGCCGGAGGAAACGGCGAGGGTATACTGTTCAAAAAGGGGAAGATCCTGCGCAAGGTACCCGAGGAAAATCTGCTGGAAGAGCTCAGAAAAGAAATAGGTAACCTCTAAAAAACGGGATACGAGCAGATTCCTAGAGGTTACCAATAGAAAATCTATGATGCACGGTTAGTGAAAGGAAGTTATAAATGTCTGCAAAACTCAGTGAGCTGTTCGAGGGAATGAACCTCCCTGAAACAGTCGCCGGAGGAACGATTCTTAAAATAGTATACACGGAAGCAAAATCCGAGATGATGATAAATCTGGGGTTGGACGAGCTTTGCCCTGCTGAGGAGCTTCTCACTGCTGAGAAGAAGATATCAGCGGCAGCGGACGGAACGACAGCGAGGCTTTTTCCAAGTTATCACGAGTCCCTTTATACCCCTGATTACATCACGGAGATAATTAAGATACTCAAGGACAGGAACGCAGCTGTAAACGGTTATCTTGACGGTGCAGAGATAAGCGACGACGGGGATACCTGCGAGATATCGCTTAAATCCGGCGGAAAGGATATTCTGATCCAGACTGAGGTTGACAAGAAAATACAGCGTCTCATCAGGGGCTTCTTCAAAAAGGATATCCGAATAGTTTTCACCGGAGTAGAAAATCTCGACCTGAAAGAAATCGTAAATCAGGCTGAACAGGCTGTGCCGATTCAGGTCAAGGCGTATACTCCTGCTCCGTCTGAACCCTCTGAGAAGAAATTTCAGGGCGGCAGGGGCGGATATTCCGGAAAGCGCGGGGCTTCCGTGCTCAAAGAACCCAAGGAGATAATGCTTCCGTTTGAATCCGAGCGTATGGAGCAGAAAGCAGAGCTTTTCTACGGAAAGGGGATAAATGAAGCTCCTGCCAAGATGTCAGAAGGCTTCGGCGAAGGCGATGAGGTAACACTCTGGGGAGAGGTTTTCAAGACTGACGAAAAGACCTCCAGAGACGGAAATACATTCATATTCACTGCGTATTTTTCCGACCATACCTCCTCTGAGATACTTAAAATAATCACGCCGACTGAAAACAGCGGCACTATAAAGAGCTACATTAAGGCAGGCAAAGCAATAATCCTGACCGGAAAGTTTGAATTTGATACTTTTGCTAAGTGTCTCAATATACGTCCGTACTCTATCGCGGCGATAAAGACAAAGCGCCGTCAGGACAAGTCCGAGGAAAAGCGCGTCGAACTCCATATGCATACCACTATGTCCGATATGGACGCCGTAACTCCTGCGGCTGAGCTGATCAAGCAGGCGTATGCGTGGGGCCATAAGGCGATTGCCATAACCGACCACGGCAACGTTCAGGCTTTCCCGGAAGCAATGAACACAGTTGAGAAGATACGCAAGGACGGCGGCGAGTTCAAGATACTTTACGGAATGGAAGCGTACTTCGTGAACGACAGCGGAGCGCTTGTTTCCGGCTGTAACGACCGTTCCGTGAACGACGATGTTATCGTATTCGATATAGAGACCACCGGACTCAACCGTGATACCGACAGGATCACCGAAATCGGCGCGGTGAAGCTACGTAACTTTGAGGTAGTAGACCGCTTCCAGACGTTCGTGAACCCAGAAAAGCCAATTCCTGCGAGTATCACAGAACTGACCGGCATAACTGACGAAATGGTGGAGGACGCTCCCACCGAGGAAACTGCTGTTAAGGATTTCATAAAATTTGCGGGAAACGGAGTCCTGGTTGCACATAATGCGGATTTTGATACTTCCTTTATCGCAAAGGTGTGCGAGCGTCATGAGATCAAATATGATATTCGCTACTGCGATACATTGAAACTTGCGAGAGCAGGACTTCCACACCTCAAAAACCACAAGCTGGATACTGTCGCGAAAGAGTATAAGCTGGGTAACTTCAACCACCATCGCGCAATAGACGATGCGGAAATGCTGTCGAAGATTTTTGTGTCAATGGTGACAGTTACCTGCAAGGGACATTCCGTTGAGAAATTCGGAGATTTCAACCGCGTCCTCGGCAATGTGGATGTAAAAAAACAGCCCATGTATCACATGATAATCATTGCAAAGAACCAGGCAGGACTGAAAAATCTGTACAAGCTGATATCCTATTCCAACCTGAGTTACTTCTACCGCAAGCCGCGCGTTCCGCTTTCTGAGCTTGAAAAGCACCGCGAAGGTCTTATTGTCGGAAGCGCCTGCGAGGCGGGCGAACTGTTCCGCGCTATACTGAACGAAAAGCCGCAGGCGGAAATCGAGAAGATAGCCTCCATCTATGACTACCTGGAAATACAGCCGATAGCGAACAACAGGTTTCTTGTGCGCGAGGGCACAGTCGCTGACGATGACGGGCTCCGAGCGCTCAACATGAAAATAGTCCGCCTTGGCGAGAAGCTCGGCAAGCCGGTAGTTGCCACCTGCGACGTACATTTCATGAACGAGGAGGACGGAATTTTCCGTAAGATACTTCAGGCAGGGCAGGGCTTCAAGGACGCCGATAATCAGGCGCCGCTCTTCCTGCGCACCACAGATGAAATGCTTGCGGAGTTCAGCTATCTCGGCGAGGAGAAGGCGCGCGAGGTAGTCATTACGAATCCTAACTCCATAGCTGACATGGTTGATGATATCCGCCCGATACCCAAGGGAACATACACGCCGTCCATTGAGGGAGCTGAGCAGGAGCTTCAGGACCTCTGCTGGACCAGAGCCCATGCATGGTATGGCGACGACCTGCCGGAAATCGTTGAAAAGCGCCTCCAGAAAGAGCTTGACGCTATCATCAAGTATGGATTCTCTGTGCTTTATATGATAGCTCAGAAGCTGGTAAAATATTCAGAGGATAACGGCTATCTCGTAGGCTCCCGTGGTTCTGTTGGTTCGTCGTTTGTTGCGATAATGTCCGGTATCTCGGAGGTTAACCCCCTCGCGCCGCATTACCGCTGCCCAAAGTGCCGCCACAACGAGTTCATCACGGACGGCTCTGTCGGCTCCGGATTTGACCTGCCGCAGAAGAACTGTCCTGTCTGCGGAACCGATATGATTCGCGACGGACACGACATACCGTTCGAAACGTTCCTAGGCTTCAAGGGAGACAAGGCGCCTGATATCGACCTTAATTTCTCCGGTGAAGTACAGGGCAAGGTACACCGCTACACAGAAGAACTGTTCGGTAAGGATCACGTGTTCAAGGCGGGTACCATCTCCGCAGTTCAGGACAAGACCGCATACGGCTTCGCGAAGAAATACTGCGAAGAGCGCGGGATCGAATACAATAATGCCGAGATGGAGCGAATTTCCATCGGCTGTACCGGTGTAAAGAGAACTACTTCCCAGCACCCGGGCGGAATGGTCGTTGTGCCGAACGATTACGAGGTATACGACTTCACCCCGGTTCAGCACCCGGCTGATAAAACGGACAGCGATATGATAACGACCCACTTCGACTTCCACGCGCTGCATGATACTATCCTCAAGCTTGACGAGCTGGGACACGATGTGCCGACCCTGTACAAGCACCTCGAGGATATGACCGGAATGAAGATCGCGGACGTATCCACAACTGACCGTGCAATATACGACCTGTTCGTTTCCACCGAGCCGCTTAAAGTAACTCCGGAGGACATTTTCGCTCCCTGCGGGACCTATGGTATACCGGAATTCGGTACGCCGTTCGCAATGCAGATGCTTCAGGACGCGAAACCGAGGAACTTCTCCGACCTGCTCCAGATCTCCGGATTGTCGCACGGTACGGACGTTTGGCTCGGTAATGCACAGGATCTTATTAAAAACGGAACCTGTACAATTTCCGAGGTTATCGGAACGCGTGACAATATCATGGTTTATCTGCTCCACAAGGGAGTTGAGCCCAGCCTTGCGTTCAAGATAATGGAGATAACCCGTAAGGGCAACGCGACCAAGCTGTTCGACGACACCATATATCAGGCGTTCAAGGACAATAATGTCCCTGACTGGTATGTTGAAAGCTGTAAGAAGATAAAATATATGTTCCCGAAAGCGCACGCTGCGGCTTATGTTACATCTGCGGTAAAGCTCTGCTGGTTCAAGATAAACAGACCCTGTGAATTCTACGCTGCAACGCTTACAAAACATACGGAAAACATTGAGCTTGATGTCGTGCTTCAGGGAAAGGAAGCAGTAAGGGAGCGCATAAAGCAGCTTCAGGCTATGCCTAATATCGGTGTAAAGGAAAAGGGAACTCTCGACGCGCTTCTTCTCATAAACGAGATGATGTCCCGCGGTATCGGGGTTCTTCCGGTGGACGCCAGGAAATCCGGAGCGGCAACCTACCATATTGAGGACGGGAAGCTGCGTATGCCGTACCTTTCAATAGCCGGCTGCGGCTCCAACGCGGCATTCAAGCTGAAAGAGGTAATAGACGCGGGCAATTATATGTGTATCGATGATATCCAGCAGCAGAGCGGACTGAACAGCACTGTCATGGATAAGATGCGCGAAATGGGAGTTTTCGGAGATATTCCAAATTCTGCCCAGATGTCGCTGTTTGATATGTGATTCTATCAGTGGTATTGTTGAAAGTGGCTGTGCAAACTGCCAAAAAATACACCTCTTATTGACAATACCGCTGTTTTGTGTTATACTAGTAGCGTGATAGCACATTACCATACTAAAGCGGAGGGAAAAGGAAAGTGAAAAGATACGATCTGCTCACCCCGGAGGGAACCCGGGACCTGCTTTTTGACGAGTGTATCGCCAAGCGCAGCATACAGGAAAAGCTCAGAAAGATATTTACAGCTTATGGATATTCCGAGGTGCTGACCCCGGGACTGGAATTCTATGATGTATTCGGCGGCAAGGTGCGTTATTTCCCGCAGGAAACGATGTACAAGCTGGTTGACGGCAAGAACCGCCTGATGGTTCTCCGCCCGGATAATACAATGCCTATTGCGCGTCTGGCGGCGACCCGGCTCAGCAAGGAGCCTCTCCCGCTGAAGCTTTACTACAACCAGAGCATATTCATGGTAAATCCAAAGAACAGCGGCAGGGACGATGAGTTCACCCAGAGTGGAATTGAGATACTCGGCGGCGAAACTACGGCGGCTGATTATGAGGCGCTTTCGCTGGCGGCGCAGGCGTTGTTTGCAGTCGATGAGGATTTCCGCCTTGAAATAGGCGAAAGCGGAATTTTCCGCACGGTGGTTGACGACCTGAATCTCCCCGATGAGCAGTCTGAGGAGATTCACGCCCTCATTGAGAGCAAGAATTACCCAGCGCTTAATGAAGCGCTCGAGGGGATCTCCGGCAGTGCTGCTGAGGCCGTAAAAGCTCTTCCGTCCCTGTTCGGCGAAAGCGAAGTGTTCGCCGCGGCTGAAAAGTATATGTACAGCAGGGAGCTCCGCACAAAGCTGAACAGCCTGCACGCCACATATGAGGCGCTCTGCTCTATGGGCTACTCTGGAAAAATAAAGGTTGATCTTGGACTCGCTCACAAGAAGAATTACTATACTGGAATACTTTTCCGCGGCTATGTCGAGGGATACGGACTTCCGGTTCTATCAGGGGGACGTTATGATACCCTGCTCGGAGGCTTCGGCAGGAATGCGGCGGCGGTAGGCTTCGCAGTAAATGTAGAGGCGGCTGCAAAGGTGTTCCTGAAAAATACCGCAGCGCCGCTCACAAAGCCGGCTGATGTTCTGGTATTCAGCGAACCGGGCTGTGAGATTTCCGCGCTGAACCATTGCAGTGAGCTGATAGATACCGGGCTGACCGTGTTTAACTCGCTGTTTTCCACCGTTGAAGAAGCCGAGAATTACGCAAAGCAGCACGGAATAAAGCGGATAGATATAGTCGGCAGAAATTCCGCTGTAACCGTAAAGGAGGTCTGATCATGAAGAACAAGACCATCAGAATCGCGCTCACCAAGGGCAGGCTGGAGCAGAAGACCGTTGACCTGCTGGACAAGATAGGCTATGACGTAACGGAGCTTCGCGAAAAGGGAAGACGACTGATTCTTTCCATACCAGGAGAGAACATCGAGGTAGTCCTTGCGAAGGCAGCAGACGTAATTACATACGTTGAGCACGGGGTATGCGATATCGGAGTTGTCGGCAAGGATACCATAATGGAACACGGCGGAAAGTTCTTTGAGATAAGCGACCTGGGCTTCGGCAGGTGCAAATTTGCGCTCGCCGGAAAGAAAGGCGGCAATTTCTACGAGGGCTACGGCGTCAAGACAGTCGCCACAAAATACCCGGAGGTCACCCGAAGCTTTTTTGAGAACAAGGGCATGGACGTTGACATTGTGAAGATAGAAGGCTCCGTTGAGCTGGCTCCGCTGGTGGGGCTGGCAGACGGAATCGTGGATATAGTCGAAACCGGAACTACCCTTAAGGAAAATGGTCTTGAGGTCTGGGAGGATGTTGCTCCCATTTCCGCAAGACTTATCGTGAATACAGTGAGCATGAAGCTAAAGCAGCAGCGTATCGCTGAAATAGTAAAGCAGATAGAGGAGAATTTGTGATGATAAGGATAATCAAGGCTGACGGTGAGGAAAAGCAGTTCCTCGCGGAAGTTGAAAAGCGCGCAGGTCAGGTAAATGCGGACGTTGAAAAGACCGTCCGTGGGATTCTCGCAGACGTAAAGGAAAACGGCGACGCAGCGGTAAAGAGCTACACCGCAAAGTTCGACTGCCCCAACGCGCAGTATTACAGAGTTCCGGACGAGGCGATACAGGACGCGCTCACGGAGGCTAACGAAAAGAGTCCGGATTTCGTCAACGCAATGCTGAATGCAGTCGAGAACATAACCGCGTTCCACAACAGACAGAAGCGCGAGGGCTTCTGCGTTACCGAGGAAAACGGCGTTATCATGGGTCAGCGTGTAAGAGGGCTTGACCGCGTGGGACTGTACGTTCCCGGCGGCACAGCGGCTTATCCCTCTTCCGTGCTGATGAACGCTATCCCCGCAAAAATTGCAGGCGTGAAGGAGATAATCATGGTAACTCCGCCCCTCAAGGACGGCACGGCGAACAAGGATATTCTGGTAGCCGCCGCTCTCTGCGGAGTCGATAAGATCTACCTTGCAGGCGGCGCGCAGGCTGTTGCAGGCCTTGCTTACGGAACCGAGGAGATACCGAGAGTTTCCAAGATAGTTGGTCCCGGCAATATTTTTGTTGCCACCGCAAAGAAGCTTCTCTACGGAACTGTTGACATTGATATGTTCGCAGGTCCCAGTGAGATACTGGTATTCGCAGATGAGACCGCAAATCCCGTTTACCTTGCCGCTGACCTGATGTCACAGGCAGAGCACGACAAGCTTGCAAGCGCCATCATGATCACAACAAGCATGGATATCGCTGTAAGGACTCAGGCGGAGATAGAGCGCCAGTCTGCTTACCTGTCCAGGAAGGACATTATTGATTACTCCATGACCAACTACGGTGCAATCATCGTAAGCGAGGACAAGGACTACGCTATCGAGCTTGCAAACAAGCTGGCTCCCGAGCACATGGAGGTTGTCGCAGAGAATCCGACCGAGTACATCGGCAAGATAGACAACGTTGGCTCGCTGTTCCTCGGGCAGTATTCACCGGAGCCCCTCGGCGACTACTATGCAGGTCCTAACCACGTTCTCCCTACAAGTGGAACCGCAAGATTCTTTTCACCGCTCGGCGTTGACAGCTTCGTTAAGCGCTCCAGCTATATCTGTTACACCAAGGACGCACTGCTTGACGCGGCTGACGATATAATTCTTATTGCAGAGCGCGAAAAGCTTACCGCGCACGCAAACTCCATCAGGGTACGCAAAGAGGGCTGAAAAATGAACAGAACCGCTGAAATAACCAGAAAAACCAAGGAAACGGACATAAGCGTAAAGCTCGATTTAGACGGCGGAGCTCATGCGGATATCTCCACCGGAATCGGATTTCTTGATCATATGCTGACCGCGCTTGCGATTCACGGCGGATTTAGCCTTGAAGTAGGCGCAAAGGGCGACCTTTACGTTGACGGGCACCACACGGCTGAGGACGTCGGGATAGTCCTCGGAATGGCTTTCAAGGAAGCGCTCGGAGATAAGTCCGGTATAATGCGCTTCGGAAGCGCGTTTGTTCCGATGGACGAATCCCTTGCTTTCTGCGCCCTTGACATCAGCGCCAGACCTTTTCTGGTTTTCAATGCGCAGTTCACAAACGAGAGAGTAGGGGAGTTCGACACCTGTCTTACGGAGGAATTCATGCGCTCCTTTGCATTCAACGCAGGAATAACGCTGCACCTCCGCTGTGAGTATGGCAGCAACGACCACCACAAGATAGAGGCGCTGTTCAAGGCGCTTGCCTACGCGCTCAAAACCGCGGTGAAGCGCAATACGGACGGCTCCGTGGTATCCACCAAGGGCGTACTGTAATGCAGGGATACAACCTGATAGCGGTCTTTTCGCCTGATGGAGAGAAAATGCTCATGTGCCGCAGAATAAAGGAACCATACAGTGGGCTTATAAACTTTGTAGGCGGCAAAATCGAGCCGGGCGAGAGCGGCGAACACGCTGCTTACCGCGAATTATTTGAGGAAACCGGGATTTCAGACAGGGATATAAAGCTTATACATCTTATGGATTTCAGCTACCCGCTTGACCCATGCTATGTGGAGGTCTACGCAGGTCAGCTTGTTCATCCCGTGGAGGTTCAGGGAGAGGAAAACCCGCTTTTCTGGAGCGGCCTTGAACGCGACTTCTTCGATATGAAACAATATGCCGGCGAGGGAAACATTGGTCACATCATGGAGCATATAAAGCTGAATCACGATAAGATATTCCTGACAACGAAAGGAACTGCAATATGATAGCTATAATCGACTACGGCGCGGGAAATCTGTTCAGCGTGAAAAACGCGCTGGACTTCCTCGGGCTGGAAAACAAAATAACCAAAAGCACCGATGACCTCAGAAGCGCAGACAGACTGATACTCCCGGGAGTCGGCGCGTTCCCTGACGCAATGAGAATGCTCGGTGAAACCGGGCTTATTGATGTTATCAAGGAAGAAGTTCAGAAAAAGCCATTGCTGGGTATCTGTCTCGGAATGCAGATGCTTTTCGAAAAGGGATACGAATTCGGGGAGACCGACGGGCTCGGTCTGATAAAGGGAAGCGTGAAGCTCATGCACCCGGCTGGGGATCTTCCGGTTCCGCAGATAGGCTGGAACGCTCTCGAAAAGAATGTCCCATGCAGGCTTCTTGACAGGTGCGCCGACGGGGAATACGTCTATTTTGTGCATAGCTACGCGGCGGAGTGCGACAGCAGCAATGTAGCGGCATACTGCGACTACGGAATGAAAGTTCCGGCGCTCGTGTTCGAGGGCAACGTATATGGCGCACAGTTCCACCCGGAAAAGAGCGGAGAAACAGGACTGAATATTCTGCGCTGCTTTGCTGAGATTTGACTCGGTATTCTGAACGATAAAGCAGCATTTAATTGCGTAAAAGTTTTACTTTATGCAGTACATACCACAAGGAGAACTAACTATGATAATTCTTCCGGCAATAGATATAAAGGATGGAAACTGTGTACGTCTTTTTAAAGGCGACTACGGAACCGTGCAGAAAGTAGCCGACAGCTACATGGATACAGCGCGCGGCTTTGAGGCTTCCGGCGCTGAGTGGGTGCACATGGTGGATCTTGACGGAGCCAGGGACGCAACTCAGCAGAACAAGGACATTTTCATTGACGTTGCGAAAAATACTAAGCTGAAAGTGGAAGTAGGCGGTGGAATACGCAGTCTGGATACTGTTGAAATGTATCTGAATGCCGGTATTTCCAGAGTGATAATCGGCTCGGCGGCTGTAAAGGATCCGGAGTTCGTAAAGCGGGCCGCAAAAGAGTTCAGGGGGCGCATAGCCGTTGGAATAGACGCCAAGAACGGTTTTGTTGCAACCGAGGGCTGGCTTGAAACCAGTGGTGTGAATTACATAGACCTCGGGGTTGAAATGTGCCGTGCGGGAGTGCAGTTCTTCATATTTACAGATATAGACAAGGACGGAACGCTCAGCCGCCCGAATCACTACAAGACAAAAAAGCTACAGGAAACGCTTGCGCCGCTTGGCGGAAACGTGATCGCGAGCGGCGGGATAAAGACCATCAACAACATAAGGACGCTGAGAAAGAATGGAATTTACGGCGCAATATGCGGTAAGTCTATCTATTCCGGAAGTCTTGATCTGGCTCAGGCTGTCCGCGTGGCAGAGTAAGGAGAAAAATATGCTTGCTAAGAGAATTATCCCGTGCCTTGACGTGCGCAACGGAAAGGTAGTCAAAGGCGTGAACTTCGAGGGAATCAGGGACGTAGGCGACCCGGTGGAACTTGCGATAGAATACAACCGTCAGAGCGCGGACGAGCTGGTTTTCTATGACATAACAGCTTCATATGAGGGCAGGGGAGTTATGCTGGATGTTGTAAAGCGTACTGCGCAGCAGGTTTTCGTGCCGCTGTGCGTTGGCGGTGGAATCAGCTCCGTGCAGGATTTCCGTGATACGCTGAGAGCGGGCGCAGATAAGGTCTCTGTTAACTCTCAGGCAGTCAGGAATCCGAAGCTTATCAGCGACGCGGCGGAGATTTTTGGCAGCCAGTGCGTAGTAGTGGGAATCGATGCAAAGCGCAACGGAAAAGGCGGTTACAGTGTATTCATTAACGGCGGAAGAGTTGATATGAACCTTGACCTCGGAGATTGGGTAAAGGAAATCGAAGAGCGCGGAGCCGGCGAGATATGTCTGAACTCTATCGACACGGACGGAGTGCGCGGTGGATTCGACATTGATATGCTGAATTTCGTCTGCGACCGCGTGAAAATTCCTGTAATTGCAAGTGGCGGCTGCGGAAAGCTGGAGCATTTTTCTGAAGTGTTCGAGAAAACCAAAAGCTCGGCGGCGCTTGCAGCTTCACTTTTCCATTTTAAGGAACTCACTGTTGACGAGGTTAAGGAGCATCTGAAGGAGCACAATATTCCTGTCAGAACCAAGATAGGAGGCTGACATGGGACTATTCACCAAGCCGACCGAAAATGCGAAATTCATTATGGATTATCTGGGCTGCGAGTGCAGGCATTTTCCAGCCGGGAAGCCCGCGCAGCTAATTCAGTCCAGTTATGAGGAAGCGTTCGCCAGAATGGAAATGGACAAGACCACTCCGCTGCTGATAACCGTAGATGATATGTTGGTCGAGGATATCAAAAGCAAGATAAAGCCCGGGGAAACTGCCGAACAGTGCAGAACAAAAATTCTTTCCAAAGTCTCCGGGGACGCGTCGGAATGGTTTATGGATAATCTCAGGAAGATGAAAGAGGAATTCGGCGAATACTGGAATGAGATAACCGCAGACACGGATATTTCTGGAATCAGGACGACCAGACTTTGCAGTTTTGTAGATACTTTGACTCAGAAAACAAAAGACGTGATCCTCGCGAAAATACCGACAGACAAGCCGTGGGAGGTTTTTGCGTGGTTTCCGTTCGGCGGCTGGAATGCCTGCCCGCTTCCGGAAGAGCATATCATGATAAGCCGTTACTGGTACCAGAAATTTGGTGCAGTTCCGGCGGCGCTGTCTCACGATATACTTGAATTTGTGGCTCAGCCGCTGCGCGATAAAAGTGCGGCAGTCGGACTGGCGCTGGAGCAGTACGCATTCTGCCCGGATATTATTGATCAGGGAATGCAAATGGTAGGGATTCTGGCAAACAGCCTTACAAAATCGTCCGTCTGGAGCTTCTGGTGGGATTGACTCTTGCTTTTTCCGTCAATTTGTGCTATACTATTCACGTCAGGCTATGCCGTTCAGTGCAGCCGGCAGAAAGTGAAATCTTATGGACGTAAAAAAATTTTTCAAGAAATCGGGGCTTATCCCGGCGATAGTCACCGACGCTGAAAACGGCGAGGTGCTCATGCTTGCATACATGAACGAGGAAAGCCTCCAGAAAACGCTGGAGACGGGTTATACATGGTTCTGGAGCCGCTCCCGTCAGGAGCTCTGGAACAAGGGCGCTACCTCTGGACATTTCCAGAAGGTCGTTGAGATTTACAGCGACTGCGACGACGATACACTGCTTTTAAAGGTTATCCAGACAGGAGCGGCCTGTCATACAGGTCACAGAAGCTGCTTCTTCACCAGAATTAAGTGATGTCTGTAACGCTGTTATATGGCACCGGGAATCCGGCGAAGCTTAATTCCATGAGGAATCAGCTTTCTGGGACAGGCATTCAGCTTCTGAGCTTGTCAGATATGCCCGGGCAGCCACCTGCGGCAGATGAAAATGGCAGGTCGCCTTTGGAAAATGCCCGTTCTAAAGCCGTTGCCTACTATCGGCATTATGGCGTGCCGGTGTTTTCCTGCGACAGCGGGCTGTATATAGAGCAGCTCCCGGATGAGTTGCAGCCCGGAACTCATGTAAGGAATATCAATGGAAAACGGCTGACCGATGATGAAATGACGGAGTATTATGCCGGACTTGCAAAAAAATATGGCAGGCTTACCGCCAGATATTTAAACGCAATATGTCTTGTTATGTCTGAAACTAAGATTTATGAACATATGGGCGGGGATATTTCCGGCGGGAGCTTTTGGATCACCGACAAGCCGCACCCCAAAAAGGTCGAGGGATATCCGCTTGACAGAATATCGCTGGATATCCGCACGGGAAAATATTATTACGATATGACGCCGGAGGATTTTCAGCTTGAGGACGGCTTCGGCGGAGGTTTCAGACGTTTTTTCAAAGTATTAAATATTGAGGAGTAATCAACATGATGGACGCATTCAAGGATATGTACGACGTAGTAGTAGACCGCAGGGCAAACCCGCAGGAGGGCTCCTATACCTGTTATCTGTTCGACAAGGGAATCGACAAGATACTCAAAAAGTGCGGCGAGGAGTGTACTGAAATGGTTATCGCTGCCAAGAACAATGACAAGGACGAGCTCTCAAATGAGATAAACGACCTGCTGTATCACATGATAGTTATGATGGTTGACCGCGGCGTGACCGTGGAGGACATTGAGAAGATAATGGTTGAGCGCAGCCAGAAGATCGGAAACCTCAAGCAGTTCCATGTAAGCGACCACAATACCTGATATGGAAATTACACACCTTATTGATGATTTCGGCGATGATATTTTCGCGCTGGCGCTGATTTCCACTAAGGATTTTAGCGCCGCAAAGGAAATCTTCGTGAAGATGATGTCCGACTGTGCCGACTATACTGACGATACTGAGCTTTACAGCCTTATTCTGAAAGCCTATCCCATGGCAAGGGAAGCGGACGGAAACGAATCCGCAGTGACTCTTACCGGGGTGGAGCTTGACAGCAAAAAACAGCAGCTTCTTGAGTTGATACTCCAGAAGCCTTTTGTTGTGCGCTCAATTATTCATATGGCGTGGGAAAATGACCTTGAACCTGAGCAGATATCGAAAATAACAGGCGAAAGCGTGAAATATGTCCGGGCAGTGCTTGGCGAGCTTCCGGAGGAGCTTATATCATCGCTTGACAAGAGTTATAAGGATATCTGTGCAAAGATCTCTGCGGGAGATAAGCTGAAAGCTTATGTTATCCGCAGTGTAAATTCATGCAGGATACGCCAGTTTGAGGTAAAGGGCGAAGCCGTTCCGCAGCACAAATGGACCAGAAAGCAGAAAATGATAGTGATAATCATTGCGGCGGTTATAACGGCAGCTATATGCATTGTCCTGCCGCTGCTTGACAGCTACTATCAGATGCGCCGCGAGGAGGGCTTTGAATCCTTTGAAAATGTCGCCACGGAAGAGATGTTCAGGTATTCCTCGGAAGTTGAGCAGGGATGACGTTCTGCTTTGTAATTGGAATTTACACTTTTTTTGAAAAATATATTGCTTTTTTAAGAAAAATGCGTTATAATAAATTGAATGGATTTTTATCCAACTTTATTTCAAAGGAGATATAAAACTATGTTAGTATCTGCAAAAGAAATGCTGAACAAGGCTCGCGACGGCAAGTACGCTGTTGGTCAGTTCAACATCAACAACCTTGAGTGGACAAAGGCTATCCTCCTCACCGCAGAAGAGTGCAAGTCCCCTGTTATCCTCGGTGTTTCTGAGGGCGCAGGCAAGTATATGTGCGGTTATTCCACCATCGTTGGTATGGTAAAGGGCATGATCGAAAATCTGCATATCACAGTTCCGGTTGCCCTGCACCTTGATCACGGCACCTTTGAGGGCGCTAAGGCTTGCATCAACGCAGGCTTCTCCTCCATCATGTTCGACGGTTCTCACTATCCGATCGAAGAGAACATCGCAAAGACAACAGCTCTTGTTAACACCTGCGATATCCTCGGTATCTCCCTTGAGGCTGAGGTAGGTTCTATCGGCGGCGAAGAGGATGGCGTTATCGGCATGGGCGAGTGTGCAGATCCTAAGGAGTGCAAGATGGTAGCTGACCTCGGCGTTACAATGCTGGCAGCTGGTATCGGCAACATTCACGGTAAGTATCCTGCTAACTGGCCTGGTCTGTCCTTCGACACACTGGCTAAGATCAAGGCAGAAGTCGGAGATATGCCTCTTGTACTTCACGGCGGCACAGGCATTCCTGATGACATGATCAAGAAGGCAATCTCTCTCGGCGTTGCAAAGATCAACGTTAACACCGAGTGCCAGCTCGTATTCCAGGAAGCTACTAGAAAGTACATTGAAGAGGGCAAGGATCTTCAGGGTAAGGGCTTCGATCCCAGAAAGCTTCTCGCACCCGGCACTGAGGCTATCAAGGCTAAGGTCAAGGAGAAGATGGAACTGTTCGGTTCTGTTGGCAAGGCTTGATTCCAGATTAGATTTACTGTGCGCCGTTGATTTTTCAGCGGCGCATTTTTATTTTTTCGTAGATCTGTACATAGTTGTAAAATACGCCTGAAAAATCGTATAAATCTATCATGATTATTTATTATACCGAAAAAACAGCTAAATTCACAAAGATATTTTATGCTTTTGCCGATTTACTTTTTTTTGTTTTCTGATATACTATCAGTAAACGTTTTCAACTCGCCCATATACAAATACACCGGGCGAAAAAAGGAAGGGGAGATAATATGTTTCTTTTCAGATGGCTATGGAAGAACATGAAGGGCTGCCGTGCAATTTACATACTCGCGCTTTGCCTAACCGTGATATGTCAGTCGATGTACATAATCACGCCGTACTTTACCCAGCAGATTACTGATACATTCATAGTTAACGACAATGCCTTGCAGAATCTTCAGGAGCACACGGACCTCCTGATCCTGATGCTTGCTACAATGGTAGGATTTACGCTTATACGCTGTGGAATGCAGTACGGAAGTAACATGATGTACGAGCATACTTCGCAGACGCTTATTTATCGCGTAAGAAAGGTTCTGTTTGACAAAATCGAGAATCAGGACGCGTCTTTTTATAATGTTTATCGTACCGGCGACATAATGACGCGAGTTTCCGCGGATCTTGACATGGTACGTCACTCCATCGCGTGGATAATCAAGACAATCGTGGAGTGTATAGTACTGTTTTCCGCTTCGTTGATTTTCTTCTTTACGATGGACTGGCTGATGGCTCTCTGCATGATAGCGCTGACTCCGGTTATCCTGTTAATAACATGGCTGTTCAAACGTAAGGTCGGACCTCTCTACGTTGACCTTCGTGAAAAGTTGTCCCGTATGAACACTGCGGCAGAAGAGAACATTTCCGGAAACCGCGTCGTAAAGGCTTTTGCCCGTGAGGATCATGAGATAGATCAGTTTGACAAATATAGCAGGGAATACAGCGATGCAAATAAAAAAGCCGCTTTTATGTGGCTTAAGTTCTTCCCGTTTCTTGAAACAACTGCTCAGTCACTTTCTGTGGTCATGATCATTGCAGGTGGGCTGTTTGTTGTATTTGGCAGAATAACCATGGGACAGTATGCGGCTTTCTCAGGACTTATCTGGACGCTTTCCAACCCCATGAGAACACTCGGAAACATCGTGAATGATCTCCAGCGTTTTTCTGCGTCTGCAAATAAGATAATTGAGATATATTACGGAAGTCCTAGAATAGTTGACCGAAATGATGCAGTAGACAAGCCTGAACGTTTTGACGGCAAGGTGGAATTTGATCATGTAAGCTTCTCCTATGGCAATACGGAGGTTCTTAAAGATGTTAGCTTCACTGTTGAGCCGGGGCAGACTGTTGTAATAATGGGAGAAACCGGCTCCGGTAAAACTACGCTTGCTGAACTTATCCCGCGTGTTTACGACGTGAACAGCGGAGAAGTCAGAGTTGATGGAGTTAACGTAAGTCATCTCAAACTTAAGCAGCTACGCCACAATATTGGCTTTGCAACACAGGACGTGCTGCTTTATTCCGATACCATTGACGGCAATATATGTTTTGGCAACACCGATATGCCTGAGGAAGACGTTATAAAATACGCAAGGGCGGCTGATGCAGACGGCTTTATCCGCAGACTTTCAGACGGATACGACACGATAGTCGGCGAGCGGGGAGTTGGTCTTTCCGGCGGACAGAAGCAAAGAATTTCACTTGCAAGAGCGCTTGCAGTTAAGCCAGCTATCCTGATTCTTGATGATACGACCTCGGCAGTTGACCTTGAAACCGAAAAGCATATACAGAATGCGCTTTCAAATCTTGATTTCCCATGCACTAAAATAATCATTGCACAGCGCATCTCTACCGCAAAATATGCAGATAAGATAATCGTGCTTAAGGACGGCGGTATTCTCGAGCAAGGAACCCACGAGGAACTTATTTCGAAAAACGGCTATTATCGTGATGTTTATGATCTTCAGAAGTGAGGTGGTAATATATGGCTAGAAATAAATTTGATGTTGATGAAGTTCTTGAAACCCCTTTTGACATACGTCATCTGAAACGTTCGCTGGTGTATGCAGCAAAATACAAGAAAAGAATCGCTGTGGCACTTATACTTAGTGCGCTTGGCTCGGTGGTCGGACTTCTGTCACCCATGATCGTTCAGAATGCGATAGACAATTACATGATACCGATAGATCAGCAGTCTGCTGTGAGCCCAGAGGATCGCGTAAAGTATATAATTTTGAGCGGTCTTGCTGTTTTTGCCTGCATTGTAATTAGTGTTATTTTTGCGAAGATACGCTCCGTTATGATGACAAAAGTAGGTCAGGACATTGTCTACGATATTAGAAAGGATTTGTTTGAACATATGCAGCGGCTGAGCTTTGAATATTATGACAGCCGTCCGCACGGGAAAATCCTGACGCGTATTATCAATTACATTAACGCTATATCTGACCTTATGACCAATGGATTGATTAACTTTATTCTCGAGATAATCAACCTGATATTCATAACGATTTTCATGTTCTTCGTTAACTGGCAGCTAGCGCTGATAACTATGGCGGGACTTCCGGTTTATGCCGTGATAATGCTGATCATCAAAAACGGCCAGCGAAAGGCATGGCAGCAGGTATCCAACAAGAGTTCCAATCTCAACGCTTATCTCCACGAAAGCATTGTCGGAGTAAAAATATCACAGATGTTCACGCGCGAAGAAGAGAACGCTGAGATAAATGACAAACTGGCGAAAAATTACAAAAAAGCATGGATGAAAGCCGTTTCCTATTCCAATCTTGTATGGCCGAGCACTGATGTAGTGTCAATAATCGTCAGGGCGTTTATTTTTGGAGTTGGACTTATTGGGATGCGCGGAGTTGTATCGTTTGGTACTATCATCGCAATGACGGATTATTCAGCGAGATTCTGGCAGCCGCTTATGAACCTTTCAAATCTGATGAATACTTTCATCAATGCGGTGGCAAACCTTGAACGTATATTTGAGATGATGGACGAGCCTGTAACTGTTGACGATGCTCCGGACGCAAAAGAAATGCCGGAGATACACGGTGATGTTCATTTTAGAAACGTCACCTTCGCTTACGAACCGGGTATCAATATTCTTGAGAATCTTTCTTTTGATGTCAGGGCCGGCGAAAGCGTTGCGCTTGTTGGACCTACCGGTGCAGGGAAAACTACTATCGTTAATCTGATTTCACGTTTTTATAATCTGAGCGGCGGAGAGATTGACATTGACAGCAGCGACATTTCAAATGTCACACTGCATTCGCTTCGCTCCCAGATGGGAATAATGCTTCAGGACAGCTTTATTTTCAGCGGAACCATACGCGATAATATAGCGTACGGAAAGCTTGACGCAACTGATGAGGAGATTCACAATGCGTGCTTAATAGTTGGAATAGACAGCTATATTGAGTCCCTTCCAGATGGTTATGATACTGAGGTAAACGAGCGAGGCGCAGGTCTTTCACAAGGACAGAAGCAGCTCATAGCTTTTGCAAGAACTATAGTTTCTAATCCCAAAATATTGGTGCTGGATGAGGCAACATCTTCCATAGATGCAAAGACAGAGCGATATCTTCAAAATGGACTGAACCATCTTCTTCAGGGAAGAACGTCGTTTATTATCGCACATAGGCTCTCGACAATACGCAGTTGTGATAAGATCATGTATGTTTCAAATAAGGGTATAACTGAGGCAGGCACACATGATGAACTAATGGCAAAGAAAGGCGACTATTATAAACTCTATACAGCACAGACAGTGTAATCAACAACCGCTCCGGTTTTTCCGGAGCGGTTGTTAATTAAGGGCAGGGGAGTGTTAGTTTCCTCTGCCTTTTTTAGACGTTAAGTTAGCCAGAGGATTCTGGTTCATTGCTTTTTCCATTTGTTCATCAGAAATATGTGTGTATATTTGGGTGGTATTTAAATTTTCATGTCCAAGTACTTCCTTGAGTACGCGGACATCAACGCCATTTTGGTACATTAGCGTAGCAGCAGTATGTCTAAGTTTATGCACAGATAATCCTCGATTATCAAGACCGCTTTCTTTTAGACATTGCTCAACAATCTGCTGTACTCGGCGGTTTGATATGCGTGTGTTTCTTTTGCTGAGGAAAAGAGCGTCAGTTTTGGCTGTCATATCACGATTGCCAGCGGCAGAACGCTTTTGGTTGTCAGTTTCAGCAGGGTCAAGGTAGTCAATATACGCATTTACACAGGCGTCATTCAGGTAAATAATACGTTCTTTGTTTCCTTTTCCGAGTACTTTCAGTGTATATATTGTCTTTCCAGCAGCATCTCTTGTGCTTCGAATATCCTGTAAGTCAATCCCAACAAGTTCACTCAGACGCATCCCGCAATTAAGGAAGAATGTAATTATACAATAATCTCGCTTTTGATCAGCGGTGTTCAGACTGGTAAGCATCTCCATTGATTCTTCCAGCGTAAGATATTTTGGAAGAGCCGGTTTTGGTGTTGCTAGTTCAAGGTTAGCAAGCGGGCTCACGTTAAACATACCCTTATTATTGGTAAGGTACTTGAAGAATTGCCGGAGGGCAACGCCTTTGCGATAACGAGCTTTCGGTTTATTGTCCTTTTCGTTCTTGGTGAAAATAAGGAACTCCTGAGCCAACATTAAATCGACGGAACGGATATCCGCTTCAGTAATATCTGAAATCGTGATACTTTGAAAATCATTTGGATCAGAAGAAGCGCGGCCGTTTTTTATCTTGTAAAATCTGAAGAATGACCTAAGATCTGTGTAGTAATTTAGCACAGTCAATTCTGATCGATTTTTTACTATCTGAAGGTATATTAAATAATCCTTTAATAGCTGCGGGGCATCGTCATATGTTTTATTCATTTGTTCCTCCATATCAAATATTATTCTTTAACTACTTTTGAGACAGGACAGATTGCGTAAAAGATAAAATTCATCACCCGGATTTTTGTTTTGACTGAACAAAATGCGGGTTATTCGTGTTGTCTATTATTTTATACTATAATAATGTATTTGTCAATGGGTAGTGACTAACCATCTAAGCGGATAAAGATTTACTGTAATTGGGGTTGCAAAAAGGGTTAGGGGCTTTTTTCCTACTCTCTCCGCTAAAAGTTTTCCCCTCGGATTGCTCCGAGGGGATTGTGTTTACTTGACAAATGTCATTTTTTCGGTGTCCCACTTGTCTATGAAGTATGTAATATTTTTGCTCTGTATGTCTGCCTTGCGAACTGCTTTAATGAATATGTTAGCGTATTTCTCATCGGTAAACCTTCCTATCATCCATGAAAAAGGCTTGTCACCCATCATAACGCTTTCATCTCTGTAATAAACACAATATTCAATCATGTTCTTTTCCCTTTCTGCCCTGATGGGCGCCCCCTTGCGGGGGCAGCTTGTTTACTGTATTACATATCTTGTATGTGTCCGTGCTATGTTCTTATCGTTAACGGTGGTTATTGTTTCAAGGAATATCTGTATTCCGAGTGCTTCGGCGAGGTCCTCTATAACTCTTCTGTGAAATTCCTGATTGAGTGTTTTGTAAAACTTGGGATTGTCTGCAAATAGTTCGTTGTTGTTGTAGATGTTGATGTATGTATCAAGCATTGCTGTAACTTGAATCTGTGTATACTGTGCGGTGTGAGTTGCCTTTTCTGAATATAACATAGTGTTCCTTTCCGCCCTCTGAGGGGCTTGACAAATTTTCTGTGTAGTGGTATAATAGGAACATCAGACGGTGGCAGAGGTTCACCGCCCGGTGTTCGCTATGGAGCCGTTGACTTGCTTGTGTCGGGACGGCTCCTTTTCTTATGCCTTAACCTTTTCCTTTAGGATATCAAGTATCTGGTCAATGGTTTTGCCGTCACGGATTAGTTCGATTACCTCATAAAATGCAACGCTTCGGGCTTCCTTGCGGAATGCTTCTAATTCTGCTTGTGTCATGTCATTCATGTCCTTTTCTCCTCTGCAAATTGATGTATTTAACCCTTGAAGCTCATGCGCTCCAGCGGGTCATAACCTGATTTTTCTTTTCGGCGGTTCTTGGCTCGTTTCCCTGAGATCCTTTTTTTCTTTTTTACGCACTTTGAGCGTCTTAATCTCGATTTTTCCCCCCGCTCGGACTGACTTCGTACCCTGTGCCAAATAAAAAACACGGTCGTGGGGTTCTTGCAAGGGCAACGCTTTTTTGCTTAGTAACGTCCCATGAGCTAGCGAATGGCTGACGTTACTTAGCAAAAAAGTTCTATTTTTTTTACCCTATATAACTA
>CAKSPH010000029.1 GCA_934481355.1 uncultured Oscillospiraceae bacterium | reverse complement strand
TTCATATTCCTCGCTGCTTAATATTCAAAAAGCCATCTTTCTTTTTTCTACGAAAGATGACTTTTTCGACAAGCTGAGGTGCCTCATAATGAGGCACCTGTGTGTTTCATGATGTATATATTGCACAAAACGCACAACATAAAATTGTAATAAATTGTGCCGTCATTGACATTGACAAGCGGAGAATAATATAGTATAATAAATAAGGCGATTTAGTAAACACCAATAGGCTTCCATGAATTCCATTTTTCACGCAAGCCTTGAACAATATTCAATTAACACCCGCAATCCGTGTGTGTGCATATACACACACGGACGACCGAGAGGATGTTACCAGCATCCAAACGGCTTTTACAGGTGCCATCTCTGCGCTTGATTTAGCGGTCATAGCGCTTAGATACATTTTCTTTGTGAGAGCGTTTGGATAACTATATCCAGGCGCTTTCTATTTTTCTGCTTATCTCCGCTTCCCAGCGGTCATAATACAAATCGAATGCCACCATGCAATAGCAAATGTTATCTTGTCCTTAGGACTTCGCCATGAAACGAGCGAGTGTGACGGCTGTGAAGCCGACTAAACAGAGGGATCACATCAACGTCAGTGTTTTCTTTCTTCAAAGGAAAACCCTCAGCTTGATAACGATAGCTGATGTCCAAACTGATGGAAAGATAAGATGAACGAGCAGGTAACTCCTGACTGCGTTCTGCGAATGTGCGTAGAGGTGGAAACAACCTAGCTTATATTCTCGTTGCTGCGGCACTGAAAGTTCCAACACCGAAGTGCTGCGGCAGCGTTAATATACAATCCTATATATAGCAAAGAGATTACACTACCCTTAAGAGCCGTGCAATCTGTTTGCTATACGGTTTCATGCTGGCGGAGAAAGAGGGATTTGAACCCTCGCGCCGGTTTTAGCCGACCTACTCCCTTAGCAGGGGAGCCCCTTCACCACTTGGGTATTTCTCCATAATGATGAACTACAATATAAGAAGCTTCTGAACCACTCAGAACACATCGTGTATATATTATATCACACGCTGCCAAATTTGTCAAGTGTTTTTTCAAAAAAACTTTTCAGGATGGCAAAACACCTTGAAAAAGTTTTTTTTCTTGGCAAAAACGACTTTTTTCACTTTCTGAACTAAATAAAAGTCATGTCTCTGCCGATATATATATAATAGACAGCAGCCTATTTCTGATATCCGGTATAACAGACACAGATCAAGGGTTAGTTCCGTGTTATCAGACAATTAGGCCATAAAGCGAGGTGCAGATCATGTCAGATATAAGTAAGGTTCAGGACGTTCTCTGGAATGACTACTACAAGGTCGCATGGGTAAACATTCTCACCGGAGAATATAAATTCGTGAAAATTCTTGACACAGACGAGGAGAAAAACTGCCTCAGCGGTAAAACGATATACGAATACTGCGGACTGGTGGTCTCCACAGGGCTGATACCAGATGAAGACGTGCCGCAGTACCGCCGGTGCACGGACAGGGATTATATCCTCCGCGAAGTACTCACCAGAAGAAAGCGTATCACTGTGAATTTCCGCAGGCAGGTCGGTAATTCTCAGAAGTGGCTCCGGCTGGAGATAGTTCTGCCGCAGGATTTTTCCGAAAGTTCACCGTGGGCGGTCTACACATGGAAGGAATCCGACGCGGAGGTATGCAACACCGAGGACGCAATGCGAATGCTTGCCAAGTGCTTCCATAAAATTCTCAAGGTGAACCTCAACTCGGATTCTTTTGAGATAATAAAGGCATACCCGAGTGAACTTGCTCCCAAAAACGGATTTACGCACACGTTTTCCGGCTGGTTCCGTAACATTGCGGTAGCAGGAGCCATACACTCCGAAGACATTCAGGACTATATTGACTTCGTCAATCCCGCGCGCCTAAGGACGCGCCTGCGTGAGCACCATGGGGTTCTCAGGTTCCGCTACCGCAGGAAATATAACGGAGAGTTCCGCTGGGTAAACATGGAGCTGGTCCCGAGCGTTGAATACACGGACGAAAATCAGATATTCATGCTGTATATACGGGATATCCACGACGAATACATATCGGAACTCCACCGCCAGAAAGCGCTGGAATACCTTTGCAGCTACGACACCCTGACCGGAGTTCACAGCCGTTTCTCATACAACGACTTCTGCGAGAATTTCGAGAAGCACGGCGGCGCGCTCGCAGTCCTCTTTGCGGACGTGAACGGTCTGAAATACACGAACGACACCAAAGGACACGAGTACGGCGACCGTCTGATAACGGGCTTTTCCGAAATGCTGACTGCTGAATTCGGAACGGATCACTGCTTCAGAATAAGCGGCGACGAATTCATTGTCCTGATGGAGACCGCCGACGAGCAGGCATTCATTGAGCGCACTGAGAACTTCCACCACAGGCTTCTGGCAATGGAAGTTCCGCAGGCTTCCATCGGCGCCGTGTGGAGCGGCTCCGCTGACTCAGTTGACGAGCTGGTGCGTATCGCCGAATCAAGAATGTACGATGACAAGCACGAATTCTACAAGCACCACCCCGAAATGAAACGCTGATTAAACGAGCGAATGCATAAGGCGCTGCCCCTTAAATATCCGGATTCCGGAATACCGGACGAAACCACGGTATACCGCGTAATGACAGCCATCAGAATAACGCACGGACCCAACCGATAGCCGAACGGGACCGCGAAGCGAGAAAATCAGACGACCTGCTGAAACGCGATTTTAAAGCCGACAAGCCTTTCAGCAGAGCCGCTGAAAACATACTACATGAATTATTGGAATAACCGCCGGATATGCTCGTCGATAGATAGTATTGTACCCTAACTGGTTTATTATGCTCAAAGTTACACCCGCTGTCTGTCATTTGTCATTATGTAACAGAACAGAATCTGTAAAATCCGGGCGCAGGTTCTCATGAAGTTATTGACAAATCTAAAAAATTCCAGTATAATATAAGGAAATGGTTTGGATATAAGGGTTCTGCACGGCAGACCCGGACATCAGGAGGTAAATATGACAAAAACAAGAAATCGGCTGATTTCAGCCGGAATAGCATTGCTGCTGATAATCGCGGCGGCATTGTTTATCATTCCGCAGAAAACGGCAGGCGCGGAAACATGGATCGATTCGGCGGCGAAATTTGCAGCCGGCGACGGCTCCCAGGGCGCGCCCTATCAGATATCGTGCGCCGGGGAGCTTGCAAATCTCGCGAAGATGGTGAACGGCGGCGAAACCGATGAGAATACATACTTTAAGCTTACCGCCGACATCGACCTCGGCGGCAAAGAGTGGACGCCGATAGGGACGAAAGACAATCAGTTCGCCGGAAAGTTTTCCGGCAGCGGGAAAACTATAAGGAATCTTACGGTCGGCGGCGGTGACAACAGCGGTCTGTTTGCATACAGCAGCGGCGAGATCAAGGACGTTTATCTTGAGAAGATAGATATCACAACAACTATGAACGCAGGCGGAGTATGCGCGTTCAACAGCGGAACCATTGAGGGCTGCGGCGTGTTGAGCGGAACTATCATATGCTCCAACCCCAACGGCGGTCAGCTCGGCGGTATCTGCGATGACAACAGCGGCACTATCAGCCGGTGCTTTAGTAACGCGTCAGTAGAAGGAGTATGCAGCGCAGGTATTGTTTACATCAATAGAGAGAATGGCGTCGTACAAAATTGCTATAACGCCGGCACGCTCGAGGGTTCCTCCTATGCAAGCGGAATAAATACCAACAATTATGGCATAATTAAAACCTGCATGAATCTCGGAGCGGTGATCGCTGAAGACAAGATCTCTGAAGATGGCAGCGTAATAAGGGGTTACGGCATTTGCGTCATGAATACTTATGGCGCTTCAGTGGAAAACTGCTACAATGACAGCGATGTGTGCCCCAGAGAGCTTGTCGGCGGTTTTACAAATAAAGTTACGGCTTACGGCAAAACCACTGCCGAGCTTTGCGGCGGTTCGCTCCCTGATGGCTTCGACGGCAGCGTCTGGAACGTGGGCGGCGCTGGAGGCATAGCCGATAAGGACCCAACCGACAGATTCGCGGCAAAATCCTATACATATCCGAGCCTTAACGGCGTAGGTACTGCCGCGGCAAGAGAAGTCGAAGTCTATAATTTCAGCACGGACTCCACCCCGGACTGGCAGGAGTTTAAGTATATTGAAACGGTTGAAGATTTCAGGAAAATTGACGATGATCTTTCCGGAAACTACGTTCTTGCCCAAGATATCGATTTTGGCGGCAACAATTATCGTCCCATAGCATATAAGAGCGGCACTTCCTTTACGGGAAAGTTCAGCGGCAACGGGCATACCATCAGTAATATCAGTGTAAATTATCTTGATGATTTAGTCGGCCTGTTCGGAACGAACAAGGGTCTGATAATGAACCTCGCTGTAAGCGGCGAAGTTACCGGCGAGGAGTATATCGGCGGTATCTGCGCAAAGAATGAAGGCACGATCTATAGCTGCTCCTTTGACGGCGAAGTAAAGCAATCGGCGACCACGCAGTCTGATGGCAAGGTTGGCGGTATATGCGGCACAAACTATGCCACAATATCCAACTGCTTTAACTCGGCTGATGTAAGCGGTAAGGATTATATAGGCGGCATTTGCGGAGAAATGTATGGTAAAGACCCTGTAGTCGTGTACTGCGTAAGCGTTGGCAAGGTCAGCGGTTTCACAAGCTCTGCAATTGTCGGCGGTATCTGCGGAATTGGCAACGTTTCCTATAGCGGCAGATCAGAATTGAGCCATTGCCGGTTTGACATGGATGTCAGCGGGTCGATAAACCTTATCAATGGCACGGCTCAAATAGCCAACAAAGGCGATAATGACTCCTGCAAAACCGATACCCTTTGCGACAAAGATATCGGCAAAATCGGCAGCTTCAACCCCGATATCTGGAATGCAGGAAAGGGAGTTGTTGTTACTCCCGACGCAAAAGACGGCAAATTCGGCACAAAAACCTGCTATTATATGAGCCTTAAGTGCTTCGGCGAATCCGAGGGCGTAAGCAGTGATGTCTTTAACTTCGCCTACGCAGGCGGCAGCGCCGACTGGCAGCCCTACACCCTTATCAGCTCTGAAGATGTTTTTCGTACCTATTGGCAGTCGGATGTGAAGTGGTCTGAAAATTTCGTTCTCGGCGACGATATAACCCTTGCTTATTCCCTGGCGCCTAATGATTTCATTCCGACTAGCCTGAGTACGGGTACGTTCAGCGGCAGGTTCAGCGGCAACGGTCACACGGTAACCCTGACAGACGACAGCACCTGTGGACTGTTTGGCACAAACAAGGGTACTATCATTAACCTTGCGGTCAAGGGCAATATTGACAGCTCGGTGGGGAGCAGCACGGATAATTATTCCGGCGGTATCTGCGCAGTAAACGACGGCACGATTTACGGCTGCTCCTTTGATGGAAAAATCTATGGCGGTGCAAACCATACCGGCGCTGTCTGCGGTCTTAATAACAAAACGATCAGCAACTGCTTTGCCCTGGCAAATGTTGAAGCCACGAATGGGCTGGTCGGCGGTATCGCTGCGCTTGGCAAAGAGGGTTCTGAGCTGAAATCCTGCTACTTTGTAGGTACAGCACTCAATGATAGCAAAGTGGGGCTGATCAGTCTTTCTCCCTCTGAAAATTGCTATTACAACAATGAGGTTTGCCAATTTGACGAAGAAGAAAGCGGCACGGCTCTTACAACCCTTGAGATGACGTCTTACGGCGCGCTTGAAAAGATGGGTTTTGATGGGAAAGTCTGGGAGAAGCGGCTCAACGATACGGAAAACGGCGTTGCGTACTATCCCTCGTTCAAGGGAAGCACCTATGTACCGTCCGTTAAGTACGCAAAAAAGCTTGAGCTTAACCGTGTCGGTGATGAAGAACCTGTTTATGACGACGACATTACGTTCACAACAAAGGCGACGATAACCTTTGAAAACGACTATTATGGCGACGATATTTCCGCTGAGGATAATACAGGCTCGTTCAATGCTGTGGTCGGCGGCAGAAAATATACCATTATAGACAACACGTTTACAGATATAGCGGCTGAAGCGGGCGATGTAATATACAAGCTCATTCATAGCGGGTCTGATTATTTCCCCAATGACTATTATGAGAACTTTGTTGTAAAGGTCGGCAAGAAAGCGCTTACAGTATATGAACTTAATGTTGAACTCCCTGATAACAGGACGTTCAGCAACACGGCAAAGGAAGTTACGGTAACACCGCAGCCCGACATAAGGGGCGTTGGCGAACTCACCGTAAAGTATTACGATGAGAGCGGCAAGGAAGCCGAGCCTGTCAGCGCAGGAACGTATACATTTAAGATAGACGCTGCCGAGGGCAGCAACTATAAGGCGGCTTCCGGCCTTACTGCTGAAAGCTGGAAGTTCACGATAGAAAAGGCTCCGGCGCTGACGATTCCCGATATTGGGGTTTCGTACAGGTGGTCAGCCGACAAGGACATAACGGTAAGCGTTGCAGGACTTCCTGATAATATGGGGCAGGTAACCGTATTCAGAACTAAAAAGGACGGGACGATAAGCGCGGGAATTATTCCGGGTTCCTGCTATTCTGACGGAAAGTTCACTTTCCATCTTGGTCCGAACACCGCTGACGATATAGGCAAGACAGGCTCGTTCACAATCACGCTTGCTTCTGACAACTATGAGAGCGTTACATTCACCGTAAAGATCACCCTGACCGCCAGGGACGACCAGGACGCGCCCGCCCCCGCTGCGTTTGACGTAGTGTTCGCCGGTGACGGCAGCGAACTTACGGCAACGATAAAGACCGGGCTTAAGGGTGTTGAATACAGCTTTGACGGCACGACATGGAGCGGCGTGAACACCACGACCGTGGCTCACCTCAAGGACGTTACCGCATATCTCCGCTACAGGGAAACTGAAGAACTGAACGCCAGCGAGGCTGTTTTCAGGAAGGTAAATTCTGGACACGGCAAGCTCGTTCACCATGCAGCCGTGCAGGCAACCTGTCAGAATACCGGCAATATCGAGTACTGGGAATGTGAAACCTGCGCAAGGTATTACAGCGACGATGCTGCATCGACGGAGGTCGCGCCTGCGGACGTGATCATTGCAAAGACCGACCACAAGTGGTCGGTAAAGTACACATACGACAAGGACGGTCACTGGCACAAGTGCGAATACTGCGACGCCGTGACCGGAACGGAGAGCCATGTTTCAAGCGGCGAAGCTACCGCCACGGAGGCGGAGTACTGCACGGTGTGCGGGTACGTTATAACTCCCGTAAAGAGCGACGGAAGCTCGGGCGGAAGCTCGGGCGGAAGCTCTGACGGAAGCTCGGGCGGAAGCTCGGGTGGAAGCTCGGGTGGAAGCTCAGGCGGAAGCTCCGGTGGAAGCTCTGACGGAAGCTCAGGTGGAAGCTCAGGCGGAAGCTCCGGCGAAAGCTCGGGCGGACATATAAGCGGCGGAACTCACAACAGGGATAACACGACCAGAACGAATCCCACGATAAACGGCGAACAGAAAACCTGGGCGAACATTGCCTCAGACCTTGGCAGACAGAACAGTGGCAGCACGACTATTGCCCTGAACGGAGAAACCACAGTTCCCGCGGAAATAATCAGGGCGATCGCGGACAGGAAGATAAAGGTTGAGTTCGTGTACGACAGCACAAAGAGCTGGCTTGTTGACGGCTCGAAGATAACAACAGTATCAGCAGCCGATCTCTCGCTGTTTCCCGGTTCTGCTGACGCAGGCTCGCTGCGCGGGGTTTCGGGCGGCAAATACAGGATAAGCGCTGATATTCCCGCCGAGATCAGGTTTACGTTCCTGAAGCGGTATGCAGGCGAGTTCGCGAATGTATACAAACTGACAGACGGCAATCTCGTATTCCAGACCTGCGTAAAGCTTGCAGAGGACGGCACTGCCGTTATTCCGGGCATGAACTCCCCTGGCGAATACGCGGTAATGGTATGCAGGTACAGCGACAGGCAGGGCGACTTTGACAACAACGGCATTCTTGACATTTACGACGCAGTTTCTCTGCTGCGCTATTCAGTGGGGCTTGATTCGGGCGAAAGCCTCCAGCTCATGGACCTCAACGGCGACGGAAAGGTCAACTGTGCCGACGCAAGTATGATACTCAGATGGCTGGTCGGGCTGAGCGCATGATCCGCTGACGAAAAATGAACAAAATGATGGGCGCACGGTGACGTGCGCCCATTCGGCTGTAAGGCATATCGCAATGCGAAAGTTCGAATATGCATTCCTGAAAATTGTTATAATGATATTGAAAATATAGCTTTACACATTTCACTCAAAAATTTTGAGCAGCAGTGCAATGGAATAAATATCCACTTTGCTACGCCGCGTGGATATTTATTCCATTGCGGCGGCCGCCGGTTTGCCCGTCTTATCCGAGTAATATCTGCGGCGTTGTTCATGCTCTGCTTTACTCCATATTCGTTCCGCATGGCTCTGTATGAAGCGCTTATGTACTGGCTCCCGCGGTCATCGTGTATTTCTTTCGCCGAAATAACGTGATCAAGATCGCTTTTTTCGTTGTAGGTGATTTTCTCTCCGGTGTAAGAATCATATAATTCGCCTTTTTTCTTTTGTTCACTTATTTGGCGGTTCTTAGCTATATATCGGGGATCGCTGTGATATTCGCTTGAGTTGTATTCTCCTCTGTTGTCGTGTATGCTGCCTTGTTTGCAGCGTTTTTATACTGCATTTCAGGATCAGACCCAATTTGCCTTACGTTATGTATAGTGTCCACATCGCCGCCGTGACGGTCTGTAATAAGAAAATCCAGCCCGAAAGATGTGATCAGGCTCTGAACGATCACTGATTCATACTGCTTAAAGATACTTGATAACACATTTTCGTGCTGGTCAGGTTCGTAACCCTGCGTGGAGCGGATCGCATAATCACTCATATTATTACACCTCAGTTTTCCTGTTACCTATACTGCCCTATCAACTTATCAAGCCCCGCAGCTGGGACAGAGCGATGTCAACGGCATCAGTTTCATGCGTATCATATCCATTTCTGATAACATTGTACCATTCCATAGTGACACGCCTTTGTCCGTATATAATCTTTCTGATATGCAAACATTACTAAATGTAAAGTTTCTGCATACTTAGTATATCACAACAATAGCTGTTTGTCAATATACCCTTTACTTTAAGTAATTCTGGCAAAACCGGACGGTATGTTATACTTTTATCAGGGGGGCGGTCAGAATGGGAACTCTTGGCGAAAGACTCCGCGGTCTTCAGAGTAAAAACAGAATAAAACAGGCGGAGCTTGCGGAAATATCCGGCAGATAAGCCCGAGCTTCCATAGAATGGTTGCCCGGGCATGGTTGTTGAGTTATTTTACAGCGACGTTTATTCATTCTGCAAGGTCTGCGTTTATGACCGCGCTTCGAACCTCTTCAAGCTGTCCGGCAGGAACGCAGAACTTGTTGATACCCATTCTCAGGAACTCTTCGGTAAGCGACGGGTCCTGCGCCAGCGAGCCGCATATTCCTATCCGCGCGCCGTTCTTCACTGCGGAGCGCGCGCTGTAATTTATCAGACGGAGCACCGCGTTCTTCTGGCTCCCGATGAATTGCTCGTCGAAAATATCACCGCCGGAGCTGGAAAGAGTCAGCCGCGACAGAACATCGCTGTCTATGATGAACAGATCGGACATCGGCGCGAGAACATCGCTGATTATAGCAGCCGCAGGAGTTTCCAGCATGAATCCGAGCTTTACATTATCTGAAACCTCGATTCCCTCCGCGCGTAAGGAGGTCGTCACCTCGTCGCAGGCTTTCAGTATTTTGCGTGCCTCTGCCTCGCAGTTTATCATAGGAAAAAGTATCCCGGCTGAATCAGCGCTGCCGCAGGCGCGGAATACCGAGCGCAGCTGCATGAGTACGTGCTCGTGCCGCTTCGGGTCGGAAGCCGGTATCTCCGGTACGCGCAGGAACACCCTGCCGCCCGCCGCATTTTCCATGATGCTGCGGTAATATTCGTACTGCTCCTCGGAATCGTCCAGCCTCGGGCAGGAAAGGAACGACGCCCCGTCCGCGCAGGCGGGCAGCGTCCCGGAGGCTCCCTCCGCAAGCAGCATTACCCTCGTGCCGTCGATGGTGCGGGTCTTTTCCTCGGGGTGTGCCGGGCGGCGCACATCCGGGATAAGGCACTTTCTCAGGGCGGCGTCCGGCTCCAGAATTATGGTGCCGGTCGAGCCGTCCACAAGCATCTCTTTCCCGCTGTGGACTGCGCTGAGCAGATCATCACCCGCGCCGATAACCACCGGGATATTCATGCTTCTGGCGAGTATCGACGTATGAGAGAGCGTGGAACCATGCGCCATTACAAACGCCGCCGGACTCCTGCGGTCGAGCGCCTCCGCCTGGCTCGGCGAGATATCGTCCGCACAGATGACCGAGTGCTCCGGCACATAGGACATATCCTCAGCCTGTCCGCGTAATATTGACATCAGCCGGAACGACACGTCACGCACATCAGCGGAGCGGGCGCGCATATACTCGTTGTCCATTGCCTCCAGCATCTGGGAAAATATCACGGAAGTGCGGTATACCGCGTACTCTGCGTTGACATTCTCGGCCTCTATAATACCGTCGATAGAGCCGTTGTAGTCCTCGTCCTCCAGCATCATCGTATGTATCCCGAATATCTGCGCGTTGGATTCACCGAACCTGTCGAGCGCACGGTCGTAGATCTCCTGGAGCTGTCTTGCGGCAACATATCTTGCCGCCGCGATTCTGCGGAGCTCCGCAGAGGCGTCGTCAACATGGACGCGCTCCGCTGACAGATCAGGCTTGCGGATAACACACACGTTTGCACATACCGCCGCGCCGCATACGCTTTTGCCGTTGAATACTGTCATAGTAGATCTCTCCTTTGTGTTATTTGAGCACGCGCTCTTTCATTACCTTAATGATACCATATTTTTCTGCATAAATCAAGACTTTTTAATGATAATTTACAATTATCAGAAAATATGAGTATAATTTTCGTGAAATCTGCACATAGAAACGACCTATTCTGAACTATCCCGGAAAAGAAATGAGCTCCGGCTGGTTTTACAGCGCCGGAGCTCATTTTCGTATAATATTATAGAGATGACCTTATGCAATTTATCATTCGTTATAGAACTGGTATTTGTTTCCCGGGGTAGACTTGCAGAAGTACATCGCATTGTCTGCCATGGCGTACATTCTGTCAAACTTGATATTCTTTTCCGTGCACAGAACAGCTCCCATGCTGACAGTTATCTTTCTTCCGAACATCTCCGGGATATCCGTGCCGGAAATCGCTTCGAAGAACTCGTTTATCATATCGGCTCCATGATTTTCGGTGGTGACTTCCGGCGCGAATACGGAGAACTCATCTCCGCCAAGGCGCATTACCACGCACCCCTGAAAGCACTTCTTCAGGCATTCTGCAACGGCTATCAGCGCTTTGTCTCCGACAGTGTGGCCGAATGAATCGTTGATGGTCTTGAACTTGTCCACATCCAGCAGGCAGAACATTCCCGGAGTTCCCTCGGCAATAAGGCGCTCCGTCCTGCGCTCGCCGCTGCCGCGGTTGCATATCTTCGTGAGCGGGTCTGTTTCGGAAAGAACAAGCAGGCGGTTCTCCAGCCGTTTTTTGTCCGTAATGTCCATCATAGTAAGGATCATTATATTGTCGCCGCCGGCAAGCACCGCTGTACGCGCCGTGGTTTTGAGGTACACCAGATCATCCTTGCCGCGGACGGCAAACTCGAAATTGCAGCTCCCCGGCGAGAGGGCTATCTCGTCGAGCTGCTCGGTTATATTAGATATATCGTTGACAAGTATCGGAGAAACGACTTCCTTGAGCAAAGTGCCCCTGCGCGGGTTTCCGAAGAGCTGCTGCGCGGCGTCGTTGAGCATGATTATCTCGCGGGTGTCGGTCTGGCAGGCGATAACTCCGCACCCCTGCATATGCAGCATCTCCGCGTATATTTCGTTCTGGTTTTCCAGGGCGGTTTTAAGAGCGCGCTGATACTCCAGCTCGCGTTTTTTCTCCGCGTCGATGTACTGCACCGCAAACACTGCCTCAATCAGCCGTCCATTTTCGTCGCGGTTCATGGCAAAGAAGCTGCACCTGCACCAGTGCCCGTCGTTTGCAAGGAAGTCATGGCTCAGTACATTGATATCCTGCATTCTGTCGGCAATTGTGCTCAGGTCGGCGAAACTCAGCACATCAGCAAGATATTTCGGGTCGGAAAGCGCATTCATGACCGTTTTCATCTGCCTGCGTGCGTTTTCCTTATGGTTGACAAACTTGCAGACCTCCTTGTTGCGCTTTATCTCGCGCTGGGTGTCGGCAACAAGGTCCACAGTGTGCATTGAAACAAAGGTGTTCCCTATCGCACGGAGTATTCTCTGCTCCAGTGTTTCTCGCTTCTGAATATCGTTTACGACAAAAGCCGACACAAGACGCATGAGAATAAGCATATCCGTATTGTCCCGGGGGTTGTCAACACCCATTAATCCCACCAGCCGGTCGCCGCTTCTCAGCGGAGCCGCCATAAGACTCTTTATCCCCTGCTGCTCAAGGACTTTGTACTCGTCGGAATCTTCGGACACATCACGGCTGAGCGAATTTATATAGAACTCGCCCTTGGTCTCAAAATATACCAGCCAGCGGCTTATTACGGACATCTCAACATTGCTGAGAAATTCTATCTCCGGTTCGATTCCATCCGCACACCATTCATAGGTGTTGTGGATCATTTTCATATCGTCGTCAAATTCGAAGATATAGCTTCTGTCGGCACAGTAATAATGTGCGATTATTTCAAGAAGCTGATTTATCGCCCCGTCTATGTCACTGTTCATGTACAGGGTCTGGACGCACTCCACAAGTGTTGACTGGAGTTTCGCCTGACGCCCTGTATCGTTATATGTGATGTCTATTCTGCTCACCTTCTCATGTTCTGTTTGCTATATTAACCGACTGTTTATATTCTGTTAAGATTATAGCACTTTTTTTTACTCCTGTCAACGGACTAACAGCGGACAAACCGGTTTAACAGATGTTTTTTTTTTTTTAAAATCACATACAAAAAGGCGCTGCCCGGAAGCAGCGCCAGCTTTTGCTGATTTTTTTAATCCATAGCCTTCCTGATGGCAGCCATAAGCTCATCGTAGGTCTCATATGCGGGAAGATCGGGGTTTGCAGCCTTGATATTGTCAGGGCTCTTGAACAGGAAACCTGCCTTGCTTGCACGGATCATTCCGAGATCGTTGTGGCTGTCGCCGCTTGCGATGGTCTCAAAGCCAATGCTCTGGAGCGCCTTTACGGTTGTGAGCTTGGACTGCTCGCAGCGCATCCTGAAGCCGGTTATCTCGCCGTCCGGAGCTACCTCAAGCGTGTTGCAGAAGATGGTCGGCATACCGAGCTTCTTCATGAGGGGACCTGCGAACTGGGAGAATGTATCAGAAATAATGATCACCTGGCAGATGGAACGAAGCTCATCGAGGAACTCCTTTGCGCCGGGCATGGGGTCGATCTTTGCGATGGTGTCCTGGATCTCCTTCAGACCAAGTCCGTGCTCCTTGAGGATACCAAGGCGCCACTTCATGAGCTTGTCGTAATCCGGTTCGTCGCGGGTGGTACGCTTCAGCTCCGGGATTCCGCTGGCTTCTGCGAAAGCTATCCAGATCTCAGGAACGAGTACGCCCTCGAGATCGAGGCAGGTGATATACATTGACATTGTGTTTTCCTCCGTTTTATGTAGTGTGCCGCCGTGCGGCCAACAAAATTATTATATCATATCCGCACGAAAATTTCAATACGTTAAACCGAAAAATTACGAACGTTTTCCTGATATTACAAGAACCGCCCCGGCAAGCGCGGCAATTCCCGCAACGACCGCAAATCCGCCGGCTCCTGTGTCGGGACTTCCCTTTCCATCGGCGGGAAGCGCCGTTTCCTCCGCAGTACTGTTAAGGTCGGCGCCGGTGATATCCAGCAGGAGCTGGTATATCACGTCGTGTCCGTCCCTGTCCGGGTGGATATCCATGGAGGAGATGTTCGTGTAATCCAGCGCATGACCCGCAAACGCCTCGTGCACGTCCGCCACCTGAGCGCCGTTCTTTTCAGCCGCATCCTCAATGCCGGAATTCAGCTCCTCCAGCTTGGTGCGCGCCATTGCGTCGAAAAGCTCCATGCCGGTCACGCCCTCGAAAGGATTGTACACCGTCAGCACTATCATCTGGCTCTCCGGGGATTTCTCGGAAACGGTGGTCAGAATGCTGTCTATATTGCTTACCACCTGCCGGATATCCACCGAATCAGCCGCTTCGGTCATTATCCGCATGAATTCCGTCGCCGCGTCAAGGTAATCGTCCGAATCAGGGACGTCCGCCGTCCCTTCACCGCCGGAGGCTCCGGAAAACGCGCCGCTCAGCATACCGAAAAGCTCCTGATTTTCCGCCGCGGCATTGAACGCCGCCGTTATCATGGGCTGGAGGAAATCGTTGCCGCCTATCGACACGACCACCGTATCAGCCCCCGCCAGAGCCGCAGAGATATCCTCGTCCTCAAGAGCCGTCAGGAGCTCGCCCGTCGTGCGCCCGTCAACGGCGAAATTGCTGTATTCAGCGTAATTCTCACCGAGCCTGTTTGCGAAGCTGCCGGCCGCGCTGTAATTATCGCCGGAAACGTAGCCGTCAAGCCCGTAGCCGGAGGTTATGGAATCCCCGAGCACAACAAGGCTGTCGCCATCGGCATGGGCTGTGATCCCAACTGAAACGGCAAGCACCGCCGCCGTAAATAAAGCAGTTATCTTTTTCATAGGGTTCCTTTCCAGAATCGCTGATGTTTCGTATGGTATTATAGAATATTTCCGCGGAAATATCGCAAATATATTGTACCATATTTTCCCGCCGCTGTCAACTGCCGAATTTCTCCATGGCTGCGATTACTTGCTGTGCGCGCTGTTCCGCGAGCTCCGGGTTTACGTCCGGAGAATACACGCTCGGCGCCTGGGGTATTCCCGCGAGGACGGCGCACTGCTCGTCTGTCAGTTCCTCGGGAGGTACTCCGTAATATCCCATCGAAGCCGCGTATATCCCATAGTAGTTGCTTCCGAAATAGATGGTATTCACATACAGCTCGAATATCTGCTCCTTGTCCAGCTTATCCTCCAGCTCGAATGCGGTGAATACCTCCGCCGCCTTGCGCTCCAGCCGCTTATCCTGCGTGTAGTAGATGTTCTTGGCGGTCTGCATGGTTATGGTGCTGCCACCCTCCGCAAACTCCATTTCAGCGAGGTCATGCAGGAGCGCGCGGCATATCGCGGAGGGATCTATCCCGTTGTGCCCCCAGAAATCGTGGTCCTCGACCGCAGTAACCGCGCGGACGTAGAAATCAGGCAGTTCGTCAAAGCTCACATAATGCTCGTCCGACTTCATATCCGCGTACACCTGCCGCACCGGGCGCTCCTCCACCGCCTCGCTGTACATATTCCAGCCGAGGACGGCGAAAACTCCCACGGCTATCAGCGCCGCTGAGATAAGCGACACCAAAATAAGCAGAAGAACCTTTATGACTTTGCGAAATTTCTTCATGAGCACCTCCGAGTTACAATTTACAGAAACTTCAACTTAATGCCTGCCCTTGACAATTTCAAAAAAATGTGCTAAAATGATAAGGTACTTGATGTTATGGTACCTGATATAATTTCAGAAGAGGTGAAACGATGCAGGATATAGACGAACAGCTCACCAGGCTGATACACGACTGGTTCTCCCGGATACGCGGACAGATATCCGCCGGGAAGAGCGAATTCATGGGCGGCAGGACGCTGCTTGAGCGCGAACGCGTTCTGCTGACGATAGGAAGGGACGGCGAGATAGTCCAGAAGCGCCTTTCGGAGCTCCTGTCAGTAAGCCCGCAGTCCATGTCCGAAGCCCTTGTCAAGCTGGAGCACGACGGCTACATCACCCGCGCCAAGAGCCAGCGGGACAAGCGCGAAACGATAGTCACCCTTACGCCGGCGGGAAAGGCGCATTCCGACGAGCTTGCACAGAAAATGCGGAGCCAGGCGCACCGATTCCTTGAGCCGCTCACCGGAGAGGAAAAGCACACGCTCTACTCCCTGCTGAAAAAGCTTATGGACGCCCGCGAGCCGGCATTACCCCACGACTGATAACCAGAGAAGGAGGAAAAAACATGGCATTTGAAAGAATAACTGAATACGCTTCCGAGAAGCAGAGGCTCTGCACCGAACACGACACCATATCCGACGAGCTTTTCCGCGAGTACGGAGTTAACCGCGGCCTGCGCGACATCAACGGAAAGGGCGTCCTCACCGGACTTACCCGGATTTCCAAGATAGTTTCGTTCAGGGACGAGAATGGGATCCACGAGCCCTGCGACGGCGAGCTGTGGTACCGCGGCTACAACATAAACTCCCTGATAGCCGGGCTCGGCGGCGGCTTCGGCTTCGAAAAGACCGCATACCTGCTCATCTTCGGGGAGCTGCCCACGGACGAACAGCTCGCGGAATTCAACGACATCCTCACGGAATGCCGCGTTGTACCCTCGAACTTCACCCGTGACGTCATCATGAAGGCTCCCTCAAAGGACATCATGAACTCCATGACAAAGAGCATTCTTACGCTGTCATCCTATGACGACAATCTCGGCTCCAACGATATCGACAACTGCATCCGACAGTGCCTCCAGCTCACTGCGGTATTCCCCATGCTGGCGGTCTACGGCTACCACGCCTACAACCACTATGAGAACGACGGCAGTATGTACATTCACCGTCCGGCTCCCGGACTTTCAACCGCTGAGAACTTCCTGAGAATGCTCCGCCCGGATATGCAGTACACCGAGCTTGAAGCGAGAGTCCTCGACATCGTTCTAATGCTCCACATGGAGCACGGCGGCGGTAACAACTCCACGTTCACCACCCGCGTAGTCACCTCGGCAGGTTCGGATACATACTCCGCCATCGCGGCGGCAATGTCCTCGCTGAAGGGTCCCCGCCACGGCGGCGCTAACCTCAAGGTAATGCAGATGATGCAGGATATACGCACGCACCTTTCCGACCCCTCCGACAAGGACGAAGTAAGGGCTTATCTCAGGAAGCTGCTGGACGGCGAGGCGTTCGACCGCAAGGGGCTCATCTACGGAATGGGACACGCGGTGTACTCCATGTCCGACCCCCGCGAGAGGGTGCTCAAATCCTACGTCCAGAAACTGGCGGAGGCAAAGGGCAAGACCAGCGACATGGCGCTGTACTCCAGCATCGAGGAGATAGCTCCGCAGCTTATCGCGGAGAAGCGCCGCATCTACAAGGGCGTAAGCCCCAACGTGGATTTTTACAGCGGATTCGTATACGATATGCTGGGTATCCCGCTGGAGCTGTACACTCCGCTGTTCGCCATCGCCCGGGTAGTCGGCTGGTCGGCGCACCGCATCGAGGAGCTTGTCGGCTCCGGCAAGATAATCCGTCCCGCCTACAAGAGCGTGATGGAGGAGATCGAATAAAGCGACTGGAGGGCAGGCTGACAGCCTGCCCTCTTTTGCGCCCTCAGCGGCTTACGATACGATAGTAGCTCCGGGAAGTAGCCGCGTAGACCACGATATACAGCGCCGCGAAAACCGCGTAGCATATCAGCGTGACAAGCGCGAGGAATCCCGTGTCGCGCATTGCGAACAGCCCGAGCAGCTTCGTCAGCATCGGAAATGCGAATATCATATGGACTCCTGCGGCGATAAGCGGTGCAAAGAACACCGTCAGCACCTGCGAATCCACCGCCCGGCGGATATCGCGGTCGTTCATGCCCACCTTGCGGAGGATGTCGAACCGCGCCCGGTCATCGAAGCCCTCGCTTATCTGCTTGTAGTACATTATAAGCACCGCCGCCAGAATAAATACCCCGCCGAAGATAATTCCCAGGAAGAACAATCCGCCGTAAAGCCCGAAGAACTCCTCATATTCGAACGCGCGGCACTCAGTGCTCAGCCATTCGTATGTCAGCGGGTGGTTTTCAGCCCTGAATTCGTCTGTCAGCTCTTTGTTTATTTCCAGACTGACGCTGTCGTCGCAGTCGAGGTCGAAGCAGTAGTAGTACGCCTTGTGGGAGATCTTTCCGCCGTACACCTCCGAAATACTGTTCTGGAAGCTGTTCAGGCTGTCGAGGTCGGAATAATTCTTCACGAAAAGATATATCGTGTCGGTCACCGTGGCGGAATCCGTTCCGGTTATCGTGAACCTGTCAAGGCGCTGTGTTATGCGGTAGCTTCCCCAGCCGCCGATCCGTATCTCGTCATAGTCGAAGCCCTTTCCCTTGAAGTATGCCGCCGCTTCGCCTTCAGAAAGCCTGATATCCGTGCCGTAAAGCGCGTTGTAATCGGATATCGGGATAACGTACACCGAGCGCAGGTCAAGGGAAATTTCGTCCATTGCCGCGTTCTCCATGTCCAGGCGGTTGCCGGTCACCGCGCCGGAAAGCTCTGCGTAGGAATACGCAAGGACGTTCTCCGTGGAAACTCCGTGCTTCTCCACAAGCTCCTCAACGCTTTCGCGGTAGGCGGATATCTCGTTTTCCGGGAGGCCGTACACCGACGTTGCGATGTCCCGGGGATAGCGCTGTTCCAGTATCTCGCCCTCGCCCATGTAAAGACATATCGTGGAGGAAAGCGTCACAAGCACCATCGTGCTGAGGATACAGATAGAAGCCAGTCCCGCGCCGTTCTTCCGCATACGGAAGGACATCTGCGACACTGAAACAAAGTGGTTTGTGCGGTAGTAGTATTTCCTGTTCTTCTGGAGCGCTCTGCAAATCACGACAGAACCCGCCATGAACAGCAGATAAGTCGCCGCGATAACCAGTATCACCGCCGCCATGAATCCGAGCATCGCGGTCATGGGCTCATCGATGGTCACAGCCATGTAGTACGCCGCTCCCAGCATGAGCGCTCCCAGCACCGCCGGGAACCAGTTTGCCCGGGGCGGCTTTTCTCCTGCATTTTCTGAGTGCAGCAGCTCGATGGGCTTCGCTGTGAACACCTGCCGCAGTACGTTCAGATGTATCAGGAAGAATATCGCCGCGAACACGATAAGACAGGCGGTAACGGCGGTGCCGCTCACCGAGAACTGATACCGTGCCTCGCCCCTGATTATCTTCACCGCGACGAGCTCCGCGAGCTTTGAAAACAGTATTCCCGCGCCAAGTCCGAGCGCCATGGATATAAGATACACCATCAGCGTTTCCCATGTCATTATGCGGGCGAGATTCCGCTTTCCCATGCCGAGGATATTGTACAGACCAAATTCCCGCTTGCGGCTCTTTATCAGGAACGAATTAGTGTAGAACAGGAATATCGCCGAGAATACCACCATGATGACTATTCCAACTGTCATCATTTCTTTCATTATCTCTCCGCCCCGCATTCCGTCAAGGAGCGGATTCTTGGACAGGAAATTCACGATATAGAATATCATCACCATCAGCGAACAGGTCAGGATATACGGTATATAGAGCTTCCCGTTCCTGCGGATACCGCCGGCGGCTAGCCTTGCATATAATCTCATGCCATGCCGCCTTTCGGGTCGGTACGCAGGCTCTTCGGCTCAGCCGGGGAGCTCAGGAGCGTGAGCGCGTCGGTTATGCGGCGGTAGGCCTCGTCGTCGGTGCAGTCCCCGCGGTAGAGCTGATGGAACACCGCGCCGTCCTTGATGAACAGCACCCGCTTCGCGCGGCTCGCCGCCTTCGCGGAATGCGTCACCATGAGTATGGTCTGACCGCGCCTGTTTATCTCGCTGAAAAGGCTCAGCAGTTCATCTGAGCTGCGGCTGTCGAGGGCACCGGTGGGTTCGTCCGCAAGCAGCAGCTTCGGCTCGGTGATGAGCGCCCGCGCGGCGGCTGTGCGCTGCTTCTGTCCGCCGGAGATCTCGTAGGGATACTTTCCGAGAAGCGCTGAAATCCCGAGCAGCCCGGCGGTTTTGTGCAGCTTCGGCTCCATTTCCGGGTACTTTTCGCCCCGGAGCACCAGCGGCAGCAGGATATTATCCCGCACTGTGAACGTATCCAGCAGGTTGAACTCCTGAAAAACGAACCCGAGGTTGTCGCGCCGGAAATCCGCTAGGCGGGCGTCCTTTATCTTCGCAAGATCCATGCCATCGAGGATAACGCTGCCCCCGGTGGGCTTGTCCAGCGCCGCGAGGATATTCAGCAGGGTCGTCTTTCCGGAGCCGCTCTCGCCCATTATCGCGATGTATTCGCCCGGCTCCGCCGTGAAGCTCACGTTTTTCAGAGCCTCCACGCGGTTTCCGCCGAGCCGCGTTGTGTAGGTCTTTTTAAGACCGGATATTTCAAGTATCGGCATATCTGTCATTCCTTTCTTTCTCAGGACAGATAACGGCGGCAATGTGGGCTTTTTTGGTTCGGTTTTTTTAGTGCGCCGCCGTTCCTGTCTGTACCTATTCTACCAGAATGACGGAATATCCGCAATCGAATCGGCTTACATCCGTATTACGTTTTTGTAAGGTCACTCCCTCACGTCCACGGAATCCCGGGAAAGGTCTATCGAAACGGTGGTGCCGCCGTCGCCGCTCTCCGCGGTGATGGAGTGTCCCAGCGCGCCGCATATCCTGCGGCAGAGGTACAGCCCCAGCCCGCTGGCTTTCATGTCCGACCTGCCGTTGCAGCCGGTGAAGCCCTTGTCGAATATCCTCGGGAGGTCCTCCGGGGCTATGCCGATCCCTGTATCGCTTATGCGGAGCACTCCGTCCCGGAAATCTATTCTTATGCCGCCGGTTTTCGTGTATTTCAGCGAGTTAGAGAGCACCTGCCCCACCACGAAAAGCAGCCACTTTTCGTCCGTCAGCACCGTGTATTCCACAGGAGCGTATTCCAGCGTGAGTTTCTTCCTGATGAACTGCGAGGAGAATTTCCGCAGAGCCGCGCGGATTATCCCGTCAAGGGAGCACTCCCGGATAACATAGTCCGTGGAGCTGCTCTCCAGCCTGATGTAGCACATGACCATATCCACGTACTCTTCTATCCGAGTTAGCTGTACGGAAAGCTCACGGCTCTCCGGGGAGTCCTGCTCCGCGAGGGTCAGCCGCATTGCCGCGATGGGAGTTTTTATCTGGTGCGCCCACATTGTATAGTAGTCGGTCATCTGTTCGAAGCTCTGCTCATATTTCTGAGCCTGCCCGGCGCGGCTGCGGAACAGTATCTCCAGAAGCTCCTGATAGTCACGCTCGGCGGCGTTGTCCGGCACCGGGAGATTCTCGCAGGAAACCGTGATATCCTCCCTCAGCTTTTTCAGGACAGCACGCCGCCTGCGGAATCTCACGAGATCCACAACCAATATCGCAACGGAAACAGAACCGCACAAAGCCGCCGCATAGCCCACGGCTCCCGCCGGGACTCCTCCGGCAAGGAACACCGCCGTGCACAGTCCAGCCATAAGAAGCGCGCCGCATATAACGCGCCGTCGAGCATAGATGTACTCCTTCATTCGACGATATACCCCATTCCGACCTTGGTTTTTATGAACCCGGAAAGCCCCGCGCCGTCCAGCTTTCTGCGGAGTCTTGCAACGTTCACGGTCAGGGTGTTCTCATCGATGAAGCAGTCGGTCTCCCACAGCCTGTCCATCAGCTTTTCGCGGCTGACCACCTTTCCCTTGCTCTCCATCAGCGTCTGGAGTATCCGGTACTCGTTTCGGGTGAGTTCTACGCGGTTCCCGCCGACATTCAGCGATGCGTCCGCGGTGTTCAGGACTGCGCCGTTGTGCTCGATGACCCCCACCTGCCGGGCGAAATCGTAGCTCCTGCGCAGAAGCGCCTGTATCTTCGCCACAAGCACCGGCATATCGAACGGCTTCGCGATGAAATCGTCACCGCCCATGTTCATCGCCATGATTATGTTCATATTGTCGCACGCCGATGATATGAACATCACCGGCACGCGGCTTGTCCTGCGTATCTCTTCGCACCAGTAAAATCCATTATAGAACGGCAGAGTTATGTCAAGCAGGACAAGATGCGGTCGGAAATCCGCTATCTCCTCCGATACCCGCCGGAAATCCGAGGTGCATTTCACATCCAGATCCCAGCCGGAAAGCCCCTTGCTGACCGCCTGCGCTATGCTGTCGTCGTCCTCTGCTATATATACACGGTACATTCTGAATCCCTTTCCGAATAATGTAATTCTTCTGTATTAACTGTATTATATCACAAAATTCAAAGCACGTCAATAGGCTGTTTGTATATTTGCGGTTATTCTCAGCTAATACAGATTTGTGACTATTCTCGCTTAAAAATCACATATTTCTCTTGACAACGGCGCTGTTGTTTGATATAATAATGACGTATCGAATATTATTGTACGAATCTGCGCTGCGGCGCGTGAAAGGAATGTTCCAGCATTGAGCAAGGTTCGAATGACAGTAGCAAAGGCTATGACCGAGTGCCTCGCGGCAGAGGGGATAACGACCGTTTTCGGCTACCCCGGCGCGGCCATATGCCCGTTCTACGATGAATTATACAAGACGGATATCCGCCACATACTCGTCCGCCACGAGGTGAACGGAGGCCATGCGGCAAGCGGCTACGCCAGAATAACCGGAAAGCCGGCAGTCGCAATAGCCACAAGCGGTCCGGGCGCGCTGAATCTCATCACCGCCATCGCCACCGCATATATGGACTCCGTACCTATGGTCGTTATCACCGGACAGGTTAACTCCGACCAGATAGGACGAGATGTATTTCAGGAGGCGGACATCACCGGCTCCGCCGAGCCTTTCGTAAAGCACAGCTACCTGCTGAAGCGCCCGGAGGACACCGCGGAGGTGTTCAAGCGCGCATTCTACATCGCGGGCACCGGCAGAAGAGGTCCCGTGCTGATAGATATTCCGTTTGACGTGCAGAAGGCGGAGATAGACTTCGAGTATCCCGGTACCGTGGATATCCGCAGCTATCGCCCCAGCAGCACCGGAAACGGAAATCAGGTGAAGCGCGCGGCATCTCAGATAGCCTCTGCAAAGAAGCCGCTCATTCTTGCGGGCGGCGGACTTTTCACCGGGGACGCCGTTAAGCTCATGCGGGATTTCGCAGAAAAGACGGATATCCCGGTAGTTTCAACGATGATGGGACTCGGCGCCATGCCGACCGATTCACCGCTGTACTACGGAATGCTCGGAATGCACGGCTGCAGGGCGGCAAACAACGCGGTGAACTCCTGCGACACGCTGATACTCCTCGGCGCGAGAGTGGGCGACCGCGCGATAGCCGCAATGAAGCAGCGCGACGACCTGACAGTTATCCATGTTGACATAGACCCCGCAGAGATCGGAAAGAACCTTGATGTTGATATCCCGATAGTCGGCGACCTTACGCTGGTTCTCGGTCAGCTTATCGAGGCGGTTTCCAACGGGGATCACTCCGGCTGGAAGCAGGAGCTGGACAGCTTCCGCGAGGACAGGGCGATAGAGCCCGCGCCCTCCGGATATGTGAATCCGAAGCAGTTCATAAGAACTCTGGACAAGCACCTCCCGAATGACGCAGTAGTCGTTGCGGACGTTGGTCAGAACCAGATATGGACAGCCCGGAACATCACGATAAACGGCGGCAGATTCCTGACCTCCGGCGGCATGGGAACTATGGGATATTCCCTCCCGGCGGCGATAGGCGCAAAGCTCGCCGACCCCTCCAAGCAGGTGGTCGCGGTGTGCGGCGACGGCTCCTTCCAGATGCAGATGATGGAGCTTGCGACCGCCGTACAGCATGACGTGCCCGTCAAGGTCGTGGTCATGAGGAACAACTACCTCGGCATGGTGCGCGAGCTTCAGGAAAAGGCCTACGACAACCGCCTGATGGCTGTTTCCATTGACGGAAGCCCCTGCTTCACCAAGCTTGCTGACGCCTACGGCATAAGCAGCGAGCTCGTTGACAGCGCCGACAAGATGGACGCCGCGATAGAGCGCATGATATCCTCCGACAAGCCTTACCTCCTTGAGGTAGCGGTCGAGGATCTTGAAAAGACAATTCTTTGACGGGGGTGCAGGCATGAAGCATACTATTTCAGTTCTGGTAGAAAACCATGCAGGCGTTCTCGCAAGAGTGGCTGGTCTGTTCGCACGGCGCGGCTTCAACATCGACAGCCTCGCAGTCGGCGTGACGGACGATGAGAGAGTCTCCCGCATTACGATAGTCGCAGACGGAAGCGCGTACACCCTTGAGCAGATTGAAAAGCAGCTCAACAAGCTGATTGATGTCATCAAGGTAAAGACGCTCCACAACGACACCGCCGTGACGCGCGAGCTTGTGCTCATAAAGGTGAGCTGCACCGCAAAGCAGCGACCCGAGCTCATCAGCATTGCCGAGATAGCAAAGGGCAAAATCTCGGACATCTCCACCAACTCCATGACGATAGAGCTGTCCGACACCAAGCAGAACCTCGATACCTACGAGGAGCTCCTGCGCCCCTACGGGATCAAGGAAGTCGTCCGCACCGGCACCATCGCCATGCAGAAGGGCGAAGCCTCCGTCAGGGTTTAAACCGTATAACCTCGCTCAAAAGGCGTCGTATATTAATTCTTCAAAAGGAGATACAAAACAATGGCAAAGATCTATTATCAGGAAGACTGCAACCTGTCCATGCTCGACGGCAAGACTGTTGCTATCATCGGCTACGGCAGCCAGGGTCATGCTCACGCTCTTAACCTTAAGGAGAGCGGCGTTGACGTAATCATCGGTCTTTATGAGGGCTCCAAGAGCTGGAAGAAGGCTGAGGACGCAGGCTTCAAGGTTTACACGGCTGCTGAGGCTGCCAAGAAGGCTGACCTCATCATGATCCTTATCAACGATGAGAGACAGGCTGACCTGTACAAGGAGAGCATCGCCCCGAACCTCACCGCTGGCAAGACCCTTGCATTTGCACACGGCTTCAATATCCACTTCGGTCAGATCGTTCCCCCGGCTGACGTTGACGTTATCATGATCGCTCCTAAGGGACCGGGTCACACTGTTCGTTCTGAGTACCAGATCGGCAGAGGCGTTCCCTGCCTTATCGCTGTTCATCAGGACGCTACCGGCAGAGCTCTCGACACCGGTCTTGCCTATGCGGCTGGTATCGGCGGTTCCAGAGCAGGCGTACTTACCACCACATTCCAGTGCGAGACTGAGACCGACCTGTTCGGTGAGCAGTGCGTGCTCTGCGGCGGTGTTACAGCCCTGATGAAGGCTGGCTTCGAAACACTGGTTGAGGCCGGTTACGATCCCCAGAACGCATACTTCGAGTGCATCCACGAGATGAAGCTTATCGTTGACCTTATCTACAAGGGCGGCTTCAAGATGATGAGATACTCCATCTCCGATACCGCTGAGTACGGCGACTACGAGATCGGTAAGAGAATCATCACCGAGGACACCAAGAAGGAAATGAAGAAGGTTCTTCACGAGATTCAGGACGGCACATTCGCACGCAACTGGATCACCGAGAACAAGATGGGCAGAAGCCACTTCAACGCTTGCCGCCGCATCGAGAGCGAGCACCAGCTTGAGAAGGTAGGCGCTGAGCTCCGTAAGCTGTACAGCTGGACTGACGATATCGACGTTGCTTCCGGCACAGCTGCTCCTGCTAAGAAGGCTGCCGCTCCCGCTGCCAAGAAGGCTCCGGCTAAGACAGCTACCAGGAAGGCTGCTCCCAAGAAGACCACAAAGAAGTAATTTCTTAACACTAAAGCGCCGTTTTTTACGGCGCTTTTTGCTTATCATTGCCTGTATATATAATGGAGCGGCTGTTATGCCGCTCCATTTACTTATCTTGTGAGTTTTTTATAACGCTCCAGAACCGGCAGCCACTCTTCATGACCCTGCGGAGCAAACTCCTGCGTGAGTCCCGAATCAATTATCATCTGGCGCGCCTCGTGGATATCGCGGATCTCGCCAAGGGCGATAAGCGTGGACAGACCGTTGCCGAGCGCCGTAGCCTCAGTTGGTCCGGCGACCGCGGTCACTCCCGCCGCGTCAGCAGTGAGCTGGCACAGCAGCTTATCCTTTGTGCCTCCGCCTATCATATGTATCTTGTCCCAGCGGCTGTGCGTCAGCGTGGATATCTCGCCCATTGTCAGCGCAAATTCGCACGCAAGGCTCTGATAGATACAGCGCATTATCTCCCCGGGAGTTTCCGGGACTGGCTGACCTGTTTTCCGGCAGTATTCCTGAATTTTCAGCGGCATATCGTCCGGCGCCGCAAAATCATGGGAATTCGGGTCGATAAGGCTTACGAACGGCTGTGCCTCCCGCGCCATGCTTTCAAGGCCGGCGAAGCTATAACCCGCGCACTGCGTGGAATTGTACCAGCGGCGGGTTTCCTGGATCAGCCACAGCCCCATGATATTTTTCAGCAGGGTCGTGGTTCCGCCTGCCCCGCCCTCGTTGGAAAGCCCCATTTCAAGCGCCTTCTCGTTTACCACCGGGCGGCGGAGCTCCGTGCCGAAAAGCGTCCATGTGCCGCAGCTCAGGAACGCGAATTTCTCCTCCCGGGAGGGCACAGCCATCACCGCAGAGGCGGTATCATGCGAAGCGCAGGCGTACACCGGAACCGGGTCGATGTGGTATTCCCCGGCGATCTCCGACTTAAGTTCCCCGTATATCTCACCGGAATGTATCAGCGGGCAGAACAGCCGCTTAGGTATGCCAAGAGCCTCTATCAGACCGACATTCCAGGCGCTCGCTGACTGGTCTATAAGCTGGGAGGTTGTCGCTTCAGTGTACTCGCAGCGGCAGGCTCCGGTAAGGAGGTATGCGAACAGGTCGGGCATCATGAGCAGGCGCTTCGCCCGGAACATCGTGTCCTTTTCGTGCTTAACGAGATAATTAAGCTGGAACAGCGTGTTTATGTTCATCGGCGGAATGCCGCTCTGTTTGAACAGCTTCTCCGCAGGGATCCTTGCGCAGACCTCCTCGACCATACCGTCCGTGCGGCTGTCGCGGTAGTGCACCGGATTTTCAAGGAGCGCCCCGTCGTTGCCTATCAGCCCGAAATCGACTCCCCATGTGTCTATGCTTATCGCGTCAAATCCGCCGTTAAGCGCACCGAAGCCTATAGCAATCTTCATCTGCTCAAACAGCTCCGGAATATCCCAGCGGAGATGTCCTCCCTCTGTCACCGGGACGTTCGGGAAACGGTGGATCTCCTCCAGCTCGAATCCGCCGTTCTTAACGCGGCAGAGCATGGCGCGCGCACTGGAAGCGCCGAAATCGAATACTAATACGGTCTTGGGCATAAAAACTCTCCTCAGATCTTCTTTTCAAGGCAGACGAGCTGAATCACGGGAAGCCCGTTGAACTTACACGGAACTATCCCCGCCTCGCGCCAGCCGTGCTTTGCGTACATCGCACGGGCTGCGGAGTTGCGCTCGTTTGTGTCGATACGCAGGACATGGCAGCCGTGCTCCAGCGCGTAATTCTCGTAGAACTCCAGAAGCGCCCTGGCATAGCCGCGGCCGTTCGCGGAGGGCTCAACCACCAGCGTGTGAAGCACCCAGACCTCGTTGTCAGCGGCTTTATAGAGCCAGTCTGCGCCGGAGTACTCCGGAACCTGCCGCTGATTTATCCGCCCTGCGGCGAGGACCTTCCCGCCGTCCTCCAGTACGAACAGGTCGCCGAGGGAAACCGCGGTTTCCGCCGTTTCCCGCACCGGATAGACCCCGCGCTGCCATCCTATCGTCATCCCGCCTGCTTCTTCCTTGTCGTGGATATGGTCGTATATCTCCGTTACGGCGTCTATATCATCTTCCGTCGCCTTTCTTATGTTCATTTTACGCTTCCTGTATCAGTGATATTTCCTGTAGCCCGGGTGTCTTATCGGGAAGGACTTTCCTATCTCGCAGCACTCCAGAATCTTATCCATGGGCAGGTCGTTGGCTCCGCCGAGCTGACGCGCAACAAGGCTCACCTTGGCGAAGTGCTCCAGAGTTTCCATGCGGTAGTATGCCTGAATTATATCTACGCCTACGGTAAGCGCGCCATGGTTCTCCATGAGAATGGTGTCGTGGTTCGCAAGGAACGGAACGATGCTGTCAGCGACCCCCTGAGAGCCGGGGGTGTCGTACGGCGCAATCGGAACGCTGCCAAGGAAGATTATAGCCTCCGGCATGGTGTAGTCGTCCAGCGGGATATGCGCTATCGCGAATCCGGTGGCTGTCGGCGGGTGCGCGTGGACTACGGCGTTGACCTCCGGGCGCGCCTCATAGCAGCGCAGGTGCACCTTGAACTCGCTCGTGGGCTTGTATCCCGGGAGCTGCGCTGGCTCCACGACCTCGTTGTCCGCGTTCATCTTGATGAGCATTTCCGGCTTAAGCAGAGCCTTGCTAGTGCCCGTGGGAGTGGTTATGAAATTGCCGTCCGGGAGCCTTGCGGAGATGTTGCCGTCATTCGCCGCAACGAATCCGAGCTGCCACAGCTTGTGTCCTACTTCGCATATCGCTTCCTTGATTTCCTGTTCCGTCATGATAGATTTCCTTCCTGTACTTGTTATGGGCTGAAAAGCCCTGTACTTTCATTGTAACATTTCCTTGACGAAAAGTAAAGCGTTTATTTAAGGTTTTTAATTGTGCAAAATCAACAAAAATTTGTCGTTCGATTTTCCTTTCGCAGGGCGTTTCACCGACTTGTAATATTTGAGTTTTTGTAGTATAATGAATACATAGGCTGTTAATAGAGCAGTATTATTGTCAAATAATTACTGGCATTAACATGAGGTAACCTCCAAAAACCGGGACACGATCAGATGATCTAAGATATAAGTCATAGAAATCTGCCGTGAAGGAGGTTTTAGATGTTACCATGACAAAAAGTACAACGGAGGTGCGCTAGGTGAGCGGAAACAGTCTTAAATGGATACCCCTCGGGGGAATGGAGCTGTCGGCGGCAAATCTTGCCCCTGCTGAAAAGCTACGCAAATTCGGTTTTTCGCTGGTGTGCTGCGAGTTCGGCTCTCAGAAGCTGACAAAGGCTGAGCTGTGCATATATGATATCCTTGCCGAAAAGGAGAATCCCAACATATTGCTGATAACCTCGGCACGGGTGCTGTACGGCTGGTACAGGTTACTTATGACAGGAATAGGCGCGGATTTCAAGGTTATCTCCGGCGCTGCAAACGAAATAGTTTTCTTCTCACAGGACGGTTCGAACCTCTGCCTTATGCCGGCTGACGCACTGAAAGGCGCCAACGGTCTGAAAGGAAAGGTTCCGGAGGGTTTCAAGTGGGACCTCATCGTGATCGACGACGAGCAGGACGTCTCCGTGCCGGATTACAGGGCGTGGAAGGAGCTTATCCCGTGGAAGGCTGAGCGCCTGCTGATGTTCACCTGCTTCCCTGCGAAAAACGACGAGGACAGGGCTGGTTTCTCCGGGCTGGTAAAGTCTGTACTCGATGACGAGGAGCTTTCCGCTGCGGCTGACGGAATCGCGCTCGATTCCTCCGCCCTCCCGCTGAGCTTTGATACTCCAGTGATGATGGCAGGCAGCAAGAGCATTTACAGCGGCGGAGTGAGCCGTGACGTCTCCTTTGTTGACTACGAATACGACAAGGATTTCATCTCCGGCCTGCGCCGCAGGATGGACATACGAAGCGGTCTGCCGAACTACAAGTACGGCGGCAACATCTTCGAGGAATTTGACATAGAGGAGCTCAAGGGAACCTACACGAAGCCCTCCTACACCGCCTCGGACGTTTCGGAACTCCGCGCGGCGGATAATAAGCTGGATGTGTTCCTGAAGCTCGCGGATGAGATAATCTCTGATGAGAATAGCCGCGCCATAGTTTACTGCTGCGACCGCGGCACCGCGGAATTCCTGCGCAGGACTCTGGCGGCGGTGTGCACCTCCGGTCCGGTCAAGATGGCGCGCGGAGAGCTGTTCAGCAACGAGAACATCCTCAGGAAGCTCCGTGTTGACGACAAGACTACATACCCGAAATTCATCATCGCAGGCGACGATATCGGCGCGGTAGGCGATGGACTCGACCGGGTCACTCACGTTATAAACTACGAGCTGCCCTCTTCACCGGTTCTCTTCGAGAGAAGAATGACCCGCCATGGCGCAGCAAACGAAAACTCCCGCAAATTCATCATATTCCGCGACGGCAACGGGCTTTTCGACAGCAGAATGCTGGATAAGGTACTGTTCGGATCCCTGCCGGGTGCGCTCAGATTTACCGTTCCGCAGAGAAATATCCTGCTGGACATCGGCATAAAGGCAGAGTGCGTTTCAAACCTCATCGCAGACCTCAAATATGTTCACAGCTATTCCAGCGAGGTTGACAGCTGCTACGACCTTGTAAAGAGATTCAAGGGCGAATACGAACTTCTCGGCGCTGGCAAGGTCTCCAACGCAAAGCAGCTTTCGGAATGCTCCGGCGAACTGCTCGACAGGATATGCAGATTCTACGGTGTCAGCAGGGATTCCTCCAAAGAGGATATCGAAGCGGCGCTCGCGCCCGCAAAGGGGCTATGCACCTCCGTTGAGGGAGTGCTCACTCCGGTAGGCTCGGACATAATCTCCAGGACAGCCGAAAGCCTTGACGCCGATCCGGCGTCACAGCCATACGGCGCGGAGGTCCTCGCGGGGATAAAGGAGGCGCGTCAGCACATTGACGAGCTCCACAGCGGCAGGAACTACCACCTGATGATAAAGAACGATATCCAGTCTATGAACGACTGCATACAGTACCCTGTGCTCTTCGGTATCTGGCGATACAGAGTGCGGGAGGAGGACAGCGTCCGCTCCTTCAGGGACTTTATAAAGATCTACAACGACGGTTTATAATATCCGTATCCTGCGAATGTCCTGCCGCACGGGACACTGAGCAGCCTTATTGGATGTGCGGAGAAACGGGGCGTATTTATGAGCGAAAAAAACGAGCAGGTCGAACAGCTCCTTGGCGACTTTTTCGAACGAAACACTGCCGGCGATAAAGAGGGCATGAACGAGGTTCTTCTGAAGATCCAGAATATGCTCTACTCCGGCGAGGTTGACAGCACGCCGTTCAAGGACTATTTCAACAGTATGTACACAGGAAGAAGCGCGATAAATGTCGCAGGCATGGTGAACGACTACCCCAGGGAGTCCATCATCCGCGAGCTTCTCCAGAACGTGTTCGGCTGCGATTACGATGAAAACGACATAAAAGTCATGATTGAGTTCCTTGACGAGGGTCAGGTGAAGCTCACATATAACGAGACAGGTTTCCGTCTTGAGCAGGTATTCTATTATCTCTCAGTCGGCAGGAGCGAATCAAGCCGCGACCGCGAGGGTCGTTTCGGTCTTGGCGCCAAGAGCGTATTCGCGAACGTTGACTGGTTCAAGATGCGTTCGAACAACTATTCCCTGCGCGTGGTCAACGACGGCGGCACGCTGAAGGTGCGCGAGCTGGAGCTCACAGCCCAGAAATTCAAGCACACCGAGATAGTATTCGCCCTCGACGAGGAGAATCAGAAGAAGCTCCACGATAACCTTGTAACCATGACCTCCCAGAAGGGCGACTATATCAACATGATCGACCTGTGCTTCGCATTCATCAAGAAGAAGCACCTCAGGGCGGCCGATGAAAACGAAGCTCCTGACCGTACGTTCAACATCGCGGTAATCTCCTTCGGCAGACCCGAAGTCGTATACAAGATACAGCAGTACCGCCGCGATGAGAAGGATCTCCCGAAGATACGTTTCAGCGAAAACGGAAAGTCCGTTGCCGACTTTATCCACATGGAGGAAAACGGCTTCGTTTACCTCATTCCGTTCGCTATCTCCGGCGCCAAGCGCGAGGCTGCAAAGGTGCTGATGAGTAAATACAACTACTTCTCCACCTTTGAGCTGACAGGTCTTGTTAAGGCAAGCAAGCAGGCGTTCCTCCAGGAGCAGCTTTCGGCGTTCTTCGTCAGCGTTCCTAACAGATATGTCACCAACAACCGCGCGGGTATACGCCACGACTGCATCGAGGAGGTTTCCACCGAAATCGAGGAGGATATACTCGACATTGTTGACGAGTACAAGCGGCTGTTCGTGCTCCAGCTCACAAAGCGGCCGGATAATCCTGAGCGATATATGCTCCGCCCGGCGCAGTATGTTTTCGAGTTCTTCTACAACTACATAAACACCAGCTCGCTTGTCAAAGAGCTTCGCGACAAGTTCGCGGCGAACATCTCCATCAAGTTCCCCGACCGCGACGAGCCGGTTTCGTTCAGTGAACTCCGTGAACGCGGCTATTTCAACGAACGCTCCGACGTGGATATTGAGGATCACGACAGCGGCGCGGCTTCCGAGGCTCTTCTCACAGACATTGAGCAGATGAAGGGCTGGTACGGCGAATCCGAAAACGACCACGTTTTCGCGGCAAAATACGACTGGTACAGGCAGGAAACCAACGAGCGCGGCGTTGAATACGCGTACTCGTTCCAGCAGGACGGTCACACCTATATCATGACCTCCGACAAGAACCCGAAGATCAAGGATTACAGCCTGTCCGACGGCTTCATGAGCATTATCAGCCTGAAGCTCAACAGTTGTATCGTAAACGGCGCAGTAGCAGACGAGAACGCCCTTGAAGAGGCATTCCGGATAATCGACGAGATGTTCGGCTCCAGCTACCGGATAGATATGAAGTACTTCCAGTTCATCATAACCTCCGGCGGCACCGAGATACAGTTTGAGATATCCAAGATCCAGATAGGCAACCTGAAAAAGGCGATGGACGTTATCCAGAAGCACGAAATGCGCTTCGAAAGCCATCAGATATACAATCAGGTCATCTCCCTCATGGTGAACTCGTTCACCAACGGCAAGGACACCATGCAGTTCCTGCGCGAGATAAAGAGCCAGGGCGGCGATGTCACACTCGCACTGGACATCAACAAGCGCTACCGCTTCTCCGCTTACGGAAAGCAGTTCATGATCCCGCCGAACATCACCAACACCGATCTGCTTGAAATAGTCGGCGATGTTTACCTGCTCATTGAGAGCGGAATGTTCAACGGACGTGTGTTCGACTTCCCATGCTCCCCCAACCGCTTCGAATACGACCCGGAGGAGATAATCGGCGCGC
>CAKSPH010000028.1 GCA_934481355.1 uncultured Oscillospiraceae bacterium | reverse complement strand
GATATCGCAGACGGCAGTGCCTGTGTTTTCATAAACTCGGGAAACATTCCGGAAGGAATGGATACTATCTACGCAAGGGTCGTAGCCAAAACGGAAAATCCCATAAAGCTTGAAACATTTGCGATGGCAGAAATGGAACCGGCAGCTTAAAATAACGGAGGGATAAAATGAAAGTAGTACTTCTGGCAGGTGGGCTTGGAACAAGGATTTCCGAAGAAAGCGCATATAAGCCGAAACCAATGATAGAGATAGGCGGAATGCCCATTCTCTGGCACATAATGAAGGAATATTCTTATTACGGCTTTAATGAATTTATAATCTGTGCCGGATATAAGCAGCATATCATAAAGGAATGGTTTTCCGATTACTTCCTGCACACATCAGATATAACATTTGATTTCACCAGGGGAAACGATATTATTATTCATAATATGCACGCTGAGCCGTGGAAGGTTACCGTAGTGGACACCGGACTCAATACTATGACAGGCGGACGAATAAAAAGGGTCCAGCAGTATATCGGCAATGAGACATTTATGATGACCTATGGCGATGGCGTCTGCGATGTAAATATTGCAGAACTGGTAAAATTCCATGAGAATCATGGCAAAATCGCTACCCTTACCGCCGTGATGCTTGAACAGCAAAAGGGCGTACTGGATATCGGCGGAGACAATGCCGTTCATTCATTCCGCGAGAAAAGCGCTACCGACGGCGCTCCCATAAATGCAGGTTACATGGTGCTCAGCCCGAAGATATTTGAATATATAGACGGCGATGATACCGTGTTTGAGAAAAAGCCGCTGGAGTCTGTGGCGGCTCAGGGAGAACTGATGTCATATATGCACAAAGGATTCTGGCAGTGCATGGACACCAAACGCGAGAAAGATATGCTTGAGAAACTCTGGGAAAGCGGACAGGCTCCGTGGAAGAAATGGTGAATGATATTATGAATCTGGATTTTTACAAAGGAAAACGCGTATTTGTTACCGGACATACCGGATTTAAGGGTACATGGCTCTGCAAGATACTTCTGATGGCAGGCGCAGAGGTTACCGGATATTCTCTCAATCCACCCACTGAACCCAATTTATTCTCTATCTCCGGAGTTGAGAAAAACATAACTTCCGTAATCGGTGATATCCGCGATATGGCCTCTCTTAAAGCCGCTTTTGACAAGGCTCAGCCGGAAATAGTCCTTCACCTTGCCGCCCAGCCGATAGTAAGGGACAGCTATAAGGATCCCGCTTATACCTATGAAACAAATGTCATGGGTACAGTGAATATCCTTGAGTGCGTCAGAAATTCAGATTGTGTAAAATCATTCCTTAATGTAACCACAGATAAGGTATACAAGAATAATGAGTGGGAATGGGGTTACCGTGAAAACGAACCGCTTGACGGGTACGACCCGTATTCCAACAGCAAGTCCTGCTCAGAGCTTGTTACACACAGCTATAAAAACAGCTTTTTCGCAGACGGCAGGGTCGCTGTCTCTACTGCAAGGGCTGGCAATGTTATAGGCGGCGGTGATTTTGCTAATGACAGAATCGTACCCGACTGTGTAAGGGCGGTCGAGAAAAATGAAGAAATAATCGTCCGTAATCCCTTTTCGACACGCCCCTATCAGCACGTTCTTGAACCGCTGTTCGCTTACTTGCTGATAGCAGGCAGACAATATGACGATATCTCAGTTTCTGGCTGGTACAACGTAGGACCGGACGACTGCGACTGCGTAACTACCGGTGAACTGGTCCAGCTTTTCTGCGATACATGGGGCGGTATAAGCTGGAAAAATGTTGCTGAGAAAAATGCCCCTCATGAGGCAAACTTCCTGAAACTGGACTGCTCTAAACTGAAGTCAGTGTTCGGCTGGAAACCACGCTGGCATGTTTACGAAGCAATCGAAAAAACCGTTGAGTGGTCGCGCATTTATTTTGACAGGGGCGATATCGGAGCGGTTATGGAAAAACAGATCAACGAGTATATGACTGCAAGAGCATAACAAAGGCAGATTTTCAGATGAAATATTTCTTAAGTTCCGCATGGAAGCTTTTAGAACGGTTAATAAGGTTTATGCTCGGCGGTATTCTGAAAGTATTTAAAATAAAGCTTTCTGAAGAACAATGGCAGGGACTGTTTCAATTTGTGAAGTTTTGTCTTGTTGGTGTTTCCAATACGGCTATTTCTCTGGCAGTATATTATATTTTTGTGACGATCAACAGGGAATGGTATCGGAAACGCCATGGGCTTTGTAGTCAGTGTGCTCAATTCTTATTTCTGGAACAGCAGGTTTGTGTTTAAAAAGCAGGATGAAAAGACAAAAACAATAATAAAGACGTTTCTTGCTTATGGCACAAATCTGGCAATAGGCACCGGTCTTTTGTACGTTTTAGTTGATGTATTGTCGCTGTCAGAATATGTTGCGCCGATACTAAACCTGATAGTTACCATTCCATTAAACTATATCCTGAATAAATTCTGGGTGATGAAGTGAAAAGAAGGGGGCGTAGCCTATGAACAAAAGAATACAGATATTAGACTGCACGCTGAGAGACGGCGGTCTTGGGTTAGAAGACGGTTTCATCAGCGGCATATCTGATGTGCGTTTTTCAAAGGAAGACCGTACTGATATAGCTCTCCATCTTGCTAAGTCAGACGCTGATATAATTGAGATAGGTTCTCTGGAGATATCAGGCTCCGACAAGACCGGGTTTGCAATCTATCAGTCCATAGAAGAAGCTTCCGCTGTAATGCCGCAGAAAAACTCAGACACACAGATGTTTGCCGCGCTTTACCGCGGCCCGGATACCCCTGCTGAAAATATACCAAAATGGCACAAGGGGCTTTGTGAGGCTGTCAGGGTAATCATCAGATATTCTGAATTGCAGAAATCTCTCGATTTTTGCCGGATGCTTTCAGAAAAAGGTTATAAGGTCTTTGTTCAGCCTATGCTGACCATGCGTTATACCGACGAAGAACTCGACCTGATAATCCGTGAATCCAATGCCATGAATGCATATGCCCTGTATTTCGTCGATAGTTATGGATATATGCAGAACAATGATGTCGACAGGCTTTTCAGGCTGTATGACGAAAAGCTGGATCCTGAAATCAGGATAGGCTTCCATGCCCATAACAATATGAACCTTGCGTTTTCAAACGTATTGTATATGATGTCCATAAAAACGGACAGAAATATCATAATCGACTCCTGCGCCATGGGAATGGGTCAGGGAGCCGGAAACCTTCAGACTGAACTGATAACAGGCTATCTGAATAATAACGGTTCTGATTATAACATCAGGGAAATTCTGGATGTGTGCGAAATAACCGAAAAATACTATGGTGACCTTCTATGGGGGTATTCCGTTACCAGACTGCTTCCTGCATTGAAGAAAACAGCATATAAATATGCACTTGCATTCAGGAACAGATATAAGCTTACATATTCTGAGATATATGACCTGCTGAATACAATGCCGGACGATATGAGGCATAGGTATACTCCTCAGTGTGCTGAAACAATAATCCGTGAATATGGAAAGGGTTGTTAAAACTATGGACAGCAATAAGAAGATCGTTAGCATAATGATTCCTACTTTTAACGAAGAAGAAAACGTCAGGGCGATTTATGAAGCGGTCAGGGATGAGATGCAGACAAATCTGCCGGAGTATGGACTTGAGCTTTTATTCATCGACAACGATTCTACCGACAGAACCCGTGAAATCATAAGGGATATCTGTAAAAACGATACAAATGTAAAGGCTATTTTCAATGCCAAGAATTTTGGCCCGGACAGTTCTCCGTATTATGGCCTGTTACAGACAACCGGAGACTGCACGATACTTCTCTGTGCTGATTTTCAGGACCCCCTGGAAATGATACACAAAATGGTGCGTGAATGGGAGAAAGGTTACAAAGTCATAACCGCCATCAAGACTTCAAGCAAGGAAAACAAACTGCTAAGACTATTCAGGACCTGCTATTATAAACTGATAAAGCACATTTCCAGCACTGAAATAATAGAGCATTTTACAGGTTTTGGCCTTTATGACCGCAGCTTCCTTGATACGCTCCGCAAACTTGACGATCCTGTGCCTTTCTTAAGAGGAGTGGTCGCCGAGTTTGCCGGAAAGCGCCTATCCATGAGCTATGAGCAGCAGCAGCGCCGTGCAGGAAAAAGCCATATAAAGTTCTTCACTCTTTACGATATGGCTATGCGCAGCTTTACTTCCTATACCAAAATAGGGCTCAGAATGGCGACGTTTGTCGGATTCTTTGTTGCATTCATAAGCTTCCTTATCGCACTCTACTATTTCATCAGGAAACTGGTAGCGTGGGATACGTTCGATATGGGTATGGCTCCCGTACTTACCGGTATGTTTTTTTTGGGCGCGGTACAGCTTGTCTTTCTGGGACTTATCGGAGAATATATTCTTTCAATAAATAAGCGTATAATGAACCGACCTTTGGTAATAGAAGAAGAAAGATTGAATTTTGAGGAGGAAGAACATAATGTCACTGTTAAGCAATAAGACTGTTCTGGTCACCGGTGCAACGGGACTTATAGGCAGTTCCCTTACTATGAAACTCATGGAGGAGGGAGCTAATGTAATCGTTGTTGGAAGAAGCGCTGAGAAGCTTAAAAGAGTATTTGCCCGCTTTGTAGGTTCTCCTAATTTTACTTGCTGTGAATGCAATATCGCAAACGGTCTGCCTGAAATAACTGAAAGAATAGATTATATCTTTCATGCGGCCAGCCCCATCTCCGGAGCGGAAATAAAGGAAAAGCCCGTTGACGTAATAAATGCAAATCTCGCCGGAGTAAAGGGCTGTCTTGACTTTTTGCGCGAACAGAAAGAAACGACAGGCGTATCCGGCAGAGTCGTAATATTCTCTTCTGCAACCGTATATGGCAGCGCAGATGACCACGATATTTCCGTAACCGAAGATAAATCTGACAAGGCTGACGTACTCAGCGCGCTGAATGCGCCGTACTCTGAGTCAAAGAGGATGTCGGAGGTCATGGCATACGCCTATTCACGCCAGTACGGTGTGGAGGCCGTTGTGGTAAGATTCAGCTATGTTTACGGCTACTCTTTTGTAATGCCTAATACTGCTTTCTATCAGTTTATCAACACCACCATGTCCGGAAATGATATTGTCATGAATAACTCCGGCATGGGCAGACGCGACAATATATTTGTTGAAGACGCAGTTGAGGGTCTGATAAAGGCAGCAATAAACGGACAGAGCGGAGAGGCATACAATATCTCCACAAACGGTGAACTCGGAAACTTCAGTGCCATTGATGAAATAGCACAGATAATTTCCTCATGCAGCAATAAGGTGTGCGGTGTAAATACCACTGTTACAGCAAAGAACAAGGCAGAAACCAGAGGCGCCGGACTCATGATGGACAACTCAAAGATAAAGAGCCTTGGCTGGTCTGTAAAAACAAGCCTTGAAGATGGGATCCTCAGGACAATTGAAGCTTACCACGATCAGAAATAACAAAGGATGACCGTTCTATGACCACTGCTGAATATATATCCGATTATTTGATAGGACTCGGCATAACTGATGTGTTTGGCGTACCGGGCGGAGTTATTCTGAAACTGATCTCCGCCTTTGAGGACAGGAAACCAGAGATCACGCCACACCTGAATTATCATGAACAGATGTCAGGATTTGCAGCACTCGGTTATGCTCAGACCTCCGGGAATCTCGGAGTCTGCTATGCTACCAGAGGTCCCGGAATATGCAACATGATAACCTGTATTGCAGAGGCATTTCAGGAATCTGTTCCGGTGCTTTTTATCACCGCGCATGGCAGGAAGGGAAACACAGCCCTACGCGCTGAATATAATCAGGAGCTTGAGCTGTCAGCAGCTGTCAGCAGCTTCACAAAGTATTCCGCAGAGATAAACTCTCTCGACGAGGTCGAAGAAAAACTTGCCGCTGCCTGCACGGCGGCAGCAAACGGAAGACGCGGTCCGGTGTTTCTTGACTTTGCTTCGTCGCTTTTCTCACTGGGAGAGTTCACAAGCCATTCGGAATACCTGACAAGCTGCACCTGCCCTGCTGACGAAGAACTCAAGATACTGAAAGATATGCTTGGAGAAGCTGAAAGACCTGTTATTCTTATCGGAGACGGACTAAGGAACAGATTCCCCGACGGCGGTCTGAACGATATTTTAGAAAAGATCGGTCTCCCGGTAATTTCCAGCCGGGGATCTCAGGATCTGGCCAGCGGATATAAGCATTACTATGGATACATCGGAAGCCACGGAACAAGATATGGCAACTTCATTCTGTCTAAAGCCGATCTGCTTATAACTGTCGGAAACCGTCTTGCTTTTCCATTTGAATCAGAAAGTTTTTCACCGATACTTAAAAAGAAATTTTTCAGGGTAGATATTGATGAAAACGAGTTTATCAGGAAAATAGACGGAAGCATTACCTGCCTTGCAGACGCAGGAAGCTTTTTAAAGGCTTTTTCTGAAACTCCGCTGCCAGAAGCTGATTTCAGGGAATGGCTGGAAACCTGCCAGAATATCAGAGAGGCCCTCAATGAATACGACATAACCATGCCTGTCGCAGAACTTGCAGATCTGCTGCGGAAATGCGCCGACAATGAGTATGTGTTTGTCTCTGATGTGGGCAATAACGAATTCTGGTTCTCAAGGGCATATGAATATATTCGTCCTGCGGGAAGCATTGTGTGCTCCAAAAACTTCGGAACGCTCGGTTCCGCACTTGGGCGTGCTATCGGTGCCTGCTACGCAGCGCACAAAAAGGTACTTTGTATTATCGGCGATCAGGGATTTCAGTACAATCTCCAGGAACTCCAGTTTATTTTCTCGAATGAACTTCCCATAAAGATCATCATTATGGACAATCAATGTTCCGGAATGATTTACGATCACGAAAGCAAGGTGCTCGGCGGAAGATACATCCATGTTTTCGGGGAAAACGGATATTCAGCGCCAGATTTTAAGAAAATTTCACTGGCATATGGAGTCCGCTGTCCGGAAAAAGAATCGGCGCTGTCCAGCGCGCTGAAAGACGAGAGACCGCTTGTTTACAGAATATCCTATTCAAAGGACGTAGGGCTGATTCCCAATATTCCCCGGGGAAAGCCATGTCAGGACATGGCTCCGTTTATAGAACCGGATCTGTTTGAGGCATTGAACAATGCCTGATTGGAGGTAAAACACATGACTGGTGAAGAAAAAAGAGAAGTATCCCTGTTTGCAAATAATATGAGAAAAAATATTATAAAGAGCATATATCATGCCAGAAGCGGCCATCCGGGAGGTTCGCTGTCTGCCGCGGATTTTATTGCTTATCTGTATTGCAGGGAAATGAATGTTTTCCCGGATGACCCCCACGCCGAAGACAGAGACAGATTTGTTCTGTCAAAGGGCCACGCTGCGCCTGCATTATATGCCGCACTGGCGCAGAAAGGCTTTTTCCCGGAAGAAGATCTTATAACTCTGCGAAAGCATGATTCCTACCTTCAGGGACACCCGAACATGAACTCGATCCCCGGAGTTGATATGACCAGCGGCTCCCTTGGACAGGGTATCTCCGCCGCTGTCGGTATGGCAAAGGGTGCAAAGATACTGGGGAAGAACATCAGGGTATATACTCTCCTAGGCGATGGAGAATGCGCGGAAGGACAGGTATGGGAAGCATTTCTGTTCGCTGCTCATTACAAACTTGACAATCTTTGTATCGCAATAGATGTAAACAGACTCCAGATAGACGGTCCCACAGATGAAGTAATGAGCACCTCTCCGCTTGATGAGAAGCTGCGCGCATTTAATTTCAATGTTGTTAATGTAAACGGTCACGACTTTGACGAAATAGAAAATGCACTTGATAATTTCCATACCACAACAGGAAAGCCGACTGTCATTATTTTAAATACCATAAAAGGTAAGGGAGTCTCCTTCATGGAGAATTCTGTTGATTGGCATGGCAAGGCTCCAAATGAGGAAGAACTTAATGCAGCCCTTAAGGAACTGGAGGAAGTCAGATGAACGAACTTAAAAAAATTGCTACAAGAGAAAGCTACGGCAATGCCCTTAAGGAACTGGGAGCAAAATACAGCGATATAGTTGTACTTGACGCGGACCTTGCCGGTGCAACCCGTACCAGCAGATTCAGAGATGCTTTTCCTGACAGGTTTATGGACTGCGGCATAGCAGAAGCCAATATGATGGGCGCAGCAGCCGGTCTGGCAGCTATGGGGCTTGTACCATTTGTATCCAGCTTTGCAATGTTTGCTTCAGGCAGGGCATACGAACAGATAAGAAACTCCATTGGTTATCCAAGGCTTAATGTAAAGATATGCGCAACCCACGGCGGTGTGTCTGTCGGCGAGGACGGCGCTACCCACCAGTGTAACGAGGATTTTGCCCTGATGAGAACTATTCCCGGAATGGTGGTAATGTGCCCATCAGACGATGTCGAAGCAAAGCTTATGGTTGAAGCTGCCTATAAGCACAAGGGACCTGTATATATCCGATTCGGAAGGGCGTATTCTCCGGTGTTTCATGATGAGAATATGAGCTTCGAAATAGGCAAGGGCGAGGTTATTTGCGATGGAAACGACGTTGCCATAATAGCTAACGGTGTTCTGGTCTATGAGGCAATAAAGGCGGCTGAAGTGCTTAAGGCAAAGAATATCTCGGCAATGGTTATCAATATGCCTACCATAAAACCCCTGGATACCGGGCTTCTTCTTCAGGCAGGAAAAAAATGCGGACGAATGATAATAGCCGAGGAACATACCGTGATAGGCGGTTTGGGCGAAGCCGTCAGCGCATTTATGGGAGAGAATTATCCCTGCAGGCTCAAGCGTATAGGAGTCAACGACGTATATGGTCATTCCGGAGGCTGTGATGAATTGCTTCAGGAATATGGGCTTTGCTGTGACAATATCGTGGCAGAATCAGTCAGGATCATGTGCTGATCATAATTCGACAATAATAATGAGAGGAATATTTCTGATTTGAAAAAAGAACGAAGCTCAAACATAGAGCTATGCCGAATCATTGCAATGTTCATGATACTTCTGCATCATGCAGTGGTTCACAGCAGATCACTGAATATCGGACCCAGCTACCCTAACTACTGGATCTCACTTGCACTGGTACCGGCAGGCAAGGTCGCATTCGACGCATTTATTGCAATAAGCTGCTGGTTTCTGGCAGACGCGAAATTCAAATGTGAACGCTTTATCAAAACGTATGCAGAAGTACTTTTTTATAGCGTGTTAACAACTGTGGCAGCCTTTCTGCTCGGTTCAGAGCTTTCGGTGTTCGAGTGGATAGGATGTTTTCTGCCGATCACCGGAGCAGTTCAGGGCTACGCGCAGACCTATCTTGCATTTTATCTGCTTATACCTTTTTTGAGCAGGGTTTCTGCGGGTATGACAAAATTTCAGAACAAAATTCTGATCGGTATCCTGTTTACCTTTGTATTCGTGTTCAGGGTCATGTCTAGTTTGTTCTGGAATGAACAGAGTGTTTACAGCAGATTAACGCTGTTTATATTCTTCTACTTTCTGTTTACTTATATAAAACGGAATCCAATAAAGCTTCTGGACAACGTGTGGTTCTGCCTTGGCGTATTTCTGCTGGGATATGGTTCATTGGTAGGAATAAACTACGGCAGCGTGCTTTTACCTGATTTTGTCGGATGGAAATATTTGAGCATACTTGCCCCCGATGAAGGAGGACTGCTTAATATAATATCAGGCATTTCTCTCTTCCTTGTATTTAAGAATATAAATATAAGGACAAATAAAATTATCAATCTCTGTGCAGGTTCATCGTTTGCCGTACTACTCATACATGATGGCCATTTCTTCAGGAGCTGGACATGGACGATTTCTCATATAAGTGAATGGTTTTTCAGTCCGTGGTATCCAGTTCGCCTGATAGTGACAGCTGTTATCATATATGCGATTTGTATGTATGTGGATATAATCAGGAAATACACCGTTGAACATTTTCTTGTCTCAAATGCACGGATCAGCCAGTTTTGCAGCAGGATCAACGAAAAACTGAACCTGGATTCACACGAACATTCATGCTGATGGACGGTATGACAGAAAGCAAAGTAAATACGCTATGGGACGTGCGTTGATTGTTGACAGCCGATTCTGTAAGATACCGGCGTAGTATGAAGAGCAGCGAATTTTTCCGCTGCTCTTTATAGTATAGCAGCCCCGGCATTGACAAACCGGGAAATATGCTGTAAAATAGCCAAAGGGGGAGCCATGGAACAAAAAAAGAACACAAAACTCGCCGCGCTGTGGCAGTTCGTGAAATTCGGACTGGTGGGTGCATTCAATACAGTGCTGAACTACCTGATATACAACTTCTGCTACTATGTTTTCCATTCAGGGGTGCACATCGCGAACATCGTCGGATTCGTGATAACGGTATTCTCAGCGTATCTTCTGCAAAGCCGGTTCGTATTCAGGCAGGACGAAAACGCCGAAAAACGCGTCTGGTGGCAGGTGCTGATAAAGACCTATATCTCCTACTCGTTCACCGGATTGATCCTGACAGAGCTGCTGCTCCTGCTGTGGATAAACGTAATAAACCTCGGTCAGTACCTTGGCGGCGCGTGCGAATGGCTCGCGGGCTTCGGTATAATCTTTGAGCCGCAAGACCTCGCCGCTTCGCTGGCACCGCTGCTGAATATGGTAATCACGATTCCTGTGAATTTCATCATCAACAAGTTCTGGGCTTATCGCCAGAAGAAAAAAACTGAATAACACAAGGTTTTTAGAGGCGACCTTATGCCACAAAAAGGCTGCATCCTTTCTTTTTTCGGGATGCAGCCTTTTCTTTTACAGCGCCTTTTTTTATACCGCTCTGTCCGCTATCATCGGCTGTATCTGTACACCGTCAAGCGCCGCCTCTATCGTCTGAGGGATCTTCGTGAAATCCGCAACCATCGAGAACGGCTTCCCTACCGGGTCGTCCTGCCTCAGCGGTACGAAGTAGAAGTGCTTGTAATTCCGCAATGCGCCTATGTTCCTGGACGCTCCGGCAAGCGCGTCATTCGTGGACACCGCAATGACTACCGGGCGCTGGCTGCGAAGGTGGCTCTTTACAGCCATGCAGACAGAGGTATCAATTATCCCCGCCGCCAGCTTCGCAAGGGTATTCCCGGTGCAGGGAGCAACAAGCAGCACATCGAACATTTTCTTGGGACCTATCGGCTCGGTGGTGGTTATCTCGTGGAGCACCGTCTTTCCGGTGATGTCGAACAGCCGCGCGGCGTGCTCCTGAGCCCTGCCGAAACGCGTGTCGGTAGTATAGGCGCACTCTGACATTATCGGGGTGACATCGCAGCCTGCCGCCGCGAGCTCCTCCAGCGCCCTGAACGCCCGCGAGAACGTGCAGAACGAGCCGCACAGCGCAGCACCCACCCGCAGTCCCGCAAGCTTTGAAATATCGGTCATATATAGTTACCGCCTTGTTTCAGGCGGAATCCTCCTTTCGTGGTCATACGGAAGCCGCCGCGATTATCGCCTGCGCGACAGCCTCCCCCGCTGTCTTTGCTGAGAATTTTCCCGGCAGCCCGGAAGCCATAACGTGCCTTACGCCCGCTTTCTCCGCCCAGAGCTTCTCAGGCTCTGCGGGCTTTGAGGCGAGCTCCATGTAAACAGCGCCCGGGTGCATTCTCGCGAAGCACTCCTCCGTCAGGAGCTGTGCCGGAACCGTATTTATAACGAAATCCGCTCCCGCCGCCGCAAGCTCCGCGAGGTCTGCCGGAAGCGTGCACATTCCGTCCAGCAGAGCCTTTTCGCGCTGTATCGGACTACGCGCCGCAATTGTAACGCGGCACCTCATATCCCGCAGTATCCGCGCCAGATAGCCGCCTATCCTGCCGTAGCCTGTTATCAGCGCCCCAGCCCCGAAAATCGCCGTATCCGAACTGCTTATCAGCAGGGACACCGCGCCCTCCGCCGTAAGGACGGCATTTTTCAGCGTGAGCTCCTCGCCGGCAAAATAGTCTGTCAGCCTCAGCCCGTTTTCCGCACAGAGCTTCTTGAGCTCCGGGGAAGTCCCGCCGGACAGCACCAGCGCCCTCGGCGCGGCGTATTCCGCAATAAGGGAAAGCGGCAGCGGCTTCTCCGAAAACGGCGCGTTTATCGTCATTCCGTCCCGGGAAAACGGCAATGGCAGCACTATTCTTGAATACCTGCCCTCCGGACGGGCAAAGCTGCCGCACAGACCCTCCGCGCAGACCGCGCCGCCCTGTGCTATCAGCTCCGCCGCATAAATGATACGCCTGTCGCCGCCGAGAAACAGATATTCTTCCATCACACACCTCCGCCGTATTCCCCCGGGGTCATTCCCGGTCACTACTATAATATGCCGCAAAAGTGATACAGTGACGGATTTCTTCGGAAACTACTTGAAATACCGCGTTAAAAGTTGTATAATGAACTTACTAAAGGCAACCTCTAAAAACCGAAAAGGAGACCACCGATATGAATATATGGCATGACATAAACCCCGACCGCATAACTCCGAACGACTTTGTCGCAGTTATCGAGATCGAAAAGGGAAGCAAGAAAAAGTACGAGCTGGACAAGCAGACCGGTCTTATTATCCTCGACCGTATCCTGTACACCTCCACCCACTACCCCGCAAACTACGGATTTATCCCGCGCACCCTTGCGGACGACGGCGACCCGCTGGACGTACTGGTGCTCTGCAACGAGCCTATCGACCCGCTGGTGCTGGTACAGTGCTATCCCATCGGAGTAATCACCATGCTGGACAACGGCAAGAACGACGAAAAGATAATCGCTATCCCGTTCGAGGATCCCACCTACAACGCATACCGCGGAATTGAAGCGCTCCCGAGCCATCTGTTCGAGGAAATGCGCCACTTCTTCTCCGTTTACAAGCAGCTTGAAGGAAAGACGACCGCAGTCAACGAGGTAATGGGTCAGAAGCAGGCTGTCGAGGTAATCAAGCAGTGCATCAAGAACTACAACGATATCTACGGCGCACAGCACCCCTACACCCCCGAGCACAGGGTAAAGGGCAAAAAGTGATGATACTTGCAAGCCAGTCCCCGCGCCGCAGAGAACTTCTGGCGCTCATAACCCCGGATTTTGAGGTTATCCCCGCGCAGGGCGAGGAAAAGCTCCCGGCAAAAATCAGACCGGACGAAGCGGTGCTGCTGCTTTCACAGCAGAAGGCCGCCGAGGTTTCCGCGCGGAAATTTCCCAGCGGAGACGTTACGGACACTATAATCGCCGCGGACACCGTTGTCGCGATAGACGGAGATATCCTCGGGAAGCCGCACAGCCGCGAAAACGCGGTGGAAATGCTCCGCAGGCTCTCCGGCAGGAAGCACAGCGTTTTCACGGGAGTCACAGTCATCACACCGGACAGGACTATCAGCTTCGTTGAGGAGACCGCCGTGGAATTCTTCCCGCTGACTGAATCGGAGATAGAAGCCTATGTTGCCACCGGCGACCCGATGGACAAGGCGGGAGCCTATGGTATACAGGGCAGGGGCGCGCTCCTTGTGAAGAGGATAGAGGGCGACTACTATAACGTTATGGGGCTCCCGGTCGGCGAGCTTTATCGGAGAATAAAGAACTGAACGAAGAATCAGGGTGCAACAAAGTGCCCTGATTCTTATATTACAAAAAAATTCCCCCTCCGAAGTCCGGAGGGGGTCGAGTTATTCCCGATAAGTATTATGAAAAGGAGAAAAACAACTAATAGTAAGAAATCATTCGTAATCCGCAATGTCGATCCAGGTGAGCAGAAGCTCGCGCTCTTCAGGGCGCTTGAACTTGAGCTGTGCGGCAGCCACGATGGGGAGCCAGTCCTGAACGTACTTGACAGCGGTGCCTGTCTTCCTGCAGTACATCTTGAGGTATTTCTCAGCGTACTCTGTGTGGTGATGCAGGCAGAACCACAGATAGGTCTTTGCAACATCAGCGGAAGCGTTGCCCTGCTTTGCCTTCAGCCAGTCAACCACGAAAACGCCGTCATCGTTGATGATGATGTTATCCGGAGTGAACTCGCCATGGCAGAGCTTAACGTGCTTCGGCATGGACTCAAGGCGGGTAAGAAGCTCGTACTTCTTTACATCGTCTATCATGTCCAGACCCTCTATGGAGCGCTTCAGGTAATCCTTGAGGCGGCTGATCTTCGGGGAGTGCTGAGAGTTGATCTCTATCTGGAGATCTACCATCTGCTCGAGGTATTCGTCAGCCTTCTTGGGGTCCTTCTTCATCAGCTCAGAGAGGGTGTCGCCCTTAACGAACTGATAGGAAATCGCCCACTTGCCATCTATCTTAGTAACCTCCTCGAGTGCGGGAATGCGGCTGTAACCGGTCTCCTCAACTCTGGAGTGTGTAAGTGCTTCGTAAAGAACAACGCTCTTGGGCTCGTTCGGATCCTTGAATACCTTGACAGCCTTGCCGTCAACTTCGAAAACCTGAACCTTCTCGCCGTCGGATATCTTATTCTTCAGTGTCATAAATCATCTGTCCTTTCCGCGGGTCGTTCTTTTTGAAGTCCGATCCGTTTTTCGTTGTTTTCATTATAGCACTTATGTAATCGTTTGTAAAGTGGTTTTTATCAAATTTGAATAGTCTGTTGGAATTTTCAAAATATTTTTTGTGCATTTTCACAAGGAGGGCATAAAACAAACGGGAGGGCATATGCCCTCCCGTTCAGATTTTATCAGACTGCTGTTGATATCAGCCCCTGAACTTTACCATATCCCTGCGGCGTATCTCTGCGCGCATTATTTTTCCGCTGACGGTCTTGGGGAGCTCCCTGACGAACTCTATCGCTCTCGGGTACTTGTAGGGCGCGGTGTTGCGCTTTACGAAGTCCTTAAGCTCCTCGGCGAGCTCGTCGGAGGCGGTATAGTTCTTTGTCAGCACGACTGTCGCCTTTACAAGCTGACCCCTTATCGGGTCGGGAACTCCGGTAACTGCGCACTCCAGCACCGCCGGGTGCATCATCAGCACGCTCTCTACCTCAAACGGACCAACCCGGTAGCCGCTGGATTTGATAACGTCGTCGTTGCGGCTGACGTACCAGTAATAGCCATCCTCGTCGCGGTACGCGGTGTCGCCGGTGTGGTACATTCCGTCGTGCCACGCCTCGTCAGTCAGCTCCTTGCTGTTGTAGTAGCCGCGGAAAAGTCCCGGCGTATGGCAGTATTCGCCGCGCACGACTATCTCTCCTACCTCGCCGGCGGGCACGGAATTTCCGTCCGCGTCCACAAGGTCAACATCGTACAGCGGCGAGGGCTTGCCCATGCTTCCGGGCTTGGGCTCCATGCCGGTGATGTTCGCGAGGATAGCGGTGGACTCGGTCTGACCGAAGCCCTCCATAAGCCTGATCCCGGTGTACTCATACCATCTGTTGAACACCTCGGGATTGAGCGCTTCGCCTGCTATGGTGCAGTATTTCAGGCTGGAGAGGTCGTACTTGCCGATGCCCTCCTTGATGAAGAACCTGAACATGGTAGGAGGCGCGCAGAACGTGGTTATCCTGTACTTCTCCATTATCTTCAGCATATTTTCCGGAATGAACTTGTCGAAGTCATAGACGAACACGCAGGTCCCCATCGCCATCTGACCGTACAGCTTGCCCCATGCCGCCTTTGCCCAGCCGGTATCGCTGATGGTGAGGTGTATTCCGTTCGGGTCAACGTTCTGCCAGTGCTTCGCGGTCTGGATATGCGCAAGACCGTAGGCATGGTCGTGCACCACCATCTTCGGATATCCGGTGGTGCCGGAGGTGAAGTACATCAGGTGAAGCTCGTCCGCCTTTGTCGGCACGCGCTCCATGGTGTCGGGATACTGCTCTATCTCCATATCGAACTGGTGCCAGCCCTCGTGGGTGCCGTTTACTATCGCCTTTACGCGCAGCCGTCTGTCACCGAGCAGCTCGTCCGCCTCGTCAATGTAGTGCGCCACATTGGCGTGCGCAGTGGCGATGACTGCGGAAACATCCGCCGCCATAAAGCGGTACTCAAAGTCCTTAACTGTGAGCATATGGGTTGCCGGAATTGCTATCGCGCCTATCTTCATCAGTCCGAGGATAGCGTACCAGTACTGGTAGTTGCGCTTGAGCACCAGCATTACCTTGTCGCCTTTCCTGATCCCCCACGCGCGGTACATATTCGCCGCCTGCGTCGAGAGCCGCGACAGGTCGCCGTATGTCAGCAGTTTCTCGTTGCCCTCAAGGTCCACCCACATGAGCGCGCGGCGGTCGGGCTCCATTTCGCCGTATTTGTCGATGATGTCATAAGCATAGTTGAAGTTGTCCGGGTACTTTATTCCGAACTTTTTCAGCATTCCGTTTTCGTCATATTCTTCCGTGACGAAATTGAGGTGATAAGATGGAACGTCCATGTGCTGTCCTTTCCCGATGTACTTTCCGGCATGGAATATACTGGCTTATAAAGCTATATTGTGCAGACCTGCGCAGAAAATACATTCTGTCCGTAATATAACATGACCGCCCCGTGTGATTCACAGCGGGAACGGCCGGTTCTATAAAGTGAGGGACTCCATCGGTAAGCCGAGTTCTGTCGCGTATGACCATCTATCTAGGCACAGCGTCGCCGCTGTGCTCAAGCCACCTTAAACGGAGCGCGCCGAGCAGACGCGTAACTCCCCGCACCAATCGGTGTTGCATCGGATAGGGTTTACATGGCAGCGGCATCTCTGCCGCCCCGGTGAGCTCTTACCTCGCCTTTCCACCCTTACAGCTTTCGCTGCGGTATATCTCTGTTGCACTAGCCCTAAGGTCGCCCTCGGCTGACGTTATCAGCTACCCTGCTCTGTGATGCTCGGACTTTCCTCATGGCTGTTTCCAGCCCCGCGGTCATATAATGAAGTCCCGTGAACTGACTGGCAGTCACTAATTCATTATATCATAATCCGGCTCAAAAATCAAGCGGTATTCCACAAAAAACAGCGGCGCGCAAAAATTCCTGCCATGAACAAAAAATCAGTTGTCAGAAGCCGCAATATGTGTTATAATGGAAATGACAATACTCCCCGCAGGGGAAACGAAAGGAATCACAGCCATGACAGCATTTACATCAGCCGATATACTCCTCCCGAAGCTCGCCGCAGACGGAATGAGCAAGTGGTCCGTAGTAGCCTGCGACCAGTACACCAGCGAGCCTGAATACTGGGCAAAGACCGCCGAGATAACCGCCGGAGCTCCCTCCACGCTGAACCTCATTTTCCCGGAGGTATACCTCGAGCAGCCGGACGCGGACGCACGCATAAAGAACATCAACAGCACCATGCAGAAGTACCTTGACGACGGCCTGTTCAAGGAGTTCATCTCCTCGCTGATACTCACCCGCCGCACCCAGGCTGACGGAAAAGTGCGCACAGGTCTTGTAGGCGCCATCGACCTTGAGCAGTACGACTACAACAAGGGAAGCAAGTCGCAGGTGCGCGCAACGGAAGCCACCGTTGCCTCCCGTATACCGCCGCGCGTGAAGATACGCCGCGACGCCGCCCTGGAGCTCCCGCACATCATGATACTCATCGACGACGTGAAGCGCACGGTCATCGAGCCTCTGGAGGCAAAGCGCGATTCCCTCACCAGGCTGTACGACTTCGACCTCATGCAGAACGGCGGACACCTTGAGGGCTGGCTGGTGGACGGCGAGCACGCAGAAGAGGTTTTTGCCGCGCTGGACAAGCTCGCCGACAAGGAGGACTTCAACCGCCGCTACGGTCTTACCGGCGAGGAAGTGCTCCTCTATGCGATGGGCGACGGCAACCACTCCCTCGCCACCGCCAAGGAGTGCTACGAGCAGAAGAAGCGCGAGGGCGCTCCCGAGGCCGCGCTTGCACGCTACGCTCTCGCCGAGGTAGTAAACCTCCACAGCGAGGCTCTTGAATTTGAAGCTATCCACAGAGTGATCACACAGACCGATACGGCAAAGCTCATGGCTGATATGACCTCCGCGCTGGAGCTCACAGAGGGTACAGCAGGCCAGAGCTTCACCGTTCTTCTTAACGGCGAAGGAAAGCAGTACTCCATCGGAAAGCCCACTGCAAACCTCACGGTAGGAAGCCTCCAGAGCTTCCTCGACAAGTGGTTATCCGAGAACGCCGGAAAGATAGACTACATACACGGCGAGGACGTTGTCGCGAACCTCTCCTCTGCGGAAAACAGCATAGGCTTCCTGCTCCCCTCCATGAAGAAGGAAGAGCTCTTCCCCACCGTTATCAAGGACGGCGCGCTCCCCAGAAAGACTTTCTCAATGGGACACGCGCACGACAAGCGCTTCTACTGCGAAGCAAGAAAGATAAAGTGAGGTGGACGCATGGATATCGTAAAATTAGAGCGTATCTCCGATATGCTGCGCTCTCAGGTCGAAAGCGGCGCGGCAGTCGGCTGCTCCGCCTATGTGCTGAAGCACGGACGCCCCGTCTACCGCGCAAACGCCGGAATGGCTGACGCAGCCCGCGGCATAAAGTGGACCAACGACACAATAGTAAGGCTGTATTCCATGACCAAGCCCGTTACCGCCGCCGCTGCCATGATACTGCTCGACCGGGGACAGCTCGACCTTTTCGACAAGGTGAGCTGGTACATTCCCGGCTTCAGGAATCAGACCGTCCTCACCGAAAACGGCAGGGAGCCCGTCCGCAATGAAGTCTGCATAAAGGATCTGCTGGATATGACCTCCGGACTTCCCTATCCTGACCGCAGCTTTCCGGCGGGGGCAGTCATGCAGGATCTCTACGACAAGATATGCGAGGAAGCCGCAGCGGGACGCCCCACCGACACCATGGGCTACGCTGACCGCATAGGCCGGCAGCCGCTCGCGTTCCAGCCGGGAGAAAAGTGGATGTACGGGACCTCCGCCGACGTGCTCGGCGCAGTCATCGAAGCGGTCTCCGGAAAGAAGTTCGGCGATTTCCTCCGGGACGAACTGTTCGAGCCGCTCGGCATGGTTGACACCGATTTCTGGGTACCCGAGGAAAAGCTCGGCAGATTCGCCGAGAACTATGAGGAGCGCGACGGAAAGCTCGTTCCCTGCCTGTGGCAGCACCTCGGGCTGACATATCTGTGCAGGAAGCCCCCGGAGTTCCAGTCCGGCGGCGCGGGACTCTGCTCCACCATGGACGACTACGCGGCTTTCGCCGAAATGCTCCTCAACGGGGGCGAGTACCACGGCAGGCGCATTCTCAGCCGCAACGCCGTGAGATACATGACGACGAACCAGCTCACTGAGCAGCAGCTTGTGCCCCTCAACTGGGAGCAGCACGTCGGCTGCGGCTACGGAAACCTCATGCACGTTGCAACAGACGAGCGCAAATCAGGAATCGCCACCCGCGAGGGCGAGTACAGCTGGGACGGCTGGCTGGGCTGCTACTGGGCGAACGACCCGAAAAACGGATACACGTTCATGTACTTCGTACAGCGCTGCGGAGGTCTGGGCGGACGTCCGCTGAGAATGATAAAGCAGATAGTCTACGGCGCAGAGGATTGAGCCGCAATTTTACAAATAGCCTAAAAATACCGGATATTTGCTGTAATCTATTGTAAAATATCCTATTGACTTTTGTGCCGCAGTATTATATAATAATATCATGTAACGCAAGTTTTATGGGGACCTCTAAAAACCGGTTTGAAAAGGGAAAATGGGTAGAGTGCGCCGAATGCGATGAAAGCCGACGAAGTAAGGCTGTATGCCTTACGAGGAGGTTTTCTGAAGCAGGCGGTGTGCTATACACATTTTCACTCAAACAAGGTTTTTAGAGGTGACCTTATATCACATTATACAGAAAAAACGGAGGGGATATTTCACATGGAGGAACGCAACACTCTGCTGATCGTTGATGATTTCGAATTCAACAGGCTCATGCTGAGCGACACTTTCAGCGACCGACAGGTGATAGAGGCTGAAAACGGCAAACGCGCCATAGAGGAATTCGAACGCCACAAAGGAAAGCTCTGCGCTGTCCTGCTGGACATAATGATGCCGGTCATGGACGGTTTCGGCGTGCTGGAATATCTCGTTGAAAACAAGTACATAGACGATATCCCGGTGTTCATAATCAGCGCGGATACCTCGGACAAGTCGCTGTCAAGGGCGTATGACCTCGGCGCGGCCGACGTCATCGCGAAGCCTTTCAACATACGCTTCGTGCGCCGCCGCATAAACAATATCATCGAGCTGTACGACCAGCGCCGCTACCTCAGCACCCTCGTCAGGGAAAAGGGCATAGAGGTTCCGGATTTCATCAAAGCGGGAAAGAAATAACAGCCATATCCGGCACTTTCTGTGCCGGATTTTTTTTGCAGGATTGCGAAAAAGGGCTTGCAAAAATGCTGATATTATGTTATAATGAAAACAAACTGATGTGCTGAAAGCCATGTACATCTATTACATGGTAACCTCTAAAAACCGGGACACGAGCAGATTTCGTATATGACTTATATCAGATGCAAGGCACCAAACCGCAGCGTTTTCCGCCGCAGGCGGATAATGCGTTTACTGTATGTATTTCAAGGTTTGACAACGAAGCAGATGATATAAGTCATAGAAATCTGCCGTGAAGGAGGTTTTTAGAGGTTACCACAACACGAATACAGAGAGGTCACAACAATGCTTTATTCACAGATGAACAAGGAACAGCTCCAGGCGGAAAAGGCGGAGCTTGAAAAGCAGTATGCAGACTACAAGGCAAAGGGTCTGAAGCTGGATATGTCCAGAGGAAAGCCCGCGCCCGAGCAGCTCAATCTTTCACTGGATATGCTGCTGCACTGCCTTGACGGAGACTACAAGTCCAGCAATGGCATAGACTGCCGCAACTACGGCGTACTTGACGGTATCCCCGAGGCAAAGGCGCTTTTCCAGGAAATGCTCGGCGTTTCCTCTGACGAGGTGATAGTAGGCGGCAACTCCAGCCTCCAGATGATGTACGACACCATTATCCGCGCGCTCCAGCTCGGCGTACTCGGCAGCGAGAAGCCGTGGTGCAGATACGACCACGTCAAGTTCCTCTGCCCTGCCCCCGGATACGACAGACACTTCGCTATCTGTCAGGCTCTCGGCATTGAGATGATCACCGTTGAATACAAAGAGGACGGTCCCGACATGGACGCCATCGAGAAGCTGGTAGCCGAGGACGAGGAGATAAAGGGCATATGGTGCGTACCGATGTACTCCAACCCGACAGGAATTACATATTCCGACGAGGTAGTAAGACGCTTCGCAAACCTCAAGCCCAGGGCAAAGGATTTCCGCATATTCTGGGATAACGCGTACTGCGTACACCACCTCTCCGAGAATCACGACCACCTGCTCAACATCATCGAGGAGTGCAAGAAGGCAGGCAACCCGAACATGGTATTCGAGTTCACCTCCACCTCCAAGATATCCTTCCCGGGCGGCGGTCTTGCAGTTGTCGCAGCAAGCAAGGAGAACATCGACTTCATCAAGAGCCAGATGACATACCAGACCATCGGCTTCGACAAGCTCAACCAGCTCCGCCACGCGAAGTACTTCAAGAACTTCGAGAGCATAAGCGAGCACATGAAGCATCATGCCGCAATTATCCGCCCGAAGTTCGACGTAGTCCTCTATATGCTCGACAAGGAGATAGAGCCCCTCGGAATCGGCAAGTGGAACAAGCCCAACGGCGGCTACTTCATTTCCTTTGACGCGCTGCCCGGCTGCGCAAAGAGGATAGTTTCCCTCGCCAGGGAGGCAGGCGTTGTGATGACCGGCGCCGGCGCCACATTCCCCTACGGCAGGGATCCCCAGGATAACAATATCCGTATCGCTCCGACATTCCCGTCAGTTGACGAACTCCGTCAGGCAATGGAGATCTTCTGCGTATGCGTAAAACTCGCAAGCGCTGAGGTCCTGCTGAACAAGTAAAAAAAGCACATAAAAACACCGCCGCTCCCATCTTCGGGAACGGCGGTATTTTTTATTCAGGTCACCTCTAAAAACCCTGGTTGAGTGAAAATGTGTATAGCGTACGGAATTACAAGGAGGCTTTCATCGCATTCGGCGCACTCTGCCCGGTTTCCCTTTTCAAACCGGTTTTTAGAGGTTCCCTTCAGATAAACTCACTTGAACTGCTCAAGTATCTGCTCTTTCCTGTGCAGACCCACCAGTATCTCACTGGTAATGCCGTCCTTTATAACTACCAGCGTAGGAATGCTTTCCACGCCGAATGCGGAGGCAAGTTCCGGCTGCTCGTCAACGTTTACCTTGCCAACCTTTATCTCGGAGTGCTCCCCGGCAAGCTCGTCAATTATCGGGGACTGCATCATGCAGGGTCCGCACCACGAAGCCCAGAAATCCAGAAGCACGGGCTTGGTGCTCTCAACTACCTCGGTCTTGAAGTTATCCTTTGTTATGGTCAGTACTGACATTTTATATCCTCCATTCAGGTTGATTTTTGTCTGCGGAATGCTCCGTGATTATATTATATACTATAACTCCAGGTTTGTCCAGTGGGAATTTCGTCAAAATGCTGACTGCTGCGTTTACACATTCATATTGTATATTGTCTGAATTTGCACAGTTTTATGCGCGGTATTATGTATTTTTTGTACAAAAGATACTATTTCGTAAAGTTCCTTGTCGTAATTTGAAAAAAGGCTTGACTATTTTGGTCGGTTTGTAGTAAAATATAATTGTATAGGATTGAGTATGGCTCAGTCATAAGGTCACCTCTAAAAACCTCATGTGAGCGAAAATGTGCAGTGCGCGCCATCTTCGTCGTCAAACCTCCTCGTAAGGCATACAGCCTTACTTCGTCGGCTTTCCTAGAATCTGGCACACCCTGCCCATTTTTGCTTTTCGCACCGGTTTTTAGAGGTTCCCATAAAAAAATATGAAACAGGAGATAATTAATTATGCAGAAGACGATCGGCGTACTTACAAGCGGCGGCGACGCACCCGGCATGAATGCCGCAGTCCGTGCTGTCACCAGAGCTGCTATTAAAAAGGGATTCAGAGTCGTTGGTATCCGCCGCGGCTACAATGGTCTGCTCAACAATGATATGGTAGAGCTTACCACAAGAGACGTTGCTGATATAATCCAGAGAGGCGGCACAGAGATATTCACTGCACGCTGCAAGGAATTCAGAGAGTGGGAATACGTCCTTAAGGCTAAGGACATCTGCGAGAGGGACAACTTCGCAGGTATCGTTGTTATCGGCGGCGACGGCTCCTTCAGAGGCGCTGCCGACCTTTCCAAGGCTGGTATCCCCTGCGTTGGTCTGCCCGGAACTATCGACAACGATATCCAGTGCTCCGAGTACACCATCGGCTACGATACAGCAATGAACACCGTTATGGAGCTGGTAGACAAGCTCCGCGACACCTCCCACTCCCACGAGAGATGCGCTGTCGTTGAGGTAATGGGCAGAAATGCAGGCCACATCGCGCTGAACACCGGCGTTGCCTGCGGCGCTACCGCTATCCTCGTTCCTGAGATCGAATTCAACATCGAGGACGTTATCAAGAAGATCAGGGACGCACGCGCAAACGGCAAGGAGCAGTTCATCGTCATCGTTGCAGAGGGCGTCGGCCACACAGAGGAGATCTCCAAGAAGATCTTCGAGGAAACTGGCATTGAATCCAGAGCTACTATCCTCGGTCACGTCCAGAGAGGCGGCAGCCCCACAGTACGCGACAGAGTCGTTGCTTCCGAGATGGGCTACTATGCAGTTGAGCTGCTCGAAAAGGGCATCGGCAACCGCGTTGTCGGCATGAAGGACGGAAAGATCTACGATGTTGATATTCAGGAAGCCCTCAGCATGAAGAAGCCGTTCGACAAGCGCCTTTACGACATCGCAAACGAGATCAGCTTCTGATTTTCCCGCCGGAGCGCGGATATATCTATAAACTACAACACAGAGTAGAAGAACGTGCGTTAAGTGCTGCGCGGACGGAGAGTTGCCGTGCGGACGAAAGGCCTGCGCCTGCGGTACGTTCTTCGCATCTCGCTGTACATAAATTGAATAAGAAGCCATGGGGCTTTATTCTGTTTGTATATGGCGAAGTTACGGAGGATAAAGTCATGGCTTTTTTTCTTAACTTCAAAAAATCTGCACAGGAGCTGAAAAGCATTCGGTGTCTGGTGGTTACGGCGGTACTCATTGCGCTCGCGTGCGTACTTAAAATGCTTACTATCCAGCCGCTCCCCACGCTTAAAATCGGCTTCTCGTTTATCGCGATAGCTTCGATAGGAATGCTCTATGGTCCCACAGTGGCGGGGCTTTCCTGCGTTGCAACGGACGTGATCGGCTACCTGATCTCCAACCAGCAGCAGGGGTTCTCCCCGCTGTTCACACTGGTGGAGGTCATCGGCGGAGTTATCTACGGCATATTCCTGTACGGCTTCGATCCGGTTAAGCCCGACCTCACCTCGGCCAAGGGCTTCTGGAAGGGCATACGGGCGAATGTCCCGTCCGTACTGCGCATTGCCGCGGCGAAATTCACGATAAACCTGGTGTGCAACGTATTCATGAACACACTGTTTATGATGATAATGGGTTACGGCATTGTTCCGGAAACATTCTGGCTGAAGATAGGCACCCGCATAATCAAGAATGCCACTATGCTCCCCATTGAGGTATTCATACTGCTGCTGGCGCTGTTCCCGATTAAGGCGGCGTACACGGCGGTGTTCAGGAACCACAAACAGCACGTCTGACAGAAAAAACGGCGGAAAATCCCCTGAAGGGGCTTTCCCGCCGTGATAGAGGTGTTTTTTGCCCCGGCAAAGCTGGGGCAAAAAATGAATCTCAAAATCCGCTTTTACGGACATATTCAGTTGTTTCGACAAACTGACAGAGCCATGGCTCAGAAAGGTGTATTGATATGACAAAGCTCGGATTCATAGGCGTCGGCAACATGGGCGGCGCTATCCTAAAGGGAATCGGGGGAAAGCTCGGCAACACGGCGGTTTTCGCGTTTGACGCAAACAAGGACAAGCTCGCAGACCTCACCCTGCTCGGAGCCACCGCCGCCGGAAGCGCAAGGGAGATCGCCGAAAAATGCGACTATATCCTGCTTGCAGTGAAGCCCCAGCACCTGGGCGAAGTCCTCGCTGAGATAAAGGACAGCGTAAGGCCTGAGGCCGTGTTCATCTCGATCTGCGCGGGGATCTCCGCTGAATATATCCGCGAGCGCACTATACCGAATGCAAAGGTAGTCCTCGTTATGCCCAACACCCCCATGATGCTGGGCTGCGGAGCCTCCGCCATGTCCCACGACGATAAGGTGAGCGAGGAGGAATTCGCGTTTGCCCGCAAGATAATCGGAAGCTGCGGTATCACCGAGGTGGTCCCCACCGACAAGATGAAGGAAGTCATCGCAATTAACGGAAGCTCCCCGGCGTTCATCTACCTGTACGCCAAGGGATTCGTCGACTACGCTAATTCCGTGGGAATAGACAAGGAGGCGGCGCTCCGCCTGTTCGCACAGAGCCTCATCGGCTCCGCGAAAATGCTCACCGAGTCCGGAATGACCGTTGACGAGCTGATAAAGCAGGTATCATCCCCCGGAGGAACCACCCTTGCAGGGCTCGACAAGCTGTACGAGGGCGACCTCACCGGCGATGTGCAGAGAGCCTGCGAAGCCTGCACCAGGCGCGCTTACGAGCTCGGGAACTAAGACCAGGATAAATTTTTCAGGGCGGTGTCTTTCATCGCCCTGTTATTTTAAGGAGTACCAATGATACGAGTAGCTCAGATTTTAGGCAAGATGAACGGCGGCGGCGCTGAACAGGTCGTCATGAACTACTACAAGGCGGCTGACCGCGAAAAGGTACAGTTTGATTTCTACCTTTTCAAGGGATCAAGGTACGTCCCCGCGGAGGAAATAAAGGCGATGGGCGGCAGGCTGTTCGTTCTGCCGACATTCAAACACCCGCTGAAATACCTGAAAACCCTGCGTAAGCTGCTCTCCGAAAACAAGTACGAGATAATGCACTGCCACCTGAGCACCCTGTCGTTCCTGCCGCTGCTGGCGGGAAAGCAGGCGGGAGTCCGGGTGCGGATACTCCACAACCACAGCACCTCCGGCGGCGCGCGGGAGTGGCACCGCAACCTCGCAAAACTCATTCTTAAGCCGTTCGCGCGTATGTTCGCAACGGATTACTTTGCCTGCTCAGAACACGCGGCGCGATGGATGTACGGTCATGTTCCGATATGCTCCATGGACGAGACCGCCCCGAAAAATGCAGCGATAATCATGCGAAACGCAATAGATACAGAGCTGTTCCGGTTCAGCGACAAAAAGCGCACCCAGACCCGGAAAACGCTCGGAGTAAAATCCGGCACCCTGCTTTTCGGCAATGTCGGCAGATTCTGTCCGCAGAAAAACCAGCACTTCCTGATCGACATATTTACAGAGATCGCGCGGCAGCACAAAAATTCCGTACTCGTCATGGCAGGGATAGGAAAGGACATGGAAGTCATAAAGGCCCACGTAATCGCCGCAGGGCTTTCGGACCGGGTGATATTCGCAGGCCAGCGCCCGGATATAGACGCACTGTACTGCGCGATGGACTGCTTTATCCTGCCGTCTAACTATGAGGGGCTGGGAATGGCAGGAATAGAGGCGCAATGTTCAGGACTGCACTGCCTGTTCTCTGACCGCGTTCCTCAGGAGGTCAGAATAACCCCGAATGCGCAGTTTCTCTCCCTGAAAACCTCTCCTCATGACTGGGCTTTCGCCGCAATAAACCTCGCCGGACTGAATCGGCGCGGTCTTTCCGAAGAAACTGCCGCCGCAGGCTACGACATAAATCAGGAAGCCGCAAGGCTCACGGATTTTTATCTCCGCAAGTCATCATTGTAAACCGAAACCACTTGACAAGTTTACAGAGATGTGCTATAATGTACAAGGCTCATTTGTAAACCAAAAGACAGGAGAAAGTAAACAATGAAAGAAATTATCGACCAGAACGGCACAGGTGCCGTAAAGCAGAACAAATTCCTTACAGTAAGGAACATGGCGTTCATCGCGGTTATGGCGGCGCTGATATGCGTTGTGGCTCCGTTCTCCGTACCCATGCCCGGACTTGTTCCGATATCCCTTGCGACATTCGTTATCTATATCACGGGCGGAATACTCGGCTGGAAAAAGGGCACTCTTGCAGTGCTGATATATGTGCTCCTCGGCGCGGTAGGACTTCCGGTGTTCTCCGGCGGCGCGGGCGGCTTCGCGAAGCTGTTCGGAGTTACCGGCGGCTACATCGTGGGATATATCCCCTGCGTACTTATCGGCGGACTGTTCGTTGACCTGTTCTACAAAAAGGCAAAGTCCAGGAATCCGTTCATAAACGGCGCATGGGCCATCCCGGTGGGCATGATCGCCGGAACAGTCGTTCTCTACGCCCTCGGAACCGTATGGTTCGTTATCGCACGCGGCGTTACACTGGAAGTGGCGCTTGCTTCCTGCGTTGTTCCGTTCCTCATCGGCGACGCGATAAAGATAGTCTGCGCGACTATCGTGACCTCTATCCTCCGCGACAGACTCGGAAAGATAATGTCAGGTAACTGAACAGCACAAACGATCCCCCGTTCCTGTCGGAACGGGGGATTTCTGTTATGGTCACCTCTAAAAACCTTGTTTGAGTGAAAATGTGTATAGCACACCGACTGCTTCTTTCAACGAGCGAAATTTCTGATGCGACGGCGTCCATGCCGTCGCCCGGTTATTTCGCTTTGCAACATCGTGTTGCACCTCCTCGTAAGGCATACAGCCTTACTTCGTCGGCTTTCATCACATTCGGCGCACTCTACCCATTTTCACTTTTCAAACCGGTTTTTAGAGGTGACCTTATCCTATCTTGAAGTACTCCCAGTTCTTTATCTGCTGGGGGATATCCTTTTTGCCGAAGCTGAACTCCGGAAGCTTGCTGTGTGTGATATAGGTATCGCTGCCGAATACCTCGATAAGACGCTCCTTGGTAACACCCTTCTCCTCGTTCGGATACGGGGTGCCGTTGAGGTCAACCATCGTCTTGCCTGCCGCGTCTGTCCGGTAAATGAAGTCGCCGTTCCATATCATGTAGTACAGCCACATTGCACCGGTATCCACCATTCCCTGCGGATCCGGGATATTGCCGCACTCGGACAGGGTGAGCATCTTTCCGGTGGATTCAGCGTCCATTCCTGCCAGCTCGGCGCACTTCTTGTCGTAGCCCTGAAGCTCATGGTATGCACTGTAATAGTACTCCGTAAGCGCGTCAGCGGAAAGGTCGGTGCCGGAATAATACTTGTCTATGCCCTCGATATCAAAGGAATTCGGGCTGACAACGCAGTGATTGCTCTGACCGTTCCACAGCCAGATGATGTTTGAGAGCTTGTGGTAGTTCTCCATACGGTCGTAGATCATGTACCACAGCTTCTGGAACACCTCGTTCTTTACGGTGTCCTTGCCCTGAACTCCCCACCAGAACCACGAGCCGCTCGCCTCGTGAAGCGGACGGAACAGTACGGTCACGCCCTCGCTCTCCAGTCTCTGGAGCTTTGTCGCGATAAGATCGATGTCGTGGATAACGGTTTCGTACTCCTTGGTTCCCGGAGTTACCGCGTTTATCTGGCTGAAATTCGTGATCTCCTCGGTGTAGAATGCATAGCCGCCCTCCGGATTGTCGATATCCTTAGGGACGTTCCAGTGCCATGTAAAGGTGCACAGTCCGCCGGATTCATGCGCCCATTCTATCGCTTCATCTATCATGTCGTCGCTGTGGTAGCTTCCGGTGCAGAAGATGAAATCGTAGCCCTTCATCGCGGTGAGGTCGCCTGTCGCATTGTAGAACACAAGATCCTCATAGCACTCGTTTCCCATCATCTGCTGGCAGGTGAGTATCTGCTTGCCGTAAACGCTTCTGAGGTAGTTCCATACCTCCATGGTCTTTTCATTGTTCTGCGCGTTCTCAGAGACCGGCCTGGACGGGTCTACCTCCTTAGCTTCGAACGAAGCCTTCAGCGCGTCAAAATCAGTCTGGTATGCAAGCGCGGTATCCATGTCGATATCGCCGTCTGCGTTGAGCTTCACTGGGTTGGAAAGCACCGGCTTTTCGCCGCTGCCGGGCTCCTGAGCCTCGGCAGTGGATTCCGCCTGAGCCGTGCCGCCCTGCGCTGAACTCTCCGCGGCAGAGCCGGACGTGCTCTCAGGGGCGGAGCTGCCTGTGCCGGAATTGCCGCAGGCAGTCAGCGTGAGCGCCATTGCCGCCGCAAGCATTATAGAAAAAAATTTCTTCATATTATATCCTTATCTGAATAATGTACATTTACCGCTTTTCCTGTAATAGTCTATGCGCTGCTGGATCACCTCGCGGGTGGTGCGGTAATACTCCGCGAGGCAGTCTATGCAGAAAAATTCAGCGTCATTGCGCGACACCAGCTTCTGGTGTATCGCGATGTCGTCGGAGCCGAGCTTCGCACCGCATTTCCTGCAGGTGGAATAATTGCCCATTCAGACCTTTACCACCTTTGCGCGGAGCACCTTGCAGCCGTGGGGCTCAACAGTGGTGCAGAAGCGCTCTGTAAAGGTCCCGAGCTCCTCGTGCTTCCAGCAGTCGTAAACGGAAAGTCCCCTGCCGGACGCGGTGGTAAGGCCGATATCCCAGAACTGGAGGCTCATCTCGCCCGCACGGTCGCCGAAATTGAACATACCGACAGCATAGTCGCCGTTGGACAGCGGCTTGACAAGTGAGAACACGTTGTCCGGGTTGTTCCACTGCTTTATGCAGTACGGACCGCGGCACTCGATATCCTGGTTGATAGCGATAACGTCCTTGTTGGTGAGTATCTCCCTGGTGGCGGGGGTCATGTGACGGATATCGCAGCCTATCATCAGCGGGGAGTTCATGATAGCCCACAGGCTGAAATGAGTGCGGTACTCCTCGTCAGTGCAGCCGCCCAGCTTCGGCGCTGTCTCGCCGCTGTCAGCGATCACGTTTACGCCGGCTTCGGTGGAGTTTATCCACTCGTTGTTGCTTCCGCCGTGCATTCCTACGACCAGCATATCAATGTCGTTGTGGCAGAAGTTCCCGCCGTAGCACTCGTTTCCTATCTGGGAGAGCGCAAGGCGCTTGATGGACTCCCAGTTGTCCTGGATATCGCCGGTGGAGCGGAAAAGGTGCGCGCCGGACTCCCTTATCCACTTGTAAACGTCATCGTTGCCCCAGTTGCACGCGGAGAACATGATGTCCCTGCCGCAGTTGCGAAGCGCGGTGCTCATTCTCTTGTAGAGTATCTCGCCGGGGATATAGTCAGGCTTGTAGCAGTAGTCGTACTTCAGGTAGTCAACGCCCCACTCGGCGAAGGTCTCGGCGTCGTCGAACTCATGCTCGAAGCTGCCTGGGTGTCCGCCGCAGGTATGGGTTCCCGCGCAGGAATACATACCGAACTTCAGACCCTTGCTGTGAACGTAGTCAGCCACCGGCTTTATCCCGTCCGGGAACTTCCAGCGGTCGGGCACGAGCCTGCCGTTCTTGTCGCGCTGCTTCTCGCTCCAGCAGTCGTCGATGACTATGTACTCATAGCCCGCGTCCCTGAGCTCGGACGCCATAGCGTCAGCCGCCTCTCTGATGAGCTTGTCGTTTATCTCCCAGGTGAAGGTGTTCCATGAGTTCCACCCCATAGGCGGGGTGAGCCCTAAAAATTTGTTCTCCATAGATTTCTCCTTAATTACGTTTATTAGCCGGATTTACTTTAACGTTTAGCTAAAACCCGGTTACTTCATTGTAATTATAGCATAACCAACGAAAAATTTCAACAGGAAATACCGATTTTTTATTAAAAAAATCCGCATCAGGCTGTCGATAAAGGCGCATCTGCGTCGTCAGCGCCAGTTTGGCAGGCACAAAGCCTAGCCAAACTGGCACTTCCTAGCATCTGCACCTTTCTCGACAGCCTGGGATAGATACTTTTTCGACAAACCCATGCGGATTTTTTATCGAAAAAATCCGCATTGACATTTAAACTTTTATGTGATATAATTATTACCCATCAAAAGGAGGTAATTACATGGACTGCACATTTATAACGCCGGAGGGCAAATTCAACCTGCGGGTGGGAGCCGTGATAACGGACGGCGCACGCGTACTAGTTGGCAAGGAAAGCCGCGCCGACTTCTACACGGTAATCGGCGGCCGCGTAAAGTTCGGAGAAACCGCCGAAGCCGCCGTGCTGCGCGAAATACGCGAGGAACTTGGAGTTTCCGCCGAGATAGACCGTCTGTACTCCATCAACGAAAAATTCTTCACGCTGGACGGAATACGCTATCACGAGCTGGAATTCCTGTTCCTGATAAAGCCGTTCGATATCTCGCGGATAGATTACTCCGCGATAAGCTGCGACGGCACGGATATACGGCTCGTGTGGCTTGATACCGCCCGTAAGCCCGATATGCCCGTTTTCCCGGAGAATCTTTTCGAAGCCGCCGCGAACCCCTCGCCGGAGATAAAATTCACGGTTGAGGACGATCAGGCTCTTTCCCGCTGAATTTGTAACCTACTCCGCGCACTGTGACGATATTCCCGGAATAGCGCCCCAGTGCCTTTTTCAGCTGGCTGACGTGGACGTTTACCGTTTTGTCTGCGAAAATGCTTTCACTGCCAAGCTGCCGCGAGAGCTCCTCCCGGGTGAACACCCGGTCCGGACTGCTGATGAACAGGTACAGCATTGCTATCTGCCGCGGCGGAGCATTCACCGGCTCGCCGTCAAGGGTGGCGCGGTAGGTCGTAATGTCCGCGGTGAGTCCCCCGAAGCTCACCGGAGGGCGGTTCGCAAACGGCGAGGAAAGCAGCGTTTTGGACTGCGCCGCCCTGACGCGCACTGTGAGCTCCGCCATGTCGAGCGGACGGCTCATTGCGTCAGCCGCGCCCATTTCAAGGGCGGTGAGCCTGCCTATGCTGTCGTTTTCGGAGGTCAGCACTATCACGGGAACTCCGGCGGCATTCATGCGGGAAAGCACCGCGCTCAGCGAATCCCCCGCCGTGTCTATGTCCAGAAGAATCAGGTGCACGGTGGACAGATGATGGTCGGTCAGCTTGTCGGCGCTCCCGAGGCTCCTCACCTCGAAGCCGGAAGCCGTAAGGTAGCCGCTTATCAGCGTGTTCATGCTGTCGTAGCGGTCTATCAGCAGTATCTTTCCCCTGAACATTTGCGCTCCTTTCAGATTTCAAAAAGCTCCGGAGTTTCCCCCGGAGCTTTTTTAGTGTGCTGTTTTACTGTGATCAGCCGAGAACTACCTCAACAGTGTGCTCGCCGCCGTCCATTACAGGGATAACATTGCCGTCAACGGGCCTGCCGTCAACTGTCATGCTCTTAACGCCCTTGCAGACGTGATCCGGGTTCTTTATTGTGATGTCGTAGGTAGCGCCGCGGAATTGACGTGTAGCCTTCATGCCGTCCCACTCATGAGGAATGGAGGGATCGATCTTCAGACCGTCGAAGTCTGCCGCGATACCGAGAATGTACTGGGAGATAGCCACCATGTTCCATGCTGCGGTACCTGTCAGCCAGCTGTTCTTGCCCTGACCGAAGTTGTCGCCCTGCTTGCCGATATCAGCGCCTGCGTCCTTGCCGCCGATCATCTGACCGTAAACGTACGGCTCGGTCTTGTGGATATCGGAAGTCTCCTCGGTGAATGCCGGAGCGATCTCAGAGTAGTACTTGAACGCCTGATCGCCCTCGCCTGCATACGCGGCAGCACAGATGATCCATGCGTTGTTATGTGTGAAGATACCTGCGTTCTCCTTGTATCCGCCGGGATATGTGGAGATCTCGCCGTACTGGATATAGTACCTGGTGAACGCGGGGTTGTTGAGAACCAGACCGTACTGGGTGTTCAGTCTCTCGTCGATAGCCTTCAGGGTCTTCTTGGAAGCCTCGGCATCGATGTCGGACATGATGGCGAAGCCCTGCGGCTCGATGAAGATCTGACCTTCCTCGCACTCCCTAGAGCCCATCTTCTTTCCCTCTGCGTCATACGCTCTGAGGAACCAGTCGCCGTCCCATGCGGAATCCATCATAGCCTTCTTCATCTTGTCGATCTCAGCCTGAGCCTTTGCAGCCTCGTCGGTCCTGCCGAGGTGGTTGAGTATCTGAACGTAGTTCGGACCTGCGTAGGTGAACAGCGCGCCGACAAACGCGGACTCAGCAACCTTGGAATAGCCGCCCTCCGCCTTGAACTTCGGGTTGGTGTAGGTCTGGAAGGACTCGCCGGGGGTGTCGGAGTAGCAGGAAAGGTTGATGCAGTCGTTCCAGTCTGCACGCATTGCGAGGGGCAGACCGTGCGGGCCGAGGTTGTTCACGATGTGGTAGAAGGAAACCTTCAGGTGCTCGAGCATGGGCTGTGCAACGGACATATCGTTGTCATAGGGAACCATCTCGTCAAGAATGCTCCAGTCGCCTGTTTCCTTGATGTATGCGGAAACGGAAAGAATGAGCCACAGCGGGTCGTCGGAGAAATCGCCGCCGATATCAGCGTTGCCCTTCTTGGTAAGGGGCTGGTACTGGTGATAGCAGCCGCCGTCCGGGAACTGGGTGGAAGCGATGTCGATGATACGCTCCCTTGCCCTGTCGGGGATCTGGTGAACGAAGCCGAGAACGTCCTGGTTGGAATCACGGAAGCCCATGCCGCGTCCGATACCGCTCTCAAAGTAGGAAGCGGAACGTGAAAGGTTGAATGTGACCATGCACTGATACTGGTTCCAGATGTTGACCATGCGGTTTACCTTGTCGTCGGGCGTGTCAACGTTGAGGATACCGAGCAGCTTGTCCCATGTCTCTCTCAGCTCGGCAAGGCCTGCGGCAACCTTTTCGGGAGTGTTGTACTTCTCGATCATTGCGTTGCTCTTTACCTTGTTGATGGTCTTTCCGTCAGCCTCGAACTTCTCAGCGACAGGCATCTCAACATAGCCGAGAATGAATACAAGAGTCTTGCTCTCGCCTGCTGCAAGGGTGATCTCCTTGTAGTGGGAAGCAATGGGGGACCAGCCGTCGGCAAAGGAGTTGGTCGCCTTGCCGTCCAGTACAGCCTGCGGATTGTGGAATCCGTTGTACAGACCGATGAAAGAATCGCGGTCGGTATCGTAGCCGTCGATAGTATCGTTTACGGTGTAGAATGCGAAGTGGTCGCGTCTGTCGCGGTACTCGGTCTTGTGGTAGATGGTGGAGCCCACTACCTCAACACGGCCGGTGGAGAAGTTTCTCTGGAAGTTGGTGCAGTCGTCCTGAGCGTCCCAGAGGCACCACTCTGCGAAAGACCACAGCTTGAAGGTCTTTGCGGAATTGCTCTCGTTGGTGAGAACGAGCTGCTGGACCTCGCCGTCATAGTTCTGCGGAACGAAGAACGTAGCCTCAGCCTTAAGACCGTTCTTCCTGCCGGTGATGATGGTGTAGCCCATGCCGTGGCGGCACTCGTAGCTGTCGAGCTCCGTCTTTACAGGGGACCAGCCGGGGTTCCAGATGGTGTCGCCGTCCTTTATGTAGAAGTATCTGCCGCCCATGTCAATGGGGACGTTGTTATAGCGGTAACGTGTGATACGGCGCAGACGCGCGTCCTTGTAGAAGCTGTATCCGCCTGCTGTATTTGATATCAGAGAAAAGAAGCCCTGTGTTCCGAGGTAGTTTATCCACGGATACGGGGTGCGCGGAGAGGTTATCACATACTCGCGGTTTTTGTCGTCAAAATGACCGAATTTCATTAAAGACCGTCCTTCCTTGTGCGCTCAGAAGAGCTGAGGGAGCTGCTCCCTCACATGATGTATTCCGGCGTACTTCCCGCAGCACGAAAAGTACAGAGCCGCTTGTTATTAGTATACAATATTACCGTAAGAATTACAAGGGCTGAAAACGATAACATATTTTTTTGTTCAGGAATTTTACTTTAAAAACAAGAATCAGGCACAAAAACTGGTCAATTTGAACAAAAGGAGGGTGTGCCCCTCCTTTTGGCTTATGGTCACCTCTAAAAACCGGTTTGAAAAGGGAAAATGTGTAGAGTGCGCCGAATGCGATGAAAGCCGACGAAGTAAGGCTGT
>CAKSPH010000027.1 GCA_934481355.1 uncultured Oscillospiraceae bacterium | reverse complement strand
CTGCGGTTTGGTGCCTTACATCTGATATAAGTCATATACGAAATCTGCTCGTGTCCCGGTTTTTAGAGGTTACCTAATTACTTCTTTATCACGTCTGTATTTTTCTAGCGCGTTATATTTCGCTTCCAAAGGCGCTAAAGGGGGGAAAGGGGGAAAAACAAGAGTTTTTCCCCCTAAGCACGTTATCGTCTTAATCTCCCCTGCCCTCCGAAACAGTCCAGTGGACTGTTTCGGACGGAACAACCGAGATACAGCGGGAGGGGCAAGCCCCTCCCCTACGGATACACGGTCGCAGGAACGCTCCGTAACAGCCGTCAGGCAAACCGTTCTCCCAGTGCGCCCCCGCCGCTTCTGATATTTTCCGGAACTCCCGCCAAAAACCTCCCCCGCTATTGACAAGCACTTTTTTTAGGTGTATAATTCTATCTGTAAGCAGTTACTGAACCTAACGTTCTTAACTTATTACCTAATTTAAGGAGAAACATCTATGAAAAAATTTATCGCAGTAATGCTCGCAGGAGCTATGGTGCTTGCAATGGCGGGCTGCTCCGGCGGAAATTCCACACCGTCCGGCGATAGCTCCTCCCAGGCAGGGGCTGCCTCCCAGGCAGGGGCTGCCTCCCAGACCGATTCCGGCGCGCAGGACGATACCTCCGCCGAGCCAGACAGCCCGGCACCGTCCACCGCTGAAGCAGGCGCTTCCCTCCCCGTCGCAATGAAGCCCGACCTGCTCTCGCAGGCTGTCCAGTCCGCCCTCGGGCTCGACCAGTCCGCCGCTGATCAGGCGGCGCAGGATATGCTCCCCCTGCTGATGTACAACGAGGGTAACCCCGCGCGTATCGCAAAGTTCATCAAGAAGCTCCGTTCCGGCGAGGAAGCGACCGTTGCGTTCCTCGGGGGCTCCATCACCCAGGGAACCGGTGCTGACGGCGAGACCTGCTACGCCGCGCTCACCGCAAAGTGGATCCAGGAGCAGTTCCCTGACGCAAAGGTGAACTACGTCAACGCAGGTATCGGCGCGACAGGCTCCTACATCGGCGTGCACCGCTGCGACGAGCAGGTGCTCAGCTACGACCCGGATCTCGTTTTCATCGACTTCTCGGTAAACGACGAGTCCCAGAACAACGCCATCAACAAGCTCACCTACGAGGGCCTTATCCGCAAGATCTGGAAGCACTCCACCAACCCCGGCATCATCTGCGTTGCAATGACGCAGGACAACGGCACAAGCGTGCAGGAATGCCACGGCGAGGTGGCTGAGAAGTACTCCGTTCCGATGGTGTCCTACCATGACGCAATGCTGAACTTCCTGAACACCAACACAAGCGGCAAGGTGTGGTCCGATATCTCCGGCGACAATATCCACCCGAACACCGCAGGCCACGCGATACTCAGCGCTATGCTCACCACCTACCTCCAGTACGTCATCGACAACGTTGACAGCATAGACGACGCCGACCCGCAGCTCGCGGCTCCCGGCGACAGCGGCGAGAAGTACGAGAACGCAAGAATGCTCACTGTTGAGGAAGCTCAGCCCGTTTCCGCCGGCGCTTTTGAGAAGAAGAGCATGACATTCGGCGGCTTCAGCGACCCGTGGATAGCAAAGACCGCAGACGGGACCTACGGCGACGACGCTGCGCTGGTAGTGGAGGTCGAGGCGCAGAGCATAGGCTTCCTGTACGGAAAGCTCACCAGCAAGGGCGGTCTCGCGGATATCTACATAGACGATGATTTCGTCACCACCCTCAGCGCGGATTTCTCCGGCGGCTGGGGCAACTACGTCCAGTTCACCGAGGTGAAGAGCTTCATGAGCTCCGGAAAGCACACCCTCAGGATAGTTCCCAAGGGAGTGCCCGGCGAGAGCTCGGCGTTCTATATCTCCGCTATAACGCTGGCGTAAGCTATTAAAGAAAACACCGCTCTCCGGCCGGAGGGCGGTGATTTTTTATGGGTTACCATTACGTTGCAAGGCACAAAAAAACCACCCTATTGGATGGAAAAATCAGTCAGCTTATAACGCGGGCGGTCTCCGTAAAAACAAAAGCACCCCGGCACGCGAATTGCGTACCGGGGCACCCGGTTTGGTTGCGGTGGAAGGATTTGAACCCTCGCAATGGATGAGTCAGAGTCATCTGCCTTACCGCTTGGCGACACCGCAGTAACTTAACGAATAATATTATAGCACGGCAAATCCATTTTGTCAAGTACTTTCTGAAAAAAAACCGAAAAATTATCAGACTTTTTTTCCTGAGCATATTATGTCCGGAATCCCTGCGGATATTCACCCGGATAAAAAACTCCCGGCTCGGGTGGAGCCGGGAAAGTTAAAGTGATGAAGTAACTGTTGGTCACCTCTAAAAACCTTGTTTGAGTGAAAATGTGTATAGCACACCGCCTGCTTCTTCAAACCTCCTCGTAAGGCATACAGCCTTACTTCGTCGGCTTTCATCGCATTCGGCGCACTCTACCCATTTTCACTTTTCAAACCGGTTTTTAGAGGTTCCCTGTTAAGGTATTCAGGAAAAACCTGTGAGTGGTTGGCGAACAATGGTACCGCCCGGAGCTCTCAGACAATTTTACTTGATAGCGGCGAAAGCAGTGTCCAGAGCCTCGATAAGGTCGTCGATGTGCTCGGTGCCGATGGAAAGTCTGATGGTGTTCGGCTTGATCCCCTGCTCCAGAAGCTCGGACTCGGTGAGCTGGGAGTGCGTCGTGGAAGCCGGGTGGATAACCAGCGACTTAACGTCCGCAACGTTGGCAAGCAGGGAGAATATCGGCAGGTTGTCGATGAACTTCTGTGCGTCCGCCGCAGTTCCCTTTACCTCGAAGGTGAAGATGGATCCGCCGCCGTTCGGGAAGTACTTCTTGTACAGCTCGTGAGTCGGCTCGGAGGGGAGGGACGGGTGGTGTACGGCCTCTACCTGCGGGTGCTTGCTGAGGTACTCAACTACCTTCAGCGCGTTGAATACGTGGCGCTCCACGCGCAGGGAGAGAGTCTCCAGACCCTGAAGGAATATGAATGCGTGGAACGGAGAAATGGTTGCGCCCGTGTCACGCAGGAGGATAGCCCTGATGTATGTAACGAAAGCCGCCGCGCCTACTGCGTCGGAGAAGCTGATGCCGTGATAGGAGGGGTTCGGCTCGGAGATCCACGGATATGCGCCGGACTTCTTCCAGTCGAAATTGCCGCTGTCAACGATAACGCCGCCGATGGCCGTTCCGTGGCCGCCGATGAACTTTGTCGCGGAGTGTACCACGATATCAGCGCCGTACTCGATGGGACGGAGCAGGTAAGGAGTTGCAAAAGTGCTGTCAACTACCAGCGGGATATTGTGATCGTGCGCGATCTTCGCGAGCTTCTCAATGTCGGCTACGTTGGAGTTCGGGTTGCCGAGGGACTCAACGTACAGCGCCTTTGTATTCTCGTCGATAGCCGCCTCGAAGCTGCCCTCAACATAGGGGTCAACGAACTTCGCGGTGATCCCGTACAGCGGGAGCGTGTGCGCCAGCAGGTTGTAGGTTCCGCCGTAGATGGTGTTGGAGGCTACGATGTTCTCTCCCTGCTTTGCAAGAGCCTGTATGGTGTAGGTGATAGCCGCCGCTCCGGAAGCCGTGGCGAGAGCTGCAACGCCGCCCTCGAGGGCTGCGATACGCTTCTCGAAAACGTCCTGTGTGGAGTTAGTCAGTCTGCCGTAGATGTTGCCTGCGTCAGCAAGTCCGAAACGGGCCGCCGCATGAGCGGAGTTCTTGAAAACATAAGAGGTCGTGGCGTATATCGGCACTGCGCGTGCGTCGGACGCGGGGTCGGGCTGCTCCTGTCCAACGTGGAGCTGTAAGGTCTCAAATCTGTAATTCTTGTTCTCTGACATGGTATTTATCCTCCATAAATCCGATTAAATTCTGTGTTCCTGTTAGTTACTCGTTTTTCTGTCCGGCGTGGGTCAACGGCACATTCGTCCGCTGCGCGCTTCAATGATGTACTTCATCCTGGCACCTCCGTTGGTGTGTTTGTTTTTCTTTCTGTACTAAGTATATCACAATAATAGGTATTTGTCTACTTCATGTTTTCTATGGCTGGCTATAGATTCGGCTTATAGCTCCGGCAAAGTGATTTTTGCAGTATTTTGCAGTTTTACTGGTTTTATAATAAGTCAAAAACATAGAGGAGGCTTATTATGGGATCCGTATTTCAGCTCCTGAATCCAGACAACACAATAGCGGTGAACCGCCCGCTGGCTCACGCGCTGGGACTCTCCGAGGCGGTGGTATACGCCGCCCTGCTCGCAAAGCGGGATTGGTACATGGAACACGATATGCTCGCGGACGGGTGGTTCTACTCCACCGCCGCCGACCTTGAGGAATCCACCGCGCTGTCAGCGAAATCTCAGAGGCGCTGTATAAACACCCTGATTGAAGCCGGGCTTATCCAATGCCGGCTCATCGGTATACCCAGCAAGCGGTATTTCTTTGTCAGCGATGATATCAGTCTGCTGGAAAAGATATGCGGCGGACAGTCTCCCAAGGAAGTCCCGAAGGGCTCCGGCATGGACGCCGAAAAGGACAACCAAGGGACGCCCGAACGTACAAACAAGGAATGCCCAAAGGGACAAACCAGAAGTGCCCAAACGGTCAGCAAAACCAGAGTAAATAAAACCAGAGAAAATAAACCAGAGTTAATAAACCAGGACTCCGCGCGCGGGCAGATAGGCTTCGACGAGCTCTCCCGGAAATACGGCGCGGACTTCGCGGAGCTCGCCGCCGGGGTAACGGCTGAGGGTATCTCCGGTTCATTCACCCTGACGACTGACGGACGGACCATACCAGCAGATAAAATTTCCTCTGCCTTTAAGCAGGCGGACTTCCGCACAGTATGCCATGTCGCGGACTACATATCCGGAAAGGACGGTATCCGGGACCTGCGCGCATATCTCCGCAAGGCGCTTTACACCGCCGTTCAGGAGCTGGCACAGCGCCCGAAGCCCTCAGGGACGGACTGCACGGAAAAACAGCTTGAGGAAGCGCGGCGCAACGCATATGCCGAGGACATCATGGACGAGATAAGGGCTCAGTACGCAGACCTCGCCGGAGATCCGGTGCCGCTCCCTGAGATCCCCCCGCCGGAATACGCCGCAGAGGACGACATCATGGACGAGATACGCCGCTGGTACGCCGGAGATCCATGAGGGCGCAGAAAAGCCGCAGGGCTGGTGCTCTGCGGCTCGGTCAGTGCTATTCAGGGGGCTTGCTCAGCCGCCCGCGATATCACTTTCTCTTCTTGGGGATAAGTATTGCTATCAGCGCTGCGCTGGAGAGGCATACTCCTGCAAGCGGGAGAGCCACGCCGGTGTCCGGGTTGCCCTTGTCGCTGTCGGGAACGCTGTCCTCTGTCTGTACTGCGCCTGCGCCCGTGAACGACAGGGAGCTTCCGTCAAATGTTACCTCAACGGTCACTGCGCCGCCGTCAGACGCGCCTACCTCGTCCTCGCTGACAAACGCGGACTTTGCTTCGCTCAGCACGAAAGTCTTTTCCACTGCCGCGCCTGTTGCCGGGTCGATAATGGTAAGCTTATGCTCGCCGAACTCCACGTCCCTGAATCTCAGTGCGCCGGATTCCCCGGTGGTGCCTGTGCGTACAACTGAATGCAGCTCTGCGTCATATCCGGAAAGCGCGTTTCCATCCGCGTCAACGAATACGAATGTGATATCGGCTCCGCTGATGAGCGCAGGCTCCTCAGTGTTCCCGGAGGGATCCTCTTCTGCTGTGACGAGCTCCTCTGTATACGAGTTCTCCTCGCCGGAGGGCTCGGAGGTCGCGGGCTTCTCAGGCTGCGCGGGTTCCCCGGGAACTGCGTCCTCAAGATCCTTTAACGCCTTTTCAGCGCTTACAAGAATGAAGATGTTTGCAACCTCCTGCTTCTGGGGTTCCGTCAGGGCGTCGTAAGCCTTTCTTGCCGCCTCGACAGCAGCCTTGTCATTGATGGTGACTGTGCCCGGGATAGCCTTTATGAGTCCGATAACGTTGGTCACAGCCTGATCAGCTGCCGGAGCGGAAGGTGTTGTGGTGGAAGGTGTTGTGCCGGTGTTGGAGCTTCCGCCGGAATGTCCGCCGGAGCTTCCTCCATGGCTTCCGCCGGAGCTTCCTCCGCTGCTTCCGCCGGAGCTGCTTCCGCCGGAATTACCGCCGGAATTACCGCCGGAGCTTCCTCCGTTATTGCTGGAAAGGTCTATCTTGAAGTTCTGCGCTGTACGCTTAAGCTCGTTATTGACATCTCCGCCTACACGGAATTCAGCCGCAAGGGTGTTTGTGGTTTTTTCCTTGATGCCGCTGAATGTCTGGCTCTTAATAACTATCTTGGTGCTTCCGGATTCAGAAGTGTAGTCAAGACCGGGAGAAAGCTTCTCACCGTTGAGCCAGAGCGCGATGAAGTCGCCGTATACGCCCTCGGAAACAAAAGTCTGATCCGTGCTGATGTTTTTCAGTATGAAGTCATGACTTCCAGGAATGCTCTCGGCACCTAACGCCTGCTTTATCTCATAGTTCGTATCGCTTGCGTTGTAAACGTTGTCGTTGGTGTTGTCCAGTATCTCGATGGTGAAATTCCTGCTGGAGCTCATGAACTCAGGAACGCTGTTAATCGCCTCTACTGTAAACTCAAACTTACCGGTTTCCTGAGGAACGCCGGTGATCTGTCCGTTCATGAAGTTGAGCTCAAGGCCATCCGGAAGGAAACCGTCCGTGATGTCAAATGTGACATTGTTCCATTCGTAGATATTATCAGTCGCAACGACTGAGTAATAGGGGACGAACTTTACGCCGTCAGTCATTGTGGAATCCGTGATGATCTTGGGGTCGCCGGCATGACCGATGAGCTTTACATACTGCGGCTCCTGACTGTCAGCGGATATCTTGAGCGTTCCCGCGATCTCGCCGTCGCCGTCCTGAACTATACGGATCTTTGCAAGGTTGCCCACGCAGTCCTTGTTATTCAGATTGAATGCGGAGAGCACATTGTTGTTCTCGCCGCCTACTACCCAGTAGCCGTCCAGCTTTACATTGCTCGGAGCCTCGGACCACTCGACGTTAAGTCCGGTGAGGTCCATATCGCCGATGTTCGCCACAAGGATATCATGGTAGTATCTGCCGTTGATATCGGTGTCGCAGTAATAGCCGTTCAGGAAGATATTCCGCTCGGCGGGGCCGTTCACGAACAGCTTCGCGCCGCCCTTTACGCTCTTTACAACGTCAACGTTGTAGTTGCCCTGTCCCCTGCCCGCAGTAACGGTGTACTGCACCGGACCATTGGACATATCCTGGGTTTCCTTGTCAAGTTCTACGCGCTTTCCGCCTACGGAAGCGTATACATTCTCACCGTCTGTGGAAGAAACGACGAGTCTGAGCTTGGTCATGTCGATGGGCGTATCTCCGTTGTCAAGCAGGAGCATCGTCTGATAATGATACTTGTTGATGGAATCAAGGCTGTAATCGAAGCCCATGAACGGAAGTTCGCCATACTCCCTGTTGAACAGCTCGGCGCTCGCCAGATTTTCGCCGGGGATAACGTTTCCGTTTTCGTCCTTCACCATATCAAGGGAGAAGTAAGCGTTGGAAAGGTTTGGCGGTGAAATGGTGTCGTCGGGCTCATCGGGCTCGCCGGATCCGCCGCCCGCTTCGGAGCTGTTTCTGCCGGTAAGCTTCAGATTAATATGGATAACATACTCATCAGGATCCCCGGTAACAAGGTCGGGCACTGCCGACGGATCAAGGAACAGCGTGAAATCAACTCCGTCCTTGTATACCGCCTTATAACCGTTCCTGTAATTATCAGACAGAAGCGTATCTTTGACATCCTCGGCGTCAGCGGCCTCGGCAGACGAGCTGAAATTACCCACAACAGCCTTTCTGACCATATCCTTGAGGTTTACCCGAACCGGTTCCTCCGCTTATGAAGATGTTGTATTTCGCTTCTACGAGCTCCTTCAGCAGGTCGCGTATCTGCGGCGTGACCGAGCCGTATTTTATCAGCTTTTCAAAGGTCATCGGCTCCTTGGAGAACTTTCTTATCGTGATTATAGGGCCGTTCAGCGCTATCGGCGGCATTACGACGTTGACTCGCGAACCGTCCATCAGGCGCGTATCCACGATAGGGTTGGACTGGTTTACCTCGCGTCCTGCGGTTCCCACGATACGCTGTACGATGTCCTCCAGTCTCTCGCGGCTCTCAAAGGTGCGGTCCAGCTTCATCAGCCTGCCGCTCTTCTCTATGAATATGTCGTCCGGTCCGTTTATCATGACCTCGGTTATCTGCTCGTCGCTGAGTATCTCGTCAAGCACGCCCAGTCCCCTGATGGCGCTGAACACCTCTTCGATGACCGCGACGGTCTCGGATATGCTGAGGTACAGGCTTCCCGAGCGCGCCGCAACGGTCTGTTCTATCATCTCGTGCAGGTCGTCGTCAGACATATCGCTGTATCTTGCCGCCTGTAATATTTCCGCCTTTACCGACGCGATAAACTCTTCCTTTGTCATTGGCTACTCCCCGTCAAATGCAGTCGTTCCACATATTAAGGCGGCTGATGGCGTTTACCACCGCCCTTATGTTGTCGTCCTTATATCTCGGGACGGCGCCGATTATCGGCATTCCGGAATCAGTTGTGCCGGTCATTTCCCGGCGCTGGCCGTCCTTGTTGATGATAACGCTGCACCTGCCGTAAAGGTCGGTCTGCCTTCTCGCGTCGTTTATGCGAAGCGCCTCGGATACCCGCGCGAGTTTCTGCTGCGCCGCCGCGTTTGCGCCCGTCACGATGAACAGGCGGGTTATGTACTTCTGGACCGCCTCCCATGCCGCCGCGTCAGAAAGCGGGATATCCAGCACCACCGCGCCGTACTCATCCGAGCTCTGCACTGCCGCGAAAGCCTTCGCAAGCCGGGCGGGGTCAAGCTCGTCCATATCCACTGCGGACTTACAGCCCTGCATATATTTCACGCCGGAGGAATCCCTGGAAAGGATAGACGCCGCCTTTACGCTGAGATTGGTGTCGCGCTTTTCGGAGGCGAGCACCGCAAAAATAAAGTCGCTCATGCCGGAATGGGAATCCCCGTCGAAAATGAGCGATGGCATGGAATACCTGTCGAAGCTGAAATAGAGCACCTTAGCACCGCCGGAAGCAAGCCTCACCGCAAAGGAAGCGGAAACGAGAGTCGCCCCCGCGCCGCCGTTAGAGGCGGTGAAAGCGTAAACAGGAGTACCGGTATCCGCGGAGACATCGGAGTACAGCTCAAGGATCATGTTATAGAGGGTCTCGCCGCTGCGATATTTGCAGAAGCGCCTGAATCCTCCGATATTGCCGCCGATATCCCGTGAGCAGAGCCATCCGCAGTTCATTCCCGCGGGGAGGTCGAACTTAAGCTCCTGAAACTCCTCGCCGATGAGCATGACGCTGTACGAGGACGCGCCCATAACGCTGCCAAGCCCGGAAACGCTGTCAAGGATAGTAAGCTTGACATCTCCGTGGTTTTCTGTGATATATCTGCGAAGGCGGTGGCTGTATTCCACATCGTTAGTAACCAGAAGCACATTAATAATCGTCATACGATCTCCTCGCTATTTCATTCTGACTGGAAAATCTGCGGCACGCGCCCGATTTCAACGGATATCGTTTAATTTCGCAAAGGTTAGACGTGCACCTATATGCAAATTATAATACAATGCAAAATCAATGTCAAAAGATTCGCGTGCAGTTTGTGAAACTTTTGTGAAAACAGACAGGTTTTCCATGATAAAATAGTATATATTTACACAACTCATCGTAAAACAAACGCCTGTTTATCCGGATAGTTGTTATTTTTTAAATTCAATGAACATCAGCGACATCAGGGAAAATCTATCATGGATTTAATTACTTTCACGCTTCCGTCACATAAAAGGCAGCGTAAAATTCCCGGTTTTCAATGATAATGACAGCTTGCAGCGTCCGCGTCAAGGCAAATCCAAACTGTAAATTTTGTTTCTCCCGGCATCGGAGTTCCCAGTTATATTATGGAATATGCATGAACTGCGTTCACTCTGGCGCAGCTTCGGATATACGCAAAAACCCTCCCTGCTTTTTGCAGGGAGGGTTTGTAACATATAGAGTCCGATAATGGTCCGAACCGCCACAAGCCGCTTCGTAAAGCCGTTTGTGAGGGCTGAGATTATCTCTTGGAGTTTTGGATAGCGGTTCTAGCACTTTTGCGCAGCCTGCCATGCTCCGCATAACAATGCGATTTTCAGCGCTTACTTTTCGGTTCTGTTGCTCGGCTTTTGGTAAGCTGTTGTAACATTAAAGACCAAATAAAGACCAAGTAAACCTGTTGTGACAGCCCTCTGCCGTTTGCTTTTTTGTAGGTTACTTACAGAATAAAAAATAAGTTGCGTCACATTTTTTATAAAATATGTCGCAAGCCTACGAAAGCTCCCCTATAAGAGAATGTAAGACGAAAGCAAACATCTTTTCAAAAGAATTTTTTGAAAAGATGTTGCAAGCCTGCGAATGCTCCCCTATAAGAGAGTGAAAGACACAAGCGAACAGAATTTCAAAAGATTTTTTGAAAATAATTTCGCAAGTCTATGAACGCTCCCCTATTAAGTGAGTGTAAGGCACAAGTGAACAGAATTTCAAAAGATTTTTTGAAAAAATGTCGCAAGTCTACGAACACTCCCCTATTAAGTGAGTGTAAGGCACAAGCGAACAAAATTTCAAAAAAATATTGAAATGATGTCGCGAGCCTACGAAAGCTTCACTATAAGTGAGTGTAAGGCGAAAGCGAACAGAATTCCAAAAGAATTTTTGAAAATAATGTCGCGAGCCTGCGAACGCTCCCCTATAAGTGAGTGTAAGGCACAAGCGAACAGATTTCAAAAAAATATTGAAATGATGTCGCAGCAACTTCCCGACCCATCTATAAGAAAGTAAAAAGGCAATAACGCCGAAGTCAACAATTCACAGGAGGAAAAACCCATGAAAAACTTTATCAGAAACATCGTCGCACTGGCAGCTGTACTTACGATCGGAACAGCTTCTATTCCCACGACCAACGATCTGCCAGTTTCGCTCACTGTGAGCGCAAGCGCAGCGTCGATATACTCCGTTACCGACGCCCGCAACGATCTTGCCACGGTCAATGCACATCCATATTACCTTTCCTACTACCGCAAATACAACACCAAATCGGTGGTTAAGGCTTATCAGAGGCTGATGAGATGGCTTGGCTACAGCCTTGATGTTGATGGCATCTACGGTGCCGACAGCCGCAGCGTTTGCAAGAAATTCCAGCGCAAATATTACCTAACAGTAGACGGCTGCTTCGGAGATGAATGCTGCCAGAAAATGTCAGATATTATCAACTCCGTGATAGCGCCAGACAGTACGGAAAGTCTCGACTTCTCGCGCGCATACAACTACGCGCTTGCTTACTGGTGCGATCGAAACTACGACTACAACTACTACGAGGGTATGAACTGTCAGAACTTCGTCAGTCAGATTTTCTTAGCCGCAGGCTTCCCAACCAGCAGCAGTTTCAAAAATGGAACATACGCTTTCATCAACGTAGACGGCTTTTTGGATTATATGCGCGCCAAGGGGGTCGCTTACACCTCCGGCAGACCCAGCGTAAGCAACGTAAAGCCGGGTGACGTAATCGTTACAAACAACGGCAACCATGTGATGTTCGTCATGGCGATTTCAAACGGGACTATTTACGCGAGTGGCAATACCATAAGCCGCGACAGAGTAAGTGTGTCCACAGGAATTATCAGCGGGGTACTGCACACGTCTTCGCTCTTCTGATGATTCGACGGTCTGAGGCTCGGCGAAAGCCGAGCCTTTTACCGGTTTATTGATGATTTCAACATTCCTGCACAAAGCGGGATTTTGAATATGCGGCCGCACGGACGCGGTTCAGATGATAAGCACTTCCGTTTATTTTTTTATTGACAGTTCATTCCTAACATGATATACTAATATATATCAAATTTCTCATTTCTCGGAGGAGTATTATGAAACAATTTCTTTGCTCAATCGCAATCAGATCCGACCTCACAAAGGTTGATTATTTTTACCCTGACGATCCCGCTAAAATGATCGTACATTCCTGCTTTCCCGCAATCTCCATGATAGCCAACGGCGACATACAGCCTGACGATGAGCTTATCGTGACACCGGTCGTTACCAACTCCAGCACATCAGAAGCAAATCTGAATGCGTTTATTGCCGAGCTGACCGCTCTGGAAGCAAAACACAACGTTAAATTCACCGTTGAAGAGCCGATTCGTGTTGAGCTGAAAGAAACAACAGCGAAACACATCGCATTTTTCAAGGATATTTCAAGAAGCTACAAAAAAGGTGCGGAACTGTACATCGACCTTACATTCGGTTCGAAAGTGCAGGCGATCTCGATATTCCAGTCCCTCTGCGTCGCGGAAAGCAACGGCTGCCATGTGCAAGAGATCATATACGGCTCATATATAAAGAGCGAGGCTGACGCAGGCAAGGGTTCAATTTACAGCCTTCGCTCCCTTTATGAAATTACACAGCTTCTCAACACATACTCTATGTTACCGGATACCGACCTCGAAAAGCTGCTTGATTCAGTTGGATAACATCAAAATATTGCGTCTGCCATGTAAAATGCTGTTTTACATTGTATTTTATCTGATGTACGGTATGAGGATATTGTGCTATACTGAATATATAAAAAATTAGGTTTCATGGAGGCTTCACATGGATATTCAAGCAATTCGTAAAGCATATAAAAATCTGCCAGCTTCATACAAGCACGCCTGGGGAAAATTTTCAGCTGTCTTTAAGGAAGGCTTTGCCCTGTTTTCTCAAAAATTCAACATTGATTTTGACAACGAGGAAGCAACTCCTGTCACAGATATTGACCCCGACAGCTGGTTTGCCGACGACATAAAGTACCGGCACGAAGTACCTCAGTTGAGCCTTGACAACCCCGACGACACATGGAGATGCCGTATGTTAGCTAAAATCGCCATGTGTGCCTGCGGCTATTGCTTCGACAGCAGAGTAGGCGCTGACGGCAATATGTATAGAAACCTTGACATGGAGTACTCCGATCTTTACAGCGAAATCGCTATACTTATGCAAAAGAAAATTCTAGCTCCCGAAAAGATCATAACAATCAGGAGGGAGGAAGGGAAAACCATGGCAGAAAGCATTTTAAGCTATTTGCACTTGCAGTATAAGAGCCTTGCATTGGTTGATTTTAAGAAGAACAAAAATAAAGAATCGGCAACCATTTCGATAGATGACGATGAAAACCCTATCGATATTCCCTCACCCGATACAGAGATCAACATGGAGGATACATCGACGCTCGCGGCGGTTTTCAGGCTGATCGGCGAAACAAAATTGACCGGTGCTTCAAATCTCAGGCTTCAGGCAGACCTCATTTTTAAGATCTTTTTTAAGAATAATAATCCGAAGTCTTGCAGAGCAGCCTTACAAAAATATTTCAGAAAGGACGATAGCGGAAACAGCAAAGTCGACTGCATCGACGAACGTTTAAAGGAATTTTGCTTTACTTGTCTGACAACACTTAATAAAATTCCGTCGGATGAAGACGTAAGGGCATTCATTTCTGTTGTAGAAGTCGGCAATGCTCTTCGTAAAGAATCCGATCTTCCTCCTATTTTTGAAGCAGAGTGTATAGAAAGCTTTTTCTTCTCTAAACTCAAAAGAAATGTTTCAACTCCTAAAGATTATTTTGAACACATCAGAAACGTTGATTTACAGCATACTGAAATAATAAACGCTTTGATGGCAAAATATGCTTCAACAAACAACGGTGTTATCTCAAGGAGAACCTTGGATAAAACTGTCGAGAGAGCGCTCAACACGCTGCTGACCCAGCACAGAAAAGAGCTGGAAATGCTGCGATAATGCATTGTAAGGAGATTACGCATGAAATTTATTTCATACCATTCTCGAACAACTGTTTATATCTCCGATGAACACTTTTCCGTTGAAAGAACTGGCGATGACAGTTCGATTGTGCTGTCAGTATCCGGATTTTCTGACAGTGTAACTCTTTTTGATTTCGGGACTGCTTTGAATATAGCGGATGGAGATACGGAAAATGCAGAGCTTATCACTCAATTAATCTATGAATTTGTACAGAGAGATATTTCAAGCGGCTGCAACGTGATATCGGTCGACCAAATCATCAAGGAGATCAGCAGGTTGTGCAGGAAGAGCATTTACAAACTCATTGCGGACTGAACAACACATCAAAACACGGAGGTTTATCATGGGATCGTTTGACATGGAATATGTTGAAAAGCTGATGAACGAGAAAAAGTATCAGGAAGCATTTGATTACTGCATGGAATTTGCAAATGATGGTGATGCGGAAGCGCAGACACGTATAGGGGCATTTTATTATAATGGCACCGGAGTAGAGAAAAATTACAAAAAGGCTTTTGAATGGTTTTCCAAAGCAACAGAATTAGGTTCAATAGAAGCTATGTGTAGGCTCGGGGAATGTTATGAGGAGGGCAAAGGTGTCAAAAAGAATTATTACCAAGCTGTTAATTTGTATTTAGAATCCGCACGAAATGGATTTCCTAGGGCTATGTGCTGCTTGGGGTTGTGTTGTAAAAAAGGTATAGGTATATCTGAAAATAAAAAAATGGCAGTAAAGTGGTATAAAAAAGCTGCCAAACTTAATTATCCTGCAGGAATGTTCAATCTAGGCTTATGCTATATAAATGGTACAGGCGTAAAAAAGGACGAAAAGAAAGCTGTAGAATGGTATACAAAAGCTGCCATGCTTGATAGCGCTCCAGCTATGTGCAATCTTGGCATATGCCATGAATATGGCACTGGTGTAGCAAAGGACGAAAAAGAAGCTGTGGATTGGTATATAAAAGCTGCCGAGCTTGGTAATGCTAGAGCTATATGCTATCTTGGAGAATGCTACTATTATGGCACAGGTGTAAAAAAAGATGATAAAAAAGCAGTAGAGTTATTTACAAAAGCCGCCGAACTTGATAACGCTCGAGCTATGGGCTATCTTGGCATATGTTATGAAAATGGCACCGGTGTAGCAAAGGACAAAAAAGAAGCTGTAGATTGGTATACAAAAGCTGCCGAGCTTGGTGATGCTAGAGCTATGTACTATCTTGGAGAATGCTACTATCATGGCACAGGTGTAAAAAAAGATGAGAAAAAAGCAGTAGAGTTATTTACAAAAGCCGCCGAACTTGATAACGCTCGAGCTATGGGCTATCTTGGCATATGTTATGAAAATGGCACCGGTGTAGCAAAAGATGAAAAAAAAGCTGTGGAGTGGTATACAAAGGGGGCAGAACTTGGCGATGATCAGGCTATGCTTTATCTAGGGATATGCTATAGTTGTGGAACAGGCGTCTCCATTGATGATCATGAAGCGTTCAGATGGTTTTTGAAATCTGCAAAACTTAACAATAGCTTTGCTATGCGAAACCTTGGACTATACCACGACAATGGGGCTGGTGTGCCATACAGTGCAGAAAAAGCTTTTGCGTGGTATAAAAGAGCTTCTGAACTTAATAACAGCAGCGCCATGTATTATTTAGCCAATTGCTATGCTTCCGGTAGTGGAATAACTAAAGACACAAAAGAAGCATTTGAATGGTATAATAAAGCTGCCGAACTTGGAGATTGTGACGCAATGTATAAGCTTGGTTTGTGCTATATGTCAGGTACTGGTGCAGCTATTGACATAAAAATGGCTGTAAAATGGTATACTAAGGCTGCCGATCTTGGCAATGTAAACGCATTATTTAATTTAGGTCAACTTTATGAATATGGAATTGGCACTGATAAATCTGATAACCAAGCATTATATTATTACCGTAAAGCAAATGAAAAAGGACATTCAGAAGCATCTAAAAAAATCCAGAGTTTAGAAGGCAATGCCCAACCCCAAAATAAAGACGGCGGCTTAATCAATCAACCAAGAGAAAAGGAAAGTGAAGCACACAATCAAGATAACATGACGCTGAAAGAAGAAATTAGCAGACTTACCAAACAGCTTGAAGAAAAGGAACGTGAGAGCCTAGCACGAAATCTAGATAACATGATGCTGAAAGATAAAATCAGCAACCTAACCGAGCAGCTCAGAGAAAAAGGTCGCGAAAGCGAAGCACGCAATCAGGATAGCATGATACTGCAAAAAATAATGAGCAATGTGGATTCCATAATGAGCGATGTGGGTTCTATTAGGTCGCATATCACCACAACTGAGGACGACACCCACAGAAAAGTCGTTGAAATTTTAGACATCACAAAGGAAACCAACGATAACGTAAAGTCCCTGACAGACTATATAAAAAATGAACTTCCCCAAAAAATCGCCAGCCTTCGCACCGAGTTTGGCGTAGATACGCTTTCGGAAACCGAACTCACAGAAGCCGACGAGAAAAAGATCGGAGAGTTCTGCAAAACAGTCAGGAGTGTTATTGAAAAGCAATTTGACGAGAAGAATGACCTTATTAGGCAGTCACGCAAAGATCTTAGCAATAGATTCGGAAACGTATGGGGCAGGCTATGTCAGGAAACGCAGAACTCGCTTGTATCCTCAATGACGCTTTGGAAAGCGTACAAAAACATTGACGACCCCAATTTCGACTTCTCAGGGATATGCATACTCGCAACGTCTGCCCTTGAGAACGAACTGCGAAAAATTTTCTTTGAGGAATTTCAGGAGTTTGTGAAGAATCAAACCGGCGGAAAAATCAAGCAATATCCAAGCATTTTAACGTATAGAAAAGGCACTAAACTGGTTGCGGGGAAATCTGAATATTTCTCACTGGGCAAAATGCCTTTTCTGTTCGGGCAGACCGGGAAAGATCCCTCGTCTGAAGATCTCAGTGATATAAAACGTTTAAATGATTTTAGAGAGAAATACCTAGAGTCAATAATAGATTCACAAAAGAGGAAAGATAGCGGGTTCGCATCCTTCAGCGAATGCTTCACAAAGCCTTTCTTTTTAAAAATCAGAGAATTGAAAAAAGAAAAGGACTTCCACGTTTATTACAAAGGAAGCTTGATTTCTGAATTTGAAGATATCAGAAACAAATACAGAAACAAAAGCGCACATCAAGGTGGACTCCGAAGGGATGAGGCACATGACTGCTGCAATCTGGTTTTTGGTTCGTCCATAATGGGGGACAATGATCTTGAAAAGGTCCTCGGGTTGATACAGAAGGTTTATTATCTGCTTAAACAATAAAATGCCATCCAGCACATAATTCACCGGTTAATACATAGTTGTCCCCGCGTCTTTAACGAGACGCGGGGACAACTTTTCCGTAGGATGTCAAATAGCCTTACAACATATTTTTTAAATAATATGTCGCAAACAGCAATAATATTACCTATGAATAAAATGAAAGGCAAAAAATCTCTCCACCTAAAACCGGGCCCTCTTATTCCTCCAGAGGCGGCTAACAATTCGAAAGGACAATACCATGATTTTTAAAATCGACAATGCAATAATCTCAGTTTCAAATGGCTACATCATCAGTATTAACCAAACTGACAGCAAGACTTCCCTTGTTCTTGAAGCGTCAAGTATGCACCGCACGTTGATCGATCTACCATTTGCCGATGATAAGGAAAAGGAATTTACAGAATTAATCCTAGCTATATTCCTCAACAAAATCGCCGAACGCCTGCCGGACAATACAATGATCGACTTTGACGACATTTACAATGAAGTTGCTAAGGAACTCGATGACTTCATAACTGAAAAGGAGCGTGATAGGAATGTATGAGCTAAATGGGGCTAGATTCTTAGAAAAATATGTTCTGACCAGCATACAGAATGGCTCTCAGCCGGTTCCGCTGAACGAACCGTGCCTTGTGCACGATCTCTTTCAGGAAATTCACGGAAAGCCTAATACGGTGGAGATTCTGGCAAACAGTGTGCTCAGTAATTGCGATGTCCTTTTGCTTCCAAATAATCAGCTTACAGATGACGAACAGATGTATTCCTTCCTGCTTGACGAAATGGAAAACCTGAGATGGCTTTTCAACAACATAACCACGGAATATGTCTGCAACGTCAAGAAAGTCTGCTATAATATGATAGAGAAAGTCGAAAACAACAGGAGTATGCTGATACCAATTATCCACAGCTTTTCATATCTTGCATTTTTCGCTTATGAAGAAGCTGTAACCGCCGTATTCACCAAGGAAGAGGCAATCGAGCTGCTGCAAAAATATGACTGTATAATTTCTTTTGTGAAATACATACACGATTACGATGAAGAGCTTTTTGTCCATGAAATGTGGCACTCGGATCTGATGAGAATTCTGGCAGATAATTCCAACAGATAAATAAGGAGGTAAATAATATGACACTAAGAAAAAATATATCCACATTAGCACACATCTCAACAATGGCTACAATTTTTTTAGTGAGTTCCGCCGTATTTACTTTTGTCAACCCTATTCTCAATATCGGGGAAATTATTTCACCGGATCCAATCGGATCCACGATACTGGGATTGTTTGCTTTTTCCCTGTTTCTTAGCCTGACGAGGAGCGCAAATCTCACTATCCCATATGCACTGATTTCAGGTCTTGCGCCTTATGGCATCATTTTTGGAATATTTGTTTTTGCGAAGTGCCCGCTTGCTATTGCCGCTGAATGTACAGCTGTTTTTACGTTCACGCTGATCGGTACTGTAAATGAAAGAATCAGCATTAAAGATAATTTGCACGACTTCATCTTTCAGTCAATGGAACGTGTAATCACGGCTATGTTCCTAGTTCTTCCGTTAAACATTCCCATCAGCTTTCTTTGTGGAATTTGTCGATGAATTCTGTATCTCCCCGAAACTTTCCTATATTTCGGGGAGATTTGTTTTTCAAATATAAAATGAAAGGAAATCAATGCACGTTCTATATGATTTGTTGCTCTGCTAAATTACAATATAAGCGGCTTCAAGAATATGATTAAAAGATGTCGCAAGCGACCGAAATCTCTCCTATAAGCGAGTATAAGACACAAGCGAACACAGAATTTCAAAAAAATATTGAAATGATGTCGCAAACAGCTGGACGCTCCCCTATAAAAGGGTGTAAGGCAAAAGCGAACAGAATTTAAAAAATATTTTTTGAAAAATGTCGCAACAGCCGAAAGCTCCCACTATATAAGAGTGAACACCCGCTAAACACAACGACCTTTAAGGAGGACAAAACAATGACAAACATGATCACCAAGATTACATCCATCGCTGCAGCCGCTGCAATCATTACTGCCGCAATTCCTACAGCAGAGTACCTTACAGGAACCTCGATCACCTCCGTGACCGCAAGCGCAGCTACCGTCAACACTCTGACACTCAGCGACCTCGACCGCATTGAAAGAGAATGGGAAAGCCATCCATACGTCCTGTCAGCATGGTTTTGGGCCAACTATACTTCATCGGGAAAAGTAGCCGTTGGCGATCTTCAAGAACTGCTTGCTTTCGATTTCGGCTTCGACATTGATATCGACAATGTTTTTGGCTATGATACGGAGGACTACGTCAAGGAAGCACAGCGTCGGTTGTGCATTACTGTCGATGGTAAAGTGGGAAATACTACTTTCTATTGCCTGATAGACAAGGCTCGCTCGATCATTAACGAGCGCGGTCAGTCATCGACTGTCAGCAATACCAACTCCAAAATCGAATCCTCCATCTCCTGGATGGAATACCGACAGGGCTGGAACAAGGATGACATGGGCTATAAATACGACTGGTGTACCGCTGCTCTCTGCGACGCTATGATAGATTCCGGATACGACATTTGCAGGACATGGAACCCCTGTGATTTCGTTATCGACGTCTGCGACAACCACGGCTTAGGAACATTCTATTGCTTTCGGGATGCAAATTACCAGTCTCTCAAGAACAATGGAATGTCTAAATCAGGATTTAACCATGTAATTAAGACATCGCGCTCTGATTTCACACCCAAACGCGGAGATATTGTTGTCTACCTTTGGAGTAACGATTTTGGCTACAATTGGAGTCACATAGGCATAATTACAAATTACTCCAACGGGACGCTTTACACCATTGAAGCAAACACTTCCGGCGGCAAGGTTGCCAAGCGCACTCGCAGCTACAACAGTGAGGTCGTCGGTATACTCAGAATGTGATATCCTCAGGGCAACCATAGTTCACTGATGATGTGCTGTCAGTTGAGTTGTCCACTGAATTGTGGTCAAGGGCTGTAACCAAAGCAGCCCTTGATTTTTTTTATTCTATTGATTTGCTTTCCAGTTCTTTTCTCGTACCGTCGATATTTTCTATATACGCATTAATTTGTAGTTCCAACTTATCATTGATACTCCTCTCATACTCCCTGAGCATCTCCCTGGACCTAGCAATAAACTCATCATGCAGTGCCCTATACTCCGCCTTTTCGGCCTCGGAGAGCCTGTCCCAGCCCTTTTTCTTGTGCATGAAATTCTCAAAGCCGTACTTGACCCTCTGCCGCAGATTGAATACTCCCTCGGAGCATTTCTCACGGTAGACCGCCTTGCTGTTCTTCTTGCGGAGCAGCTTGCAATCCCCGCAATACAGCGTATTCCGTGATTTCGCAAAAAAATAGCTGCCGCAGAGCCTGCACTCAATGCAGAATATCTTACGGCTTTCAAGAAAGCGTGAATACTCTGTAAGGAGCTGCGCAATCTCACCGCAGTCAAACCGAATAACACTCAAAATCTCCGTGTCCTGCGGAGATTTTTTCTTTTTCAGCGTGGTGAATGTATCGGAAATTATAGTTTCCACATCTTTGCGGAACTGTTCGCCAAGCTCTGCCCTGTCCGCCTGTTTCATTCCCAGACCGAAACGGGCGTTCATGTACAATCCGGTCACAGCCTTATACATTTTAAGAACGACCCTCGCAAGCAGACGAACGGGCGCGCTCCTGTCCACCTTGAAAATGTAGTCGAGGGTGTTCAGCGTTTCGGCAACGCGGCTCTTGTTGGTGTTTTCATCTTTGAGGTTTGCGTAGAGCCTGTCCACCTGCTCCTGTATCTTCTCGGATTCAGGAAACGAGCTGCATAAATCAAGTGCGAATGTTCCGAGGGGCTGACTGCGGAAGTATACATCAAGCTCCTTGACAGAAAAAATCGGCGCGTCCGGGTTCTTCAGCGCCTTGTTGATGGCTCTCTCCGAGCCGCCGATCAGCGTTTCGGAATTGTCCGACAGCAGTAGAACTACCTCATAATCGCAGTTTATTTCGTATTTCTTTTCCATAATTATACACCAGCCTCAAAAAATTTTCCCTAATACAAGGATAAAGTGTGCGTATTCAGTCGAACGGCGGTTGAACTTCAAAGATTTTAAGCTTTTAATGCCGCATTACAATGCAGCTTTTGCACTGCTCAAAATTACTTTTGGTGGTTACAAGGATAATGTATAAAGCGACAATAATCCGCGCTATAAAGCTAATTGTCCAAATAGTGAGCAAACAATTATTAAAACACTATCCTTGTAAAGTATAACACGACCTATTGCATTTGTCAACCCTTTGTGATAGAATACCATCAACCGAAGTAGTCTCGGAACAATATCGCACAAGGAGGTAACTTTTATGACAAACGAAAAGAAACAAGAAATAATCGCAGCAATGACAGGATTACTTGAACAGCTTACCGAGAGCGAGCCGCCGAAAATCGAACCCTCCCATGCTCCCGAACTGGTGGTCGAAATGCTCACCATCAAGGAATGCACTGAGGCAGTCAAAGGTCTGAACGAATACACCGTAAGGCAGCTTGTTCTGCGCAAGGAACTGCCCTCCATCAGAACGGGACAGGGAAAGCGCGGGAAGATACTTGTCCCGAAAGCGGCACTTATGGCATATTTTACGGGAGATAAGCTATGATAGAACAGATAATCAAGCTACTTAATTCAGACAATACAGTATCTGCAAATCGACTGCTCGCTCATGCACTGGGAATAAAGGCGGCTCTGCTGTTTAATTCTCTTATCGGAAAGCAGGCGTACTATGAGAAACATTCCATGCTTGACAGCGAGGGCTGGTTCTATTCAACAATCGAGGATATGCAGGAAAGCACAGCGCTGTCCCGCTGTCAGCAGAATAAGGCTATCGGAGTTCTTGTCAAGGCAGGGCTTATTGATTACCGCACAGGAGGTGTGCACTGCCGCCGCCATTTTCGAGTTCGTAACGATACGGCGCAGCTTGAAAAGTACATCGTAAAAGGTGCAGAAAAGTTGAATAGTACTATGTTGGAAATTGACAATGCACCCTGCGAAAATATGGCATACAACCCTGCCGAAAACGCTCAAAGTACATTGCAGGAAATCGACAATCCCTTTATATATAATCTTAATAATCAAACAAAAGAGAATAATCCTTATCCATCAATCATATCCGACGGGACGGATATGACGGGAAATTCGCAAAGCCTTTTTTCTTCCGAAGAACGCAGCGATTACCGTGACATTATCCGTGAAAATATCGAGTACGATTGCTTTTCCGAGGATAAAGCGCGGGTGGACGAGCTGGTTGAGATAATGCTTGACGTTGTATGCTCCACGAAAAGCACTACCCGCGTGAACGGCGAGGAAATTCCAACCGGTACGGTTAAAAGCCGTTTTCTAAAACTCACTCATGAGCATATCGAATATGTGCTGACTGCACTCGGAAATAATACCTCCGATGTTCGGAACATTCGCGCATATCTTATAACGGCGCTGTATAATGCGCCCATTACGATGGACAGCTACTACACGGCTCTGGTTAATCACGATATGTACGGAAAGCCAGACAACCCGGAATGAGTTTTTCTTTCAAATCTGAAAAGAAGAATTTAGCGGGATTTTGAGTTTTTCTTAATTCTCCGGGCAGTTCATTCTGAACAGTTTTATAATTTTCCCCGTTTCACTGGCAAGGTATCCGAGAGGGGTTTGGGGGATTTCACCCAACTCAATGTGATAATGACGGGCGCAGCTTGTCACTATCACTATTGAGTTTAGCAACAACGACAACAGCCGTCAAAAATGCTTGAAACACCGAAGCAAAAGCGGTGTGCATTTCAGAGATAAAATCAAAAACTGCTTTTCAAGAGCATTTGCGGCAGATGAGATAAATTGAAAAATCATCAGAAAGGAGATGTATCGTATGAGCGAGAAAAAAGCAAGTGGGCTGTCGGTTTCGTTTCGGGTGGATAGTGGATTTCTCGACCATAACAACCGAGTTATCACCGCCCACAATGTAGATATCTCGCGAACCTCCGACAATGTTACCTACGCGAAAATCGGCCTGCACGATTTTTATGAACAGATTTTTGGTGAGGCTCTTGCGGAATACAACGCAAAGCAAAAACGCGCTGACCGACAAATCCCCGACTATTACGAACACGTCAAGAATTCCGGCAAGGGTAAGTTGTTCTATGAGGTGGTGGTGCAGTTTGGTGATTTACACGACTGCGGACTTGGCTCGGAGAATTGGAATACGGCGCAGGCTATGCTTGACGAATATATGCAGAAATTTGAAAAAAGAAATCCTAACCTCAAAGTGTTCAATGCCGTAATGCACCTTGACGAGAGCACACCGCACCTGCATATTGACTTTGTTCCCGTGGCGCACAAGGGACAGCGTGGTATGCCGCTGAAAAATTCTATGAGTGGAGCATTGCGTGAGCAAGGCTTTTCCTCGGCGAACCGAATGGAGAACGAATGGACGGCCTGGTCGGAAAGCGAGCGTTCGGTTATGGAGCAGATTTTGCTGAAGCGCGGTCTGCGGCGGGAGGATAAGAATGTTCACCGTCCGCATTTGTCGGTTGAGGACTACAAGAAGACCGCGCTTGAAGCAAGGAATATCAGCGAAATAAACGCACATATCACCGCACTGAAAAAGAAACCCGAAAGGGAGTTGACCTCCGAGGACGCTGTTCTGCTGAACAATCAGAACGATTTCCTGCGTGCAGAAATCATGAAGCGCAACGAAACTATTTCCGATTTAAGCAAGCGTGCAAACGCCGCCTTTATCCCCGTGATTGTTTATAATCCCGACAAGCTGCAATACATAGCTGACGGACTGGCGCGGACGAAAATACCGTTTGTTGCAGAGAGCAACACGCTCTACATTCCCGATTATGCCTTTGAAACGGCGAGGGCGATTTCACGGCACTACAAGCCGAGCGAGAATGTGACTTCGATCCGTGAGCAGATAAAACTGGATATTGACAGGCTGGTGTATTCCTCGGCGAGCGTTGAGGACTTGCTTGCAAGGCTGAAAGAGCGCGGTTACGAAATCAAGCAGGGAAAGTATATTGCTGTGAAAGCGCCCTCTGCGGAGCGCTTTGTGCGGCTGAAAACTCTCGGCGAGGAGTATCTGCCGAAAAACCTTGAACGGCGGATTGCTGAAAGCGGAATGTTTGTTAACTGCGTTTATGATAAAGCACAGACCGCAAATCCTGTTGAGAATCGGTTTCACAGCGTTATTTTGAATGTTACCACAGCCGTTACGCAGTTCCGGCTTGAACCGAAGAAAAGCAATGCACGCAGGCACTACTGCTTTCAGAACGACGAGCGGATAAACTATCTGTCGCGGCAGCTTCTGACTATCGGGGAGTTCGGCATTACTTCCCGTGATGACATTTACGCAAAGGCGCAGGAGTTACAGCACAACATTCACGTTATGCGTTCTAAAGGCGATAATCCCACCGAACAGGAAACAGCTCTGAAGCGTATTAACGAGCTGATAGAGGCTTATGAGGAGATTGTTGAGGGCAATTACATAGATAATCTTATAAAAGCGCAGAAGTCACGGGAAGCTGCGGCACAAAGGACGGAAAAATCTCCAAGGCACAAAAGATGACGATATGCCTCTTGACAAATCACACTTTAAAGCGTAAAATAGAATTGCAGAGGGTATGTCATAAATCTACGATATTTAAGGAGAGTATCATATGGCTACCATTACCAAACGAGGGGAAACCTTCAGAATTAAGGTGTCATTAGGCTATGACGCCAACGGAAAACAAATAGTCAAATCAACCACATTCGCGCCACCGGCAGGAGCAACGCCACGGAAAGCCGAAAAACTTGCACAGGAATACGCCATTGATTTTGAGCGCCACTGCAAGGGATATGCACAGCTTAACGATAATATGCGTTTCTCGGAACTTGCGGAGTGGTACTTTGAAAACTACGCCCCAGTGGAGCTGAAAGAGGGAACGCTCTACAACTACAAAAGTGCCTACAAGAACCACATTGAACCTGTTCTGGGAAATCTGCGGGTCAAGGACATCAATACGCCAAGGCTCACAACCTTTGTTCAGTCCCTCAAAGTCAAGCCCGAAACTGTGCGGAAGATTTATGTCGTTGTTCAGAGCATATTCCACAGGGGCGTGGAGCAAGGCTTTATCAGAGATACTCCGTGCAGGAATGTCATTCTTCCGAAAAACAAGGGCAAAAAGAAAAGGCCCGTCCTTGACGAGGAACAGACCAAGCGGTTTATGGAGCTTCTTGAAACCAAACCCTGCGACCTTGATGTTAAGCGAATGATAAAGGTGCTGCTTTTCACGGGACTGCGCAGTGGTGAAATGCTTGCGCTGTCGTGGGAGGACATTGACTTTGACGAAATGACTATCTCGGTCAATCACAACCTTGCCGATGTAGGTGGAAAACACTGGCTCACCACCCCGAAAACCGAAAGCAGTATCCGAACAATCGGAATGAGCACGGCTTTAGCAGACATTTTCAGAGAGCAGAAAGCATATCAGGAACAGCTTATCAGCGCTCTCGGCGGTAAATTCACTCACCCGGAAATGGTATTTACGTCCGCTAATGGCAACTACCGTGACAGGTCGGCGCTGCGGACTTCGTTCAAACGTTTCCTCAAAGGAACGGAGTTTGAATATTTGACCCTGCACCAACTCCGGCACTGTAATGCAACCTTGCTGCTGAACAGCGGCGTTGATCTGAAAGTGGTGTCCGAGCACCTAGGGCACAGCGACATCGGAGTCACAGCGAATATCTATGCGGATGTCCTCAAAAGCACAAAGACAAAGGTGGCTGACCTTGTATCACTTAAACTGACTAAGAAAGGCTGACGCGTGTAAAACAAATATCCTCCCCGGAAACCGAGGAGGATATAAAGACCAGATAAAGACCAAACAAGTGGTCTGCGTACCCAAAACCGCTGTGTAATGCGATTTGTATGGGCTTTTATTATCTCTTGGAGAACTGGGGAGCGCGACGTGCAGCCTTGAGACCGTACTTCTTTCTTTCCTTCATTCTCGGGTCACGAGTGAGGAAGCCAGCCTTCTTGAGGACGGGGCGCAGCTCATCGGAGTACTGGAGGAGGGCTCTGGAGAGGCCGTGGCGGATAGCGCCTGCCTGACCGGTAACACCGCCGCCTGCAACAGTAGCAACGATATCGAACTTCTCAACGGTATCTGTGAGGGTCAGGGGCTGACGAACGATCAGCTTGAGTGTCTCCAGACCGAAATAGTCATCGATGGAGCGGCCGTTTATTGTGATCGTGCCGCTTCCGGGGTAAACTCTGACTCTGGCAACAGAGTGCTTTCTTCTGCCGGTGCCATAGTAATAAGGCTTAGAATCGTACATTGTTCAGACCCTCCTTATATCTTGTATTCAACGGGCTTCTGAGCCGCATTGTTGTGCTCTGCACCTGCGTAGCAGCGCAGTCTTGTGAGAGCCTTTCTGCCGAGTGTGGTGTTGGGCAGCATACCGTTTACAGCGATGGTCATTGCCTTCTCGGGGTTCTCCTTCATCAGCTTGTCATAGCCGACTTCCTTGAGGTGGCCGATCCAGCCGGTGTGCCATCTGTAAACCTTCTTCTCCAGCTTCTTGCCGGTGAGAACTGCCTTTGCGCAGTTGATGATGATCACATGATCGCCGCAGTCGCAGTGGGGAGCGAATGTCGGCTTGTGCTTGCCTCTCAGGATATGAGCGGCTGTTGCAGCTACACGGCCGAGGGGCTTGTCAGCTGCGTCGAGAATATACCAGCTGCGCTCAACTTCGGCAGCCTTGGGCATATATGTTGACATATTTGTTTCCTCCTTATTTCAAGTTTACGGTATTTTTCGCGTAAATACCTCTATGCAACGTTAATATTATACTCGTTTCCCGGGGCTTTGTCAAGGGTTTTGCGGCTTATATTTCAAATATATCCTGATTTCTCTTGTTTTCTTTGCGATTCTCTCCGTTTTTCTCGCTTTCTCTGGGTTCATTTCATTTTGCGTGAGGAATTTAAATATAAGAGAATCTGTGCGATTATGGGAGAAAACGCGAGAATACGCGCATTATTTCAGAATCATGGGATCATCGGTCCTGCCGAGCAGGTAATCCAGGGAAACGCCGAAATAATCCGCAATTGCGATAAGCGTCCGGTAGTCTGCTTCCCGGGCGCCGCTCTCGTACCGGCTGATGGTGTTCTGATTGAGGCCGAGCTCTATCGCAAGGCGCACCTGCGACATTCCGCGCTTTTCGCGCAGCTCCTTCAGTCTGAACATTCTCATCACCCCTTGACAAGAGTATACCATAGTGGTATAATACAAATATCCCGTTTTGGTATATTTCATTCATGGCGGGAAAAAATTCAGAGGAAGGTAAACGATATGAAAATTATGAGGAAGCTGGCGGCTGTGATTTCGGCGGCGGTAGTTGCAGTGACAGCCTGCGCGGTGACTGCGGGCGCGGACAGCATTTATGACACGGCTGAGGCTGTTTCCAGCGGGAAATCTGTTTCGACCACCCTGCCGCACTACTACGATACTGCGGACTACAAGGCGGTAGCCGCAGAAAGCGGCACACTGGAGATCAGCATTGAATCGCATATGCCGTCTGTCCGCGTGTACGTCTATGACGCAGACGGAAGCAAGCTGACCACAGCGGAAAACACGACCACGACCGGCTCATGCACCAGCGCCGGGAAAACTGACCACGACGTCAAGTGGAACAATACAGTCGAAAAATACAGTGGCACCGTATCCTACGCTGTCGGGGCGGGAACCTACTACATAAGATTTTACAGGAACTCCTCCGGGACATACGGATCGGGAAAGCTGACCTTCACCGCAACATACCCTACCTCCGAAAGCACCGCCAAGCTCAACTACATCACCATAAACATGGAGCGCGGCGACTCTCTCTCCCTCGGCGCGGACATGACCGGAACAGGCACTGTGACATGGAAGAGCTCCAAGCCAAAGGTTGCAACAGTCAGCTCCACCGGAAAGATAACCGCGAAATCCAGGGGAACAACGGTGATCTCCGCGAAGTGCGGAAAGATCACGAAGAAAATCAAGATAAAGGTTTCCTGAGGGTTCCGTCCGGAACAGTCCACCGGACTGTTCCGGAGGGCGGACGCAATTAAGACTCTATGTTGCTTAGTGGGGGAAAACTCTTGTTTTCCCCCACACCCCTTTAGCGCTTTTTGAAGCGGAAGTATAACGCGCTCGACAGTGGAAAGTATGCCGAAAACTTGATTTGTGAGGGAAGTTTCGCCTCTGCGGAGGCGACAAGGGCGCTGCCCTTGACCCGCAAGGGGTGCTACCCTCGCAGTGGTCGTACCACCTTGACCGCGAGTAAACGCCGTGGCTCGAATTTTACTGGAGATACGGGACGCGGAACACGCGATAGTGTGGGGGCGGGCTTTTAAGCGGACTCCTTTACACAGAAAAACCGGGACTTCGACAGCCCCGGTATTTTTTATAGCTTCACGAACTCCGGCTTACGCTTCCGGAAAACCGTATAATGCGTGAATCCCGCCGCTTTGAGTATATCCTCCGCCGCGCCGAATTCCCACGCGTAATGCTCCGACTTATGTCCGTCCGAGCCGACCGTGATTATCTCTCCGCCAAGCTCCCGGTAGCGCCGGAGCACCTCCGGGTGCGGGTGAGCGAAGCCCAGACCGTATTTCAGCCCGGCGGTGTTCAGCTCTATCCCCTTGCCCATGGAGATCAGCTTTTTCAGTATCTCGTCAAGTATATCAGCGTAGTCTGCGGGGCGGTAATTCTTCGCGCCGCTGTACCGCACGACATAATCCAGGTGCCCGTACACGTCGAAATCATCGAACGCCGCGATATTCGCGAGAATGCTCTCGAAATAGCGCAGGATTCCGTTGTAGTCCCCGTGCTGCGCGAAATATTCCGGGTAGTATGGGTCAACACCGTCCACAAGGTGGGAGGAACCGATAACGAGATCGAAATCCCACTGGCGGACGTACTCCCGCAGGCGCGGCGCAAGGTAGTCCATCAGACCCAGCTCCACGCCGAAAAGCAGCTCCATGTCCGGGAACTGCGGACGCAGCTCGTTCAGCCGCCGGAGGTAATCCTCCGTATCGAGGACAAATTCGCCGCCCGGGTAGTCCATGTCCATATGCTCGGTGAAGCACACCGTCCGGAGCCCCCGGGCTCTCATCGCCCGTACCGCGCCCTCCATCGGCTGGTCGCTGTCGGTGGAAACGAATGTGTGCGTGTGCTGATCAGCCTTTATCATTCTTGTGCTCCTCTGCGGGGGAGTTCTTCTGCTCCTCCGCATATTTCTCACGCATGGCGCGGACGCTCTCCAGCAGGTTGCTGATATCCTCCCTGGTGGGCTGTCTGCGCTCCTCGTGCTCTGTCCTTGGCTTCTGATCTGCGCGGATTATAGCGGCAAGCGCCTTTGCAGCGTCGACCGTTTCGCGGTCCTTTTCCTGCTCTGCCGGAGCAGGAGCGGGCTCCGTCTGAACCGGAACGTAATCCTCGTCGAGCGCAACATTCCTGTCCGCGCGGCGGTTGATGGTGTTGAGAGCCGCGCCCACGCCGAGCAGTATCCAGAACACCGGAGCAACGTGCACGACGGAATCGTTGAACATTCCCGCCGCAAGATAGCCGACCACGCCGAGCATTACGGCGGCGCCCATTATCTGTTCGGGGCGGTATTCCCTACGGAGCGCATACAGCCGGAAGCAGTCCACAAGATAGAACACGCATATCGCAAGGAACGCGATGAGCGCGATAAGTCCGTTGCCGTAGAATATCTGGAGATACATATTATGCGGCTTATCGACCGTTACATAGAAGCCCTCGCCGAAGTCCGCGTATGAGTAGTACTTGGCAAGTACGTCGTTCTGCGGGAAAACGTATGTGAACGTATCCGCGCCGTAGCCTGTCAGCAGGCAGTTCTTCAGCAGCGGGAGCGTCCTGGACCAGATGTAGCCTCTTGAAGAACCGAGCTTCTCCTTGCCCTCGAAGCCGATGTGGTCTGCATTTACCGGGTCGAATCTTTCGGAAGTGCGGTAGTGTATCATCTTTATGCGCGTTTCATTTTCCAGCATAAAGAACAGTGAGTTGCCGGAATCCTCATTGAAGGTGAGCGCGATTACGTCGCGGACGTACGCACCCTCCTCGGAGTTCATCAGCAGCAGGTGTACGCCGTCAAAGCTTCCGGGGAATGAAACCGTTTCGTTATACTCGATATTCTCTTCTTCGTTAGTGGTGAAGAAAAAGCGCCTGTAATCCTGGTCGTACTCCATATAGAAACTGCTGGAGCCATCGGAGATACCGACAACGCCAAGCGCTCCCGCGATTATAGAGGAGCCCTCCGGGGATTCCGGAACATTTTCAGCGCTGTCGCTGTCCGTAAGCGTGCCGTCATCGTTGATGTTGTATCTCATTTTAGCGCCGCCGAGGGATATATCAACGTACTTTTCAAGATAATGCGCGGTTATTTTCAGGTCGTCATATCCGCTGATGCCCAGAACGAACGAGGATTCCGACGGGACTTCCTCTCCGGCGCTGTTTGTAAAGACATAGTTTTGTATATCCTTATCATATGACGCGGTGAGCACGTCATTCTGACCGGTGAATACCACGGTATTGTTTCCGGGGGTGTTTATCTCCCTGAGCGGTATTTTGGAATAAAGATCCTTGTCCGCCTCGTCAGCAGGCAGGAACAGTCCTACAGCGTCCTGCACCAGCGACGGGATACGCGCGAAAAGTTTGTTTCCGAGGGCGAAGTTGGCTCCTGTGAACACCACCGCCGCTGCGGCAACGATAGCGGCGCAGCGCTTCCAGTGTCTGCCTATCTGCCGTGCAAAGACGATTATTCCCACAACGAGTGCGGCTGCGACAGCAACGATACCGCTTCGTGCATTACTTCCCACAAGGAAGAATACAGCCGTCAGGTCGAATACGATATAGAGTACGCGCCAGAGCATCTCCTTTGAGTAAATCGCCATAACGGTAAACAGCGGAATGATAAGGCCGCCGAAGCTTCCGACATAGTTGGAGTTATACAGCGCTCCAAAGGACTGCCTTGTGACTGATGTGGAAGAAAGCGCGACATCTGCAAGGGAGCGGTCCTTGACAAGGTTAACAAACCAGTCCATACCAAGCAGGTCGTTGCCCGTTATCTGAAAAACGCCGATAAGCGCGTTCACGCCGACTGCGATGAACAGCGCGATGGAAAGCGGCTTGAAATTACCCGAGGTACGGAAAGCGTACATTGAGAACAGGAATAGCACAAAATAGCACGCCAGCGTCCAGAAGCCCTCCGCACGGTCGTACTCTCCGAAGAACGCGATGTTCTGATAGGAGGAGTTCACGGCGGAGGCAAGCGCCATCACGACAAACACAAGGGAACTCCCCACATATACGAGGGAGCGCTTCTCCACCCGCCTGAACAGCGAAATGCAGCACAGCAGAATCATTCCCAGCATTATCAGCGCAAGGACTATCAGCAGGACGCCCTTTCCCTGCGAATATGCATCGAACAGTTCATAGCTGACGGTACCATCATCGGCAGTGACCGCGCTTCCGCCAAGGAACTGGAAGGTTTTCTCAAAAGTCGTAGTCACCTTTGTTATATGAAGGAATATCGGCATAAGCGCCGCAGCTACGACTGACGGCAGGAACATTGCCAGCGCCATCAGGTCGGTTTTTGCTTTGTTATTGTTCATGTTGTATTTCTCCGGTCTGTATTTTTTCTTTCTGCCGCCGGGCTCAGACTTCCCGGACAGCTTTTCGGAATTCATGAATCCGCTCAGGGCGGTCTTTATCAGTATCGAGATATCAAGGAAGAAGCTCCAGTTCTCTATGTACTGCACATCGTACTCTATCCGCTTTTCTATCGATGTATCCCCGCGGTAGCCGTTTATCTGCGCCAGTCCGGTGATTCCGGGCTTTACCTGATGCTTTATCATATACATCGGTATCTTGTCCTTGAAATCGTTGACGTAGAACGGAATCTCCGGTCGGGGACCAACAAGGCTCATCTCGCCCTTCAGCACGTTGACGAGCTGCGGGAGTTCGTCTATCGAGAACTTCCGGATAAAGGATCCGAATTTCGTGCGGCGCGGGTCGGAGTCCCTTGACCACGCGGTGTCGCTCTCGGCGCTGTCCCGCATGGATTTCAGCTTGTACATGGTGAACACCTTTTTGTTGAGCCCCACGCGCTTCTGCCGGAATATCGCGTCCCCGCCCATGGTGAGCCTTATCACAAGCATACTCGCCAGCATCACCGGGGAGGTCAGTATCAGCAGCACCGCTGAGCCCACGATATCCAGCGCGCGCTTCAGGATCGCGTTTCCGATGTTGTCCAGCGGAATGCGCCGGATGTTCAGCATCGGGATATTTCCCACCATGTCTATCGCCGGAGTGGAGCTCATGTACTTGTAAATGCTTGGTATAACGGAAATTTTCGTTCCGGTGAGCTCGCACGCCTCCACAACGTTTGCGAGCTTCTCATCATCGCCGGGGTCCAGCGCGCACACTGCCTCGTCATAGCTGCGCTCCTCCAGCACGGTCAGAAGGGAGGACATTCCGCCCTTTTTCTCCGCGCCGGGCATTTCCCCGTCGGAAACGTACCCCGCGCACACAAAGCCGAGGTGCTTTTCCTCCCTGATGGTTCTGAGGTAATCCCTGGCGGCGGCGCCGCTTCCGACTATCAGAACGTATTTCTGGTTGTAGCCGCTCTGCCGGAACTTCCGCAGGACCTTCCGCATAATGAAGCGCTTCAGCGCCACGAGCGCGAAATCCATCACGAGGAATATCGCCAGCGCCCAGCGCGAGAAGTCGATTATCTGCGCCACATACAGCAGGGCAACGAGCGTCAGTCCGTCCAGCAGGAACGCGGCGAACAGCCTGCCGAACTCCCGCGTGAAGCGCTTGCTGCGGAACGAGCCGTAAAGCCCCATGCAGCCGTATGTCAGAAGCTGCACCGGCACGAAGATCAGCAGCAGCTTGAAGTAATCCGTCAGCGGATAGTTCCTGTCGAAATCCAGCAGATTGAACACCAGCAGATACGCCGCCGCGACAGAGATGAAGGCTGCCGCCGCGTCCGTGAGTACGTTCAGGCGGTTGAACAGCTTCTGGTTTTCTTTTATCATCAGCAGTTACCTTTATATTACAATTATATTACAGTTGACCTGGTTCTGAGTTTACACATAAGTTTATTATAACACACTTCCGGCGGCGTTTCAACCAGAATCGGCAAAAAAACCTCTGTTGGCGGTAATTTTCGTTGTTTTCTTATAAAATATGGCTCTCCGGGCGTTTTTTTTGTAATGGTCACCTCTAAAAACCGGTTTGAAAAGGGAAAATGGGCAGAGTGCACCGAATGCGATGAAAGCCGACGAAGTAAGGCTGTATGCCTTACGAGGAGGTTTTCTGAAGCAGGCGGTGTGCTATACACATTTTCACTCAAACAAGGTTTTTTAGAGGTGACCGTAATACAAAAACCTCCCCCGTATTCCGGAGGAGGTCATGTGTAACTTGATCAATCAGATGAACGCGTAGTTTGACTTACCGTTCTTCTTAACTGAGTACATCGCGTCATCAGCCTTGCCGATGATGTACTCAACGCGGGTGTTATAGTCGTCCTTTATCATCGAGATACCGATGGAAACGCTGACCGACAGGTGGACGCCGTCGCAGTCGAAGCCTTCCTCAAGTCTGGAGATGATATCCTGCGCAACTCTGGTCGGATCGTTTATCTCAGCGTTGCGTACGCACGCGATGAACTCGTCGCCGCCGTAGCGTCCCGCGAAGCCGAACTCGCCGACAACGTTCTTCAGGGTGCGCGCAACGAATTTCAGCACCTGGTCGCCGGTGGCGTGGCTGTACTGGTCGTTGTAGTGCTTGAAGTCGTCTACGTCCACGAACAGAACCGCCATCTCGGACTTACGCGCCTCGGACAGCGTGATCTCGTTGTCGATCTGGCTCTCGATAGTCTCGCGGTTGTAGAGCTCCGTGAGGGCGTCGAAGCTTGCCCTTGCGGTGAGCTGCTGCTCGCTCTTCTTCGCGCGGTCGATATCCAGTATGACGCCGACTACCTTCAGCGGGTTGCCGTCCTTGTCGTGGAGGGTCGCGGTTCTGATGAGCACCCAGATATAGTCGCCGTAGATGTTCTTCATGCGGTACTCGTTGTGCTTGAATTCCTCGCCCCTGCCGAGCTTCTCGAGGTCTGACTTGTAGCGCTCTACGTCGTCGTCATGGAGCTTCGCCTTGAGCAGGAAGCTGTCGCCGAAGTGGTCGGATGGCGCGCGGTAGCTGAACTTCTTGTTGAAGTTGTTCGAGAAGAATACCTCGTTGGTCTTGAAGTTCCACTCGAAGATGATGTTGTCGGACATCTCCGTGATGGTGCGGTATCTGTCCTCGCTGACAACTATCTCGTCAAGCAGGTTATTGAATGCACGGGACATCTGACCGTACTCGTTGTTGCTTACTGCGGTCGGGATCCTTGCCTCGTGGTCGCCGCGGCGCACCTTCTCGAGGGTCTCCTCGATGGTCTTGAGCGGTCCTGTTACAAGGATGGAAATCACTACCGCGCCGGCAATGACTGCAAGTGCAATGAGCACCACTGCCAGAACGATGGAGTTGCGCACTGACATGGAATAATAGTTCGCGCTTCCGTTGACTGGGCAGTTTGCGATCGCGATGAGTCCGTTCTCACCGCCGACCCTGATCATTGCGGCATAGTAGGGAGCGGTGCTGTTCGCGGGGGTGTACTCGATTATCTCAGGCTGGGAGTCGTCCGTCAGGGCGTCTATCTTTGCCTTGAATATGTCTGCGGGGTACTCGTAGAAGAGGTTTATCTTGAAGTTATCAACGATGCTGTAATTGTGGTTCGCAGAGGAATCCGCGATGGCAACCGCGCCGTTGTAGAAGGTGCTTCCGCCTGCCGCCTCATAGAAGAAGCCGTGGTCGGAGAGCTTGAAATTCATGATGACCGTGGACTTGCCGGAGGTGTGCTTCATGAACATGGTAGGGTTCTTTCCGCCGCCGGTAGCCTCGGGGTTGATGATGGAGTTGAAGAACAGCGCGTCGTCGGGGTACTCCGCATAAGCGGCGAAGTTGTCAACGACCTGCCCGGTCTTTCCGGCGCTTCCGCAGAAGATATTGCCGTCGTTGTCCACAAGCATGATGGACTCGATGTTCTTGTCGGCTTCAGCGAACACGGACAGGTAGTTGCCAGCATAGTCGTTCGCCTTCTGCTCGGAGAGCGCGGTCTGCACCTCCGGATCGCCGAGGATCGTATTCATTTCCCCGGTAACGGTGTTTATGTAGGTCTGGAGCGTGTAGCGCTCGTTCTCCGCCATATTGATGACGGTGTCGCGGAACTCCCTGTCGCCGTCCCTGTCCACCATTATCCCGGCGAACACTGCATATATGATCATAGGCAGTATAGCGAACAGCATCGCGCTTATCATCAGCATAGTCCTGATCTTCATTTATATACTCTCCCCGTTTCATTCTGCGTAAGCAGAGTACTAGACGTAATTACTTAGTATCAGTATAACACAAAAAAAGCATTCTGTAAACACTTAAACAATAATAATTCGACCTCCATGAGCATTTTTATTGAACCTGCACAAATCCCACAAAACTATTTTGTGAACAATACAGATGGAGTACCCGGCGTCGGAAAGGCATATATTTGAAAAAACCGCTTGAATAAACTCGGGAACTGTGATATAATTATGTTAATAATGTACAGTATACGCCGGAGGGTTTATATAATGGGTAATGTATTAAAATCGAGCCGCTACCGCATAGTAGACAACCGCGCCTTTGAGATGCCGCTTCCGCTAAAGTTCACGGTGCTCACGGAGGACGCGCAGGTCTGCGAGTACCTGGTGGACGAAAACGAGCAGGTTTCCTACAACATAATCACGAAGTACAGGGAGCTCATGCTCACCACCATACAGCGCCCGCTGAACATCTCAGACATATACTATCTGTTCTCCTGCCGCGTATTTCAGGACAGGACCCCGTTTACATATCCAATACTCGACAGAATGGGTCTGGACAAGTACAACGTATACAACATACTGACCCGCACCCACGGTATCACGCCGTATGATGAATACTGGATCCGCTTCGACGGCGAGAAGATATCCTACGACGACGCGCTCAGGGAGTTCGAGGAATACATGATAGAGCCGGAGGCTCAGCCAATGCAGACTCCCGCAGTTTCCGCGCCCGCTCCCCGGCAGGAAAGGAGCGCGGCTCCCGCAAAGGCGGAGGGAAAGCCGGACATCAGCTCGATACTCAATCAGAACAAGGTAGATGTGGAATCCATCACCGCCGGAAGCCGCATACCAGTCTGCATAGCCCCGGACGAATCCTACGCCCCCGCGATGGAGCTTGAAAACAACAAGATGTCCGAGGACGAGATAGAGAAGCTCCTTCACTCCGTCGGTCTTGATGACGATGAATCCGACAGCGAAAAGGAAGGCTCCGACAGCTCAGACAGTTCAAAGGACAGCTCCGACAAGCCTGATATCGCGGTCGGAAACGCGGACGCACTGCCCGTAGACGGCTCCAGCCGCTCCGAGGAATACACCGAGCCCTCCGGCGGTAAAATGTCGCAGGAGGATATCGAGAAGCTCCTCGCGGC
>CAKSPH010000026.1 GCA_934481355.1 uncultured Oscillospiraceae bacterium | reverse complement strand
ATAGAGGAGGTAGCCTCGTCAAGGATAAGCATGGGAGGCAGGCAGAGCATTACTCGGGTAATGCACAGCAGCTGCTTCTGACCCTGAGAAAGGCTTCCGCCGTCCTCGGTGATGACGGTGTCGTACCCCTGCGGCAGTCTCTTGATGAAGCTGTGCGCATGGGAGGCCTTTGCGGCGGCAATTATTTCTTCCTCGGTGGCGTCAGGCTTGCCCATGATTATGTTGTCACGGATTGTTCCGGATCGGAGCCATGTTTCCTGAAGAACCATGCCGTAGCTCTGGCGTAGGCTGTTTCGGGTCACATTGCGTATATCGTTTCCTTCAACGCTGATGGAACCGCTGTTTACATCGTAAAATCTCATCAGCAGGTTGATTATCGTAGTCTTTCCGCAGCCTGTGGGTCCGACAATCGCTACTCTCTCACCGGGCTTTACAGCAAGGTTGAGACCCTCGATGAGCTTCCTGTCCGGGACGTAGGAGAACTCCACATTTTCGAGCTTTACACTGCCCTTGACGTCCGAGAGCGCTACAGCGTCAGCAGGCTCGCTTACCTGAGGCTCTTCCTCAATGAGTTCAAACAGTCTTGAAGCGCAGGCGAGCGCATTCTGAAGCTCCGTAACAACGCCGGAGATCTCATTGAACGGCTTGGTATACTGGTTCGCATAGGAAAGGCACGCAGATAGCTGACCTATTGTAAACGGATTCACAGCTCCCGCGGTGGCAATGCAGATAAGCGCACCGGAAAGCGCAACTCCCGCGTAAACAACGCTGTTCACAAAGCGCGTGCAGGGGTTCGTCAGGGAAGAGAAGAACGTAGCTTTAAGCGAGCATTCCGCGAGCCTGTCGTTTATCTTGTCGAATTCCTGAAGCGCCTCGTCTTCGTGCGAGAACGCCTGAACTACCTTCTGATTTCCTATCATCTCATCAATGAATGCAGTCTGCTTACCGCGTGTCTCGGACTGAAGCCTGAACATACGGTAGGTTCGGTTCGCGATGAATCTTGCAATGAACAGGGACAGCGGAGTTACCAGAACTACGACGACCGCTATCTGCCAGCTTATAGAGAACAGGAAGAACAGAGTTCCAAGTATTGTTACAATACCGGTAAAGAGCTGAGTGAATCCCATCAGCAGACCGTCCGCAAACTGGTCTGCGTCCGCGATAACGCGGTTAACGATATCGCCGTAAGGGTTCGCGTCAATGTAGCTGAGCGGAAGTATTTCTATCTTCCGGAAAGCCTCGTTGCGGATATCGCGGACAACATGGTATGTTATACGGTTGTTTATTGTGTTCATCAGCCATTGGAGCATAGCCGTGACCCCTATGATGATACCGGTTTTGAGAAGAATTGCGCCTATCTGAATGAAGTCAACATTGCCCTTGCCAACGATAAGGTCGATGGCGTCGCCAATGAGAATAGGCGTATACAGCGTCAGGGCAACGGTTGCCGCCGCAAAGAGAATCGACAGTGCCATGAAAAATCCATGTCTCCTGACATATTTGAGCACCTTTTTTAGAGTTCCCTTGTCGGCTTTCTTTTTTTCTGCCACTTAAACCGCCTCCTTTTTGAACTGGGAATTGTATATCTCGCTGTAAACGGGGCAGTTTTCGAGTAGTTCATCATGCCTGCCGATTCCGGCGATTTTTCCATCGTCCAGCACGATTATCTTGTCTGCGTGCTGAATTGAGGAAGTCCTCTGGGAAACGATGAATACGGTCGGGTTGCTGTCCATTTCGCGGATAGCCCTGCGGAGCGCCGCGTCAGTTGCGAAGTCCAGCGCGGAGGCGCTGTCGTCCAGAATCAGTATCTCAGGCTTTCTGACCAGAGCACGCGCTATCGTGAATCTCTGGCGCTGTCCGCCGGAGAGGTTCTTTCCTCCCTGTTCTATTTCGAAATCCAGTCCGCCCTTGCTCTGAATGACATCAGCCGCCTGAGCGGTTTTTGCCGCCGCGAGAATTTCCTCATCGGTAGCGTCGCCCTTGCCCCATTTCATATTGTCGCGGATAGATCCCTTGAATAGCACGGCTTTCTGCGGAACTATGCCGATTTTCTCACGAAGCTCCGGGAGCTCGTAGCTGGTGACATTCCTGCCGCCGATGATGACCTCGCCGCCTGTCGCGTCATAGAATCTCGGGATCATGTTGACGAGGGATGATTTGCCCGATCCGGTGCCGCCGATAATTCCAACGGTTTCACCGCGCTTTACAGCGAAATCCATTCCGGTGAGGGAGTCCTCGCCAGCATTCTTGTACTTAAGGGAAACATTACGGAATTCAACAGCATAATCCGCATTTCCGACAATATCTTTATCAGCTGTTACCTGCTGCGAGGACTTTATCTCAAACAGCGCCTGAACGCGGTTTCCGCAGGCAACGCACTTGGTAAGGCTGATTATGAGGTTCGCAAGCTTTATCAGCTCAACGAGTATCTGCGACATATAATTGTACAGAGCCACTACATCGCCCTGCGAGAGGGTGCCGTCGTTTACCTGTACGGCTCCGGTCTGAATCAGCCAGATTATCGCAAGGTTAATTATAACGTATGTCAGCGGGTTCATCAGCGCGGATATCCTGCCGACGAATTTCTGACCAGAGGTAAGCTCCTCGTTGCTGCGGGTGAACTCCCTGATTTCCTGTTCTTCCTTGCAGAATGCGCGTACGACGCGAACGCCGGTGAGGTTCTCGCGGGTGATCCCAAGCACCTTGTCAAGACGAGCCTGGACTTTCTTATAAAGCGGAATGCACCACAGCATTATTCCGAAAATAACGACAGAAAGCGCCGGAATGGCCGCAACGAATATCAGAGCTGCCTGAACGTTTATCGTGAACGCCATTATCATGGCTCCGAAAACAACGAACGGAGAGCGCAGAAGCAGACGAAGCGTGAGATTTACGCCATTCTGGATCTGATTCATATCGCTGGTCATTCGTGTGATGAGCGTAGAGGTACCAACGTGATCGATCTCGGAATAGGATAGGCTCTCGATGTGGCGGAAAAGCTCATGCTTTACCTTTGTCGAGAATCCTACTGCAGCTTTTGCAGAGAAATACTGCGCGGTGATGGAGAACGCAAGTCCTACCACGCCAAGACCTACCAGCAGGAAAACCAATCCGACAACGTATCCCTTGTCGCCGTTCGCTATGCCATCGTCGATGACAGAGGCAATGACCAGCGGAACAAACAGTTCCAGAAGCGCTTCCAGCAGCTTGAAAAGCGGACCAAAGATACATTCCTTTCTGTACTTTTTGATGTGTACAAGTAACTTGAACAAAAAAATTACCTTCCTTTCGTTTATCTTTTGGTCACCTTTAAAAACCTTGCTTGAATGAAAATGTGTATAGCATACCGCCTGCTTTCTCAAAGCTCCCCGCATCCGGCGCACTCTGCCCGTTTTCCCTTTTCAAACCTATTTTAGAGGTGACCTATTGACAAATTGCCTTTAATAGTATATCATAAAATCAAGATATTTTAAAGATATATCAGGCAAAAAATCCATACTATTTATGTATGGAGATAATAGCCTGTGAATATGGAGGAACCATGGATTTAAAACAGCTCAGATATTTTGTCACCGTAGCCGAGGAGGGGACGATAAGCGCCGCCGCCAAAAGGCTGTATATGTCCCAGCCGCCGCTCAGCACCCAGATGAAGCTGCTTGAAAACGAGTTAGGCTGTCCTCTTTTCGAACGCGGACAAAAACATATCCGCCTGACCGAAACAGGAAAGCTCCTTTATGACCGAGCACAGAATCTTCTCAAAATGGAAAGCTCCATACGGCAGGATATTGAAGCCTGCTCCCGGAACGAAAGAGATACTATTCGTCTTGGCGTGGTTTCTTCAGTGATCTGCACCAGGGCAGGGGAATGGATATCAGCTTTTCTTGCGGAAAACAGCGGCGTACGCTTCGAAATATACGAAAGTAACACATACTCTCTTCTGGAAAAGCTTCGCGGAGATATAATTCATGCGGCTCTGGTGCGGACGCCGTTTCCTGAGGCTGAATTCGCTATACACAGCCTTGCAAAGGAAAAAATGAATGTCGTCTGTCCAAAGAACACCATTTCAGGAGAAATAACTATGAAGCTGCTTTCAGAACAGCCGCTTATATTGTACCGCAGATGGGAGAATATAATCAGGCAGACTTTCTCCCATATGGGGCTTGAACCGCACTACATCTGCCTGTGCGATGACGCGCGCACGGCGGTCGATCTTGCGGAGCGCAATGCTGGTATATCGTTTGTTCCGGCTTCTGCGGCAGGACTTGTACATCCTGAGCGCGCCGACTGCTTTGAAATAACAGATTGCCCGATAGAATCCGAAATCGTTCTTGTCTATAAGGAGAACACATATTTCCCGGAAAGCGTAAAACGATTCACGGAATTTCTGCTGAATATAACAGGAGCCGCCCATTAATGAGCGGCTCGTTTTTATTACGGTTCGTGAACAGTGAAAGTTACAGAAATATTCTCTATGGAAGTCTTATCACTTATATTCATGATCTGAGCAGTGCAGTCTGTGAGGTCTCCGTCGGTGGTCCTTGCTTCCTTCGGAAGACTGTTTACCCAGCCGTTGTATAGGTTCACCCTTGTGCAGTGCTTGTCGTCGGAGGTGGTGAACTCCTTACCGTCGGGCACATACGGAGCATTATTAATAAGTATCTTGTCGATGGTGTAGGTATAACCCGGGAACAGATCCTCGCCGTTAGAAATACCAAGCGCCGAGAAAGCTACGCCCTTTGCAGCGCCGCATTCCGTGAAGTCAAGGCTGACCGTATATGTTCCGGCGCCGGTAATGAGCGCGTTCTTCTCTCGGATCCCCTTGGTTTTGTTTGTCGGGTCATAGGTGTCGCCAACGCTGTAAGCCTTTGTGTAGTCGCTGCTCTGGAACATTATCCATGCAACTGCCGCGTCCTCAGACGGAGGGAGCTCCACATCTGCCATTGCGTCGGATTCGGCCTTTTCCCGGGTGTTCTCAATGCGTTTTCTGGCTTCCGACCTGATGTCCTCAACGGACTTCCCGGCTTCATCCGCAGCGGCTCTGGAGCTGAACAGCTCAGCAAGTTTTTCATCGGAAAGCGTGTTCGTTATCCTCTTATAGAAATTGCTGCAATCCCACAGAACAGGACAGAAATCGTACAGGTCACAGTTGTCCATGAGATTCGAGTAGAACACGTCCGTGTCGGGCTTGATACCACCGTTCTTCATCATAACGGCATACTCGCCGATAACAACGCCGTATCCCTGCTCAGAGAACTTGCTAAGCTTTTCAAAAAGCCCGTTCTGCTCGTCATAGTCGCTCGGGGAGCCCCACTGATTTACGCCGTCGGTTCCGCAGTAGTCCCACGGGGTGTAGTAGTGCACGGAGAGCAGCAGCTTGCTGTCGGCGGAATCCTCCGGCATTTTGAAACGGTCGTCGCAGGTCTTTGTGATATCGGTGTTATATCCGGCGATGAGAAGGAATCTGTCGGCGTTCATGCCTCCCTGACTGCGTATCAGCTTCACAAATTCGCTGTTTATCTGGTTTGTAGTATCATAACACTCGTTTTCTGTGAGTTTTCCCTTGCTTCCGGTAACATCCTTGTCGTTCAGACGGTCGCCGAGCTCCTCGTTAGCCGATTCGAAGATCAGTTTGTAGGAGCGGTCGGCGAAATGCCCGGCTATCTGCGTCCACATGGATTTGTACATATCCATTGCCTTGTCGCGGGTCTCCTGCTCGGCAGCGCCGAACATACCCCACCAGCCTCCGTCCCAGTGGTCGTTGATGATAACGTACATATCGGCGTCAAGAGCCCATGTAACTATCTCGTCAACTCTGTCCATAAGACGGGAGTCGATAGTGTAATCACCGGACTCGTAGTTCATGCCGTTCGTCCATGCCACGGGAATGCGGATTGTATCAAACCCGGCTGCTTTCATTCCCTGTATCATTTCCTGAGTTGTGCGCGGCTGACCCCATCCGGATTCAAAGTGCCCCGGATCGGAGCCGGCAAGATATGCCGCATGGTTATATGCCTCCAGCGTATTGCCAAGGTTTATTCCGTTGCCCATCGCGCGGATAACTTCAAGTGATGTCATGCTGTTTGCCTCTGATGAATCGGGCGTCTCAGGTACGCTTTCAGCAGTGGAGCTGTCCGGAGCCTGCCCGGGACCGTCCTGCCGGGAGTTTTCATTTCCTGCGCAGCCGGTCAGCGAAAGTATTGCAGAAAGTAACAAAGCAAGGCTCTTAGACCCCAATGAATTGATTATGTCCATAAATTACCTCCGGGGATATAATTAAGTACCGCTTGATAAAACGTTTACAAACATTATTCTATCACGAATCTGCAATAAAATCAAGATGTTTTGTGAAAACATTCTGTCATAAATCACAAATGTCAGAAAAGTGCTGAAAAGTTCAAAAAAGTCCAGAGCAATAACGGAATCCCACTTGATTTTTGAAGATATTTGTACTATAATGATACATAGACAAAAAACAGAAGGATAAATGTACAATGCCGAATTTTATTGAAATCAACGACCTTAATGCCCCCGGCTGCGAGGTTTATACAAAACTTACAGAAGCACAGCTCCGGAATAAGCTGGAACCGGAAAAGGGAATTTTTATCGCGGAAAGCCCAAAAGTAATATCTCTCGCGATAGATCAGGGATATGAGCTGATATCAATTCTCACAGAAAAGCGCTGCCTTGACAGCTGCGCAGCAGATATAATCAGCCGCTGCGGAGATATACCGGTATATCTTGCGGATACGGAGCTTCTTTCAGAAATGACCGGCTACAGGCTTAACAGGGGAGTGCTCTCTGCGGTAAAGCGGCCGAAACCCAGAAGCGCCGGGGAAATATGCCGCACCGCACACAGAATAGCTGTTCTTGAGAACATCGTGGACACCACGAATATCGGTGCTGTTTTCCGCTCGGCGGCGGCACTTGGAATCGACGCGGTGCTGATAACTCCGTCCTGCTGCGACCCGCTCCTGCGCCGCGCGGTGAGGGTCAGCATGGGAACGGTTCTTATGATCCCATGGGCGCAGATAGGCAGCGAACCGGAGGACTGGCCAGAAAAGGGACTTTCACAACTGAATGAATGGGGTTTCAGGACTGCCGCAATGGCTCTCACAGGCGATTCAGTCAGCATTGACGATCCGGCGCTGGCGGCAGAGGACAAACTCGCCATTATACTCGGCACGGAGGGCGACGGTCTTTCTCACAATACGATAGCTTCATGTGATTATACGGTAAAGATCCCTATGTCTCTTGGCGTGGATTCCCTGAATGTGGCGGCTGCTGGAGCTGTTGCATTCTGGCAGCTGAAATGGCGCGGATGAACGAATGGCGGTGAACAAATTTGTATTTTCTCTATGAGGAGGGCGACGTCCTTAATCGTCCGGTAGAATGTTTTTATTTCGATACAGATTCCAGATATTTCCCGATACGTCCGCACTGGCATTTTTATATGGAGCTCATATATATGCTTGAGGGAAGCGCGGAGATGACCTGCGGCTCTGAAAAATACACTGCCGGAAAAGGCGATATGGTGCTGTTTCACCCTAAAGCGGTTCATTCGATAGCCTCCCCGGGCGGGAGCTATGCGAAATACGCCGTTATCAAGCTTGACATCAGCCGGATGAGTCTTACAACGAGTTATGCTCCGAAGCTGCGGAGCATATTCAGAAGTGCCGAAAAAAAGGGAATGAGCATATATTTCCCGGCTTCAGAGGCTTCGGAATTTGACGCGGAACGTATTTTCTCAAACTGCGTCTCCGAGATGTATCAGCAGAGTTATGGATTTGACCTGATGATAAGGACGGACCTGTACAGGCTTTTGCTGGGAATAATCAGGTGCTGGCAGGCGCATGGGTTTTCCGTTGACAGCGAAGCATATACCGAGGACGCGCGCTATGACATCTATAATATTACAGAGTATATAGACGAGAAGCTCTCAGGCGGGGTGCAGGTCAGCGAAATCGCAGAGCGCTGCGGAATGAGCTATTCCTATTTTGCAAAGAAATTCCTGTCGGTTTACGGAAAGACCTGCAAGGAATACATCGAGGAGATGCGCATTATCAAAGCTGAGGAATTCCTTGTGTTCACGGATTTCGATCTTAACCGGATAAGTCAGGAAACAGGTTTTTCCGATTGTTCGCACCTTATAAAAAGCTTCAAGAAGCTCCGGGGGACGACCCCGAAGCAGTTCCGCATGAAACAGGGGAAAACTGAATAAAACAAGCTCCCGTTTCTTTTCGGGAGCTTGTATTTTATAATCTGCATTCGTACAGCTTCGGGAGTCGTTCAAGCGTGACAGCGTTTTCGCAGTTATACGCCCTTCGAAGTTCGTCAAAGCTGGTGAACTTTTCCGTGCAGGTGAAATCCTTTGACCATGTCATATACCAGCACCATGGTATCTTGTGTTCCGTCAGTGCGGGTATGTCCGGAATAGTGCCCGTTTCTGCGACAGCGCAGAGCTTGTCTGCCGTGGTAACGGCTTTAAGTTCCTCATATTCCCCGGAAAGGTCGGTATGCTGATGTGCCGGAGGATAAAGATCGCGTGATATCACATCAGCCATATCGTCTCCAGGGTAATTCTCTGCCTTCGGGGAATTGTGCACCCATATCAGATTGTGAAGCTGATGTTTATTAACGAACCTGTCGAACATAATGGCATAGAGCTTCCTGCACGGTCCGGCACCCTCGCGTCCCCACCAGAACCAGTCGCCTTCGGATTCGTGGAACGGTCTCCAGAGTATCGGGATATGTTCGTCGCAGAATGGTCGGAGAAGTCCCGCCATATAGTCGAGGTCGTTTATAAATGCGCTGTTTTCCGCTGTACCGGACTGTGCCGCTCTGGAAGCGCTGAAATCAGTGTTTACGGAAAAGAACGATTTATCCTTCCCCCCCAGCGGAGAAAACCAGTGCCATGTAAACGTGATAAGTCCGCCGCGCCGTGCCCATTCCCACGCCTTTCGCAGAGTTCCGCGGGCTTCGTTTACCTCTGTCATGCATTCCTCGCCGGAAAGCTCCGGCCGGATATTCGGCGAGTAGCCGAGAAGTTCAAAGCCGCATACCGCCGGAAGCTGCCCGGTAATTTCCTTTATGCAGTTAAGCTCTTCCTGTCCCATAGTCTGGGTATGCTGACCAAGCAGTATCTTTGTTCCGCGTATCTCGGTAAGGTAGTCCAGAACACGCTGGACTTCCGGCTGTGCGTTGGGGTCAACTGCTCTCACTACTTTACCTCCTTGAATCCCGTGATGTCTTTGATAACTTCACCGGCTATGATAAGCCCGACGACAGACGGCACAAATGCGTTGCTTCCGGGAACCTGATTGCGCTGTGTGCATTTGCGCGCAGTTCCGGGAGGGCAGATGCAATGCTGTTTGCAGCTGATTGCCATATCGTCCACCGGAGTTATAGGCTTCTCCCTGGAGTACACTACCTTAAGTTTGCGGATGCCGCGCTTTTTCAGTTCGTAGCGCATTACGCGCGCCAGCGGGCAGACAGAAGTGCTGTAAATATCCGCAACTTCAAAACGGGTCGGATCCACCTTGTTTCCGGCGCCCATAGAGCATATGATCGGAGTATGGCACTTGCTGGCATTCATCACCAGTTCTATTTTGCCAGTAACTGTATCTATCGCGTCAACAACATAGTCATACTGCGTGAAATCGAACTGATCCGCGGTTTCCGGCATATAAAACGTCTTGAATGTATTAACGGTCATATCCGGATTTATGTCCAAAAGACGTTCCTTTGCAACGTCTGTCTTAAACTTTCCTACGGTCTTTCTTGTTGCGAAAATCTGGCGGTTGATGTTGGTCAGGCAAACCCTGTCGTCGTCAATCAGGTCGAGCGTGCCGACTCCGCTTCTCGCAAGAGCCTCCGCAGTGTAGCCTCCTACGCCGCCGATGCCGAAAATCGCAACCCTTGCCGCTGCGAGCTTTTCCATGGCTTCCTTGCCGAAAATCAACTCTGTTCTTGAAAACTGATTAAGCATGATTAGCTCCTTTATAAAACCTATCGTTCTGATATATTATACCTTTTCGATACTGCAATGTCAATAGAGAAAACATAATTTTTTACGCATATTTGACGAAATTTCTGTAAAAGGGTTGAAATATACGTCTGTTTAAGCTATAATTATATAATCACATACATACGGAATGGGTTCATTCCGTAATAACAGCATTGCACTTCGGTGCAGGGGGAGGAAGAACATTTTGGATAAGGAAATGGAGAAACACATTAAGCGTGTCCTGATCGGTGAAGAGGAAATAAAGTCCCGCGTCGCCGAGGTAGGCAGCGAAGTAAGCAGGGATTACGCAGGCAAGCCGCTTCTGCTGGTCAGCATACTTAATGGAGCATTCATTTTTATGGCTGATTTCTGCCGGGCAGTAACAATACCCTGCGAGGTAGCATTCATGTGTGCAAAGAGCTACTATGCGGGCACAGAATCCTGCGGCGAAGTCACCATAACCAAGGACATCACACAGGATATCAGCGGATACCATGTAGTGATAGTGGAGGACATAATCGACACTGGAAGAACCCTTGCGGCTGTGGTGGAGCTCCTGAAAAAGAGAAACCCGCTTTCTCTGGAAGTCATCACACTGCTGGACAAGCCCTCCAGAAGAGTTGTGGAATTCACTGCGGACAGGACTTTATTCACTATCCCGGACTATTTCGTGATAGGATACGGTCTTGACTGCGGAGAAAAATACAGAAATCTGCCCTACATTGCTGAGTACTGTGAAGATTAAAAAGGAGGATCTATGAGTAACAAAGCAAACAGTTCCGCACAGCCCGGGGTACTTGAAAAGGTATTCAAGCTCAAGGAACACAACACAAACGTAAAGACCGAGATAGCCGCCGGCGTCACCACATTCATGACAATGGCGTACATACTCGCGGTCAATCCGAGCATTCTTTCCGCCGCAGGAATGGACAGCACAGCGGTTCTTATCGCCACCTGCCTTGCTTCCTTTGTCGGCACTATCCTGATGGGACTTCTTGCAAATCTCCCGTTTGCGCTTTCAGCTGGCATGGGACTTAACGCATATCTCGCATACACTGTATGCATTGGTTTTGGATATTCATGGCAGATAGCGCTTCTTGCCGTATTCATCGAAGGTATCATCTTTATTATTCTTTCACTCACTAATGTGCGTGAAGCTATATTTAACTGCATACCTATGCCGCTTAAGAAAGCAGTTTCCGTTGGTATCGGTCTGTTTATCGCATTTATCGGTCTCCAGAATTCAGGTCTTGTAAAGGCGAATGCATCGACGCTGGTTTCCATCACCAACTTCACACAGGATTTCAACACCGCTGGTATCAGCGCACTGCTGGCACTGCTTGGCACTATCTTTACCTTCGTTCTCCATGCTCGCAACGTTAAGGGGTCCATCCTTATCGGTATCTTTGCAACATGGATCGTCGGAATAATCTGCCAGCTTGTCGGTCTGTATGTTCCTACGCCTGACGCTGGATTCTATTCTCTTATCCCGTCGTTCTCACTGACTGATTTCAGCGCATTCGGCCTTACATTCGGTCAGTGCTTCAATGTTGACTTCAGCTCCGTTGACATTCTGAACTTCATTGTTATCATCTTCTCGTTCCTGTTCGTTGACCTGTTCGACACTCTGGGAACTCTCATCGGCGTAAGTGCAAAGGCAAATATGCTCGATGAAAACGGAAAGCTCCCTGCCATCAAGCCTGCGCTTCTTTCCGATGCAATCGCAACATCTGTCGGAGCTATATTCGGTACCAGTACAACAACAACGTTCGTTGAGTCCTCTGCCGGCGTAGGCGTAGGAGGCAGAACCGGACTTACAGCTATCACCACTGGTGTGCTGTTTCTCCTGTCCGTGTTCCTTGCTCCTATATTTACGGCGATCCCGAGCTTTGCAACAGCCCCTGCGCTTATTGTTGTAGGCTTCCTTATGTTCAGCGCCATTGCAGATCTCAAGTTTGACGCAGAAAACCTTACGGACACTATCCCGGCTTACATCTGCGTAATCGCAATGCCGCTGTTTTACAGCATTTCCGAGGGTATCTCCCTTGGCATCATCTCCTATACGCTCATCAATCTCTTTACCGGAAAAGCAAAGAAGATACCGGTACTGCTTTATGTGCTTTCAGTTCTCTTTATACTGAAGTACATATTCCTGTAAATACCGCAGGCAAAAGCCGCTCGGAAACGGGCGGCTTTTATTTTATCTGATTTCATGAACAGAAAATGGCGGCTCAATAAATGAGCCGCCGCTTTTATCAGTGATTCCTGAACCACTTGCGTATCCATGCTCCGCCCTCGGAGTAATCGCTGTCTTTCCATTTTCCGTCCGCCTTTGCGGATTCCCTGAAGCAGGAGGAAGATTCGTTTTTGTTTGCAAGATTCCAGTTGCAGTAGCTTACGCCGTACTTATCAAGGAGTTTCAGCCATTTTTCTGACTGATTTAAGTCGTTTGCACCGTTTCCGGAAGCGTCACAGCAGCCGAACTCCGAAACGAATATCGGAAGACCGCCGTTTATGCATTTTTCGGCGCGTTCCCTGAGCCAGTCGGTATGCGTAGCCGCATAGAAGTGAAGCGCATACATTATGTTGTCGTATTCCAGCGGATCAGCCAGCGCTTTGTCGATATCCTGACTCCATGTCGGAGTGCCTACTATTATAACGGCGTCCTTGTCGTTCCTGCGTATGACAGGAATTACCTTCTCGGCATAGGGCTTTATACAGCCTGACCAGTCGGCGTTTCCATTGGGCTCGTTAACTATTTCGTAAATTATGTTCGGGTAGTCGGCATACTTCTTTGACATATCCTTAAAGAAATCTATCGCTTCATCTGTGTATGAGGTCGGGTCGCCGGGATTCAGGACGTGCCAGTCGATTATTACATACATTCCCAACTTAATGCAGATGTCAACGCCCTTTTCAAGAAGCTGACGGCTTCCGTCCCTGTTCTTCATGTAACACTGACCGTTGCCCCATTCGTCAACGTACATTGCCAGCCTTACAACATTCGTATTCCAGTCGTCGCGGAGCGTCCGGAATGCATTCTCGTTGATGAAATCCGGGAACCATGTTATACCATGAGTACTCATTCCGCGAAGCTGATAGCCCTTTCCGTTCCTGTCAACAAGCTGAGTTCCCTTGACTGAAAGCTGACCGTGCGCTGCAACCGGCGTTGTTCCGTCAGGATCCTCCGGGGCAGGGGGGACTGTCTGAATTGTGGAAGCAGGAGTTGTCTCCGCGGTAGTGCCGTTTCCGCCGGAACTGTCTGAAGAACCAGAAGAATACCCGGCCGCAGAGCCGTTCACAGTTGCGCCCGTCGGCTTGAACTCACCGCTGCTCGCATAGTTGAAGCCGAATCCTGCTTTCCCGCCGGGAGCTATCTCGCCGTTGTAGCTTTCGTTCTTCACAGTCAGGGTGTTTCCGCTTAGCGTGAAAATCCCGTTCCATGAAGCTTTCAGCTCAAATCCGGAAGGTACGCTGACCTTTAACGTCCAGCTCCCTACTGCGTTTTTGCCGTTGTTTGTTATCTCGACCTCGTAGCCGCCGCACTGTTTTCCACCCTCTTCCCAAGTGGAATTGAGCTTCCAGTTTACGTTGAAATCCTTGTTCTCCTTTGGTCTGGAGGTGGTTGAAGATGTGACAGCGGCGGTAGTCTGCGGTTTTTGTGTATCAGCCGGGAGGCTTTCGTATTCGCGGTTTGTGGTCTGCTGTGAAGATGAGATGGGAGCTGCGTCCGATTCAGCAGGCGCATCATCGGAGGAGCTATCCGCCATGTCGATGGTCGGAGCTGCCTCTTCAGGAGCTCCTGATGCGTCAGCGGGCGGCAATGTTGCTGACTGGCTGTCTGAAGTACCTGGAGTACCGGTGCCGCCGTCTGAACCGCTTGTCTGTTCTCCGTTTTGCAGTGAGCTGGTTACAGCGTCTGAGGTCTGCGGGACATCTGACGGTTTTTCATCTGACGCGCAGCCGCAAAGCAGTGAAGCGCACAGCAAGACTGCGAGCAATCCTTTAAATGCTTTTTTCATAATAATTTCCTTTCCGGGCAAAATTCGATGATATAATTATAGCACGATGTAATTTAAAAATCAACTACGCAGAAACAAAATCGGCACAAAGAATAAAAAAATATAAAATTATATTGAAATCCGACGGCTTTTGTGATATGATATAGTAGATAAAATCTGTAACACATACAGAAAAGAAAACGGATAAGGGAGTAAAAAAATGCCAAAGAAGCAGGATATCAACAAGATACTCATAATCGGTTCCGGTCCTATAATTATAGGACAGGCGTGCGAGTTCGACTATTCGGGAACGCAGGCATGCAAGGCGCTCCGCAAGCTTGGATATGAGATAGTTCTCGTAAACTCTAACCCCGCCACCATCATGACCGACCCTGATGTGGCTGACATCACCTACATTGAGCCGCTGAACGTTGACCGTCTGACGCAGATCATCGAAAAGGAGCGACCCGACGCACTCCTTCCGAATCTCGGCGGACAGTCAGGTCTGAACCTGTGTTCTGAACTGAGCGAAGCAGGCGTACTTGAGAAGTACAACGTAAAGGTTATCGGCGTGCAGGTTGACGCTATCGAGCGCGGCGAGGACAGAATCGAGTTCAAGCACACCATGCAGAAACTTGGTATTGAAATGCCTAAAAGCGAGGTAGCATATTCCGTTGACGAGGCTGTTAAAATCGCTGAGCAGCTCAAGTATCCCGTTGTTCTTCGCCCTGCTTATACCATGGGCGGCGCAGGCGGCGGCATGGTTTATAACGTTGACGAGCTGAAGGTGGTATGTGCCCGCGGACTTCAGGCCAGCCTTGTCGGACAGGTTCTCGTTGAAGAGTGCATAAGCGGCTGGGAGGAACTGGAGCTCGAAGTCGTTCGCGACGCCAACGACAATGTTATCACCGTATGCTTCATTGAGAACATCGACCCCATCGGCGTGCATACAGGCGATTCATTCTGCTCTGCGCCCATGCTTACGATCAGCGAGGACGTTCAGAAGAAGCTTCAGGAATATTCCTATAAGATAGTAAAGGCAATAGAGGTTATCGGCGGCTGCAACTGCCAGTTCGCGCACGACCCGGTTTCCGGACGTATCGTTGTTATTGAGATCAATCCGAGAACTTCCCGTTCTTCCGCCCTTGCTTCCAAAGCTACCGGATTCCCGATAGCGCTTGTTTCCGCAATGCTCGCCTGCGGTCTGACCCTCGATGAGATCCCCTGCGGAAAGTACGGTACTCTTGACAAGTATGTTCCGGGCGGCGACTATGTTGTTATCAAGTTCGCGCGCTGGGCATTCGAGAAGTTCAAGGGCGCTGAGGACAAGCTCGGCACGCAGATGAAGGCGGTCGGCGAAGTGATGTCCATCGGCAAGACCTATAAGGAAGCATTCCAGAAAGCTATACGCTCCCTTGAAACCGGAAGATATGGCCTTGGCTTTGCAAAGGACTTCAACAAGCTGTCAAAGGACGACCTGCTTGCCAAGCTCAGATTCCCGACCAGTGAGCGCCAGTTCATCATTTACGAGGCACTGCGCAAGGGCGCTACAATCGACGAAATCTACAACCTTACAAAGATAAAGCACTGGTTCCTGCAGCAGATGAAGGAGCTTGTGGACGAGGAGAACGCGCTCATTGCGAACAAGGGCGCAGTTCCCGCAGAGCCGGCACTCCGTCAGGCAAAGCTGGACGGTTTCTCCGACAGATATCTCAGCCAGATTCTCGGCGTCACCGAAGAGGAAGTACGCAAGACCCGCGAGAGCTATGGTATCCGCGAGGCATGGGAGGGAATCCATGTAAGCGGTACGGAGAACGCGGCTTATTATTACTCCACATATCATCTGGACAAGGATACAAGCCCTGTTTCCGACAAGCCGAAGATAATGATCCTCGGCGGCGGACCGAACAGAATCGGTCAGGGTATCGAGTTCGACTACTGCTGCGTTCATGCGGCTCTTGCACTGAAAAAGCTCGGATTTGAGTCCATTATCGTAAACTGCAACCCTGAAACAGTTTCCACTGACTATGACACCTCAGACAAGCTGTATTTCGAACCGCTTACCCTTGAGGACGTTCTCAGCATTCACGAGAAGGAGAAGCCGGTAGGCGTTATCGCTCAGTTCGGCGGTCAGACCCCGCTCAACCTTGCAGGCGACCTGAAGAAGAACGGCGTGAATATTCTCGGCACCAGCCCTGAGACCATCGACCTCGCAGAGGACAGGGATCATTTCCGCGCAATGATGGAGAAGCTCGGCATTCCCATGCCTGAGTCCGGAATGGCTGTTAATGTTGACGAGGCTCTTGAAATTGCTAACCGTATCGGATATCCGGTAATGGTTCGTCCGTCTTACGTTCTGGGCGGCAGAGGTATGGAGATCGTCCACGATGATGAGATGATGAAGGTATATATGGCTGCGGCGGTTGGCGTAACTCCCGACAGACCTATACTTATCGACCGCTTCCTGCACCATGCAACAGAGTGCGAGGCAGACGCGATCTCCGATGGAAAGAACTGCTTCGTTCCCGCCGTTATGGAGCACATTGAGCTGGCGGGCGTTCACTCAGGCGACTCCGCCTGCATACTTCCCAGCAAGAACCTTACTGAAAAGCAGGTTGCGACCATCAAAGACTACACAAAGAAGATCGCAGTTGAGATGAACGTATGCGGTCTGATGAATATGCAGTACGCCATCGAGGACGACACTGTATATGTTCTCGAGGCTAACCCGCGTGCTTCCAGAACAGTTCCGCTGGTATCAAAGGTTTGCAGCATCAATATGGTGCAGATCGCTACACAGATAATCACTTCCTCCCTGACAGGGAAGCCCAGCCCCGTTCCGGAGCTCCGCGACCACAAGATAAACCACTACGGCGTAAAGGAAGCCGTATTCCCGTTCAATATGTTCCCGGAGGTAGACCCGGTTCTCGGCCCGGAAATGCGTTCCACCGGCGAGGTTCTCGGAATTTCTCCGTCCTTTGGCGAGGCATACTACAAGGCTCAGGAAGCGACCCGCACCAAGCTCCCGCAGGAGGGAACCGTACTCCTCAGCGTATGCGACCGTGACAAGCCGGAACTCGTTGAAGTTGCAAAGGCGTTCAACGACCTTGGATTCAAGATAATCGCAACTGGCAAGAGCTACGAAATGATAAAGGAAGCCGGAATCCCCGCTGAGCGTATATTCAAGATGTACGAGGGCAGACCCAATATTGCCGACCAGATTGCAAACGGCGAAATACAGCTTATCATTAATACTCCTGCCGGAAAGGACAGCGTTACCGACGACAGCTACATCAGAAAAGCCGCCATCAAGCACCGCATTCCTTATATTACCACAATGGCTGCCGCTAAGGCAAGCGCCGAGGGTATCAAGGCAATTAAACAGAACAAGCACTTCGGTGTTAAGTCGCTTCAGGCTCACCACGCAGATATTGAATAATTGCATAGCTCCCGCCACTCTGCGGGAGCTTTCCATTTTAAGACATTTTTGTTCTGACCTATTGACAATCCTTGTTCTATATGTTATAATAATAGTAACAATTATTGATTTGTATGTTGAACCGGGGGCATTATGAATTTTTCCAGACAGAGAGAAATAATATACGAACAGGTAATGAAATATCCAACACACCCAACTGCCGAGGAAGTTTACCGCTCGTTGAAAAGCGATAATCCTAACCTTAGTCTGGGGACTGTGTACAGAAACCTGAATCAGCTTAGCGAAGCGGGAATGCTTCTGAAAATACCGATAGCCGACGGAAGCGACAGATTCGACGGCAGAACGGACCGCCATTACCACATGATCTGCGAAAAATGCCGCCGGGTTTTTGATGTGGAACTTAATTGTCTGGATGATATTCCGGCATTGGTCAGGGCGCAATCCGGGCATCAGATAACCCGCGTTACGCTGAACCTGAAAGGGATATGCTCAGAGTGTTCAAAAGAAGAACAAACCTCCGAGCATTAATTACATAAGTTTTGTGAAACAATTTCCTTTAATAAAAAATGCTCAGCTGAAAATAATATTACCACAAGGGCGAAGCAAAAGTGTTCCGCTCCTGTAAACGAGAATCGGAGCGGAAGCTGCGGTACTCTATAACTTTTTTATTAAAGGAGATTATTATTATGGCATCCAATAAGCAGACCAAGAGCGCACTCAGCAACATGAAGATGCAGGCAGCAAACGAGGTAGGCGTACAGCTTAACTCCAATGGCTACAACGGCGACCTCACTGCAAGACAGGCTGGTTCCATCGGCGGTCAGATGGTAAAAAACATGATCGCCAGCTACACCCAGCAGAACTCTGCTCAGTAATTATACCGGATAAAAAGATCTCCCTCGCAGCAGCGGGGGAGATTTTCTTATGGGAACCTCTAAAAACCGGTGTGAAAAGCAAAAATGTGCAGGGTGTGCCAGATTCTAGGAAAACCGACACAGTAAGGCTGTATGCCTTTCAAGGAGGTTTGACGACGAAGATGGTGCGCACTGCACATTTTCGCTCACATGAGGTTTTTAGAGGTGACCTTATGTCAAAGTATTATGCAGATCAGACCGCCGCATCCTTCGTTGATTATCCGCTGGATAGTTTCCTGGAGCTTCATGCGTGCGTCAGTCGGCATACGGTAAAGCTTGTTGTGGAGTCCTTCGTTCACCAGTTCGTGAAGCGATTTTCCGAAAATATTGCTTTCCCATATTTTCTTCGGGTTTTCCTCGAAATCAGTCAGGAGATAAGCTATAAGCTCTTCTGACTGCTTCTCGCTGCCGACTATCGGGTTTATTTCCGTGGTGATATTCGCGGACATCATATGAATCGAAGGAGCGCTGGCTCGCAGTCTTACACCGTATTTTCCGCCCTGCTTAACTATCTTCGGCTCTTCCAGTTTGAGTTCGTCCATTGTCGGGAGTACGATCCCATAGCCGGTCGCTTCGACTTCTTCAAGAGCCCCGCGGACGCGCTCGTACTTACTCTTTATCTGCGCAAGCTCTATCATGCATGGCATGAGGTCGCTCTCGCAGTGGAGCTCCAGCCCGGTAGCCTCGCCGAGTATCTTATAGAAAAGCTCATTGTTGAGCGTGATGTCGATAACTCCGGAGCCGGTGCCAAGATCTATGTCCTCTGGAATAACGCTGGTTACATACTCACAATCGGAGATTTTCTCCGCGCAGGTCTTTATATCGCTGATTCCCCTGACCCCTGAGGCGGCATTGCGTATACTGTCAAGAAGCTCGGTGCGTAACCAGTGGTTTTTTTCAAGGGAGTTCACCCATCGCGGCATCCTGACCCTGATTTCGCTAATCGGGAACTGGAGCAGGACTTTTCCGAGAAGCTCCTTTATCTGATCTTCTGTTATGTCAAGACAGTTCACCGCCATGACTGGTGCTGAATATTTTTCCTCCATGTCAGCGGCTAAACGCCGGCTCTCGGCAGAGTCGGGATTCTGGCAGTTCAGCAGAACTACGAACGGCTTGTTTATCTCGTTCAGCTCAGTGATTATGCGTTCCTCAGCCGCCTGGTATTCCTCGCGCGGAATGTCTGTGATGCTTCCGTCGGTTGTCACGACAATGCCTATCGTGGAGTGCTCCGTAATTACCTTCCGGGTGCCGACTTCAGCCGCCATGTTGAAAGGAATTTCCTCATCAAACCACGGAGTCATTACCATTCGCGGGGCTTCGTTTTCAATGTAGCCTATGGCGCTTGGTACGATATAGCCTACGCAGTCGATGAGCCTTACGTTCATCTTCACGCCATCATCAAGGACTATGCTGACAGCCTTTTCCGGCACGAATTTCGGCTCGGTGGTCATTATTGTCTTTCCTGCGGAGGACTGCGGGAGTTCGTCGTTTGCGCGCCCGCGCTGGAAGTCGTCCGTTATATTCGGGATAACAAGCGTATTCATCAGCCTTGTGATGAATGTTGACTTACCGGAGCGTACGGGTCCGACAATTCCGAGATATATGTTCCCGTCCGTACGTCTGGCTATGTCTGAGTATATAGAATTGTTCATATTCACGCTCCTTAAACAATGGGAATGATGACCATTCCGGAAATCTCCGCCTCGCGGTCATCTATGTTGTTTTCGTTCATTATAGCTTCAACGGTGGTATTGCAGCGCTTGGCAATATCCCAGCAGCTTTCGCCGGAGGTATAGCATATACGCAGCGCAAATTCATCGGATCGTTCTTTCGGCTTATCCTCCCGGACGGAGGCGCTGCTGACCGCAGTGATCTGCTGATTTTCGGAAATGCTTCCGCTTATCTCAAGCTGCGCAGTTGCGTCGATCCCGCCGTCCTGTCTGATGGAAAATCCGGTGTCCGTCACGCAGGCGCGGCAGTCTGAAACTGTATCCTGAGTTATATTCTGCGCCGGAATTACCTGTTCGAAAGCTTCCTGCTTTTCAGAGAAGAAAGGAATATTACCGGTAGCTCTGCCTATCGCCTGAAAACAAAGCTGACCCGATACAAGAAGCCCGTTCCCTGGTTCGGGACGACACATAAGGCTGTTCACAGTGCTGCGGCAATCCCATACGGAGGAAATCTCACCGCTGTCGCTTGTCATTGAGGACCTGACAGAAATCTGCCCTGAAACTGCGCGCCTGTTTACTGGCAGCTTTATCTGAGCCGTGGAGTACTCGCACTCGTATTCAGTGGAGTAAAGGTCGCAGGGAATAGCAACGGTGCTTTCAGTTGAAGCCGTGCAGCGGCAGTTCAGAAGTATTTCACAGGAAATTATGCCGCTGTCCGCTTTTGGCTGAAGCTCGCAGTTCATCACGGTGATTTCCGGCTGGCAGGTGTGTTTGTCAGAGAGGCCCGGCATATCTATTATCTGGCTTATCGGAATATCCGCTGTCATCTTTTCCAGGTCATCACAGCCCGGGTGGTCATCCGTATGAAGCCCATAAAGCGCGCTGACGGTGACCGTACCCTTAATGACCGCCTTATTAGCTATAACGCGAACATCGTTAAGCTTCGGGGAAGCATCGCAGCTCACTATGTACTCGATTCCGGAAGCGCCCGTTTCTATCTCCTCGCGTACAGAGATCTGCCGCTCGGAGTATATGGGCTCCGGGCTGACAGTGATATCCCTGCACAACACCTGAATCCCATCGGGAATCTCCGGAAGCCTGAACTGCGAAGGGCAGGTGACAGTAACCCGACAGCTTACCGCTCCGCGGACGTCTATCCTGCGGCTGCTGACGGCACGGCAATTGCAGTAATCTACCCTTGGAATGACGGTTACAACAGGTGATCCGCAAAGTCCCTCGGATTTTCCGGCGATATCCACTGTTCTGGACCATGTGTACCTCTGCTCCACGCAGTGGAGCGCAGTGCTGTTTTCCTCTAAATAGAGTACTTTTATCAGCACAACTCCATCAAGCATGAGCCTGTTTCCGGATACAGCCGAGGAAGTTATCCTCGGCGTAAGGCAGCACTTGAGTATCCGGAATATCTCCGGGTAATAGTCAGGCAGAACATAGTCCAGCTCAACGCCCTGTTCAGTCTGACCGTCAAACAGCGTTTCGTTCATGAACACCGCTTCGGTTTTTCTGTTTAATTCTTCCATTGTTTCCTCCTTCACGGGTGTATTGATATTGCTTTTCAACAGCAGTATATGCTTGTTCATAAGGTCGTATGATAAGTTGTACGAAAATTTATTCCACGACATAAAATGAGCCAAAAAACATTTGATTTTAACGCCGGATTGTGCTATAATAAAATAGTACGGCTGTACTCGGACTGGAAATTTTCTGCATAATTCTGTCCCGTGCTGAAATAATATATAAAAACGCTATTTCAGGAGGGCAGACTTATGAGCGAAGAAAACACAAATGAAGCTCCGTTTACCGAGGAGCAGAATCAGCAGATCGTCGACAACGGCATAATCGCGACAGTGAATGCGCCGCACAATATCCACTGCCTGTCGATAATCGGGCAGATAGAGGGTCACTACATTCTTCCGCCGCAGAATAAGACGACAAAGTACGAGCACATTATTCCGGCTCTGGCTGCTATTGAGCAGGACAGCACGGTCGAAGGTCTCATGGTGGTGCTTAACACGGTCGGCGGAGATGTTGAAGCCGGTCTTGCAATATCCGAGCTTATCGCCGGAATGTCGAAGCCAACTGTTTCAATAGTTGTCGGCGGAGGTCATTCAATAGGCGTACCGCTTGCAGTCAGTGCGGATGTGAGTTTTATAGTTCCGTCGGCGACCATGACGATACATCCGGTGCGCACAAACGGAATGGTGCTCGGAGTTCCGCAGACCATGTCGTGGTTCGAAAAAATGCAGGAACGGATAACACGCTTCGTCACGACCAACAGCCACATGACTCCGGAGCGGTTCCATGAGCTGATGATGGAAAAGGACGAGCTTGTAATGGATATAGGCACTGTCCTTGAGGGCTCTGACGCTGTAAAAGAGGGGCTCATCGACCATCTCGGAGGGCTGTCTGACGCGGTGCAGTGCCTCTATTCGCTGATAGAGAAACGCGCAGAAAATATTCCGGAGAAAAAAGCGCAGAAGCCTAGAAAGTCATCTGGTTCAGCAAAGAAACAGTCCGCAAAAAAAGGCAAGTCAGAAGATTCAGGTGATAAGGGTGCCAAGAGGAAAAGCGCAGTGCTTCAAGTTAGAGCGACCCAGCCGACGGTCGAGAGCATAGCCCGCGATGAACGGCTGAACTCCGCTGACTGGCGCGGAACAAGATGATAAGGACCGCCTTCGGGCGGATTACATAAGGGGAAAATATGGACATACTAACAGTAATAATACAGGCAGTGGTACAGGGACTTACCGAGTTCCTGCCAGTTTCCAGCTCGGGACATCTTTCGGTTGTTCAGCATATCACCGGCGTTGACGGCGAAGCTGCGCTGATTCTTTCGCTGGTGCTTCACCTCGGAACGCTTCTGGCAGTCTTTATCGCATTCTGGGGAACGATATGGGGCATGATAAAGGAATTCTTCCTGACCATCGGCGACCTCTTTACCGGCAAATTCTCATGGAAGAACATGAACGGAAATCGCCGCATGATGTTTATGGTGATTATTGCCACTGTCATACTTGTTCCATTCTATTTCGTGCAGGATTTCTTCACGGGTCGTCAGGGAGACGGCGACATCGTGTTTGAGGGCGTTGCATTCATGTTCACGGCACTTATCCTTTTCCTTTCCGACAAGTTTGGTCATGGAACCCGCACCGCTGAACAGATGACGGTCATGGACGCAGTTACTGTCGGACTGTTTCAGGTGGTCGCACTTTTCCCGGGAGTCTCCAGAAGCGGTTCCACAACAGCCGGCGGACTTCTCTCAGGGCTTGAAAAGCAGACGGCGGTGACATTCGCGTTCATTCTCGGAATCCCGGCGATTCTCGGCGGAAGCCTGCTTGAAATCGGCTACGCGCTGAAATCAGACATGGAGCTTGACTGGCTCATACTCGGGCTTGGATTCATTATTTCTGCCGTTGTCGGAATTCTTTCCATAAAACTTGTAAGCTGGCTTGTAAAACGCGACCGCTATAAGATATTCGGAATCTATACGGCTGTGCTCGGCGTTCTCTGCGTTGCGGCAGGAATATGGGAGCACATTACCGGAAATACACTAATGTCGCTCATCACAGGCTGAAGATAATTACTGTAAAGGAAGTCAGATACAATGGCTGAAAAAAATACAAGCACACGCTCCGGAAATTCCGGAAGCACGGGCCGCTCGCGACCATCAAAGAAATCTATTGAGGCAGAACTCCAGCGTCAGCGTGAGGAAGCAATACGCAGAAGCAAACGCCGCAGACACATCGCCACAGTTATCATGTTTGCTGTCGGAATTTTCCTGACCCTCGCGGCGGTCATACCGGCAGGGGAGGGCGAAGGCTGGCGCGCGTTCTTTGATTTCATGCACGGAGTATTCGGATATTCCGCATTTGTAGTCGGACCGCTGATGATCTTTGTTGCCGTGCGGCTTTCAGCAAACAGCGGAGACCCGAAACTCGCCAGGGATATCGGAATGTGCGCAGCGGGAATACTCCTGCTGTGCGCCGCTGTACAGATATTCTTTGTCGGTTCAACTCCCGGCGACAATCTCGGGGAAGTTATAGCAAATCTCTACAAGGACGGCAAGGAATTCCACGGCGGCGGAGTGTTCGCGATCTTTATCGGCGGGCTTCTTCTGCTTCTTGGCAGAATGGGCGCTTCTATAATAATCGTGCTGATGATACTTGTATGCGTCATGCTTTTCAGCGGGCTTACCGTGGCGGATTTTACGAAGAAGGTGTCAAAGCCGGTTTCCACAGCGAAGCAGAAGGCAGTGGAGCACCACCGCCGCGTAAAGGAAGAAAACCGAATTGCCGCGGAGCAGTTCCAGCTTGAAAAGGACGAGCTGGAGCGGATTCAGGCGGAGATAAATGCCGAGCAGGAGGACAAGCGGTCGGTTGCTGAACTTAAGAAAGCAGTGTTCAGCGTTGACGAGCCAGAGCCCGAAATCGTTCCGGAGGAACCGGCTCCTGCGCCTGAAGAGCCGTCTGTGACGGTTGAGCCCGAGCAGAAACTCATGGAGGAACAGCACGAGGACACCAAGGATTACATTGAAGAGCTCAAGGGCTACATAATGGAGAAGAACCGCGCCGTCATCGAAGAAGCGGAGCGGAACGCCAGGGATCCGCTGATTGACGAAAACGCCGAGCTTGTCCCGGTTCTTGACGCGATACACAGCTTTAAACAGGAGGAGCAGGAAAAGACTTCGGTCAAGAAAATAGAGGATCTCCCGGAGAACACCGTCACAAGCTCTGACGAAAGCGAACTTCCGTTCGATTTAGATGATGTGGTTGACGAGCCGCAGGAGGCGTCGGTTTCCGCTGAGACACCGGTGCCGCAGAAACCGGAAATAATCGAGGTTCCGCGCCCGGACGGCAGATTTACCGAATCACCCGCGCCGAAGCCTCAGATGCCGCTTAAAAAACCGGCTCCCGAGGAGCTCACATTCAGTGACGTTTACACTCTTCCTCCGGTAAGTTTGCTGAATCCGGTTCAGAATAAGCTATCGCAGGCTGATATCGACAGTGAAATAGACAGGAACTCCAAAAAGCTGGTGGAAGCGCTCCAGAGCTTCGGAGTGCAGACAAAGCTTGTCGGCGTGAGCCGGGGTCCGTCAGTCACAAGATACGAATTACAGCCGGCCCCCGGAGTAAAAATCTCAAAAATCACCGGGCTTCAGGACGATATCGCGCTGAATCTTGCCTCCGCTGGTGTGCGAATCGAAGCGCCTATCCCGAATAAATCCGCGGTTGGCATCGAGGTCCCGAACAAGGCGCGCGATACCGTTTATTTCCGCGAACTGGTGGATACTCCGGACTTCAAAAGGAGTTTCGATAAAAAGCTTGAAACTGTTCTTGGTAAGGATATAAGCGGTGCAACGGTCACCTGTAATATCGCCAAAATGCCGCACCTGCTCATTGCAGGAACAACGGGTTCCGGTAAGTCAGTATGTGTAAACTCCATCATCATGAGTATTCTTATGAAATCTACCCCGCAGGATGTCCGCCTGATAATGGTAGACCCCAAAAAGGTCGAGTTTATGATGTACAACGGAATCCCGCACCTGCTCATTCCGGTAGTCACCGACCCGAAAAAGGCTGCCGGCGCGCTGGCATGGGCGGTAAACGAAATGCTGAACCGGTACAGAATGTTCTCGGAGAACAACGTCCGTGACTTCACGGGGTTCAACGAGCTCGCTGCCGACCCGGACAGCGGGCTGAAAAAGATGTCGCACATCGTGATTTTCATAGACGAGCTTGCCGACCTGATGATGGCGTCCCCGAAGGACGTTGAGGACAGCATTGTTCGTCTGGCACAGATGGCGAGAGCCGCCGGAATGCATCTTGTGATTGCAACTCAGCGCCCGACAGTAAATGTCGTAACCGGACTTATCAAGGCGAATATTCCCAGCCGAATCGCGCTGATGGTTGCTTCCCAGACGGACAGCCGTGTAATCCTTGATTCCAGCGGCGCGGAAAAGCTCCTTGGCAACGGCGATATGCTGTATATGCCGGTCGGAATGCCGAAAGCTCTGCGTGTTCAGGGCTGCTTTGTTTCCGACAAGGAAGTCGAACGCACCGTTGAATTCATCAAGCAGACATTTCAGGCGGAGTATGACGAGCTTGTCATGGAAGAAGTCGAGCGCCAGACCGAAATGGTCGCCTCAGCGCAGGATAAGGACAGCCGCAGCTCCGACAGCGGGGACATAGACACGAGCGACGAGCGCCTTGAGGACGCGATTGATTTTGTTATCGAGTCCGGAACCTGCAGCACATCATCGCTCCAGCGCCGCCTGAAACTGGGCTACGGAAGAGCCGCAAGACTTGTTGATATAATGGAGGAAATGGGCATTGTCGGTCCGCTGGAAGGCAGCAAGCCGCGGCAGGTGCTCATGACCAAGCAGGAATGGGCTGAAAGAAAGCTCCAGCAAAGATAATTGAGAGGAAACACAAAATGCCATTTTTACCCGTCAGCAGAGAGGATATGAAAGAACGCGGAATAGAGCAGCTTGATTTTATCTGCTTTACCGGCGACGCATATATCGACCACCCGACGTTCGGAATCGCGATAATCTCGCGAATGATAGAAGCCGCCGGCTTCACGGTTGGAATTATCGCGCAGCCGCTCTGTGACGCAGATTACATGAAACTCGGTAAGCCAAAATACTGCTTCATGGTGACCGGGGGAAACATCGACAGCATGGTGTCAAACTACACCGTTGCTCTTAAAAAGCGCTTCGACGATGCATATTCCCCAGGAGGAAAGGGCGGCAGACGTCCCGACAGGGCGCTCACCGTTTACTGCCAGAATCTTAAGCGGATTTACCCTGACGTGGAAATTTCCATCGGGGGACTGGAGGCTTCCCTCCGGAGATTCGCACATTACGACTACTGGAGCGACAGCGTTATGCCATCCGTACTGGTCAGCACCGGAGCGGATTACCTGATGTACGGCATGGGTGAAGTCACGCTGACCCAGATGCTTAATAATTTCAAGGCGGGTCTTCACCTGAAGGATATGCACGACCTGCGCGGTATCTGCTACCTGACTGAACCTGAAAACACCCCGATAGGCGCGGTGCAGTGCGACAGCTTTGAAATAGTACGCGACAACAAAAAGGCTTATGCGAAGTCCTGCCGCAAGCAGTATGACGAGCAGGATGAGGTGTACGGCAGAACAATAGTACAGCGTCACGGAAATATGATGCTGGTTCAGAATCCGCCGCAGCGCAGCGTAACTCAGGCTGAGTTCGACAGAACCTACGAACTTCCCTACATGAGAATGTATCACCCCATGTATGAGAAAGAGGGCGGAGTGCCCGCTATTCAGGAAGTGGAGTTCTCGATAACTCACAACCGTGGCTGCTTCGGATTCTGCAACTTCTGCTCAATAGCGCTCCATCAGGGACGCAGGATACAGACCCGCAGCGAGGATTCCGTCTACGAGGAAGCCGTAAAGCTCTCCGAAAATCCGCGCTTTAAGGGATATATTCATGATGTCGGAGGACCTACTGCGAATTTCCGGCACCCCTCCTGCGAGAAGCAGGAAAAATACGGAATGTGCAAGGGTAAAAAGTGCCTTGCCCCCACTCCCTGCAAGAATCTCATTGCCGACCACAGCGACTATATTCATCTGCTGCGCCGGCTGCGCTCCATTAAAAAGGTTAAGAAAGTTTTTATCCGCTCCGGAATACGCTATGACTATATGCTCCAGGACAAGAGCAACGAGTTCCTTGAAGAACTTGTGGAGCATCATGTAAGCGGACAGCTCAAAGTTGCGCCTGAACACGCCAGCAATAAGGTGCTTGACCTTATGGGGAAACCGCACATTGAGGTCTACGAAGAGTTCGAAAAACGTTTCTATGCGGCGACAAAGAAGTGCGGAAAGGAGCAGTACCTCGTACCTTATCTCATGTCCAGCCACCCGGGCTGCACGCTTGACGAAGCGGTTCAGCTTGCAATATTCCTGAAAAAGCACAATATCCGCCCGGAACAGGTTCAGGACTTCTACCCGACCCCGGGAACGATATCAACGGCAATGTTCTGGACTGGACTCGACCCATACACAATGGAGCCGGTGTTTGTTCCGCGCACTCCGGAGGAAAAGCGTATGCAGAGGGCGCTGCTCCAGTATTTCAAGCCGGAAAATCATGATATCGTAGAAAAAGCTCTTATTATGACCAGGCATCGCGAGCTCATCGGAACAGGAAGAGATTGTCTTATTCCACCGTCTGACCACGGCCGCCAGAGAAATGCGAACGGTTCAGGGAAAAATCCGCAGAAGTCAGGCGCCCAGCGCGGTCCGAGCCACAACCGCGGCAATGAAAGGGGGAGCGTGAATGGCAGACAAACGGGGAAACCGAAGAAAACCTCCGGCAAACACCGCGGGTAAGGTTTTTCTTGTAGTATTCACTATTTTCTTTGTATTCTCCCTCGGAATATATCTTAATGAAGAAATTTTCAAGCTGGAATTTATCCCTACCTCCGCAGAACTTTCCGCAATGCTTACCGGCAGGAACACCACGGTCACAACTGCGGACGGGGAGGTTTCGGTGCACTACATTGACGTGGAACAGGGCGACTGCGAACTTATCGTCGCCGGGGACACAAGGGTGCTTATAGATACCGGGGAAGCGATATATTCAAACCGCGTGATAAATTATATCAGCAGTCTTGGAATACGCAGGCTGGACTATGTTATCGCCTCCCACCCGCATGAGGATCACATCGGCGGAATGGCTGACGTACTGGATAAATTCTCAATAGGCAAGGTTATAATGCCGGAAATTCCGGAAAAGATCCTTCCTATGACGAAAAACTTCGAGCGAATGCTGGACGTTATCAGCCGGAAGGGAATCACAGCGGAATATTCCCAGATCGGAACCAATATCCCGCTGGGTAACGGAGCGGTTCTCCAGATACTTGCTCCGGTGCATGATGATTACGCCGACCTTAACAACTTTTCGATCGTATGCCGGCTCATTCACGGCGAGAAATCGTTTCTCTTCACCGGGGACATCGAGCGCGCAGCCGAAAATGATATACTCAACAGCGGGGAATACATCAGAAGCAATGTCCTGAAAGTAGGACACCATGGAAGCACATCTTCAAGCACCGCTGCATTTATCGAGGCTGTCTCTCCGGAATATGCAGTGATATGCGTAGGAGAAGACAATTCCTACGGTCACCCGAAACAGGCAGTGCTCGACCGACTTGCCGCGCATGGAGTGCAGAAGATACTCACCACCATGGACAGCGGCAATATCGTATTTGTAAGCGACGGAGAGAAATTCAGCATTTATTCTGATAATGGAGAGGGCAATTTCCGTACGGAGGACGCAGCATGATTATTGTTGACCGAATAGAAGAGGGAACTGCGGTAGCATATGAGGACGGTGTGAAGATAGATATTCCGCTGGCTGAACTGCCGCAGGGCGTACATGAGGGTAGCATACTTCAGCGTACATCAACTGGCTGGGAAACAGATCCAGACGCAGAGAAAGAACGCCGCGCACTCATAGCTGAGAAAATGCACAGGATATTCAAGTAAACCATTGGAGCCGGGGATATCCCGGCTTCTTTTCTTGTGAAAATATACAAAAACTGTTTTCTGTAATCGGTAAATGTAATTAAAACAACGTTTTTTTGAATACGCCCTTGTATGATGGGAAAAAAAGTAGTATAATTAAAAACGATGTAAGAATCTATATTATAAAGGAATGTGAGATAATTGGTAAGAAACGATTTAAGGAATATTGCAATAATCGCCCATGTTGACCACGGCAAGACAACGCTGGTCGATGAGATGCTTAAGCAGGGCGGAGCTTTCCGCGAGAATCAGGTAGTAAGCGACCGAGTAATGGACAGCAACGCACTCGAGCGTGAGCGCGGAATCACCATTCTCGCGAAGAACACATCCTGTATGTACAACGGCGTAAAAATCAACATTGTCGATACCCCCGGCCATGCGGACTTCTCCGGCGAGGTTGAGCGTATCCTCAAAATGGTAAACGGCGTTCTTCTGCTGGTAGACTCCTTTGAGGGAACCATGCCGCAGACCCGCTTCGTGCTCCAGAAAGCTCTCGAACTCGGACATAAGATAATAGTAGTTGTTAACAAGACAGACCGCCCCGACGCAAGAAACAAGGAAGTCGTTGACGAAGTTCTCGAGTTACTTCTTGATCTCGACGCTTCCGAAGAGCAGATAGACAGCCCGGTAATTTTCTGCTCCGGCAGACTTGGACTTTCCTCCTATGACCCCGACCAGATGGGTACCGACTTCAAGCCGCTGTTCGACAAGATTATCGAGCACATTCCCGCTCCCGAGGGCGACCCTGACGGAGAGCTTCAGGTTCTGGTTTCGTCCATCGACTATAACGATTATGTAGGCAGGATCGCCATCGGACGTATTGAACGCGGTAAAATGCGCAAGAATCAGGACGTTATCGTATGCGACCATCATAACCGTACCGCTCCGTTCAAGAGCAAGATCGTGTCCCTCTATCAGTTTGAGGGACTGAATAAGGTCGAGGTTGACGAGGCTATGGTAGGCGACATTGTATGCTTCTCCGGTATCGAAGGCGTAACTATCGGTCAGACTATATGTTCCGTTAACAAGCCTGAGCCGCTCCCGTTCGTAAAGATCTCCGAGCCGACAGTAGAGATGACATTCTCTGTAAACACCAGCCCGTTCGCAGGCAGAGAAGGCAAGTTCGTAACCTCCCGTCAGATCCGCGAGCGCCTGATGAAGGAAACCCTTAAGGACGTTTCCCTCAGAGTTTCCGACAGCGATACGCTCGATGCATTCAATGTAGCCGGCAGAGGCGAGATGCACCTGTCTATCCTCATCGAAACAATGCGCCGCGAAGGTTATGAGCTTTCCGTCAGCACACCGCGTGTTCTGACAAAGGAGATAGACGGCGTTCTCTGCGAGCCTGTTGAGCGGCTTGTTGTAGACGTTCCGGCTGATTCTGTAGGTTCTGTAATGCAGAGCATGGGTCAGCGCAAGGGCGAGATGATCTCCATGCACCCCATCGGAAACCGCACTCGACTGGAATTCCTTGTTCCGTCAAGAGGTCTTTTCGGCTACCGCGGCGAGTTCATGACCGATACCAAGGGCGAGGGTATCATGAACTCCACATTTGACAGCTACAAGCCGTATTTTGGTGATATCCCGAGAAGAACGGTAGGTTCCCTTGTCGCATGGGAAACAGGACCCTCTATTACTTATGGTCTGTTCAATGCACAGGAGAGAGGTACCCTGTTCATCGGCGCGGGCGTTCCGGTTTACGAGGGAATGATCGTTGGCGTTTCCCCGAAGGCTGGCGATATCGTCATCAATGTATGCAAGAAGAAGCACCTTACCAACACCCGTGCTTCCGGCTCTGATGACGCCCTGCATCTCATTCCGCCGAAGCAGATGAGCCTTGAGGAATGCCTCGATTTTATTCAGGACGATGAGCTCGTTGAAGTAACGCCTAAGAGCATTCGCATGAGAAAAGTTATTCTCGAGCGCGACCTCAGACTGAAGAACGAAGCAAAGACAAAGAAGTAAAATATGTCAGCCGCACGAATCCCGCGCGGCTGATTTTTTGAGGATATTATGTACAGAGCAATTTTATGGGACGTAGACGGCACACTGCTGAACTTCCTGAAATCAGAGAACGCCGCAATAAAGGAATGCTTTCAGATATGCGGACTGGGAGAGTGCACTGACGAAATGGTGCACACCTATTCCGAAATAAACGAAGGGTATTGGCGTATGCTGGAGCGTCATGAAATAACAAAACCAGAACTATTCCGGCGCAGATTTGAGGAGCTGTTCTCAGAATATGGGCTGAGCTATGACACTGATAAATTCAACAAGCTATATCAGCAAACACTCGGCAATCACATTTTTCCGAACGATGATTCTATTGAGCTGGTAAAGTCCCTGAAAGGGAAAATACGGCAGTACGCGGTAACGAACGGTTCATTTACTGCGCAGGAGCGCAAGCTGCGGCGATCCGGGCTTGACAGGCTTCTTGACGGCATATTCATTTCAGATGTGATCGGATTTGAAAAACCGTCACGGCTTTTCTTCGATAGTGTGTTCGATCAGATTCCAGAGAGCAGGGAAGAAGCGATAATCGTCGGAGATTCGCTTACAAGCGACATTCTAGGTGGAAACAACGCAGGAATAGCCTGCTGTTGGTATAACCCAGAGAACAAGCCGTCACCGGCAGGGCTGCGTATTGACTACACAATATCAAATCTTAACCAGATAAAAGATATATTATGACGAAATCCCCGGAGAGGTTCCGGGGATTTTTTACATCATAGGGGCAAATAACCGCAGTACAGCACGTCCAATTCTTCTGAAAAAGCTGATGTGGATGCAATCAGAGTAAGTTATTTCCTGACACTGTTTCAGAGTATCAAGGTAGTCACGCTTGATGTCCGGGATACATTCGCTTCGGTACATGAACGACGCGCACTCGAAATGGAGATAAAGGCTCCGGAAATCAAGATTGATCGTCCCGATTACTGCCGCTTTGTCATCAGAGACCCAGTTCTTTGCATGAATGAATCCTGGTGTGTATTCATAAATCTTAATACCATACCTGAGCAGTTTTCGATAATGCGCCCGTGTGACAGCAAAAACGAACCACTTGTCAGGGATATGCGGAGTGATTATGCGCACATCAACTCCGCTTTTCGCAGCAAGACCAAGCGCAGTCTGCATTTCGTTGTCTATAACAAGGTATGGCGTAGTAATGTATACGTAATTTTCAGCGCTGTTTATGATATTCAGGTATACATTTTCTCCGACGGGTTCATCGTCAAGCGGACTGTCCGTGAATGGAACTACAATGCCTGAGCTGCGGATATTTCTGATATCCTCCGGACGGGGCATAAATTTCCGATGATCCTCGCGGCTGTCCTTTTCAAGAAAACTCCACATCGTCAGGAACATAACTGTGAAACTCCACACACCGGCTCCCCGCAGCATAACGGCGCTGTCCTTCCAGTGGCCATATTTCTCAAAAGCGTTGATATACTCGTCCGCGAGGTTGATTCCTCCAGTAAATGCCGTGTGTCCGTCTATTACAAGTATCTTACGGTGGTCGCGGTTGTTCATTTTGGCGGACCAGACAGGGCGAAATGGATTGAACACCCGACACTTTATACCACGGCGCTCCATTTCCTCATTGTATTTGTACGGGAGCGTAAGCAGGCAGCCAACATCATCATAAATAAGTCTGACATCTACTCCCTGTTTGGCTTTTCTTTCGAGGATATCAAGCACCGAGTCCCACATCTTGCCCTTGGAAATTATAAAGTATTCGAGAAAAATGAAGCGCTCAGCCTTTTCAAGCTCCTCCAGCATTGCGGAGAATTTATCCTCTCCGGAAGGGAAATATGTTGTGCTGGTATCCGAGTAGACCGGGTATCCGCTGTAATCATAAAGGTATTTTGCCTGTTTTTCAGCGGCTGAATTGTCTCTGTGCAGCTGTGACATCAGGTCGTCATTCTGAGGGAGAAGCACCCGTGCTTCATCGCTGTACTGCATCATTCGCTTACGCAGCCGGTCGCCGGAGTGGCTGTTCCCGAAAAAAATGTAAAACATAACACCGAACAGTGGGAACGAAAGAATAACGAATATCCACGCCATCTTATAGCTCGGGTTTATGTCGCAGTTGTAGATGTAAAGAGACAGGGCAATGCCCAGCCCGAGGAAAATAAAATATGAATAGGTGTACAGCGTACCGAAAGTCAGGAATACCATTACAAGGTAAGCGACCTGCAAAAGAATCCCGATAATGCAGACAACAGCGCGGTTAAACACCTTTTTGAGTATCTTATTCAGTCTGCGCAATAAAGTTCTCCTTTCTCCGGAATTAAAAACGGCAGCGCAAAGCTGCCGTCATAAAAATCAGAAATCAGTTTCCGGAATCGGGAACCACATAGTACACACGTTCGTCTGGTCGTGCATAATCAAGCTTATCTCTCGCCATGTCCTCAATGTAATCGTCCATGTCGGCGTTTTCTTCAAGATATCGGCTGATTTTGGCATTTGAATCCTGCACTGCTTCTGTCTGGGCTACAAGTTCATCATACTGCTGATCGTATTGCGCAATCTGGATATTTGAGGAAACAATGGAAAAAACAGCATATCCAGTCACAAGAAGAACTGCCACAAAAGCCGCTATTGTTACAAAACCTGTTCGCCTTTTAGGAATTGACGCCTTTTCGGACTTTTGCAATAATGACATGACCAGATTCACTTCCTCCATCAGTTCTTATCAATCTTTTTTTATTATACACCAACTGAGTATCTTTTTTCAAGACCCTGCTGTGCTTTTTATGGGCGATAGCAGAAAGTTTGGCGATTTTTCCAAATAGAGCAGAGGCGTTATGTGCAATAAAACCAAAACATTTCTTGCAGATCCGGATTAACAGACCGGCAATTCTGGTCAATACAGTCCAGACTGCACCTGCGACAGCGTTTTCGAAAAGATTCAGGATTCGTCCTATCGTTGTTACATATGCGAAAATTCCCGCACCAAATCCCAAGACAATACAGCCTCTGATATAATTCCCGAGTGAAACAGAAAGCCGTACAACGGCAAAACCCGCAATAATGAAGAAAAGAACATCACTGACAAACACTACAGCCTTAAACGGGAAAAATACGCGGATGATGCGAAGAACTTCATAGACAAGAGCGAATATAAGACCCGCAGCGAATGAAAGCATGAAAAGTTCCATAAATTCGGACATATTTCACCTGAACAGCTTTCCAAATGCACTATCGGAGCTGCCGAAGCGGTTATACGACATACTTTTGACCTTTCCTGTCATTGAGAGGTCGCCTGTCTCCGTTTCAAGTGCATTTACATGGAGCTCCTCGCCACGGATAACCAGCTCCCCCATTACTGTGCTGAGAATTATTCTTGTCTCACTGAAGCTGTCAATGTCTTTCACCCCGGAAATTCTGAGGACGCTTCGATTTTCAAGAATAATGCTGTGCTGATTTGATTCGATTTTCTGCATAAAAAATCCCTCCCGCTGTCTTTGTATATTGTATGCGGACAGGGGAGGGGATATACGTTTTTACTGGACAACTTCATAGAGGGCGGCGGCGTCCTCTTTTTTCGTGAATTCCTTTACGTCAAGTACGCACACCTTAAGAGGCTTTGCGCCAATATTAATTTCGATTATGTCGCCCTCCTTGACGTCGTAGGACGCGCGGGCGGGCTTTCCGTTCACGGAAACCTTTTCTGCGTCGCAGGCTTCATTTGCAACCGTACGGCGTTTTATGAGCCTCGAAACCTTTAGATACTTGTCTAATCTCATGTGAACCTCTTTCCAACACAAAAGCGGCGAACCGGAAGTCCGCCGCTATAATGTTAAATCAGAACCAGCAAATTACTTGCTTACAGCGTCCTTAAGAGCTCTGCCTGCCTTGAATGCGGGAACCTTTGTTGCAGGGATAGTGATGGTTTCCTTTGTGCGGGGGTTTCTGCCCTCTCTGGCTGCACGCTCACGAACCTCGAATGTACCGAAGCCAACGAGCTGGATAGACTCGCCATTTGCGAGAGTTTCTGTTACAGAATCGACGAAAGCTGCGAGAGCCTTCTCGGAATCCTTCTTGGTAAGACCTGTCTTTTCAGCAATAGCTGTTACTAATTCTGCCTTTGTCATGTTGTTTAACCTCCAAATAAATTGTATATTCCAACGGTCATCGACCGTCAAAAACCTTATTCATAAGCGCATGGATCTCTTCCGTTGACATATCGTCAAGCTTTTTTCCCTGTTCCAGAGCCATCTTCTCGATAGTGCTGAAATCAATTATAAACTTATTCGTAGAATATGTCAAGGCTTTTTCGCCATCTATTTTCAAAATTCTGTCCAAATTACAAAAATCAAGAAGCATATCACCGTATGTCTGTTGATTTTGCGAATTGACCTCAAATCCTGAACTTTCCAGTTTATCAAGCGCTGACCTGATCCTTGCGGCATATTCAGCCGGATTGTTGATGGGAAGCCCTGCACGTGAAGCCCTTTTGCAGACTTTCTCACCCCTCAGCAGGGCAGGTAAGTTCTTCGGCACGCTTTCAAGGGTATCGGTGAATGTATCCTGATGCTTGGATTCACGCTTCAGCGCGTCCCAGTTCTTGAGAACTTCGTCGCAGTTGTCAGCCCTGACTTCTCCGAAAACATGGGGGTGGCGGTATACCAGCTTCTGGCAGATATCATTGCACACATCGTCGAAATCGAACGTCCCTTTTTCGCGTTCGATCTGCGCATGGAATACTATCTGGAGCAACAGGTCGCCGAGCTCTTCGCGAAGCATTTCGGGGCTGTCCTTGTCGATGCCCTCACATACCTCGTATGTTTCCTCAATAAGATCAGTGCGGATACTTTCATGGGTCTGAACCTTGTCCCACGGGCAGCCCTCAGGAGAGCGAAGTATCTCGAGTATCCTGAGCAGGTCGTTTATATCATATCTGTCCTTGAAATCAAAGTTGACCATAAAGTTCACCAAACCTTTTTATAATGCCGTTTTAGGGCGATACCTTCTATATATTACCCTATTTTCGGTCAATTTTCAAGGGCTTTTGTAAAATTTTTTTGCCGTTTTTTATTAATCGGCGCTTTTGACGAAATTCCCCGGTTGAAATTAGTGATATTCCATAAATCAAAACTCCCGCGAACACAGGTAGAATCACGTTAAACGGCTTTTGTAAATTAACCCCGACTGTTTTATATGCCAGAAAAGCGCCTGCGGCACAAAGAACCGCCCCCAGAAAAGGATTTATCACACATCGGATTACGCTTATCTCGCCTGAAAGCTCTTTTTTCAGAATAATTGAGCCGGCCAGAGCTATCGCAGAATATCCCGCAGCAGTAGAAATTGCCGCACCTGTTATATTCACACAGGGTATAGACATAAGCAGAGGATTCAGCACAGCTTTCAGGGCAACGGCACAGCTCATTAGTATAAGCGGTATATATGCCTTTCCTATCGCCTGAAAAACACCGAACATAGCCGACCCGGTTATCATAAAAACTCCGCCAAGGCACAGGATCATAAAACTGTTTGAGCACACGCTTATTTCCGCACTCCTGCTGCTGTAAAGGAGCTGCAACAGCGGCTCTCCAAGAACTGCAGCGCCAAGGCACGCAGGGAATCCTATTGCTGACGCAGCGCGTAACAGGGTGCAGCAGCTCCCTGCCGCTGATTTCATGTCCTTGTGCTCCCATGCCGCAGCGATTTCAGGAATCGCTGTTTTCTCAGTCATTCCCGCAAATGCCGGAATCAGCATGAACATAGTCATGGCAATGCCGGAGTAGCTTCCGTACATGAAATTTGCGAGCCCGTCTATTCCACCGCAGGAGCTTACGGCAGAGGTGTACTCCCGGATAAAATAGGCACTGTTAATTTCAGCGGAGGTCTTCAGCGTACGGGTAACTGTCAGAAGATCCACAAATCCAACGCAGTTCATGACAAGCGCAGAAGCGGCCACCGGGATTATCTCCTTTATCAGACGGAAGCATATATCCCGCTTTCTGTCTGTCGGCGTGTTATCGTGGAAATCCTGCCTGCGCGACTTTCTGTCTGAGATGATGAGCGATATCAGTCCGCACAGCTCGCTCAGTGAAACTGCAAGCACGGCTCCGGCAGCAGCATATGGAAGAACAGCAGTGTACGCTTCATCGTAGGACGCATAGTTTTTTCCGAAAAGGTCGAGTCCGCTCTCAAAACGATATTTTGCCCAGAAAACTATGCCGTAGGAAAGCGCCAGCCCGATCACAGCTCTGGAAACAGCCTCGGCAACAGCAGCGGCAGCCGATGGAATTACATCTGAAAGTCCCTCATGATAACCGCGTATTACTGAGGCAATACAGCACAGCATTACGGCTGGAGATATGGCTATTACAGCGAGAGTGCTTTCAGGGGAGCAGGCAATATGCTGAGTGAAAAAAGCGGAAAACAGCGCTACAACAAGTGTTCCGGCGAGCCCGACACCAGTAAAAAGGAAAAGCGCAGTGCGTCGTATCTTCATGGCGTTTTCTCTGCGGCGTGCGGCAGTACACTGGGCGGTTATCCTCATCATTACTGTCGGAACTCCTGCCGCTGTAAGTGCAAAAACAGGCGAGTACAGTCCATAGGCGGTGGAAAAGTAGCCCATTCCTGTGCCCCCAAGGATATTTGCAAGCGGAATTTTAAACAAAGCTCCTACTATTTTTGTTATCGTCATAGAAGCGAAAAGAATCGCGGTATTTTTCAGGTATGTTTTGTTCATAAATCGTCCCTCTTTCGAAATAAGGACAGTATGTCCTGATAAATCATATTTCAAGAGGGAAGGGATTATTACACTGTAACCATATCCGGCTGAAATACATATAAATAAACAGCGACAGGATTCGCATCAATAAGAAAGGGGGACATTATATGACAAACGGAACCGAACTGAAGCCCGTAAAAAAACCGGGTTACAGCTATGTGCCGTTTCAGCGCATGGAAAAGGTATACCCTCCGAACAAGGCGCTGAAAGCGGGAACAATATTCCCAGAACTTAATATTACGCTGGAGGAATACGAAAGGGGGCTTTTCAATGGGAAATAATATGTATCGCCGCCCGTCCATG
>CAKSPH010000025.1 GCA_934481355.1 uncultured Oscillospiraceae bacterium | reverse complement strand
TTTATGGCTGTTACATTGGCGGTGTATTTGGCTTTCGGACCGGTGGGGTATGCGAAATTTTCTGGGAAGCGGTAGTTGCCAACCGGCGGTACTGTTTGAACAACGGTACTGCGCTCAATATTTTCCTGTGGAACAGGTGCATCACGGTGAGGCACCTCTGTGTCATCGTGATACGGCTGCATATCTTTTTCGCGAAGATATGAGTATATTTCGCTGGCACCATCGTTATGTGAAAACTGATGGACGAAAATATCAGCGCCGGCTTTTTCACTGTCTGCGATGAGTTCATAAGCACTTTCGTCACCAATATACGATAATCTGTAATTGCCGAGTTTTAGGTCAGACGCATTATCTACCGGGTAGAGCAGCGCAGTCTTTTCTTTTTCAGAAATTCTTATTTCCTTGTGTTCTTCAATATCCCGAATAAAGAAATCGGGAATGTCTGAATTATCATTGACTGAAAAATCAGCTGCCTCATCGTAAGGCAGTGCCTTTTCTTCTTCAGAGAGATATACCAGATCGTCAAAAGCGAGATTTTTCAAGGCAACCTCATTCATCTCATCTAAAGAATCATACTGTTCCTCACGGGCATTTGCATTGCCGTACTCAGTTATTATGCGGTAATTCACAAGATCAGCATATACACCGATAATAGTGTCAGTATCCTCATCAGTAGTATATGCAAGATCAACGTGGGTCAGGTCGTCGAAATCGGCAGTGCTGCCGTATTCTGTTTCGCAGAAATCATTGATATATTCAATGGCTGCTTCCAATGTTCCAGAAGAAGCTGCCTCATCATGAGGCAGTTCATCGGTATGCTGTTCAAGTTCATCTGAGATAGCCTTCTTTAGTTTCTCGGCAACAGAATGATAGGCTTTGAAACTGGAGAGATAGTCAACCACGCCGCCGTATCCATCGCCGATATCCTGACGTTCACTGTAAGTTGTGCCGTCCGGCATATTTATAGTGAATTTTGTTTTAGCATATCCCTGATGATCGTCTTTCAGTTCTCCGCTGTCAATGGCAGCGTATAGTTTATCAGAGTTACCACCATATGCTTCAAGTTCCTGCTGACGTTTGGACACCCAATCTGTATCCTCGCGCTTCATTATAGTATCAAATTCGAGGACGGAGTAAGTTTTACCTTCCTCAAATGCTGGACTTTCGCTCCACTCGCAGGTGATAGTAGGCTGCTTTTCCGAGATGTCCTTTTCTGTAGGTTCAACTATTCCTATTGACATATCAGATTTTTCTTCTTCAAAATTATCAAAGGTCAGCTGAGCGCTGGTTTCTTCTGAAAAAGCTGCTACATTATTGTCATATAGGTGATCACGTTGTTCTATATTGAAAAGATACCCGAAAACCTGCGCCGTGATTTCGTCCGTCCACTTATCCTCGGAGATTTCACCAGAATTGAGAAACTCCGTGATTTCTTCTTCCGGGAATCCCAGTCCGGGGTTATGCCCGATATGGTTCGTAAGCTGAGTTACCAGTTCCGAAGCTGAATCCCGGCAGAGGCTGCGAAACTTCGGATAGCCGGATTCAGCTGTGAGAGTTCGTGCGGCTTCCGCTGCGGTGCTCCAGTCGTTGAAACAATAGGGAGCATTCACGGAACTGCGCTCGATTTTCTGATATTCCTCCTTGACGTGCGGCTGAGCACGAATATACTCTTCCGCATAAGTGGCGAACAGTTCAGGTGTGAGCCTGATCTGAATATCCAGTCCGGTGCGCTTAATATCCTTGCGGATAGATTGAAGCCGGCTATTTTCAAAACAGTGCGGATACTCATAGTGAATTGCAAAATGCTCTGCGTCAAACTGCGTATAACGGCGGGCTGATTCAATATCCTTTTCGGTAATGTATCGTCCCTCGTCAACAGCCTTTCGGATTGCCTTTGCAACGACCTTCCAGCCAAATCTGACAGTTTGTTCATTGCCGTTATTTCCGAGGATCAACGCAAGTCCCTTACCGTCATGATTTGAGAACTTGACGATTCCGCTGCGAGAACCGCCGCCGATTCCGTATTCATTTTTCAGAAACTTCGCAAACTCGTCATTGGTAGGGGAGTTATCCGAAATGTACTCTGTTATGCGAAATTTTCCTCCTGCTGAGTGATTTCCGTGCAGGATCTCATCTTCAAGCAGCTTCTGGGCATATTCACTTTTTGAGTCGATTTCTTCGGGTCTGTCTGAAAAAACAGAAATGGCATCTGTTTCATCAGATACCATCTCGTTATCTTCATTTAACTCTTCGTCATCATACTCAGACGAATATCCTTGATCTTCATCAGCTGTCCACGGCTCCTGACTTCCTCCGCCAGCCATGTCACGCTCGTCCGGATCGAATCCCACGCTGCTTCCTGAGCTGCTATATCTATTTCCGTCCTCTGCTGTGCGCTCTCCGTGTAAGTCTGGCTGAGCTGCGCCTTCTTCATCAGAGTACGTGTCGTGCGGTTCCTGGCGCTCTCTGCTTTCCGTCCGATCTCCTTCCAGATTCTCAGATACAGCCCACTCATGTTCACCAGGTCGAGCGCTGTCGGATCCATTTCGTTCATCATATCGACTGCCTTGCGCTCCAGCGGCGTCATGTCCTTCCTTCCGTAATTCCGGAATTTCGGGTTCAGCAGTCCGTTCCTGTCTTCCTCGTAGGGGATATCGTAAATGTCTTCCGCATACTCCAGCTTCATAACGCTCATATTCTTTCCTCCTTACAGTCCGGTCAACGTCTCGCAGCACTTCCTGCGCCAGCGCAGTAGCTGCATTGCCGATTTCGACTATGGACAGATCGCTGTCAAGTTTAGCGGCTGCTGAAAAGTCATACTCAGCTTCAAGTCCACATCTTGTCATGCATATGCATTCTGCACTCTGGCGAATGAAATGGGTGATGCGAGGGTCATTTGCCATTGCACTATTTAGTTTGCTATCATAATTATACACCGTATCTATGTTTTTGTCAAGACTTTTCTGCAAAAAATCTTCAAAAGATATAGCGTTTTCTGCATTTTCGGTGTTGTACTTTCCAACGATGCCGTCAGCCATGCGTTCGGAGAGTTTCCACTTGGAATTATATGTTTTTCCATAGGTCTGGCTGACGTCAAAAAGATACATCAGCTCGGTATTATTACGGTCCATGAAAATTGCAGTGGACCGTTCTCCGTGTCTTACATATCTTCCCACATTGTTCCACTGGGTAAGAGTTCCGCACATAACGGCTTTAGGGTTCTGTTCAGTAAGAAGCATGGCAGCGCAGAAGTTCAGACGCCAGAAATTTGAAGTAAGCCGCAGTGTGTTCTGCCACACCTGTGGGTCGCGAAGCTGTGAGAGCTTGTAATCGTATATCTGTGCGATATCGTTAAATCTTGACATCATGTTCCTCCGTGAAATATCTGCGGATAGCAGCAGACACTATTTCTGTAAGTTCTTCAGGCGTTTTACCTTCCATAAATTCCGATACGATTTCAGCCGGCACAGCAATTTTAACGGGCGGCTTGGGCTTAAGAATCTTGGTGATTGCTGTAGTAGTTAAGTTGGATTCGTCATGCAGTTCTTTTACATTGGCTCCGGTGAGCTTCATCTCCGGGTGCTGTGTCAGAACATTTATGATCGTACTCTGTACGTCTGAGCTGAGGTCTGCAAGCATTTCAGCCGCAGCTATATTAATTACGGCATTATCGAGCATGACTAGGAAATCCTGCTGAAGTAAGTTGAGATGTGCGTATTTCTGAGCCTGTTCATGTGACAGGTGAAGCTCCGCTTCAGATTTTTCTCCGAGAACTGCAGCCGTTCTTATCTGCTCTGATAAAAGAAGTGATGAAAACCGGCTGCGATTACTTTCGACAACGATACGCTCAGCGTATTCATCGGTTATCAGGTCGTTGCTTCCGATCCGGCAGGGTACCTTAGTCCACATGAGCTGCTCAGCAGCAGCTCTTCTCCGGCTACCAGAGAGGATTTCGTATTCTCCGTTGCCGGCAGAGCGAACGAGCAGCGGCTCGGTAATCCCTATTCTTGAAATATCAGATTTCAGCTCTGTGAGATCGCCGGTATTGGTGAATATCGGGCGGCGGAAAGGAAGAAGCCTTTCCAGTTCAATATTGTACGCCTTTTCATCAGTAAAACACTTTTGGATTATTTCGTCGAGCGTTTCACCGTGACGTTCCTCTGCCATTTCTTCTTTCGGTTCATCTTCGGCAACTGAGGAGGAAACGGAGTAGCCGTCATCAGGCAACGGCAGCGGATCCACAACATCATCTTCAAGAGGAACATAAATTGCAGTGTCAGCAGTCGGTTCTTCAGCAGGAATAACGCGCTTGACTGTGGGTTCCGGTGCGGTGTTATCTTCGGCTTCTTCTGCTTCGCGCTGTTTCCTTGCCATTTTTCTAAGTGCGTTCAGATCCATGTGATATCCTCCGTTACATATTTACTTCTTCTCAACTCTAGCCACCTTAAAGCCTTTCCTTGTTTCGCCTGATAAATCAAGAATCTTATCAATAACACGCTGCAATTGTTCATGCTGGCGGTATGCTTGCACGAGCATGATTTCTTTTTCAGTAATGAGAAACGTGTCATCGTCGCTGGAATAAACTTGTTTACCCATATCGGTATTATTTACCATAACATGGCCCTGTGGGTCATTTGTGTAACCCATCAACCATTCGGGAGTAACCCCAAAATATTCCGAAAGCTGATAGACTCTCTCTGTTTTAGGTTCATAACTTCCTTTCAGATATCTGCTCAGTGTACTTTTGGGTATCCCAAGTTCACGAGCAACATCAATCTGTTTCTTGCCATTCAGTTCCATTGAATCGGCTAAACGTTTGCTGAATATCTTTAGCAGCATCTATGTCCCCTTCATTTGATAAGTATCCGTGTCTTATAAGCTCATCCAGTCCAGCTGCAATAATTGGGTGATCTACAACAAGACTTCCATCGTTGAGGACCAAGCAGCAAAACACATACTGTGCATTCAGACTCAGGCTATCATCTTCAAGAGGACTACACTGTATGTCTATCATTTTTGAACTACCTCATTATTGATTTTGGAGCGCAGCCGCGTGGTTTACCGCCTATGCGCATAGTGTGGGGCACAGCTGTCAGCCATGCCCCGTAAGGAGAAGTGTATATAAACCCCTGTGGCTAGGGAGAGTTTTAAAATAAAAAGCGGAGAATATTGCATCTCCGCTTTTCTGAATTATTCAATTGTGATTGTGAAATCAGGCTGTCTTTCCCTTAAAGAGCTTTTTAACCTCATCCAGAGGAAGCTCAGTCAGGTCTGAAATCTGCTGTAAATCTTTTATTCCGCTGTTCCAGAGTTTATTAGCCATGCTTATTGAACGTTCATCAGCCGCTATCTTAGCCCTTTTCTCAGCGTAATCTTCCATAATCTTGCACATAGTATCAACACCCTCCTTGCTTTCCTTGAAATACTGTGTCCGTTCAGACAGAATGTCGTAGTACATTTCATGCGGATTCGTGCAGAAGAAGTCGTGCATAAGATGACCTATCGCCGTATCATCACGATTCTGCCCGTTTACATAGATTATGCAGGATTCGTCCCCATAATCAATGTGTCCCATGTTTTTTACACATCGGGTTATTTCGTACAGTTCCTGTCCGCCTCTGAAATAATCCCTCTCGGTAATAAATATGACATAAGTTCTGGGGAGGTTTTCGAAATCATCGCCGGGATCGGTCGCATTAACGTCCAGCAGGCTGCTGTTGTATCGTCCTCGTTTCGGAACCGCACCGCTGTCACGGCGCTGAACCTCGACATCGTATTTCACTCCATCGGAATCAACAGCGTAGATATCCAGTCTAGCGGAACGTCCCTGCAAATTCTTTATTTCAAACTGCGTCTGCGTGTTCTGAACTGTAAGGTCGTTCTTGTTCAGTATTACCCGGAGCAGCAGTTCGGCGCACTCCTTGTCTTCGAAAACCTTGCTCATGAATGTGTCGTCCATGAGCCGGAACTGCTTTATCGCTTCTTCCTTGACTTTGCGGTCGTCAAGCAGCTTATTTTCGTCTGCCATCGGGATCACCGTCCTTTCTTGAATTATAACATATTATTGCTGAAAAATCAAGCGTCTGTATTGCTTATTCTGAATATTCCTCGCCGTCAGCCGTTCCCGCGTTTATTTCGTCCTGACTTTCAAGATACATCTTACGCCATTCCGAAAGAAAATCAGATTTCTGCAGGCAGAAGTAGAAGAACTCGGATATTTCGTCATTGGTAAGTTCATCGCCGATTATCTCAGTGACTTCCTTACGCTTCAGCGTGATTTTCTTCGCATACTGATTAGGCGAGGATTTCTTCTTTTCGGTATTCTGCTTAACCGGCTCCTGTGTAGATTTTTTATCACTCTTTTCAGCAGGTTTAGGAGTTTCATCGTATAGTTCGATGATATCGCTTTCAGATACAAATTTGAGATATGCAAGCTCTTCTGCCTGCTCAGCGGTTATTTTCCGATCAGGAAATCGATTGAGATAGGACGCTATGCCTCTCTGACTTTCGTCAGGCATTCCCGAAAAAGAAACAGCCGGCAGGAGATTGATCCTGCCGGAATCCAGCAAATCCATAAGTTCCGGGACAAGCCTTGAGCAGGCTATGTACCGCTGAACTGTCGCACGCCCCTCGCCGTACTTCTCAGCAATGGCAGCCGTTGAACGTGGGCTTCCCAGTGCTATCAGCGCTTCGTGCTGTGCCTTGTAAGCATATGCACGTTCAGAGGGGAGCAGTTCAGTTCTCTGGCAGAGGTTCGTGTCAGCCATCATGAGTTTGGCGCGATTCTCATCGACGTCCTTGATAACGCTTGGAATATTGGTTATGCCGGCGATTTTGCAGGCTTCAACGCGGTTGTGTCCAGCGATGATACGGTATTTTCCGTTGTCAAGTGGGCAAACAATGATAGGCGAAAGCAGTCCGTTTTCCTTTATGGACTCAGCAAGTTCATGCAGCTTGAATTCGCTGTACATTTTGAACGGCTGATTTTCCCATGGGACAAGCTGATTTATAGGTATTTCTTTTTCGGTATTCTGAACAGCATTGTCAGTTTTGAGGAAGTCTGTCATGTGAAGTTTGCCGGTGTTGCTTGATGTTCCTAAATTAAAGCCCATTATATAGCCTCCTTGCCGAGTATCTCGGTAACAAGCTGTCTGTACTGTCCACCGAGTACGCTGTTTTTCTTAGATATAAGCGACTTCTGCTCAGCGGTGCTGTTTGCAGCTTCGATACGCTTGCTGATAGTAGTTTCGTAAACCAGACCTCCATAGCGTTCCTTTAAGGCTTTATCCACTGCCTGTGCCATCTGGGTGTTGTCGGTCATAGTTTCAAGTATGCCGCATATTTCAAGGTTGGGATTTATGTTATCCTTTACCAGATTGAAGATATCCTCAAACTGGACGATACCATTGAGTGCAAATTTCTGCACCTGCACCGGAATGATTACGCCGTCCGCTGCTGCAAGCGCATTCGTTACCAGTATTCCCAGCGAAGGGAGGCAGTCAATAAGTATGTAGTCATACTCGGCTGTCTTTTCATCAGATAACAGCGCTTTGCGGAGTATCTGCTCCCGGCACATCGTCTGAGCCAGGAACATATCGGCAGTCGCAAGAGAAATATCAGCCGGTATGTAATCTATGTTTTCGCTTTTCGCAGTCACAATGCACTCTGAGATTTTTGCCTGCCCCTTGAGTACGTCCACCATTGTCTTGGAGCCGGTGAAGTCATAGCCGAGATAGTCACTCAGGTTGCCCTGCGGATCAAGGTCGATACAGAGTACCTTTTTGCCCTGTTCAGCCAGTCCGGCGGCAATGTTTACAACGGTCGTGGTCTTACCTACGCCGCCTTTCTGGTTTGCGATTGCGATGATTTTTCTTGTCATAATGTAGTCCTCCTGCCATTTCGGCAACATTTTATTTCCGTCCTTGAATATATAAGGCATAGGCAGGGCGGAAGGACTTACCGCCCATCGGGGAGCTACCCCGCTATGCCCGTCAACTCCTTTCGGAGGTCAACGCTTGTTCATATCGTGATTGACCCGGGACTTCCAGTAGCTGTTGAGCGTCAGCCGGGAATTATACAGCGCCGTTATCAGGTAACTGCGGATATTCCGGACATCGCTGATGTTGTTGTCCATTGCGTCAAGAACATACTCAATGTGTCTGCTGTTGAGTTTCAGAAACACGCTTTTCACAATGTCATGTGGTATGTCCTCTCCGTTTACCCGTATTGTTGGTTTTGTGGAGCACACTGTATCAACGATAATGTCTATCAATTCGAGGATGGTTTCTTTCTTTTCGGGATTTTGCTGAATAAGAAAATCACATTCAGTGTTATCACGGATAATCCTAGAGTAGTCCGAACGTTTGTCTATATCTTCGGATTGATTAACTTAGGTTTTATTTCTTTAGTTTTATATATAGAGCAGTTCGGCAGTTTTGTTAAATCTTGTTCTTCCTTTTCGTTAGAACAAGTTGTAACGTTTGGGGAAAACAAGTTGTGCGCTTTTGTCATAACTGGAGCGCTGCCATCCGATGTGCAGTTTGGCTCTGTTATGCCATTTGTCACTGGTTCGCTTTGCTTTACTGTTCCGTCCAGTTGTGCGCTTTTGTCACAACTGGATTTACTGCCGTTTGAAAGGATCCCAGCAAGCAGCTCCGTGTCATCATTGATACAGAAGTAACGCTTTGCAGGCATACCCTGTACCTTGCACTGAATAAGTCCGGATTTGGTAAGCGTATCAATGCAGCGGCGCTGCTGTCGGGCTGTCAGAGCAGTGGATTCTTCCAGGTCCTCCACCGTGGAATAGAACCAGTCACCGTCCGTGAGCAGTCCATGCTGATCATAATAGGCATACTTGGAAAGCAAAGCTCCGTATACTACGGCTTCCGCCAGTCCGATTGCATGGGCAAGCTGACGATTTATCGACATTGTGTTGTCAGGGTTAAGAAGCTTGAAGATAGCTTTCATGCGCTACCTCCTTTGCTTCGGAGAGTTATATTTCATGGTGTCCTCCGTTTTCTGTTCTCCAATGGAATACAAGCATAGCAAGGGACGGTGGAGAACGCTACCGTCCCGAGGGTTCGCGGTTCCCGCTATGCCGTTGGTGCCGTTCGCAGGGAGTTACCCGTTAAACAGCATATAAAAACAGGCGCATTTCAGAAATAATGCGCCTGTTTGGTATATTGAAAATGGAATCCCAATCAATCTGTTTCCTTAAGCAGCTCATTTATGGAAATTCCAAACACTTTTGCTATTGCATGAAGTTCGGTGTCGATTATGAAGCGTTCGCCGCTTTCCATTCGCTGCACTGCATTCTTGTCAATGACAAGCCCATGACTGCGGAGCCTGTCGGCTACTTCACGCTGGCTTATTCCAAGCGCTTTGCGCCGGTTATAAATTACAATACCAGCAATATTATTTCTTCCGGATTCTGTACGATTTCCAAACATTTTTATATTCCTTTCATTATTATAATAGGTGGTTATTTTTACTGTGATTTGCCAAATATGCATTTGAAGCAATGCAGCGTTGCAAAGCAGTCTGCAAGGCTGTTGTGAGCAGACATTGTTATGCTGTTCCAATCGAAATGGTAGTACGCGGCGCAGGTCGTGAGCTTCTGCCATTTATATTCACCGAAGTAGTCACTCCACTCGCCGTAGATTTCTGCGAAAATCGGCATTATATCAACGATTTCAGCTCTTTTGGGGATAATCAATCCAGCAGCCGTTATGAAGTCCGCGTCAAAAGATGTATTGTAGCCAATAATCGTATCTGCTGAGTTTAGTATCCGCTGGATTTCGGCTGCTTTATCAGCAATGCTCGGTGCGTTCGCAACCATATCTGGAGAGATATTATTTACAGCCTGCGCTGCGCTCCACGACTTGTGCAGTGGACGGAAATAGCTGTCGAACAGCTTCTCACCGCTTTCGCTGATTATGGAAAGCTGCAAGATTTCATCTTCTCCTGCACATAAGCCTGTTGTTTCTGTATCTATCACGATACCGCCCGATGTTTCGGCAGGGAGTTCAACAGACTGGGTAATAGCAAGAACCTTTTCTCGCTGCCCGTCCAATGCAAGGAGCAGTCGAGCCTGTTCCTTTTCTTGTTCTCGTTCACGTCTGAGCTTTGCTCTGCGTTTGGCGGCTTGGGCTGCCTTACGTTCGCGTTCTGGCTTAAAATATTCTGCCAGCTCATCAGAACTTGCAGCTCTGACTTCCTCTGGCAGAAGATAGCGGGGAAGAGTATTTACCGAGCCAGTAGAAAATCGAGAGGGACGGAGTTTCTTGCCACAGTCCTCGGACACCGGAAGATATCCTGCTTTTGCCCACTGGCGTTCGGTTTTCAGTTCGTCTTTAAAACCCTGAAAAGATAATAAAATCGACTTGGAGCTTTGCCATCTTTCACTCTTCATAATACACCTTCTTTTTTCGGGAATAAAAAACTCCTCTTTCGATATATTCAAAAGGGAGTAAAGTACTTATTATGTATCTTATAACATTTATAGAAAGACCTACATTGTAAGGTTGACATTTAGATTTAACGTGGTATCATAGTTATATAAAAACACAGGAGGTTATATCATGACACCAATCGAAAACATTACATTTGCTGAGGCTCTGGAGGATTACATCTGCAGTAAGGACAGATTGCTTTCGCCCTCGACTGTCCGCGGATACAGAACCATGCAGAGATCCAGCTTTGATCGAATAAACGATCTTCAGATTTCTGAACTTACTGAGAAAGTCATCCAGCGGTGGGTAAATTCTCTTGCCGATAAGTATTCATCAAAAACTATCAGAAATCAGGTCGGCTTACTGACAGTGGTTCTTCATCAGAACGGTATCAATCTCAATATGAAGTCCATTACACTCAAGCCCAAAATCAAACCTGAATACAATATTCCTACTGAAACAGAGATTCAGAAGATTGCGCTTGCAGTAAAACATACGACTATTGAGATACCAATAATCATCGCTCTCACTCTGGGGCTTCGCCAGTCTGAGATAGCTGGTTTGCGCTGGGAGCACTATGACGGTACATATTTAAAAATCAAATGCGCCGTAGTCCCAGATGAAAATCACAAGCTGGTTGAAAAGAACGAGAACAAAAGCTATGCAGGCAGGCGAATAATTGAAGTTCCGGATTATCTGAAAGATATCCTGGATAGTTCTGAGCATTCCTCAGAACGTATCAGCCCACACAGTCCTAACTATATATGGAAACATTTTGATCGTATATGCGAGGAAAATGGAATACCACATTTTACTATACACTCCCTGCGCCACGCTAACGCCAGCGCCATGTTAAAGTTAAACATACCCGACAAGTATGCAATGGAACGCATGGGACATTCTACGCCTAATATGTTGAAGCAGGTGTATCAGCATATTTTCAGAGACGAGCAGACAAAAGTTGCAAACAAAATGAATGATTATTTTAATGATATCCTAAAATAATAGGGTTTCATTTTTAATAATGACATTCATTCTGGGTTCAAATCCCTCTTTCTCCGCCATAGATAATTTGGCTTAACGGCGCGGATCCGCACTGTTAAGCCATTTTTCTTTGATTGGTGAGTATCAACCATTTGACGCTGAATATCAATCAAATGAGCCGTTTTGTCAATGATTTGAGCACAAAAGACAACAGCAGACAACAAAGAAATCTCCGAGGTTATGCGCCCCGGAGATATTTTTATTCCTCTTTGGTGCTGATGTTCAATCCCATAGCCCTGAGCCGCGCCTGCCGCCCCTCTTTTGTTTACTGCGCCACAGGGGTCGTATTCGATGATAATCTCCCTGTCTTGTCATCGCTTTTACATCCTGAGAACACCGCGTAACGCTGCATCGGCGAGTTTTTGCTGCATATATAGCAAAAGAGCCGTCACACCCCGAAAGGTGAAACGGCTCAATGGTTCTGAAAATATTAAATGGGACCTCTAAAAACCTCCTTCATGGCATATTTCTATGACTTACCAAGAAACGTCGCTTCGCTCCTTATTCCAAGAAACGTCGCTTCGCTCCTTATTCATCGTCTGCGTCGTTACCAAACCTTGAAATAAATATAGTAAACGCATTATCCGCCTACGGCGGAAAACGCTGCGGTTTGGTCCCTAGCATCCGATATAAGTCATGAACGAAATCTGCCCGTGTCCCGGTTTTTAGAGGTTACATTTTTTATAGCACATTTTCAAGGTTTTGCATAGACTTCAGGATATGTGTCAATTTTGATAAAAGACATTCTGAAAAAGCATATTTATTTAGTAAAAATCACTTGACAATCGGCTGAAAAGATGATATAAATAAACCAAAGAGCTTCTTCGGAAAATCCGGAGATGGAATAACAAACAGGAGGTACTGCAATTATGATGGGAAGACTCAGAGCGATGCGTGAGCCGCTCAAATACGTTCAGGGCAGAGACGCCCTGCTGAAATTCCACGAGGAAATGGGATACATGGGAAAGCGCTGGCTGTTTGTATGCTCAAACAGCGGATACAAAGCCTGTCATGATAAGATAGAAAAGAGCTTCGGCGACCTTGACGATTACAGACGTTACGAGGTTTTCGGCGGCATTTCCAGCAACGGCGAGATAAACAAAATGAAAGCCATCGTTGAAGCCGACAATATCGACACTGTTGTAGCGGTCGGCGGCGGAAGCGCAGTAGATACCGCAAAGGCAACTGCGTATTACAGCGGAAAACACATCGTTATCGTACCTACCGTTGCCGCAACAGACGCTCCCTGCACCGGACTTTCCGTAATTTACAACGACGACCACAGCTTTGATAAATACCTGTTCTACCCGACCAATCCTGACGCAGTAATGGTCGATACGACCGTTATCGCAAACGCGCCTGTAAAGTTCCTTATCGCAGGAATGGGCGACGCCCTCGGCACTTACTTCGAAGGACGTGCTTCTATCCGCACGGAGTCCGCAAGTCTTGAGGGTACGGGTATCACAAGAGCCGGTCAGGCGCTTGCACGTCTTTGCTACGACACGCTCCGTGAATACGGCAAGCAGGCTGTTGAGGCCTGCAAGGTACACGCAGTTACTCCTGCGCTTGAAAATATCATAGAGGCTAACGTTTATCTTTCGGGCGTCGGCGCTGATAACGTGAACTGTGCGGCTGCGCACTCGTTCTACAACGGCGTTACCTCCCTCGGAATAAAACACGCTGACCACGGCTGCTGCGTTGCGCTCGGTACGCTTGTACAGCTCGTACTGGAGGGCGCTTCCAAGGAGGAATTCAAGGAGGTTCAGGACTTCTGCCTTGAGGTCGGTCTTCCCGTAACGCTTGAGGAAATCGGCGTTACCACTCCCGAGCAGGTTAAGACGATATCCGAAAATGCTTGTATCCCCGGTGAAACTATCCACAACCTCGCAGGCGACGTTCAGCCCGTTGAGCTGTACGACGCTATTATGCAGGCTGACGCTATGGGTAAGATTGCGCTCGGCAAATAATCCGGATAAATGATTTTATTTATGATATGGAATAACTGATTGTATGTTTCCATGTCATGATTTATCTCAAACAGAACAGGGCGCTGTAATAATAACTCAACCACCACCCGGGCATTGAATCGCAGATAGAGCAGGCGGCGCTTCGACAAGTCGAGAAGCCCGTGAAGCTGCAAGGGAAACGCTGAACAAAACAAAATCAGACCCATTCAAACGAGCGAACTCATGGGTCTGATTTTGTTACGCTCCGCTTTATTCAGCGTGTCCCTGTAATTGCCGAAAAGGAAAAAGAAAAGCCCCGCTACTCCCAGTCGAACATCAGCATAGCTGTCGTGGGAGCGCATGGCAGAACAGGAGCAACGACATTTGCAATGCGGCTTGCGGCGTATTTCAGGAGCCGTGACGGTGAATTTCTTGGACAAGGCAGCAGTTGAGAAGAACAAAGAATATCTTATGCTCAACCTGAACGAGGTGATGGTTCTGCCGTTTGAGCCGAACGCGTTTATGGTTGAGAAATTGGGTAACGTTTTCAATACAATGATATAATACCAAAATATCCACCGGCCGCCCGGTGGATATCTCTATTTATAAGTAGTTCAGCCCTGCCCGTAATAAGCGTTCACGCCGTGCTTGCGCAGGTAGTGCTTGTCAAGAAGCTCCTGCTGCATTCTTCCGGCGGTCGGGGCGATGGTGAGCGCGTGGTAGTTCATGAACGCGACTTCCTCCAGCACCACAGAATTGTGCACCGCTTCGTGCGCGTCCTTTCCCCAGGTGAAAGGTCCGTGGCTCTTTACGAGAACCGCCGGAATGCTCATCGGGTCAACGCCGTTGAACGTTTCGATTATGACCTTTCCGGTCTCCTTTTCGTACTCGCCGCGGATTTCCTCGGGGGTCATAGCCCGGGTGCAGGGAATCTCGCCGTAGAAGTAGTCGCCCTGGGTCGTGCCCATCGGCTGGATTCCTACTCCTGCCTGCGCAAATGAAGTCGCCCAGCGGCTGTGGGTGTGGACTACGCCGCCGATGGCCGGGAATGCGCGGTACAGTTCCAGGTGAGTGGGAGTATCGCTGGAGGGCTTCCACTTGCCCTCGGCTACCTTTCCGGTCGCAAGTTCCACTACCACCATGTCTTCGGCGGTCATTCCCTCATAGGGAACGCCGGAGGGCTTGATTACTATCATTCCGCTCTCGCGGTCGATGGCGGAAACATTGCCCCATGTGAACGTTACAAGATTGTATTTCGGAAGCAGAAGATTGGCTTCCAGCACTTCCTGCTTTAATTTCTCTAACATTTACTTTCTCTCCTTACTTCGCCGCCGCGTATTCCGCAGCAAGTCCGCGCTTGTAGTTCTCCATGAACCTCCGGAATCCCTCCGCGCCCTTTTCCTCGGGCTGTAAAGTTGTGGATTCCATGCCGCCGAATACCTCGCCGTCGAGGAACTCCGGCAGGGATTTTTCGCCGCCGCATACGGAGTACGCCGCCAGCAGAGCCATTCCCCAGGCGCCGCCCTCGCCGGCGGTCTTCATGACGGAAACCGCGCAGCCCAGACCGTCCGCGAGGAACTGCTGAGCAACTCCCTTCGTCTTGAACAGACCGCCATGTCCGGTTATCTTGTCAACGGAAACCTGCTCCTTCTCAAACAGGATATCCATGCCGAGCTTCAGCGCCGCCATCGTGGAGTAGATCTCCGCGCGGAACAGGTTTGCTAGATTGAATTTTCCGTCCGGGGTGCGGAAGTACATCGGTCTGCCGTTCTCAGCGCCCGCTACCGGTTCGCCGGAAAGGAAGTTGTAAACAACGGTATCGCCGCAGTCCGGGTCGCCGGTCAGCGCGTGATAATAGAGCATATCGTAAAGCGCGGGCTTTGCGATCGGGTGACCGCTCAGCTCCGCAAATTCGCCGAAAATCTTCACCCATGCGTCCAGCTCGGAGGAGCAGTTGTTGCAGTGCACCATCGCCACCGGAGCGCCGTCCGGGGTGGTCACTACGTCTATTTCCGGATAGTAGCCCCTGAGTGGCTTGTCAAGGACAAGCATTGCGAAAATGGAAGTCCCGGCGGATACGTTGCCCGTGCGGGGAAGCACGCTGTTGGTCGCCGCCATTCCGGTGCCTGCGTCGCCCTCGGGAGGGCACACGGGAACTCCGGGCAGGAGCGTGCCTGTCGGGTCGAGGAACTTTGCGCCCTCGGCGTTCAGGACAGCTTCCCTTGCGCCTGCGTTGAGCACCCCGGGGAGGACTTCCGCAAGCTTCCCGGAGAATCCCTTATCAGCAAGCAGTTTATCTACCTTCGCGATGTACTCCGCGTTGTACGCGATACCGTCAACCGGGAATATTCCGGAGGCTTCACCCACGCCGACCTGGCGCTTTCCGGTCAGCTGATAGTGGATAAATCCTGCAAGCGTGCTGATGTGCGCGATATCCTTGACATGCTCCTCGCCGTTCAGCACCGCCTGGTAGAGGTGCGCTATGCTCCAGCGCTGGGGGATGTTGAATCCGAGAAGTTCCGACAGTTCGGAAGCCGCCTGCTCGGTGATGGTATTGCGCCATGTGCGGAACGGAACCAGCAGTCTGTCGTCCTTATCGAACGCCATGTAGCCGTGCATCATGCCGGAGATCCCCATTGCGCCGTATCCCGTGGGAATCACGCCGTACTTGCTCTTGACGTCCTCCGCAAGGCTTGCGTAGCAGTGCTGGAGTCCGTTCGTGATGTCCTCCAGGGAGTAGGTCCACACGCCGTTTTCGTAGCGGTTCTGCCAGTCGTGGCTTCCGGAAGCGATGGGCGCAAACGTGTCGTCGATGAGCACCGCCTTGATTCTGGTGGAGCCAAATTCTATGCCAAGATAGGTTTTCTTATTCTGTATTTTTTCCTGTATCGTCATATTATCACCTCTTGAGAGCCGCGGCAGCGTCAGGTAATGCTTCGAGAGCCACTTCATATTTTGCCTGTTCGCGGACTGCGGCGATGTTGTCCGTCGCCATCGTGTACTTTTTGGTGTATTCAGCTATCCGGGTGCTGTCCCTGGCAGCCTGTGCGAGGGTCTCCTCACCGTAAAGATCCTGGCTTCCGGTGACAAAGTATATCTTGTTCATAATAATTCTCCTTCACAGAAAAGCCGCACCGAACAAATATTCAGCGCGGTTTGTGTTTATGCCTTTTTCCTGTTCTTTCTGGAAAGAACCACGCTCTGGATAACAAGGAACAAGCAGATCATTGCCGCAACGGTAATGTTCGTCCACCATGCGTCGTCAAGTCCGAGGGAGGAAACGATGTTATTTATCGTACTCAGCGAGATGACGCCGAACAGCGTTCCTATGATGTTGCCGGAACCGCCGGAGAGCATCGTGCCGCCGATGATGGAGGGGGCGATCGAGTTCATCTCGGTTCCGCTTGCATGGGAGGGTGAACCGGAGCCGACATGAAGGAAGTAAACAAAGCCGCCTATTCCTGCGAGCGCTCCGCACATCAGGTAAGCGGAGGACTTTGTTTTATGCTTTTTCTCTCCGATAAAAAATGATCGTTGTGGTTTTGTTTTGGAACGCTTATAACAAATTCCCAGCATGATTGCTACAAATTTTTATTTTTGTCTGCGTTCCTGTTTGTTGTCCTTATTTTAGCACAAAGACCCGATAAATGCAATACACAAAATATACATTCTTTCAGGAAAACTTTTGTGCATATATAACAAATTGTACGTTTTTTTCAACAAACAAATGTGCTGCCGCGCAAAAACATCTTGACAAATTAAGCACAAAGTTGTATCATATACGCAGGTGGATTTGTATTCTGCCGGAGCTTGAATTTGTACTTTTTATTTATAGGGGCGATAATATATGACTAAATATGAAGCTGTCGCGCAGGCAATAAAAACTGATATTGAAAACGGCGTATATACTGAGGGTCAGGCGATACCTACCGAGGAGCTGCTCACAGCCCAGTATAACGTCAGCCGCCAGACGATACGCAAGGCACTGGCGCTCCTTGTAGAGGACAATCTTATAATAAAGCGGCAGGGCAGCGGTTCGGTTGTGCGCCCGAAGCGGCTGAACCCGAGGACCGGAAAAATAGCGGTAGTTGCAACATACATCAGCGATTACATTTTTCCGAGCCAGCTCCGGGCTGTTGAGGAAGTGCTGTCCGAGAACAAGTACACTGCGGTTCTTTCCGCGACGCGCAACCGCGTCTGCAACGAACATGCTATTCTCGAAGAAATACTGAAAAATCCCGTTGACGGAATACTGATAGAGGGAACAAAATCCGCAATGCCGAATCCAAATTTCGATTTGTACGAGAAGCTTATAGGCATGGGCATTCCGATAGTCTTTTTCAACGGATATTACCCGACCCTCAGCGGCACGTATTCCGTCTGCGCGGATAATCAGGCGGGCGGCGCCGAGCTTGTGCGGCACCTCATTGAGCGCGGTCACACGAAAATCGCAGGGTATTTCAAGAGCGATGATATCCAGGGTCATCAGCGGTATTCGGGCTTTATTTCGGAGCTTTTCCGCAGCGGTCTGATAATCCCTGACGAGAACGTGTTCTGGTACACCACTGAAACAAAGGAAAAACTCTTCGATGATCCGGAGGAGGTACTGAAGCGGCTCGGAGATAACACGGCGGTCGTTTGCTATAACGACGAGGTGGCGTTCGGGCTTGTTAAGTGCCTGCTCTCCGCTGGCAGACGCGTTCCGGAGGACGTTGCGGTAGTCAGCTTCGACAACAGCAATCTCAGCCGGATATCCCAGGTGCCGATAACCTCGCTTTCCTATGAGGACAGGAACATAGGCAGGATAGCCGCACAAAAGCTTGTCGATATCCTGAACGGCAGGGAGGTTTCTTCCGAAGTTTTGCCGTGGACTTTTATCCAGAAAGAAAGCTCATAAATATCAGGTCACCTCTGAAAACCTTGTGTATAGCACACTGCCTGCACATTTTCGCTTACATGAGGTTTTTAAAGGTGACCATAATCAACAGATAACCGGAAAGGCGGTAATACGATGAAATTCAGAAAAATAGCGGCGCTTTCCCTCGCGGCGGCGCTTGCCGCAGCAATACCCGCAAGCGCGGAGGACAGCATGACCATCTCAATAACAGTAGACCCGCAGACCGAGCTGCGCGAAATATCCCCGTACATATACGGCGTGAACAGCGGCGTTGACCTGAGCGCCGTCAGCGCGGGAGCATTCCGGCTTGGCGGCAACCGAATGAGCTGCTACAACTGGGAAAACAATATGTCCAACGCTGGCGCGGACTGGTACAATTCCGCAGATATGCACATGGTTCAGGACGTACTCGACGACGACCTGCGGCAGACCCCCGGCGGCGCCGCGCTGAACGCCGCGATGGACGTTTCCGCGCATAACGTGCCGTACAAACTGCTGACGCTTCAGATGCTCGGATATGTGTCCTCCAGCACGTTCAAGAAACTCGACCTTGTTGATGACGACTGTACCGCGCCGAACACGGAATACTGGTACAAGGTGGTCAATCGTAAGCCCGGTGAATTCTCAATGGAACCGGATAAAACGGACAACGTGGTGTACACGGACGAATACCTGAACTACCTTATCAATACGCTTGGGAACTCCACCTCCGGCGGCTTCAACGCATACGCGCTCGACAACGAGCCGGGGCTGTGGAACGGAACTCACAAGCTGGCGCACAGCAAACACGTCACCTGCGATGAGCTTATTGAAAAGAGCGCAGACCTCGCTCAGGTCGTTAAGGATATGGACGGCAGCGCGGAGGTGTTCGGCCCGTCGCTGTACGGATATACCGCATACCAGAGCCTTGCCGGCGCTCCCGACTGGGGCGAAAAGCAGAGCGCAGGGAATTACCGCTGGTTCATCGACTACTACCTTGACGAAATGAAAAAGGCGGAGAAATCATACGGCAGGCGTCTGCTGGATGTCCTCGATATCCATTATTACACCGAAGCAAAGGGCGAATGCGGTCAGCGCTCCTGCAGTCATTACGACCGTGACGGCTGCGTAAAGGCGCGGCTGGACAGCGTGCGCTCTCTGTTTGAGGAGGGCTACCTTGAAAACAGCTGGATAGCCGACAACGGCGCGGAATTCTTCCCGCTTATCCCGAACATTCAGCAGTCCATCGATCAGTACTACCCCGGAACAAAGCTGGCGTTCACGGAGTACAATTTCGGAGGCGGAGATCACATTTCCGGTGGAGTGTGCCAGGCGGACGTACTCGGAATTTTCGCGGAAAACGGCGTGTACTTTTCATCGCTGTGGTCGTTCGATCAGAATCAGTACCAGCTCGCCGCGATAAATATGTTCACGAATTATGACGGCAGAGGAAGCGGCTTCGGAAACACATTAGTCAAGAGCGAAAGTTCCGACCGGAACACGGTTTCCGCATATTCCGCGACCGATGAAAGTGGCAATCTGCACGTTATCCTCACAAACAAATCGCTGCATGAGGAAACTCCGATAAGCCTTACGATAGGCGGTGAAACCGGGTACTCCTGCGCGGAGGTCTACGAGCTTTACGGCGACAGCACGGATATCCGCAGCGCAGACCCTGCGGAGCTTGACGGGCGTGTGCTGGAATACTCGCTGAAACCTCTTTCGGTAACGGAACTTGTTTTCAAGGCTCCACAGTCGGAACAGCTCCCCGAGGAACAGCCGGATAAAAACGGTTTTCCTGTGGTTCCCGTGGCAGTTGGCACCGGAATCGCTGTTGCTGCGGCTATTGCTGTTGCTCTTTCAAAGATAAAGCGCTCATAAATTTTAAATGCCATGTTCAGATTTTTCTGAATATGGCATTTTTGTTGTCCTTGTGTTTTTTTCATGTGCAATACCTCACTTTCCGTGGGTATTATTGGCATTTACACGGTTCGGCATTCAGCCTCGGAGTTTTTGAAAACATTTACGAAACGTTATCAAATGTAGTTTATAAAAGAGTATCTTTATAACTTTTTCCCCAGTTTTCCATTGCAGAAAGAATAGGTCGCATGGATTCGCCGAGTTCTGTCAGCGAATACTCCACCCTCGGAGGTACCTCCGGGTATACCGTGCGCAGAATTATGCCGTCGGATTCCAGCTGGCGAAGACTGTCGGTCAGTACTTTCTGGCTCACGCCGTCAAGGGATTTCCGCAGCTCGTTGAATCTCCATGACCTGGAAAGCAGGTTCCGCATTATCAGCAGCTTCCACTTGTTGCCGATTATCTGTACGGTGGTCGCAACATCGCATTCGGGAAGTTCTTCACGTTTTAGCATATGTATCCCTCCAAAAGTTCAGAAAATGATGTTATATACATTATAGCATATATGCCGCGAAAAATCAACTGAAAAAATATTTTTCCGACGAACCGCACCGTTGTGCAAAAGTCACTTTCAGGTAACTATGTAACCTGAAAGTGCGTACTTGCGCACGCTGAAAACTCGTGATATACTGTAATCACAGGAGAGATCCGAGTAATACAGGAGGTTACAAACATGAGCGAAACATTAAAGAATGTAGCTGCATTTTCCGGCACTGCCTGCGGAACTGCTGACCCGGCTGACAAGCCCGCTTCCGCTTGCGGTTCTGCGTGCGGCACAGCCGACCCCAAGGCTCCTGCTTCCGCTTGCGGCTCTGCGTGCGGCACAGCTGACCCCAAGGCTCCTGCTTCCGCTTGCGGCTCTGCGTGCGGCACAGCCGACCCCAAGGCTCCCGCTTCTGCTTGCGGTTCTGCGTGCGGCGCAGCTGACCCTGACAAGAAGTAAAACAAACTTCGCAACCCCGGACAGCCGGATTTCCGGCTGTCCCTGAGCAAATATCATCGGAGGATACCGCTATGAAACCCTATTTTGCCTTCCAGTGGCACATTACCGACACCTGCGACCAGCGCTGCAAGCACTGCTACATCTTCGCGGAGGACAACTGCAAGAAGCTCACCGAAATGCCGTTCGACAGAATGGAACAGGTACTCGCGAGCATAGAGGATATGTGCGAAAGGCTCGGCAGAACGCCCTATATCTATATCACAGGCGGCGACCCGATTTTACATAAGGACTTCTGGAAGCTTGCGCAGAAGCTGAAAGAAAAGGATATCCGCTGGGCTATCCTCGGGAATCCGTTTCACCTGAACGACGAGGTATGCTGTAAGCTCCGTGAGCACGGCTGCGTGAAGTACCAGCTTTCACTTGACGGAATGCGCGAAACCCACGATATGTTCCGCAAGCCGGGTTCGTTCGACACTACCATCGAGAAGATAGACTGCATAAAAAATGCGGGAATGTACTGCGCAATAATGTCCACGGTTTCCAGCGCAAATATCGGGGATTTCCCGCAGCTCATCGACCTGTGCGCGGAGAAAAACGTTGACGTATTCGCATTCGGAAGATACTGTCCAACCAGCGGTCAGAAGTCTGAGGAATATCACATTCCCCCGCAGCAGTACCGCAAATTCATGGATATGTGCCACAGGAAATTTGAGGAACACAAAAAGAACGGCTGTACGACAACTTTCCAGCTTAAAGACCACCTCTGGACGCTGTATCTCTACGAAAACGGACTGTTCAAGCTTCCGGAAAACAGCGACCCTGACGTAATTTACGACGGCTGCCACTGCGGGACGGGTCACATGACGATAATCCCGACCGGCGATGTTTATGCCTGCCGCCGCATGGAATCCAGAATCGGAAACGTGTTCGAAACCCCGCTCTACGACCTGTTCAACGGCGCTGAGCTTGACGAATACAGGCAGTGGGACAAATTTGAGAAATGCAGCCGCTGCGAGCTTCGCGGGTATTGCAGGGGCTGTCCGGCGGTAACATTCGGTTACACCGGTAATATGTACGCCCCCGACCCGCAGTGCTGGAAAGAACGCAATGAAATCACAGGAGAAAAGCTATGCTAATGGACATAATCAAAGCGCGTCACTCCATCAGGAAATACACCGACAGGCAGATAAGCCGCGAGGATTTACAGCTTATTCTTGAAGCAGGAAACTACGCACCGAACGCTGGCGGCGGTCAGCGCAGCATGATGGTCGCAGTTAACAATGCGGAACTCACCGCCAAAATCGGCAGAATGAACCTCGCCAGGTTCGAAAGAAGCCGTCTGCTCGGCGGCTACGTTTCAAGCGAACAGCCCAGTACTATCGATGACCCGACGATAAAGAACGGCTTTTACGGCGCACCGACTGTTGTAGCGATCTTCGGTCAGGACGGCTTTGCATTCCGCGTAGCAGACGCTTTCTGCATGGCTGAAAATATGCTGCTACAGGCAACGGAGCTTGGCATTTCCTCCTGCATTATTTCCCGCGGAGAGGAAACCTTCATCAGCGACGAGGGACAGACGCTGCTCAGGGAGTGGAACGTTCCCGAAAATTACAGCGCGGTCTGCTTCGTGATACTGGGCTATATCAACGGCGAACAGCCGCACACAAAGCCGCGCAGACCCGACAGAATCAGAATTATAGAGTGAGGTATTAATAATGGACGCAAAGACCTGTTTAAAGAAAATGCAGCTTGTGGGGGTGCTGAACGTTGCCACGGTTGACGAGCACGGCGCTCCGCAGATACGCTGCATAAGCGCAGTGCATTACGATGAGGATTCTCTGTATTTCTTCACCGCAAGGGGTAAGAATGTTGCAAGGGAGCTTCTCGCGGACGGGCGCGTGCAGATACTTGTCTACACGAAATTCAAGGAGATGATACGGCTGTCCGGAAAAGCGCTCCCGGTCGCTGATGAACGGCAGAAGCACTGTATTGACACGATATTTGCCGAGCAGCCGTACCTTGCGAATCTCTACCCCGGTGAGAAACGGAATATCGGTATCTGCTTTGAGATAAAGGACGCTGCCATCGAGTATTTCAATCTCGGCGTAAATCCGATTTTCCGCGAGGTCTACACTATCGGAAATGGAGTCGAGGAACGTAAGGGCTACCGCATTACGGACAACTGCATAGGCTGCGGCAAGTGCTTGACGGTATGTCCGCAGAACTGCATAGACAAGGGCGATCCAGCGTCGTATAATATAAGGCAGAACAACTGCCTGCACTGCGGCGCCTGCTTTGAAAATTGTCCGGTAGGAGCGATAGAAAGGCTGTGATTCAATGTCCGCCGAGAAACTGATAAAATACCTGCTGAATGAAAATCCGGAATACAGAAAAATAAGAATACCGTCATCGGAAAACGAGCAATTCCGGCTTTACAGAAGCCTTGTAAACGTCCGTTCAGCTTATGAAATCTCAGCGGAATACCTCGCCACGGAGGACGAATACCTCCGCCAGAAAACCGCCGAAAAGGGTATCACGGATATTGCGGATCTATCGCCGGCTGAGGAGAATATATACCTCTGGCGCGGCGACATTACCACGCTGAAATGTGGAGCAATAATCAACGCTGCAAACAGCGGAATGACCGGCTGCTATCAGCCCTGCCACAACTGTATCGACAACTGCATTCACACGTTTGCGGGAATCCGTCTGCGGCTGGAATGCGCCGGAATAATGGAAAAACAGGGATTTCCGGAACCCACAGGACAGGCGAAAATTACCTCGGCGTACAATCTGCCGTGCGACTATGTTATACACACGGTGGGTCCAATTGTAGCGGGAAAGCTTACTTTGGAACATTGCAGGCTGCTGAAAAGCTGCTATCAGTCCTGCCTTGAAATTGCGGTACAGAACGGAATCGACAGCATTGCATTCTGCTGTACTTCAACCGGAGTGTTCGGATTCCCGAAGCAAGAAGCGGCTGAAATCGCAGTCAGTACAGTACGGAATTTTATGAAATCTCACAGAATAAAGGTGATTTTTAATGTGTTCGGAAACGAGGACTATGGCATATACAGAAAAATACTCAGCGAAAATTGAAACGCTGAAAAGTGAGATAAACTCCGCAGATTCAATAATAATCGGCGCTGGAGCGGGGCTTTCCACGGCGGCTGGATTCATTTACAGCGGGGAGCGGTTCGAGAAATATTTCTCGGATTTCATCGCGAAATACGGATTCCGGAATATGTACGAGGGCGGATTCTACCCGTTTGATACTCCTGAGGAATATTGGGCGTACTGGTCCAGATACATCTACATCAACCGCTATATGGATGTTGACAACGGTACATACAAACGGCTGTTTCAGCTTGTCCGTGACAAGGATCATTTCGTGCTGACCACGAATGTTGACCACCAGTTTCAGAAAGCAGGATTCGACAAGGAGCGGCTGTTTTACACGCAGGGAGATTATGGTCTGTTTCAGTGCTCCAGACCCTGCTGCAAGGAAACCTGGGACAACGAGGACAGCGTAATTGCGATGATGGATTCACAGGGAAACATGAGAATACCGACCGAGCTTATCCCGAGATGTCCGCGCTGCGGAAAGCCGCTGACGATGAATCTGCGCGCGGACGACAAATTCGTTGAGGACAGCGGCTGGCACAAAGCGGCGCAGAGATACGAAAAATACCTGCGCTCTCACGATGGACAACACATATTATTCCTTGAACTCGGCGTTGGAATGAACACCCCGGGAATCATCAAATTCCCGTTCTGGAGAATGACTTTCCAGAACCCGAACGCATTTTATGCCTGCCTAAATTTCGGTGAATCCTATGCGCCGAAGGAAATCGAAGAAAGGTCTGTCTGCATTGACGCTGATATTTCGGATTTGTTGACAAATATGTGAGAAATATAATCACAAGTAATAATCCCCGAAAATCTTAATAAAGGTTTTCGGGGATCATTTTGTTATTGGGTACAAATGGCTACAACACATAAGCCACCTGCAACTACTTCATATTTTGGATTTTCGGTATCAAAATCGGTATCGCGAAGCCGTTTGATATTCTCCAACCAGCATTGTTATGCGAAATTTTCGGAAGTGGCGATTATTCCCACTCAATAGTAGCCGGCGGCTTGGAAGTAATATCATAAACAATACGGTTAATATTCTTGACCTCGTTTACGATACGCACTGAAACCTTCTCCAGCACATCATAAGGAATGCGTGAGAAATCTGCCGTCATGAAATCGCTGGTAGAAACTCCGCGGAGTGCGAGCGTATAGTCGTATGTTCTGCCGTCGCCCATAACGCCAACGGAGCGCATATTTGTGAGCACTGCGAAATACTGGTTGATGCTCCTGTCAAGACCGGCATTAGCAATCTCCTCGCGGAAGATAGCGTCTGCATCCTGGAGTGTGGCAACCTTTTCAGGAGTAATGTCTCCGATAATTCTTATAGCAAGACCCGGACCCGGGAACGGCTGACGCCATACCAGCTTTTCGTCCAGACCGAGCGTAGTTCCGAGGGCGCGTACCTCGTCCTTAAACAGCAGGCGGAGAGGCTCGATTATCTCCTTGAAATCAACGTAGTCAGGCAGACCGCCGACATTGTGGTGGCTCTTGATAACGGCTGCGTCGCCAAGTCCGGATTCAATGACATCGGGGTAGATGGTGCCCTGAACAAGGTAGTCCACCTTGCCTATTTTCTTTGCTTCTTCTTCGAATACGCGGATAAATTCCTCGCCGATTATCTTGCGTTTTGCCTCCGGCTCGGTAACTCCGGCAAGCTTGCCGAGGAATCTTTCGCCGGCGTTCACGCGTACGAAATTAACGCCGCTGTCAGCGAATGCAGCCTCGACCTCGTCGCCCTCGTTCTTTCTCATAAGACCGTGGTCAACGAAAATGCAGGTGAGCTGGCTTCCGATAGCCTTTGCAAGCAGCTTGCAGGCAACGGAGCTGTCAACGCCGCCGGAGAGAGCCAGCAGAGCCTTGCCGTCGCCGACCTTCCCGCGAATTGACCTGATTGCAGTCTCAGCATAGCTTTCCATGGTCCAGTCGCCGCGGCAGCCGCAGACGTTGTACAGGAAGTTTCCCAGCATATCGAAGCCGCGCTCAGTGTGATTTACCTCCGGGTGGAACTGTACGCCATAGAACTTCTTCTCAACGTTCTGGATAGCTGCGTAGGGGCATTTTGCCGTGTGACCGCAAACCTCAAAACCGTCAGGGAGCTTCTTGATGTAGTCGTTGTGGCTCATCCATGTAACGGTAGTGCTCTCGATTCCCTTGAACAGCAGGGAATTGGTATCGACCTCTGTTTCAGTCCTGCCGAATTCAGACAGGGAGCTGTCAACAGCTGTGCCAATCTCGCCGCCGAGGCTGTATGCCATGAACTGCACACCATAGCAGATTCCGAGCACCGGTACTCCCAGCTCAAATATCTCTTTGGACATTCTGGGGGAGTTTTCAAGGTACACGCTGTTCGGACCGCCTGTGAAGATAATTCCCTTGGGGTTCATGGCGCGTATTTCTTCAATGGGGGTCTTGTAGGACTTAACCTCGCAGTAAATTTTATGCTCTCTGACGCGGCGGGCGATAAGCTGATTATACTGACCGCCGAAGTCGAGGACAAGAACTAACTCGTGGGACATGATTACCTCCAAAAAATCAGTGATGGAACAGACGGATTCCGGTGAACGCCATTGTTATGCCATACTTGTTGCATACCTCGATAACGTTGTCGTCGCGGATAGAGCCGCCGGGCTGTGCGATGTACTGAACGCCGCTCCTGTGCGCTCTCTCGATGTTGTCGCCGAACGGGAAGAACGCGTCTGAGCCAAGGGATACGCCCTTCATTGTGTCGAGCCATGCGCGCTTCTCCTCGCGGGTGAATACGGCGGGCTTAACCTTGAAGAACTTCTGCCATTCGCCCTCGGCGAGAACATCCATATAGTCGTCGCCGATGTACAGGTCGATTGTGTTGTCGCGGTCCGCGCGGCGGATATTATCAACGAACTGGAGCCCCATAACCTGAGGAGACTGGCGGAGATACCAGTTGTCCGCCTTTGTTCCTGCAAGGCGTGTGCAGTGTATTCTGGACTGCTGACCTGCGCCGATACCGATAGCCTGACCTCCGCAGGCGTATGCAACGGAGTTGGACTGCGTGTACTTCAGCGTGATGAGCGCGATGGCGAGATCGTGTTTTGCGCTCTCCGGAAGATCCTTTGCTTCCGTGGGGATATTTGCGAACAGCTCGTCGTTGATAACAAGTTCGTTTCTGCCCTGTTCAAAGGTGATTCCGTAAACCTGCTTGCGCTCTATCTTCTCGGGAACGTAGTCAGGGTCGATTTTGATTATATTGTAGCCGCCCTTTTTCTTGCTCTTGAGTATTTCAAGAGCCTCAGGCTCATAGCCGGGAGCGATAACTCCGTCGGAAACCTCTCTCTGGATTATCCTGGCGGTGGAAACGTCGCAGACGTCGGACAGCGCGATGAAATCGCCGTAGCTGCTCATTCTGTCAGCGCCTCTTGCCCTTGCGTAAGCGCAGGCGAGGGGAGAGAGCTCGCCGAGGTCGTCAACCCAGTAGATCTTTGCGAGCGTATCGGTCAGAGGAAGACCGATAGCGGCGCCGGCAGGGGAAACGTGCTTGAAGCTTGTCGCAGCGGGGTAGCCTGTCGCAGCCTTTAGCTCCTTTACAAGCTGCCATCCGTTGAATGCGTCGAGGAAGTTGATGTAGCCGGGACGTCCGTTGAGCACCTCAATAGGAAGCTCAGCGCCGTTTTCCATATAGATCCTTGCGGGCTTCTGGTTGGGGTTGCAGCCGTACTTTAATTCGAATTCCTTCATAGTATCTCCTTTTTATACGTTCTTATTAACGATTCTGCTTTCGTATTTTCCGGTCTCAAGGTCGATATAGCGAACGAACAGTGAAACCTTGTTGTCCTTGTTGAGATTAGTCCACAGATAGTCTGTGAGCTTGTCTATATCCATTTCGGGGATAATGACGTTCTTCGGCTCGCCCTCAAAGCTGGGGAGTCTGCGTACGCCGTCCTGCTCGATCTCATCGCCTGCGTAGGTGTGGATAAAGCTGCCCTTGCCGGACATCGGATTGCTGTAAGCATAGGTGTATCTGCGGCAGGAGCTTCCGTCCCCGTCAGCGGATTTCAGAATGGACATAGCGTAGTTCATTGCACCGTTTTCAAGGTGGATTATGCCGGAAATTCTCGGCGTGTAGTTCGGCTTGTCGTCCTCAAATTCGCGTGTGCGCAGGGACTGTTCAAAGGTCATCTGCTTGTCCATCAGCTCGTAGATGGTGTCGGTCTGGTCGCCGTTGGTAACGATGGTCTTGTTGCCGAGAACACGAACCGGAGCGTAAATGATGAGGTGCGGGTCAACCATTTTGGAAGGGTCGAAAGCCTGGGTGCGGATCCCCTCGCCGTCCTCAACGAAAACGCGGTTGCGGCTGTTCTCGCTTCTGCCCATTATGAAGTAGGCTGTGACAGCCTTCTTTCCGTCAGGGGACTTGCCGATGATTATTCCTCTGCCGTGATATGCAAGGGAATTCAGTTCCTTGTCAAGTTCAGTGTAGTTCATAACTTATATCCTTTCAGAATTTCCCTGCATAGCAGGTGGTTTTATAGCTTATGGCGACCTTGCCGTACCTGTGGTATTTGTCGAACAGGTCCCTTATCTCAGTGATGAACGCCTTTAAGTTCGGGTCGCTTTCCTTGGGTGAATAGGACAGTGAAAGCGAGTTTCCGATGAATTGCTCCCGACTGAAAATTACCGGATTTTCCATCTGGAACACATCGACCGAGGAGAAATACTCGTTCCGCAGGAACTTATCGCCCTCTTCTTCCGAGCGTACGCCCATATGGCTGCGGCGGTCCACGAAATCCGGACAGTATTTCCGGAATATCTCGTCGCGCTCCACGCTTATCGCGCCGCTGAGCCTGCTGTTGAATACTATCGCCAGACGACCGTCCGGGGTGAGCAGCCGCCTGCATTCCTCGCGGAATTTGTTCTCGTCAAACCAGTGGAATGACTGCGCCGCGGTTATCAGCCCGAATCTGTGTTCCTGAAGTCCGGTGCTTTCTGCGGAAGCCATTACGATTTCCGCCCTGCCGCCAACGCATTTCAGCAGCTCGCGGCACATATCCGTGTTAGGCTCGACTGCGGTGACGCTCCACGGCTTTGCAAGGAGCTTTTCAGTGAACTTCCCGGTGCCCGCGCCTATGTCCGCGACATTTTCCGCGTTCGTCATTTTAAAGAGCCAGTCCACCAGCGCGGTAGGGTAGGAGGGGCGAAATTTCGCATACAGCTGCGCCTTTCCGGTGAATCTTCCTTCGTTCATTTCACGCCTCCCTGATGTAGTTCCAGCGTTTGCCGGAGAGGTTGTCGTTCCACGGAGAAAGTCCGCGGTATTCGCCGACGTACATTGCGTCCTCGCCGCGCACGACCCATTCAGCCAGCTCCACCGGAACCGGCGTGAACTCCAGCTTTACGCTGAACGCCGGGGGCATATCCTCCTCCGACAGGATATCGTGAGCCTCCGTGCGGAGCTCGACCGGTCTCAGGAAAGTGAGCACGTTCCCGGCGGTAATTTCCGGGAGATAGTCGATGTCGTACTCGTCGGCGTGCTCTTCAATAGTGTCCGTCAGGTATTCGGCGGTGGCTTCACATAGCGTTTCCCTTAATTCGGCGGGGAGCTGGCAGAAATATTCCGCACACTTCCTGAGATAGTTTTCGCCGACCTTTTTGCCCAACAGCCTTATTTCGTTTTCCGTGTCGGTGAAGATTACGCCCTCTGTCGTATTGAAGAAATCCGCGCTCGCGCCGAATATTCTTATCCTGCTCATAATATCTCGGTAACGCCGTTCTTAACGACTATCCTGTCCTCGCAGAAAAGGGAAGCCGCCAGCGGCAGGAGCTTCCACTCGGCTTCTTCCATAATGCGCTTCTGGAGCGTTTCCGGAGTGTCGCCGGTCTTTACCTCCACCGCTTTCTGGAGGATTATCGGACCCGCGTCGCAGTCGGCGGTAACAAAGTGAACCGTAGCGCCGGAGACCTTTACTCCCTTTGCGAGAGCAGCCTCATGAACGTGGAGCCCGTAGAATCCCTTTCCGCAGAAAGAGGGGATAAGCGCCGGGTGAATATTTATCATCTTGTTCGGAAATGCGTCGCACACCTGCTCGTCAAGTATCGTCATGAATCCGGCGTAAACCACCAGATCCGCCTTTTCCTCAACAAGTGCGTCACGCATTGCCTTGCTGTAACTCTTAACGTCCGCGAAGTCCTTACGGACCAGCACGCGGGTCTTTATGCCGTTGTTCTTTGCGCGCTCCAGTGCGTATGCGTCCGCCTTGCTCGCGATAACGCAGGTTATTTTTCCGCCCTTTATCCCGCCGCGCTTCTCAGCGTCGATGAGCGCCTGAAGATTCGTTCCGCCGCCCGATACGAGCACCACGATATTTTTCATGAAATTACCTCCAAATGAGCGTTATTCTTCAAGCTGGAACTCAATGCAGTTGTACCCGCCGTCGTATGGATTCCCGCCTGCGAATGGGTCTGCATATTCGGCAGTGACCGAGTAGTACCCGACGGGGAGCACGCGTATTACTTTGCAGTCATCGCCGCGCAGTATCGCCTTGTCCCACGGCTCGCCGTTTATTGTAAGAGTTCCGCTGAACATCTTGGCAGGGGAGTGCTTAAGGTTCAGTTCCGGGTCGTTGCGGAACATAAAACCAAAGCAGTGTACGACCTTGCCGTTCACGGTGTAGCAGTAGATTCCAAGCTCGTCCCATGTGTAGTTGACGCGCTTGGTCACCATTCCTTTGCCATGAGTCTGCTCAAGGAATTCGCGGTTCTCGCTGCTGGTCCTGAAAGTCTGCGACCTCGGAGTTCCCAGTATTTTTTCAGCGGCGTCCATGTGCATGGGAATATCCAGCTTCATGCCGTTGATCATCAGCCCGTTTTCTGAAATATCGACTGAACACTGCTCCCCGGTGAAGGGAGCAGCAGTCTTTTTCCTGAAAAATCCGAACATTATCCGATGATAACGCCCTCGTCGCTTGCAATGGTCTCGCCGATGATGTAAGCCTTTTCGCCGTCTGCGTTGAGGATCTCAACAGCCTTTGCAGCATCAGCCTTGTCAACAACGAGCATCATGCCGATACCCATGTTGAATGTGTTGTACATATCGTGCTCGGGGATATTGCCCTCTTTCTGCAGGAGCTTGAAGATAGCGGGAACCTCGTAGCTGCTCTTGCTGATCTTCGCGGAAACTCCGTCGGGAAGCGCACGCGGGATATTCTCATAGAATCCGCCGCCGGTGATGTGGCTGATGGACTTTACGGTCAGCTTGGAGATAACGTCCAGAACCGGCTTGACGTAGATTCTGGTAGGAGCCAGCAGAGCCTCGCCGAGGGAAGTGCCGAGCTCAGGGTAGAATGTGCGGAGCTTCTGCTCGTTTACATTGAACACCTTTCTGACCAGTGAAAATCCGTTTGAGTGCACGCCGCTGGAAGCGATACCGATAATAGCGTCGCCGGGCTTTACGGTGGTGGGATCGAGGATCTTTGACTTGTCAACGATACCGGTGCTGTAACCTGCGATGTCGTATTCATCGTCAGGCATCATGCCGGGGTGCTCTGCGGTCTCGCCGCCGACAAGCGCGCAGCCTGCCATAACGCAGCCGTCAGCCACGCCCTTGACGATCTCGGCGACCTTCTCCGGAACTACCTTGCCGATGGCGATGTAGTCAAGGAAGAACAGGGGCTTTGCGCCACAGCAGATTATGTCGTTAACGCACATTGCAACCGCGTCGATACCGATGGTGTCGTGCTTGTTCATCAGCATTGCAAGCTTGAGCTTGGTGCCTACGCCGTCGGTGCCGCTTACGAGGACAGGCTCCTTCATGCCGGTGAGGTCGGGCATGAACAGACCGCCGAAGCCTCCGATGCCGGAAATGCAGCCTGGGGTGTTGGTTCTCGCAACGTGCTCCTTCATAAGACGAACGGATTCATAGCCTGCGGTCACGTCAACGCCCGCAGCCTTGTAGCTTTCGCTGTAACTTTTCATTTTTCTGTCCTTTCTTAAGGAGCGCCGCACTGAACGGAGCAGCCTTAATTGTATTTGTCAGCCCTCCGAACGGCGCACGGCTCATTCGTCGAACTTCATTTCAAATTTGTCCTTGGGTATTTCCTTTGGAACTTCTATCGGGTACTTTCCGGTGAAGCAGCCGGTGCAGAAGCCGCAGCCGGCATTTTCAGCGATTTTTGTAACGCTGTCCGTGCTGAGGAATCCGAGGGAATCCACGCCGATTATCTGTGCGATTTCCTCAACGGTGTGCTTGTTCGCGATAAGGTTCTCCTTGCTGTCGATGTCCGTTCCGAAGAAACACTCGCTCACGAAAGGCGGGGAGGATATTCTCATGTGGATCTCAGTAGCGCCCGCATGGCGGAGCAGCTTGACGACCTTCGCCGAGGTAGTTCCTCTTACGATACTGTCATCTATAAGGACAACGCGCTTGCCCTTTACCGTTTCGCTGACCGCGTTCAGCTTTATCCTTACGGAATTCTCACGCATTCCCTGAGTAGGCTGAATGAACGTTCTGCCGATATAGCGGTTCTTTACGAAGCCGACTCCGTAGGGAATACCGCTCTGCTGTGCGAAGCCGAGCGCCGCGTCAAGTCCGCTGTCCGGGCAGCCGATGACGACGTCCGCCTGAACCGGGTGCTCCAGCGCAAGATAATGACCTGCACGCAGACGCGCGCGGTGGACGCTCGCACCCTCGATGACCGAGTCGGGGCGCGCAAAATAAATGAACTCGAACACGCACATGGAGCTCCTCTGACCGCAGTGGGTCCTAATGCTCTGAACGCCGTTCTCGTCGATAACGACTATCTCTCCGGGTTCGATATCCCGGACGAAATCGGCGCCAGTGCTGTCGAGTGCGCAGCTCTCGGAAGCCACGACATAGCCCGCGCCGTCCGGGAGCTTACCCAGACAAAGCGGTCTGAAGCCCTGCGGGTCGCGTGCCGCAATGAGCTTTTTCGGCGACATTATTGCAAGTGAATACGCGCCTTTTATCTTATACATCGCCTGCTCGACCGCCTCCTGAATGGAGTTTGTCGTAAGGCGTGCCTCGGTAATTGCGTAGGAAATGACCTCGGTGTCGCTCGTACTGTGGAATATCGCGCCTTTCAGCTCATACTGGCGGCGCAGGTCGAGCGCGTTGATAAGGTTTCCGTTGTGGGCGATGGCGAGCGCGCCCTTTACATGGCGCACCGTCATGGGCTGGCAGTTGGCAGTGTTCACGTTTCCGGTGGTGGAGTAGCGCACATGGCCAACGGCGATCCTGCCCTTTCCGAATTCAGAGAGTACCCGCTCGGTGAACACCTCGTTCACCAGACCAAGTCCCTTGTGGGTCTTGAAAACCCCGCGGTCGTTAACAACGATTCCGCAGCTTTCCTGACCCCTGTGCTGAAGCGCATACAGCCCGAAATAAGCGGAGTGCGCCACATCGGACGGCGTATTGCAGTAAATGCCGAATACGCCGCATTCCTCGTGGATATTACCTGACAAAGTATATCATTCCTTTCCGTTCCAGCAGTAGCTGCAAAGCCCGCTTTCAGGAAGTCCGACAGCCTTCACCGTGCCCTCGAGGGACTGGAATTCAAGCGATGTGAGCTTCAGGCGCTTGCATATCTCAGCTCTGAGCTTTTTGCCGCGCTCTGTGTTTGTATCGCTGTATTCCGCGATGTACTGCACGCCCTCTTCACCCTCGAATTCATGGATAATGCGGCGTGCGATGAGGTCAAGCTCTGAGGTGCTTCTGGAGAAGTTCAGATACTTGCAGCCGTACATGATAGGCGGACAGGCGGAACGCATATGTACCTCCCTGGCGCCGTTCGCGTACAGGAACTCCACGGTTTCGCGGAGCTGTGTGCCTCTTACGATGCTGTCGTCAACGAACAGGAGCTTTTTCCCCTCGATAAGCTCATGGACGGGGATAAGCTTCATCTTTGCAACCTTGTTTCTCATGGACTGGCTCTGCGGCATGAAGCTGCGGGGCCATGTGGGGGTATACTTTATAAAAGGACGCGCGAAGGGAATACCGCTTCTGTTTGCGTAGCCTATCGCGTGGGGAACGCCGGAATCCGGTACGCCGCAGATGAAATCAACGTCCGGAAGGGTTCCGTTGCTGATGTCGTGCTCAGCCATTATCTCGCCGTTTCTTGTGCGCATGGTCTCAACGGTCACGCCCTCGTAAACGGAGTTGGGATAGCCGTAGTACGTCCACAGGAACGTGCATATTTTGAGATCCTTCTGGCAGCCCTCGCGGAGCACCTCTGCGCGCTTGGACGTTATCTTCACGATCTCGCCGGGAAGCATTTCTCGGTACATCTCATAACCCAGCTTCTGGAAAGCGAAGCTCTCGAAAGATACGCAGTAGCCGTCGTCGCGCCTGCCGATGATTATAGGCAGTCTGCCGTTCTTGTCGCGGGCGGCGATGATGCCGTCCTCCGTGAGTATCAGCAGGGAAATGGTGCCTTCGATACGCTCCATGGCGTAATGAATGCCGTCTGCCAGAGTGTCCTTCTGCGCGATGAGGGCGCCGATAAGCGTGGAGGAGTTCACCTTTCCGCTGCTCATTGCCTCGTAGCTGGCGTGAGTGCTCTTTAAGAGCTCATCGCAGAGCTCGTCCGCGTTGTTGATTATGCCGATATTGCACACCGCGTAGGTCCCCAGCCTTGATTTCATCATGAGGGGCTGCGGGTCGGTGTCGCTTATGCTGCCGATGCAGAGGTTTCCCTCCATGTTCTCAACATCGTTCTCGAACTTTGTTCTGAACGGGGAGTTCTCAATGCTGTGAATGCTCCTCTGGAATCCCTTTTCGGGGGAGTACGCGGTCATGCCGCCTCTTCTTGTTCCAAGGTGCGAATGGTAATCGGTGCCGAAGAATACGTCGCTTATGCAGCTATGTTCAGTTGCTGCTCCGAAAAAACCGCCCATATAAAGTTATACCGCCTTTTCTCTGTCTGTATCAACTAAGCCGGGGCAGGGAAGCCCTGCTCCGGATAGCTGAATGATATCCCGTTACCTTGTGACCCGGCTTATTACTTGCCGAAAATTCTGCGCATGATCTCCTGATATGCGTCCTCAACGCCGCCCATATCCCTGCGGAATCTGTCCTTGTCAAGCTTCTCGTGGGTCGTGGAATCCCAGAAGCGGCAGGTATCCGGGGAGATCTCGTCGGCGAGGATTATCTGACCGTGGAAACGGCCGAACTCGATCTTGAAGTCGATAAGGTCGATGTTGAGCTTCTTGAAGTATTCAAGCATGAACTTGTTTACAGCGAAAGCGTACCTGGAGATAGTGTCGATCTCCTCCTGAGTAGCAAGACCAAGACCGAGAGCGTAGTAGCTGTTGATGAACGGATCGCCGAGGTCGTCGTTCTTGTAGCTGAACTCGAGAGTCGGAGTCTTAAGGGGAGTGCCCTCCTCAATGCCGAGCTTCTTGGAGAAGCTGCCTGCTGCAACGTTTCTTACGATAACTTCCAGCGGAACGATCTCGACCTTCTTAACAACTGTCTCGCGGTCGTTGATCTCTTCGATAAGGTGGGTAGGAATGCCCTCCTTTTCGAGCAGACCGAACATATAGTTTGTCATCTTGTTGTTGATAACGCCCTTGCCGTGGATCTGACCCTTTTTCAGACCGTTGAAGGCGGTAGCGTCGTCCTTGTAGGAAACGATAACGTAGTCAGGGTTTTCTGCGCAGGCGAAAACCTTCTTCGCCTTGCCTTCGTAAAGCTGTTCTGCCTTTGTGTAGCTCATTGTAATATCTCCTTTGATGTATGTGTGTATTTATCCTGCCGCGGCAGGTTTGTGACTTAGATTTCCTTTGCCGTTTCCTGCATTTTAGCGTCAGCGGCGAGGTTCTTCTCGTTCTGCTTCTTCTTGAAATCGAGGAGCTTGTCCGCGAGATCTGCGTCGGAAACGCTGAGTATTTCGGCTGCGAGATAGCCTGCGTTAGCGGCTGCGTCGATACCGACTGTTGCGACCGGAACCCCCGGAGGCATCATGACGGAGCTGAGAAGCGCGTCAACTCCCTCCAGAGCCTTTGCCTTGACCGGGATAGCGATCACCGGCAGGGTGGTGTTTCCTGCGATTGCGCCTGCGAGATGCGCCGCCATTCCAGCCGCCGCGATGATCACGCCGAAGCCGTCTGCGCGTGCGTTCTGTGCGAACTCAGCGACTTCTTTCGGGGAACGGTGAGCGGAAAGCACTCTCATCTCGAACGGAATACCGAACTCCCTGAGAGCCTCGGCAGCCTTGCGGACTACCGGGAAATCGCTGTCGCTGCCCATAACAATGCCGACTTTTTTAGTTTCTGACATGGTATCTTCCTTTCATTTGCTTGAAAATAAAAATAGCTGTATGCGGAATACAGCTAAAAGTTACAGTTGTCTAATGGTTGCAATTATTCTGTAAAAAGAAGCGGAATTATCCCCATAACAACTGATGGCAAACCTTACACCCATTGCTTTCGCTCTCCCTTTTACGGAATTTACTCCGCACCTGTGAACAGACGCAGGATACTATCTATATTTTACTATATTATTGCCGGAATTTCAAGGGCTTTTTAAAAAATTCAACAAATTTTATCAAAAAGGCTACGCTTTCCGGAGAAATTCCGGCAATATCACAGCATTACCGCACGAAACGACAGTTTAAAGGTAACCTCTAAAAACCTCCTTCACGGCAGATTTCTATGACTTACCAAGAAACGTCGCTTCGCTCCTTATTCATCATCTGTTGCGTTACCAAACCTTGAAATACATCAAGTATTACTGCGGTTTGGTGCCTTACATCTGATATAAGTCATATACGAAATCTGCTCGTGTCCCGGTTTTTAGAGGTTACCTAAAGAAGAACGGCGCCGTTTATGTGCAGCGCGAATTCAACCCCCAGGAATTCGGCGGCGCGGCGGCAGAGCTTCATTCTGTCAAGGAAAATCTCAAAATATTCCATTATGGAGGAAATGTTCCGGTCGATCGTAAGGTCGAGGATGATGCGCTTTTTATCCTCCGAGAAATACAGCGAGGACTGCTCAACCGCGTAGTTCACGCGGTCGTGTATATCCCGGGCGAGATTCTCAGTGCTTGGAACGAACGGACCGTCAGCGGAGCGCACCCTGGAGCGCCGCACGTCGGATTTGTCGGCGATGATGAGCGCCGCTGCGATAGGGGTTACCGGAGCGGCGGTGCCCTCGTCGTGGTTGCCGATAGCGGAAACTATCAGGGAGATCTCGTCCGCCGGCATACCGAGGTTGTCCAGCAGACGGAAAGCCATTACCGCGCCGCTCTGCGCGTGGTCGATACGGTTGATGACGTTGCCGATATCGTGCATATAGGCGGCTATCTCGGCGAGCTCGCAGGTGCGCTGTTCATAGCCCAGGGTAGTCAGTATCATGAATGCGGAAGCCGCCGCGCGCTCAACATGGGCGTTGGAATGCTCCGTGTAGCCTATGGTGCTGAGCGCCGCGTCCGCATAATTGATATAGGTCTGGATATCCTTGTTTCTGCGGATATATTCATAGGTAAGATTGCTCAAAATGATCCCTTCCTTAAACGCGGGTCAGGCGGAACATTGCGGTTCCGTGGGGCTTTACAACTGCGGAAATACTGCCTGAAACCCCGGATTCTGCCCCTGTCCATATCTCATGTGAAGAAAGGCTGCACTTTACCGGGAGCTCCGCTGTTATTTCGCATTCGCTTTCGCCGCAGTTGAACAGCGCGGCATAGAACGACTTTCCGTCCTCGTGGGTGGTGAACCATGCAATCTGCTCGTTTCCGTCAACAGTTCTCCGGAAGAGCGGGTGCGCGGAATGTGTGCGGTTCAGGCATTCGATAAGCTCGGGATTTGTGAGCAGGCTCATGGAGAAATCGTCAAACTTGGTCATTTCGCCGCCTATTATCAGCGGAGAGCGCATAATGCACCAGAGGCTCATCATGGTTTTCTGCTCGTCCTCAGTGAACTTTGTCCAGCCGTCCGGACCGTAATCCTGCAAAATCGCGCCGATGGGAAGCATATCCGCGTCCGGGAAATGACCGTCCCCGGCATGGATACACCATGTCTGCGCCCTGCTGAACATATCGAGGAGCTGCGGCCAGTTGTCCCAGAAGTCGTCTGTAATGCGCCACATATTGCTCACCTGCTTGTAAAGCTCCGCTTTTTCCGGGAGCGCGGCTCCGGGCGAGAGGCTGAGCACCATGTCCTTTCCGCAGGAGCGGAGGGATTCGCTGAGCATTACCAGCTCGGATTCCTCATGCGGGAGCTCGCGGCAGATATCGTCCACCTTGATGAAGTCAACGCCCCAGCTCCTGTAGAGCTCGAAAAGACTGTCGTAGTACTCGCGTGCGCCTTCCTTTTCGGGGTCAACGCCGTACATATCGGTGTTCCACTGGCAAATGCTTGCGGTTTTGGCTATCTCGCGGGCGGTCTTGTCTGTGCCTTTGATGGCGGTGTTCCTGTGGACTGCCTGCCTCGGGATACCGCGCATGATATGTATGCCGAATTTCAGCCCGAGGGAGTGAACGTACCCGGCAAGCGGAGCGAAGCCCTTACCGTCGGCAGCAGAAGGAAACCTCTCGACAGCCGGGACAAGCCGTGAGTACTCGTCCATGCAGAGTTCGGTGAACGGCTGATATACGTGATTCTTTGCGATGGGATTGCTCCACTGGATATCAACGACGATATATTCCCAGCCGAACTGCCTGAGGTTCTTCGCCATGAATTCGGCGTTTGCACGGACCGTTGCTTCATTGACGGCGGCTCCGTAGCAGTCCCAGCTGTTCCAGCCCATGGGAGGGGTGTGTGCGACATTGTTGTATGCCATAAAATGCTCCTTTACAGAATATAAATACATTTCAATTATATCATATAGCGGCGAAAATTTCAACCCCGCAAAAAAATTTCACATTCTGATGAAAATTTTCTTTACCACTTGACAAAATACCGGAATAGTGGTAAAATAAATATGATATTGTTTCTGGAAGCGTATCGAAGTGGTCATAACGGGACTGACTCGAAATCAGTTGTACCTCACGGTACCGTGGGTTCGAATCCCACCGCTTCCGCCATGTTTTGCCACGCGAACGAGCGCGGCAAAACCTCCGATTTTTCTCAGCCGTCCGAAGGGGACGGCTGTTTTTGCTATATGAGCAAATCGGGTATGTTATTGAAGATTTGACCGCAAAAACCGAAAAATCTCATGAGCC
>CAKSPH010000024.1 GCA_934481355.1 uncultured Oscillospiraceae bacterium | reverse complement strand
CCGATACAGATACGGACACAGACACCGATACAGACACAGACACAGATACGGATACCGATACTGACACGGATACCGATACCGACACGGACACAGACACCGATACGGACACAGACACCGATACCGACACGGACACCGACACGGATATAGACACAGACACTGATACCGACACAGACACAGATACTGACACTGACACGGACACAGACACTGATACGGATACAGACACTGACACAGACACCGATACAGATACGGACACTGATACCGATACCGATACTGACACTGACACAGACACCGATACAGATACGGACACTGATACCGACACCGATACCGATACTGACACAGATACCGACACGGATACGGATACGGATACAGATACAGACACGGACACGGACACCGATACAGACACGGATACCGATACAGACACGGACACCGACACGGACACAGACACTGATACGGATACAGACACCGATACCGATACGGACACAGATACCGACACAGACACCGACACAGATACAGATACAGATACGGACACTGACACTGATACCGACACAGACACCGATACAGATACCGACACGGATACAGACACGGACACCGACACGGATACAGACACGGACACCGACACCGATACGGATACAGATACTGATACGGACACAGACACTGATACGGACACAGACACTGATACCGATACCGACACGGACACAGACACCGATACCGACACAGATACCGACACAGATACCGATACAGACACTGACACGGACACCGACACGGATACAGACACAGACACTGACACGGACACCGACACGGATACAGACACAGACACCGACACAGATACGGATACGGATACAGACACAGATACGGACACTGATACAGACACAGATACCGACACTGATACCGACACAGATACCGACACAGATACCGACACGGACACAGATACGGACACTGATACAGACACAGATACGGACACTGATACAGACACAGATACCGACACTGATACCGACACAGATACCGACACAGACACCGATACCGACACGGATACGGACACAGATACCGACACAGACACTGACACTGACACCGATACCGATACTGACACGGACACAGACACGGATACAGACACCGATACGGATACTGATACAGACACTGATAACAATACTCCTAAGCCGACACGTCCGACATCGCATCGTTACCATCCAATGCCGGATTCTGATTCTGACGCGGATAGTGATACTGATTCAGACGCTGATACAGACAGCGACTGGAGCGGCGAGAGTGATTCGGATACAGATTCTGACAGCGATAGCGACGCAGATTCAGATATTCCTGATTCTGACTCGGACGCAGATTCCGATACTGATTCTGATGCGGATTCAGATTCCGACACAGACACCGAGCCGGAGCCTGATGAGCCCGAGATGGAAGAAATCACTATTGAACCTGACGATGTGCCACTTGCTGAGGTTCCAGATGAGATCACACACGATAATCCCACAGATGACGAGATCATAATCGGAGACGATGTAGTTCCACTGGGCGAGAATCCGAACATGGGCGTTGAAGGTCCTGTCGGGGCAGGTCTTGCGGCAGCCGGAGCAGCAGTTGCTTTGGGTGCGGCAGCTCTTACAAAGAAGCGTAAAAAGTAATATTTATGTCCCCTCTCCGGAGGGGACTTTCTTTATATTTGACTATAAATGCGGTTTGTGATATACTTAATATATAACCCTTTCAGGAGGCAATATGGATATCAGACAAAAAACGACCGCACTTATCGACGCGTTAAAAGCCGTCTGCAGGAGCTACGGACTTGGCAATGACGGAAATGAGTATAAAATAATCACACAGGTTTTCCTGTACAAGTTCATAAATGACAAGCTGGGTCATGAGCTATGCCGTAACCACATTATCAACGGAAACTGGGAAAAGGAGTATTCCGCACAGATGTGCAGTGAACTTTTCCGTGAGCTTCCTCAGGATATCCCGCGGCTTATGCCGGGACAACTGGTTTCCGACCTCTGGAGTCAGCGGGAGCGTCCGGATTTTGATCGGGTATTTGATAACACGATGATCGCAGTGTCAGACATGAACGGTGAGGTATTCTATACTCTCACCGCACAGGAGACCCATATTCCGCTTTTTGAAAAGCTCACCCCGTTTGTGATGGACGAGGCTCAGCGTGCGCCGTTTGCGCGGGCGGTAATCGAAAAGCTCCACGATTTTTCGTTTGAGGAGGCATTCTCGCGCGGCTATGACTTTTTTGCAGATATTTTTGAGTATCTTATAAAGGACTACAACACTGCCAGCGGCGGAAAATACGCTGAATATTACACCCCGCATTCAGTTGCGGAGATAATGGCGCAGCTACTTGCAGACGGCGCTTCCGGGAAATATGCTGAGTGCTACGACCCCTCCGCAGGAACCGGAACGCTCCTCATGGCACTGGCACATCGTATCGGGACGGAACACTGCGGCATTTTTGCACAGGATATCTCCCAGCGGAGCAACAAAATGCTGAAGCTCAATCTGATACTTAACGGGCTTGCCTCGTCGCTGGATAACGCGGTTCAGGGAGACACGCTCCTTACGCCGTTTCATACGGAGCCAGACGGAAAGACTCCGAAAAAGTTTGATTACATCATCTCAAACCCGCCGTTCAGAATGGACTTTTCGGATATCCGCGAACATCTTGCGGAAATGCCGGAGCGATTCTGGGCGGGAGTTCCGAAGATCCCGGCAAAGAAAAAGGAGAGCATGGCTGTCTACACCTGCTTCCTCCAGCACGTCATAAATTCCATGAAGCCGGGAGGAAGGGCTGCGGTCGTAGTCCCGACCGGATTCGTGATGGCGAAGAACGGCATTGAAAATGCGATACTCCGCCATATTACGGACAACCATCTGGTTTACGGCTGCATAAGTATGCCGTCGAATCTGTTTGCCTCAACCGGGACGAATGTTTCTGTGCTGTTTCTGGACCATTCAGGAAAATCACGGGAGGCAGTGCTGATAAACGCCGCAGATATGGGCGAGGATTACCGGGATAATGGAGTTCAGCGGCACAGGCTCCGTGAAAATGAAGCCCGGGAAATGGTAAGCGCATTCCGCAGCCGTGCAGATATTGAGGATTTCTCAATAGTCGTGCCGCATGAGAAGATACGCTCGAAAAACTATTCTCTGTCAGCCGGGCAGTATTTCGGCGTAAAACAGACGAGCGAATCTCTTTCGCCCGAGGATTTCAGCGAGGAGCTCCGTAAGTGCGCCGATGAGCTTCGGAGCCTGAACGCAGAGAGCTCCGCGCTTCAGGAGGATATATTCCGTCAGCTTGCGCGGCTTGGGATACGGGAGGACGGCGAATGAAGTATTATCCGCTGAAAGACCTGTGCACGGCTGTTATAGATTGTCCGCACACCACTCCGAAATGGCAGGGCGACGGAGTGCGCGTTGTCCGGAATTTCAACCTGAACCGGGGTCGACTTGATTTCACGGACGGATGGTTCGTTGACGAGGAAACCTACCTCCAGCGCACGAAAAGAGCTGTTCCGGAGCCAGGGGACATAATAATTTCAAGGGAAGCCCCGGTTGGAGCCGCCGCGATAGTTCCCGTGGGGCTGAAATGCTGCCTGGGTCAGCGGCTTGTGCTGCTGAAACCCGACCGCAGCCGCATATCTCCGGAGTACCTGATATTCGCGCTTCTGTCGGAGCAGGTGCAGACTCAGTTCCGGCGGGCGGATTCCACCGGCTCGATAGTGAGCAATCTGTGTATTCCTGACCTGATGGAGATCCAGATACCCGTCTGTGATGATATGCAGGAGGAAACAGTGAAGCTTCTCAGCGGGATAAACCGCGCCATTGAGCTGAATGAAAGGCAGTGTTCACTGCTTTCAAGGCAGCTTGAAATGATATATGAACAGTGGTTCGTGCGGTATGATTTCCCGACCGGGGACGGCAGAACATACCGCGCTTCCGGAGGTGTAATGGAGCATAATGCGGACATCGGGTGCGAAATCCCGGCAGGCTGGCAGGTGAAGGGGCTGCTTGAACTTATGAGCTGGAACAGCGGCAGCCAGCCTCCGAAATCCGAGCATATCAGCGAGCCGCGCAAGGGATATGTACGTTTTATCCAGAACCGCGACTATTCCGATGACAGCCATATTACCTATATCCCGGAAAGCCGCCGCAACCGCCTTTGTACGGAAATGGACATAATGGTGGACAAGTATGGAAGTGCAGGGCAGACTCGCTTCGGAATAGCGGGGGCGTATAATGTCGCCCTGAGCCGCATTGATGTAAACGGCGGCAGTATGCGGGAATTTATACGCAGCTATCTCAGCTCCGGCGATGTGAAGAGATATCTTTCTGGTTCAAGCGTGGCTTCAACGAGGGCTTCGCTGAGCGCCGACAATCTTTCGTTTCTGAATGTTGCAGTGCCTCCGGAAAATATCCTTGCGGAATATGAGGGGCTTGCGCAGGCGCATATCCGCAGGATGATCCTGCTGAAAAAAAGTTCACGCCGGCTGGAAAAGCTGCGTGACAGGCTTATTCCGCTTCTTATGAGCGGAAAAGCGTACATAAAATAAACCAGACCGCAGGGTGCAAATCTCTGCGGTCTGGTTTTATAATCCGCGCTTCTTCAGCCCGTGTACCAGCTGGACGTAAAATTCCCTGACGTCAAATCCCGGGATATCCTCGCGGTTGAGGTCGATGACGTCAGCATGGGTGATGCCGCGATTTCCGGCCGGGTGCAGCACTGTGAAGCTCTCTCCCCATGGCGCGGAGGTCAGCGCGACAAGGCCGTCGTTGTCTCCGTCGTATTTTTTCACAAGCGGGTAGGAGAGATTAAGCGGAAAACGACCGCTCTTCGAGTGCTTCGCATGGGAGCCTACGCTCTGGTACAGCACGCCGGGTATGTCCGGCGTTTCCGCGTTGAACTGCTCGCAGCGGCTGTTTGTGAGGTCCGTGACTGCTTCAAGGAAATCCGGGTGCTGGTCGCCCAGACGTCTGAAAGCGCTGTTGTAGATTTTCTCGACTGTTTTCACAAACTTCTCCGGAGCGGTGTTCAGCAGATATTCCGCGAAGATACAGCCGTGGTGCGGCGTGTTTATCGTGGTAAGCGAGGCAACGTATTTGTCGGCGCCCAGCCGCGATATGGCATATCTGGAATCAAGCCCGCCCTTGGAGTGCGCGATGATGTTCACCTTTCCGCAGCCGGTTTTCTGAACGAGGTGTTCAATGCGCTCTGCAAGCTCCTTTGCGCTGACGCTGACCGCCGCTGCGGACTGCTGTTCACCGTAGAATATCTCAGCGCCGTTGGCTTCCAGCTCTGCAGGGATCCTGCCCCAGTAATTCAGCACCCTGCTGTCCCGGAAGAACACCCCGTGAACCAGCAGGAGCGGGTATTTCGTGCGGCATATCTGTTCGTCATGGCGCCCTTTGTTCAGGAGCGCCTTTTCTGTTTCAAAGTCGCATTCACGGCGGACAATGCGGTAGATTATCGCCAGCATGACGAGGTTTGCGGGGATTATCATTCCCAGAGCGATCCCCCATGCGCGGTACTTCACGCCCAGACGCACGGAGGTGCAGTACACCCGGATAATTCCGTTCCAGAATATAACGAGTTCAGTCAGGAACAGCACGACTCCGTAGGCGATCGCAGGAGCGGCGGGTATTGTTTCCGCGAGGACTCCCCACAGGGTAAAGCCGGCAATCACGAATGATACTGTCCCGGTGGCAAAGAACGCGAGAATCTGCTCCGTGCCGTCACCCATTACTTTTAGCCGGAATGTCGGATATTTCCGGAGCGATGGGTATATACAGTATATAATGAGGTATATCAGGAACAGCGTCATCAGGATTATCCGCAGCGGGAGCGGCGCGTCCTCCAGCCAGAAGAGCAGGGGACTGACTATTCCGGCGATTATCAGGATATAATGAACCAGCCGGACAACTCCGTTCGCGTATTTCCCGAGCCCGGACTGGACCTTGTCCGTCGCTATTGCCGCTACTCTTTCGATCTCCTGTATCAGGGTTATCAGTCCCGCAAAGAACCTCATGAGTTTTTCTCCGCAAGTCCGAAAACAGTTCTGAGCAGTTTTCCGCCCGCCTCAGTGCGGAATATCTTTTCATATGCGGAGGCAACGGCGTTCATCGAAGCGCCGTCCTCATACAGATTCACGATGAAATCCGCTTCAATGAGTATCCGGAGATCTCTGCCGTCAATGTTGTCGTAGGTGTGGTGATGAGCTATCATATAGCATATCCGCCCGATATCCTGCGGGATAAATCCAAGCTCCGAAAGCATTTTTTCCGCTTCCGGGGGTCCAAGGCGTTCCTGGAGTTTTCCTCCGCATTCGCCGTACTGCGCTTCGGCGGGCTTTATACCGATATCGTGGACGAGCGCGGCACATTCCAGCACGAACTGCTCATGCTCCGGCAGGTTCTCGCGCAGCCCGATGTATCGCGCAAAGGCGTGCACCTTAATGAAGTGCTGTATTCTTTTCGGGTCGCCGCAGTAGTATTCTGTCATCTTTTCCATAAGCTTCTGTATCATATCGTTACCTCTGTTCAGTGTAATTGCTCCCTTTGCTATATTGTACCATAAAATTCCGAATAATTCAACATGAAAAGGGGAAAATATCATACAGGTAAACTCTAAAACCCTCCTTCTCGGCAGATTTCTATTCCTTATATCATCTGCTTCGTTACCAAACCTTGAAATACATACAGTATTACTGCGGTTTGGTTCCTGGCATCTGATATAAGTCATGTACGAAATCTGCTCGTGTCCCGGCTTTTAGAGTTTACCCGTTAAGTAATGCCCGGATTTCGGGGAAAGGAACGGGGGAAAGAAGATGTCTGAAAACGTACACACGGCGCTGCCGCCGGAGCTTCCGATAGACAGCTCGCTCGACAGGAATCTTGAACGGGTGAAGGCAATGACCGGCGGTTCGTCTGACGTGATAATCAAGGACGGAGCGATGTGCGGACAGAAAATAGCGGTGCTCACCTGCGAGGGAATGACCAGCACCGATACTCTGGCGCAGCTCATTTACAGCAAGCTGAATAGCCTCAGCGATGAAAAGGTGCTGCCGCCGGACGAGATAATGGCGCGGATGTTCGGAGATTACCTCATTGCGGCGGAGCAGCTCGAGGTCAAGAATCTCGGCGACCTGATACTGAAAATGCAGAGCGGTTTCGCGATAATCCTTGTGGACGGCTGCACACGGGCGATAGCGATAGGAATACAGGGATATCCATCGCGCGGGGTGGACGAGCCCTCAGGGGAGCTCAACGTCCGCGGCAGCCGCGAGGGATTCGTGGAGGTTATCCGCCGGAATATGGCGCTTGTACGCCGCCGGATAAAATCCCCCACTCTGGTGTTCGAAATGTCGGTCATCGGCGAGCGGAGCAACACGGATATCTGCCTGTGCTACCTCAGCGACAAGGTCTCGCCGAAGCTTCTGGAGGACGTGAAGCGCCGCCTTAAATCCGTGAAGCTCAACACGATACTGGAGAGCGGGTACCTCCAGCCGTTTTTAGAGGGGAGCGGAGGATGGTTCTTTTCAGAATGCGGCACCTGCGAGCGTCCGGACAGCTTTGCAGCGAAACTCTATGAGGGGCGCGTGGGTATCCTGGTGGACGGAACTCCGTTCGCGCTGACTGTGCCGTACCTCTTTATTGAGAATTTCCAGACGCTTGACGACTACACACAGAAGCCGTTTTACGCGCTCTTTATAAGAATAGTGCGGCTTGCCGCGTATTTCATCACGCTGTTCCTGCCGGGAGCTTATGTCGCGATAGCCTCTTACAGTCCGGAAATGCTTCCGTCGTCGCTGCTACTGAATCTTGCGGCGGCGGAGCAGACCGCGCCCTATTCGCTTATGGCGGAGTGCCTGCTGATACACTTCCTGTACGAAATACTCCGCGAGGCGGGAATAAGGCTGCCGCGCCCGATAGGTCATGCGATTGGCGTTGTCGGCGGTATCGTAATCGGAGATATCACGGTGAACGCCGGGCTGGTGGGGGCTCCGATGGTGCTTGTCGTGGCGCTGAGCGGACTTTGCAGCTTCGTTGTTCCCGCACTGTATGAGCGCACCGTCGTGCTGAGGTTCATCTATATCCTTGCAGGCGGGATATTCGGGCTGTTCGGTCTGCTTCTGGCAGTGGGCGTCATTATAATAAAGATGTGTTCGCTTAACACCTACGGAGTGCCGTATATGGCGCCCATCTCCCCATTCTCTCCGGGGAGCTCCCGGGATATGCTGGTAAGAGCTGGCTGGCGGCGGCTCCAGAAGGGCGACGTAACTCTTCAGGGACTTAACGGCAGCCATCTGAGCGAGGGTTGATATGAACGAGAATTCACACAAGATAAGCGCGGCGCAGCTTTTCTGTATTCTTCTGCTGATGAGGGTCACGGCGGAGCTTGTGTATCCTACGGCGGGAGGCTTCGGCGGCAGCGGAGTGCTGGCGGTGCTCACCGCGGAGCTTATACGGTTCCTGCTGGCTCTGCCGGTGCTGATATATTCTTTCAAGGGCAGGAGCTTCTATGCCGCGATATGGCAGAAAAACCGGTTCTGTGGCTGGGCTTCCGCGATAGGGGCGGCGCTGCTGCTAACGGCGTTTGTCGTGCGGACGCTTATTTATACGGCGCAGTTCGTGCAGAGAAATCTGCTGAATCACGCCTCCGTGCTGCTTGTAATGCTGCTCCTTGCCGGATTCACGGCGTATGCGGCGGCAAAGGGCTGCGAAGCTCTCGCCCGTGCGGGAGTGCTTTTTATGGCGGCAGCCGCAGCAGTCACCCTGCTTGTAATAATAGGAGATATCCCGTACTTTGACGCCGGGCGTGATATGCCGGAGTGGACGTTCGACACGTTCCTGACAGATGGAGCGGCGCGACTGATACGAGGCGGGGAGTATCTGGTTTTCGCGGCGCTGCTGCCCTACGTCCGGGAAAAAGGAGATACCAGAAAGACGCGCGCCGGTTCGGTGGGACTATGGTTCGCGCTTGGGAGTTCGGTAATTAGCATGGCGCTGTGCCTGTTTTTCGGGGCGGTGCTCGGGGAGTACTGCTCCATGACGGATTATCCGGCGGCAGCGGCGGCTTCGCTGTCGGACGTTATTCTGTTCAAGCGGCTGGACGGGCTGTTCTGCGCACTGTGGGCGCTGTGCGCGGCGTTCCGCATGGGAGTTATGGCGTTCGCGGCATTCGCTGTGATAAAGGAGTGCGCGTCCTGCGCCGACAGGCAGACCGCCGGAAAGGAGAGCTGCGCATGAAACGTGCACTCATGGCACTGATGATCCTTCTTGCGATGATACTGCTCACCGGCTGTGAAGCAACGGAGCTCGGCAGGCGCGCGATTATTCAGGCGGCGGCTGTGGACTACGCAGACGGGGAGTACACGGTGAGCGCGCTGATGTTCAGCTCCGGCGGCGGAAGCGGTGAGATAGACGCCGCTGACGAAAACGTCATAAAGGTGACCGGAAAAGGCGCTACCTTTCCGGCGGCGCTGGACGATATTTCCCTGATAGACGGCAAGGATATATTCTTTAACGAGAACAAGCTGCTGGTCATAGGCGGAGGCTTCTCCGGAGCTGACCTGACCCCTGTGCTGGAGGTGCTCGCCAGGGAACTCCGGTGCAGCCTGAATATGCTGGTATGCAGCTCCGACGACCCAGACCTGCTGACAGACCTGCACTTCACCGAGGGGATAACCTCCGCTGAAAAGCCGGTGAGCATGATAGAAAACGCGTACCGTGCCGGAATCTCACCAAAGACCTGTCTGCTCGACCTGCTTAACGGCACGGCGGCAGGGAAAAGCGTGCTTCTGCCGCAGTTCGTATATTCCGAGAACGGCTACGGGATGACCCCGGACGAATACGGCGCGACCGCTGTGCTGAGCGGCTCCCGGGTGTTTTCAGAGGGGAAGCTCGGCAGGCGGCTTGATACTGTGGAAACCACCGGAGCCATGCTGCTCGCCGGGGATACGGACAGCACGCAGCTCGCATTCTTCCACGGCGGAAAGGAAGTGAGCTGCGAGGCGTACAATATCCGCATGAAACGTCTGCCTGACGGTAACATCAGCCTGAGCGCAAGGCTCCGCCGCAGGAACGGCGAAGCTCTGCCGAAGGAACTTCGCAGCGCGGCAATGGAGGAGCTGAACTACCTGATAACCGCGGCAATGGACGCTGAATAATACCTTCCGGCGGGCTTCCTGTAAGTCCGCCGATACGGTTTTGTGCGATGGTTGAGCCATTTTTCATATACTGTTGTGATTTTCAACAAAAGAATGTTGAAAACCTCGTGCTAAATTTGGCTATTTTTTTTCGGAAAACACTTGACTTTTTCGCAAATCTGTGTTAAATTATATTTAGCACTCAGAGAGATAGAGTGCTAAAGATACAAGGAAGGTGGTCAGATGGACACCAGATCAATGAAAATACTCTCAGCGATAGTTGATGAGTATATCAGAACAGGCGAGCCTGTCGGTTCAAAGGCGCTTGCCGAAAAACCGGATATCTCGGTTTCCTCTGCTACAATAAGGAATACGATGGCGGCGCTTGAGCAGGAGGGCTATCTCGACCATCCGCACACGTCCGCAGGCAGGGTTCCGACCTACAAGGGATATCGGTTCTACATCGACAATCTGATGGATCCTGTCCCGCTTGAGGAATCGGCTGTCAGGGAGATAGACGAGATCCTTGAAAACGCGGTGCACGACAGCAGCTCCACCCCGGAGGAGGCTCTGATACAGAGCGCTTCGTCTGCACTTGCGGAGGTCACGAACTGTGCAACGTTCTCAACGAACCATGTGGCGCAGTTCTCCGTGATAACAAAGGTGGACGTTATCCCGACGGGACGGCGTATGTACGTCCTGCTGATGATCACCAGCAGCGGTGCGATAAAGAATCGCGTATGCCGAATGCAGTTCGACCTGACGAACGAACAGATGGAGTTCTTCTCCAGCTTCGTCCGCAGCAATCTTCAGGGTGTAAACCTTGAAGAGATGACCGATGAATACATCGAAAAGCTGACTGAGGCTCTCGGAACCTATATGGTCACGCTTTCGCCCCTGCTGAACGCAGTGCATGAGCTTTCAAACGACCTCATGCAGGACAGCGTTGAAGTGTCCGGTCAGACGAACCTGCTGGAATGTCAGGAGTTTCCGGTGGTTGACGTTATGAAGTTCCTTGAGAACAAACAGGAGCTTTCCGCCTTGATGGACAGCACGTTCTCGGGAATCAGCATAAAGTTCGGCGGCGAGGATAATTCCGATACATTCGCGATAGGAAATTCGAGTTTCGTGAGCGGCACCTACTACAAGGACGGCAAGCCCGCGGGAACGCTCGGAGTTATCGGTCCGATGAGGCTGGACTACCGCAGGGTCATTCCTTATATCGAGTATTTAAGCAATAAGATCACCAGGCTGCTGTCTGAAGAAACGGATCAGCCGCCTCAGATAGAAAGCGAGGTCAAGGACAATGGAGAACAGCGATAGCAAGGAACTGGAGCAGAACGTACAGCCCGAGGAACCCCCCGCAGAGGAACCGGTAGAAGCCGGGATCGTTGAAGAACAGCCGGACGCTGATGAAAAGCTCGCCAAGGAGCTTGCACAGGTAAAGGATCAGCTCCTGAGGACAATGGCTGAATATGACAACCACAGGAAGCGTACAGCGAAAGAAAAGCTGGAGCTCCGTGCGGATATAATAAGCAATGTGGTTTCGGAATTCCTGCCGGTCATGGATAACCTTGAAAGGGCGCTTGAAGCCGACTGTTCCGACGAGAATTACAAGCAGGGCGTTCAGATGATCTACGACAGCTTCATGGGAGTTCTCTCAAAGCTGGGCGTAACAGAGATCGAAAGCGACGGCGCAGATTTTGATCCGCAGCTGCATCAGGCGGTGCAGAGGGTGGACGATGACAGCGTTGAAAGCGGCAAGGTCGCAAAGACCTTCGCCAAGGGCTACAAGATAAACGACAAGGTGATAAGATTCGCCATGGTCGCAGTAGCCAACTGAGTGCGGCGGCATTGCCGCTGTACATCAACAAGAGCATTTAATTCAATTTTCATAGCATGACATCATGCATACAAAAGAATGGAGGAATTCATTATGGGAAAGATCATTGGCATTGACTTAGGTACTACAAATTCCTGCGTAGCAGTTATCGAGGGCGGCGAGCCTGTCGTAATCACAAACTCTGAGGGCTCCAGAACAACACCGTCCGTTGTTGCATTCACCAAGGACGGCGAGCGTCTGGTAGGCCAGCTTGCAAAGAACCAGGCTGTCACCAACCCTGAAAAGACCGTTATCTCCATCAAGCGCCATATGGGCAGCGACTACAAGGTAGATATCGACGGCAAGAAGTACACTCCTCAGGAGATCTCCGCTATGATACTTCAGAAGCTGAAGGGCGACGCTGAAGCATACCTCGGCGAGAAGGTTTCCGACGCAGTAATCACCGTTCCTGCATACTTCACCGACAGCCAGCGTCAGGCTACCAAGGACGCGGGTCAGATCGCGGGTCTTAAGGTCCACAGAATCATCAACGAGCCGACCGCGGCGGCGCTCGCTTACGGCATCGATAAGGAAGAAGAGCAGAAGATCGTTGTATACGACCTCGGCGGCGGCACGTTCGATGTATCCGTTATCGAGATCGGCGACGGCGTTCAGGAGGTACTTGCCACCGCTGGTAACAACCACCTCGGCGGCGATGACTTCGACCAGAGAGTAATTGATTACCTCAAGAGCGAGTTCCAGAAGTCCAACGGCGTTGACCTCAGCAGCGACAAGTTCGCAATGCAGAGATTAAAGGACGAGGCTGAGAAGGCTAAGATCGCGCTCTCCAACTCCACTTCCGTCAACGTTAATATCCCGTATATAACCGCTGACGCTACCGGTCCTAAGCACCTGAACGTAACACTTACAAGGGCTAAGTTCAATGAGCTGACCGCTGATCTGGTAGAATCCACAATGGGTCCGCTGAAGCAGGCAATTTCCGATTCCGGTCTGTCCAAGAACGAGATCGACAAGATCCTTCTGGTCGGCGGTTCCACAAGAATCCCTGCTGTCCAGGACGCAGTAAAGAACTTCCTCGGCAAGGATCCGTTCAAGGGTATCAACCCTGACGAGTGCGTAGCTATCGGCGCAGCTATCCAGGGCGGCGTTCTCAACAAGGAAGTAACGGGTCTGCTTCTGCTTGATGTAGCTCCTCTGTCCCTTGGCATCGAGACCGCAGGCGGCGTTTGCACCAGAATGATCGAGCGTAACACCACCATTCCTACCAAGAAGAGCCAGATATTCTCCACCTACTCCGACAACCAGCCGAGCGTTGATATCAACGTTCTCCAGGGTGAGCGTGAGTTCGCAAAGGACAACAAGTCCATCGGTACCTTCCGTCTGGACGGCATCGCTCCGGCTCCCCGTGGAATCCCGCAGATCGAGGTTACATTTGATATCGACGCAAACGGTATCGTAAACGTAACCGCAAAGGATCTCGGCACTGGTAAGGAGCAGCACATCTCTATCACCGCTTCCACCAACATGAGCAAGGACGATATCGACAAGGCTGTCAAGGAAGCTGAGCAGTACGCAGCAGAGGACAAGAAGCGCAAGGAAGAGGTAGACGCCCGCAACGAGGCAGACCAGATGGTTTACCAGATTGAGAAGTCCATGACCGATTTCGGCGACAAGGTTACAGAGGACGACAAGGCTAAGGTTCAGCCCAAGCTCGACGCCCTCAAGGAAGCGCTCAAGGGCACTGATATCGAAGCAATCAAGACCGCCAAGGACGAGCTCCAGAAGGAGTTCTACGAGGTAGCCGGCAAGATCTATCAGGCACAGGGTGCGGCAGCAGGCGCTGACGGCGCAGCTCCTCAGGACAACGGACCCGTTGACGGCGAAGTTGTTGACGAATAAATTTCTAAGGACAACACCGCACAATTATTGTCGTACGATGGCGCAGCAGATTTTTCGTCAGATTGCATAAATTTGACGCAGACAGGCTGGTCTGTCGGTCAACCCCTCTGTCAACTTGCGTTGACACCTCCCCCACTGGGGAGACCACGCCTGTCAAGGAAAATTTGTGCAATATAGCGGAAAATATGCAAGCAAGCGTGCGGCAAAGGCGCTAGCCGTTAATTGTGCGGTGTTGTCCTAAGGTAAAACAGAGCGCCTTGAGGTTCCGAAAACACCCCAGGGCGCTTTGGGTTAACCACCTCATACAAAGGATTGATTACTTATGGATAAAAAAGATTATTACGAGGTGCTGGGGCTCAAAAAGGGCGCGACTGACGCCGAGATAAAGAAGGCTTACCGCCAGATGGCGAAGAAGTACCACCCCGACCTTAATCCTGATGATCCCGAGGCAGAGGCAAAATTCAAGGAGGTCAACGAAGCGAACGACGTTCTTTCCGACCCTGAGAAGAAAGCCAAGTATGACCAGTTCGGGTTTGCAGGCGTTGATCCCAGCTATGGTGCGGGGGCCGGCGGAGGCACTGGCGGTTTCGGGGGCTTCGGAGGCTTCTCTACCGCAGGCGGCAATGTGGATTTCGGCGATATTTTCGGCGATATCTTCGGCGCGTTTTCCGGAGGAGGCTCGCGGTCACAGAATCCTAACGCGCCGCGCTACGGCTCTGATATTGTTGTGTCGCTCAGCATAAGCTTCATGGAAGCGTGCAAGGGCATAACCCATGATATTGAGATAAACCGCGTCGAGACCTGTGACGAGTGCGGAGGCACCGGTGCAAAGAAAGGGACAGAGGCAAAGACCTGTCCAGACTGCCGCGGCACAGGTAAGGTCAATGTACGTCAGCAGACTATGTTCGGCATGATGCAGACTACCAGAACCTGTTCAAAGTGCATGGGCAAGGGCAAGATAATCGCAACTCCCTGCCCGAAGTGCTCCGGCTCCGGCAATGTACAGAAGAAGGTCACGATATCCGTCAATATCCCGGCAGGTATCGCAGACGGTCAGATAGTCAAGCTGAGCGGAAGAGGAAACGCTGGTGCAAACGGCGGTCCGAGGGGAGACCTCAAGGTTCGTATTTCAGTTCGCCCTGACAAGGTGTTTGAGCGCGATGGAGACAATATCCTTGTCGAAGTTCCGCTGACATACACTCAGGCGGCGCTCGGCGCAGAGATAGATATTCCTACCATTGACGGCAAGATGAAGTACACCATTCCCGCAGGCACACAGCCCGGAAAGGTGTTCACGCTGCGTGGCAAGGGTGTTCAGCACTGCCAGAGGACTGGCCGTGGCGACGAGCTTGTTACCGTGTCCATCGAGGTCCCCACGAACCTCAACAAGAAGCAGAAGGACGCTTTACAGGCATTTGAGGATACGCTTGATGAGAAGAATTACTCCCGGCGTGCGAACTTCTTCGACCGCCTGAAGGATCTTTTCAAACAGTGACAATAAATTACAGAGCCGCTCCGGCTTACGGGGCGGTTCTTTTTTTCTGCCTTTTTCTCGCATTTCCGCATTAATTCACGGCTGTTCTGTCAAAAATATGCCATTAACTACTTGAAAATAAAACGGATTTGTGATAAAATATAATCTGAGTTATTATGTATATGTATAGCTGTCGATACTACATAGAAAGGACGTGCTTAAAAGCACGCGTGGTGGAAATATATGGCTAAGCTTAAGGTGGCAGTTTTATTCGGGGGTGCTTCGAGCGAGCATGAGGTTTCGCTGGTTTCAGCGTATTCGGTGCTGAACAATATCCCTAAGGATAAGTACGATGTAATGTGCATAGGAATCACAAAAAAAGGACACTGGATGTACTATCCGGGCGAATACGAGGACATAAAGACCGGCGAGTGGGAGAACAATCCCGACAACTGCACAGCGGTCATCAGTCCGGACACGGTCGGCAGGGGAGTACTCCTGCTGGGCGCGGATGACAAGTGCTATCTGCGTAAGGTGGACGCTGTTTTCCCGGTTCTGCACGGAAGATTCGGCGAGGACGGAACTGTCCAGGCGCTGTGCGCGCTTGCGGGGCTCCCCTGCGTCGGCTGCGACATGACCAGCAGCGCCGACTGCATGGATAAGGCGATAACTCACACTATCCTTGACGCGGCTGGGATACGCACGGCTCCGTACTGCTACATCAAGCGGGATTCGCTCCACGACATCGACAAGGCGTGCGAGGATATTGAGAAGAAGCTCGGCGGATATCCTGTGTTCGTAAAGCCCGCCTGCGCGGGTTCCTCCGTGGGAGTGAGCCGAGCCGCTGACCGCGAGTCCCTTAAAAGCGGCATAAAGATCGCGTTTGCGCACGGCGAAAAGGTAGTGATCGAGGCTGAGATAACCGGCAAGGAGGTCGAGTGCGCAGTTCTTGGCAACGGCACCGATCTGATAGCCTCCATTCCGGGGCAGATAACCCCGGCGGAGGAATTCTACGATTACGACGCAAAATACAAGCTCGGGACCTCCGTGTTGGATATCCCGGCGAAGATATCCCCGGAGATGACCGAGGAACTCCGCGAGACCGCAAAGAAAGCGTACATTGCAATGGGGTGCAGCGGATTCTCCAGAGTGGATTTCTTTGCAACGGATAATGGGCTTGTCCTCAATGAGATAAACACTATTCCGGGATTCACGCCCATCAGTATGTATCCGAAGCTGATGGCGAACATGGGCATAGAGTACAGCGAGCTTCTTGACAGGCTTATCGGGCTTGCGATAGAAAAGAATTCAGAAAACTGAGTCTGGAGTGATAAATTTGGGAAACAACGCAAATATAAGGATGACCGTAAAGCAGACCGCGGACGGGAATACCGACAGTTCCGAGCTGTTCACTAAAGGCGAGTTCCGCGAGCACGCCGGGAGCTGGTTCATCGACTATGACGAGAGCGAGGCGACTGGTTACGACGGGAGCCATGTGCAGCTCCGCATAGGTCAGGATGACGAGACCATCACCATGACGAGGACTGGCAAGGCTTTTTCCAGCCTGATTTTTGAGAACGGAAAGAGGCACTTCTGCCATTACGGCACGGAATACGGCGACTGCATGATAGGCATTTCCACAAACGAAATGCGCCGCGGGATAACAAGCGACGGCGGCGAGATATACGTCCGCTATACTATCGATGTAAATTCCGGGCTGATGCTCACAAATGAAATAACGATAAACGTAAAGCCGCACGAAAAGGCATAAAAATACAGGAGATAAACAAATGTACAACGCAGTAGAAGAAGCAAAGGCACAGGTAAAGGAACTCATAATGAACGCGCTCGGCAGGCTGGTCAGCGAGGAGAAGATCCCCGCAGAACCGCTGCCGCCCTTTCAGGTAACTATCCCGGCTGACAACAGCCACGGTGATTTTTCCGCGAACACAGCGCTTGTTTCCGCAAAGGCTCTCAGGAGCAATCCCCGCGCCATCGCGCAGATGATAGCTGACGCAGTGGAGTTCGCAGGAACTGATTTCAGCAAGGTAGAGGTAGCGGGTCCGGGCTTCCTGAATTTCTTTATCGGCGAAAGCTGGTTTGAGGGAGTTGTAAGGAATGCAGTCGCAATGGGCGAGGACTACGGCAAGACCGACCTCGGCAAGGGGAAGCGCGTGCTGGTGGAGTTCGTTTCCGCGAACCCAACAGGCCCCATGCACATAGGCAACGCGAGGGGCGGCGCGATAGGCGACAGCCTTTCCTCCCTTCTTCAGGAGGCGGGCTATGATGTCAGCCGCGAGTTCTACATCAACGACGCAGGAAATCAGGTTGCAAAGTTCGGAAAGTCCCTTGACCTGCGCTATCTCCAGCTTTGCAGCGAGGCGGGGCAGAAGGTCGTTGCAGAGTGCGGCTCCGACATGGAGAAGCTCACCAGGACCATCTACGACCAGACTTCCACTCCCGATGAGGAGGGCAATATCCCCGAGGAGCAGAAGGATCTGCCGTTCACCATGCCGAACGACGTTTACCTCGGTATGGATATAATCGAGCACGCCAAGAATTACTACGACCTGCACGGCGGAAAGGCTCTCGCGGAAAAGCCCGAGGAGGAGCGCCGCAGAGCTCTAGTTGACTACGCGCTTCCGCTCAACGAGAAGCGCCTTGAAGAGGACCTGCTGAAGTACCGCATAAAGTACGACAACTGGTTCAAGGAGAGCACCCTGCACAACAACGGTGCGGTAAAGGCGGTCATTGAGAAGCTGAAGGCGGGCGGACACACCTACGAAAAAGACGGCGCGCTCTGGCTCAGGGCTACCGATTTCGGCGGAGACCAGGATTTTGTTCTGGTGCGCTCCAACGGATTCCCGACCTATATCGTGCCGGATATCGCATACCACTACGACAAGCTGATAACCAGAGGATACGATAAGGCGATAAACGTCCTCGGCGCAGACCACCACGGTTATGTACAGCGCATGAGGATAGCCCTTTCCGCGCTTGGGATAGACGACAAGCGCCTTGACGTGGTTATCATGCAGATGGTAATGCTTATCCGTGACGGAAAGCCCTGCAAGCTGAGCAAGCGCTCCGGCAAGGCTATCACGCTGACCACCCTGCTTGACGAAGTCCCGATAGACGCGGCGAGATTCGTGTTCAACCAGCGCAACGCCGACACTCACCTTGAATTCGACCTTGACCTTGCGGTGGAGGAATCCAGCAAGAACCCCGTGTTCTATGTCCAGTACGCCCACGCAAGAATTTGCAGCGTTATCCGCAAGCAGTCCGAAGAGGGTGTGAAGTACGAGGGCGGCGCTGTTTCCTATTCCGACCCCGCTGAGCTTGCCCTTGTACGCAAGATTGCGGAAATGCCCGAGATGATAAACACCGCCGCGAAGGACTACGACCCCTCCGCGCTCACAAGATATTCCTACGAGCTTGCACAGAACTTCCACAAGTTCTACGATAGCTGCCCGATAAAGGGCGCTGAGCCTGACGTGAAGCAGTCCCGACTTGCGCTCTGCGACGCTGCGAGGATAACGCTCAGGAACGTGCTTTCCCTGCTCAAGGTCGAGGCTCCTGAGAGAATGTGATAGAAGCGGGTCCGCTTTATTACGGTGAATTATGATAAAACAGGAAAAGAAATTCTACATCAGGGCGTTTACCTACGCCCTGATAATGGCGGGAGTGCTCCTGCTGCCGTTTGTCATACTCGACCAGGGGTATTTCATATATTACGGCGACTACAACGCGCAGCAGATACCGTTCTATAAGACCTGCATCGAGGCGGTGCAGAGCGGGAATTTCGGCTGGAACTGGAAAACCGACCTCGGCGCGAATTTCGTTGGCTCGTACAGCTTTTACACGCTTGGAAGCCCGTTCTTCTGGTTTGCGGCGCTGTTCCCGGCGGCGATATCCCAGTACCTGATGGCTCCGCTGCTGGCGCTGAAAATCGCGCTCTCGTCGTTCTTTGCGTTCGTGTATATCAGGAGATTCGTGACCAAGCCGCAGAACGCCCTTATCGGCGGTCTGCTGTACGCTTTCTCCGGATATTCGATGTACAACATCTTCTTCAACCACTTTCATGAGGCGATAGTTTTCTTCCCGCTTCTGCTGACAGGCGTTGAGGAGGCTGTCATAAACAAGCGGCGCGGCGCTCTGGCGCTGGCTGTGGCGATAAACGCATTCGTGAACTACTTCTTCTTTATAGGAGAATGCGTGTTCCTGGTGCTGTATTTCGTGTTCAGGCTGATAGGCGACCGCCGGTTCAGGATAGGGCTGAAAGACTTCTTCTGCCTTGCGTTCGAATCTGTCTGCGGAGTGCTTATCGCCGGGATCCTCTTTGTGCCGTCGATATTTCAGGTGCTGGACGTTCCGCGCTCCACGTCAATGCTGAACGGCTGGGATTTCCTGTTCTACAACAAGAACCAGCGCTACGGGCTTATTCTGGAGGCTATGTTCTTTCCTGGTGAGGTCCCTGCGAGGACGGCGATGTTTGAAAACGCGGATTCCAAGTGGAGCAGCGTTGCGCTGTTCCTGCCGCTGTTCTCCATGTCTGGGGTCATCGCGCTCATAAAGGGCGCGTCCGGCGAAAGCTCCAGACGAATGCTGTGGGCAAGGCTGCTTCTGCCGGTGTGCTTTATAATCACGCTGGTTCCGGGGCTTAATTCCTCTTTCGTGCTGTTCAATTACAGCTTCTACACACGCTGGTGGTATATGCCGGAGCTTCTATGCGCCCTTGCCACTGTGTATGTACTGGAACACAGGGAATTCGACCTGCGCTTCGGCGCGAAATTCTGCGCGGTGGCTGTGGCGCTGATGTCGCTGCTGGTGCTGCTTTTCCCGACTAAAAAGGACGTTGAAACGGACGCTGGAACCGAAAAGGTGCTTGTGCCGCGGCTCCTCAACGAGCTGTCTCCGGCGGTCTACCTGAATATCGCGGTTGCCCTCGGAATGCTGGTTCTGCTGTTCAATGTGCTTTTCTGGCGCAAGAGGGTTTCCGCTGAGAAATTCACACAGCGCGTGACCGTATGCACTGTTGTTTGTTCCATGCTGCTGGGCTACTATTATGTCGGCTACGGAAGGATTCTGGGACCGTACCTCGGCAGCTACAATAAGAATGTTTCCGCGCAGGTTCATATAGACGATCCGGACTTTTTCCGCATGGAATCCACCGACAGCATGAACAACATAAATATGCTGTGGGGCATGAGCTCGCTGAAGAGCTTCACCAGCATTATTCCAAGCTCCACGTTTGAGCTGTACGATCTGCTGGACATCGAGCGCTCGGTAAACTCCGCGCCGGAGTACACCCATTACGCGCTGCGGGCGCTCACGAGGGTGAAGTACCTGATGATTCCGGGGAACACCTCTGATGAAAAGCGCACAGAAGCCCTTGACGGTCTGAAAACGTTCGAGTATCTCGAAACTCAGGACGGTTTCGAGATATACCGCAATACGGCGGCGCTCCCGATGGGATACGCTTATGATGGATATGTTCTGGATTCCAGCCTTAAGGGGAAGACGCACATTGACAACATTATGACCGGAAACATTATCCTGACAAGCGAACAGGCGGAGAAGTACGGGGATATCCTCGCTGAAAATCCGGTGGTTTCGATGGACGGCGACAAGCTGTATGAACAGTTCCTGTCTGACGTGGACGCGCGAAATTCCCTTGCGGCGAAGCAGTTCAGCGTGAACAACAGCGGATTCACAGCGGTCACTGATTATGACCGCGAACGGCTGGTTGTGTTCAGCGTTCCGTTCGACAAGGGCTGGAGCGGCACTGTTTCAGCGCAGGGTGGGGCGGCTCAGCCGCTGGAGCTGGAAAAGGTCAACGGCGGATTTATCGGCGTTAAGGTCCCCGCCGGGGTCTGCGAGCTCACGTTCACCTATAAGACTCCCGGAGCCTCTCTCGGAGTTATATGCACGATAGTCGGAGCTGTGCTGTTTGCAGGATATATGTTCCTCTGCTATTTCGTGCTGAGGCGCAGGGCGGTGCGGTACGCTCACCTTTATCCGGCGGATCAGGTGGATGGAGTAAAGGCGCACAGCTCCTATATTGAACAGCTCTCAAAGCAGATATACGAATCCCCTGAGATGGACAGCAGAAATAATGCTCCTGCTGACGAGCAGGAACTGAGCTGGCCGGACGTTGAAGAGAGCTTCATGGACAGGGAGCGCTATGATTTCAAGAGCATGAAGCCCAAGCCCCGCACATCCCACATAACAGAGGACGACGAGGCATACAACGTGCTGAAAGAGCTGGACGAACAGAAAAACAGCACGGACGATATCGAGTAAAGGAGAACATCATGGGACATCTTGAAGAAAAGACCATTTCCAGCGAGCAGAAGTTTGACGGAAGAATAGTAAAGCTGTTTGTTGACAAGGCTGAGCTTGAGGACGGAAAGATTGTCACTCGCGAGGTGATCCGCCACCCCGGCGGAGTATGCGTGCTTCCGCTGACGGAGAAAAACGAGGTGCTTTTCGTTAAGCAGTTCCGTTATCCGCACCAGACGGTCCTGCTGGAGATCCCCGCCGGAAAGCTGGAGTACGGCGAGAACCACAGCGAATGCGGCCTTCGTGAGCTTAAGGAGGAGACCGGCTGCACCTGCGACGATTACACATATCTCGGCAGTCTTATCCCCACTCCCGCCTATTGCGGCGAGGTGATCCATATGTACCTCGCCCGTGGGCTCCATTCCGGAAGCCAGAAGCTGGACGAGGGTGAGTTCCTTGACATCGTGAAGATACCGCTGGACGAGGCTGTGGCGATGGTAATGCGCAACGAGATACAGGATTCCAAGACGCAGATCGCGCTGCTGAAAACAAAGATGCTTCTTGAAAAGTAAGCGGTTTTACTGGGTGTATTCCCGGTAGGCGGCAAGTATCTGCTCCTCCATTTTCTCGCGGACGTCCGCGGAGATGGGGTGAATTATGTCGCGGAATATTCCGGTGTCCTCGCGGCGGCTCGGCATTGCCACGAACAGGCGCTCGTCGCCCTGAACCAGCTTTATGTCGTGTATCGCGATGGCATTGTCAAGGGTGATGGAGACCACCGCCCGCAGTCTGCCCTCATGCATGGTCTTTCTGATTCTGATATCGCTTATCTCCATAATGAACCTCCATTCTTCTTGGGGTTATTGTGGGAATTTTTGCGGAGAATATACATACAAATATTGTTGATAACAATGCCTCTGAAAGAAGGAGTTTCACCGTGGAGAATTTTCTGACAGGAAAAAAACACATTCATTTTATCGGAATAGGCGGTTCGGGAATGTACCCGCTGGCGCAGATACTGCACTCGCAGGGGTACTACCTGACCGGTTCCGACAACAACGAGACCGCCACCCTTGACGCAGTGCGGAAGATGGGAATTCCCGTGCACCTCGGGCACTCCCCGGAGAACATCAGGGGCGCTGACCTTATCGTGCACACTGCGGCGATAATGGCGGATAATCCCGAGCTCATTGCGGCAAAGCAGAGCGGCGTGCTCACAGTGGAGCGCAGCGAGCTTCTCGGACTTGTCACAAGCTGGTACAGCAAGGCATTCTGCGTGAGCGGCACCCACGGAAAGACCACCACGACATCCATGCTGACGCACATCCTGCTTGCCGCCGGGATCGACCTTTCGGCGGTGATAGGCGGAAAGCTCAAGGCGATAGGCGGCAGCGGCAGGGCCGGAAAGAGCGAGTATATGGTCTGCGAGGCGTGCGAATTCGTTGACACGTTCCTGAAGCTGTTCCCGAATATCTCCATAGTACTGAACATTGACCGCGACCATCTGGACTATTTCAAGACCATGGAGAATCTGAAGCTCAGCTTCTCGAAGTTCTGCAAAAAGACCACGGATATAGTCATTGCCAACGGAAGCGACGCCAACACTATGGAGGCGGTAAACGCAAGCGGCACCGCCGCAAGGGTGATAACCTTCGGAAAGACCCCGGACTGCGACTTCTGCCCGGAGAACATTCAGCACATCGCGGATTTCCGGACGGAATTCGACCTTATGCACCACGGCGAAAAGCTGGAACACATCACGATACGCGTGCCGGGACTGCACAATGTGTACAACGCTGTGGCGGCGTGCGCGGCGGCTTATTCTGCGGGGATCCCTGCGCAGGCTCTGCGGGAGGGGCTTGACAAGTTCGGCGGCGCAATGAGAAGATTCGAGCGCCTTGCCGAGATAAACGGCGTGACCATCGTTGACGATTACGCGCACCACCCGGCAGAGATCGCGGCTACGCTGAAAACCGCCAGGGAAATGAGCTTCAAGAGAGTATGGGCGGTGCACCAGCCGTTCACCTATTCCAGAACGGCAATGCTGCTGAACGAATTTGCGGACGCGCTTTCCATCGCGGATAGGGTAGTCCTGACGGAGATAATGGGCAGCCGTGAGAAGAACACCTACAATATCTATTCCAAAGATCTCGCGGAGAAGATAGACGGCTGCGTGTGGTTCACCGGAATGGAGGAGGTCGCGCAGTACGTCGCGGCGAACGTCCGGCCCGGAGACCTGGTGATAACGCTGGGCTGCGGCGACATCTACAAGGCAGCGGACAGGATAATTGAAATATTACAAGGGAAGTAAACAGGAGCGATAAATGTTTGAACTGAAAAAGACCGAAGGACGCGCGCGGCGCGGAACATTCACAACTCCCCATGGAGTGATAGAATCCCCGTTCTTCATGAACGTTGGAACCGCCGCGGCGATAAAGGGAGGAATCTCCTCCGTTGACCTCAAAGGACTGAAAACGCAGGTGGAACTGTGCAACACATATCACCTGCACCTCCGTCCCGGGGACGACATAATTTATAAAATGGGCGGACTCCACAAGTTCATGAACTGGGACAAGCCCATTCTGACGGACAGCGGCGGATTTCAGGTGTTTTCGCTGGCTAAGCTGCGCAAGATAAAGGAAGAGGGCGTGTATTTTGCAAGCCACATTGACGGCAGGCGCCTGTTTATCGGTCCGGAGGAAAGTATGCAGATACAGTCGCACCTTGCCTCCACCATTGCGATGGCTTTCGATGAGTGCATCGAGAATCCCGCTCCGAGGGAGTACGTTCAGCGTTCCGTTGAGCGCACCACACGCTGGCTTCAGCGCTGCAAGGCGGAGATGGCAAGGCTGAATTCTCTCCCGGAGACCATCAACAAGCAGCAGATGCTGTTCGGCATAAATCAGGGCGGTACTTACGACGATATCCGCATTGAGCACATGAAAGCCATATCCGAGATCGACCTTGACGGCTACGCAGTGGGCGGTCTTGCAGTAGGCGAGCCCACCGAGGAGATGTACCACATTCTTGACGCGGTGCTGCCGTATGCGCCGGTAAACAAGCCGAGATACCTCATGGGCGTGGGAACTCCGTCGAATATAATCGAGGGCGTTTACCGCGGGATCGATATGTTCGACTGTGTAATGCCGAGCCGCAACGCACGCCACGCGACCATATTCACATGGGACGGCATAATGCACGCCACCAACAAGTGCTACGAGCTGGACGACAGACCTCTCGACACCAAGTGCGACTGCCCCACCTGCCGTAATTTCAGCCGCGCGTATATCCGCCATCTTTTCAAGGCGGGAGAGCAGCTCGGCGGCAGGCTTGCGGTACAGCATAACCTGTACTTCTACAACACGCTGATGGAGAAGATACGCGAAGCGCTTGACGAGGGCAGATTCGGGGAATTCCGCAATGAGTATTCCGAACGGCTTGCAACTCTTGTGGACAAGGCATAAGGAGGCGCGCATGAAGCTGATAAGCATAGGCTTCGGTAATTCTGTGAACGCCGACCGTATAGTTGCGGTGGTAAGCCCCGAGGCGGCTCCGGTGAAGCGCATTGTGCAGCTTGCCAAGGACAGCGGCACGGCAATAGACGCGACCTGCGGCAGACGCACGCGATCAGTGATAATCTGCGACAGCGGCCATGTCGTGATGTCCGCGCAGACGCCGGAAACAATTTCGGGGAAAACCTCCGCTGAGGGCGAAGAATAAAGATTTAAGGAGTTATCTATCATGGAAAAGGGTCTGCTTTTTGTAGTATCCGCACCCGCAGGCTGCGGAAAGGATACGATTCTGGAACAGCTGTTCAGGACTGCGGAAAATGTCGGATATTCAGTATCCGCGACCAGCCGCGCTCCCCGGGAGGGCGAAATCGACGGAGTGCACTACCACTTCCGCACCCGCGGGCAGTTCGAGCAGATGATAAAGAACGAGGAGGTCCTCGAATACACCGAGTACTGCGGCAATTACTACGGCACTCCCCGCAAGGCTGTCGAGGATATGCTTAACGCCGGCAAGGACGTTATCCTGAAAATAGAGGTAGAGGGCGCAATGAACATCAGGCGCCTCTTCCCGGAGTGCTGCCTTGTGTTTATTCTCCCGCCCTCCATGCAGGAGCTTGAGCGCCGCCTGAGAAAGCGCGGCACCGAGACCGAGGAGAAGATAATCGAGCGCACCGCCCAGGCGCGCGAGGAGCTGAAATTCGCCGAGAATTACGATTACCTCATAGTAAACGGCGAGCTTGAAAAGGCAGTGGACGACCTCCGCAGCGTTATTTCGGCTGAAAAGCTCCGCAAGAGCCGCCGTATGCCGCTTCTTCAGGCTCTCAGAAACGAATGACCGAAGCTGTTCAGGCGGCCGTTGAGGGAACTGCGTACAGCTTTGACGCGCTGTTCACCTATCTTGTTCCGGACAGCCTTTCCGGCAGGATATCTGCGGGAATGCGCGTGGTCGTGCCGTTCGGCAGGGGCAACAGGAGCCGCGTGGCTCTGGTTTTCGAAGTCTCGCCCGCGCCGGAGGACAGGTCGAAGCTGAAATACATCAGCGCCATTGCGGACAGCGAGCCGGTCATTTCCCCGGAAATGATAAGGCTCTGCCGCTGGATAAGGGATAACACGTTCTGCACCTATTTTGACGCATTCCGGGCGATACTCCCGCCGGGGCTGAGCTACACGCTCCAGTCCCGCTACGAGCCGGTGAACGGTTTTTCCGGGAATCTCACAAATCCCGAGCAGGAGCTTCTAAGTAAGATATCCGGGCTGCGCGAGCGCTATTCTGCGGAATCCGCCGAAAAGCCAGTGCTGAAAGCCCTCATCGACAAGGGCGCAGTGCGGGAATCCGAGCTGCTGAAGCGCCGCGTGGGCGACGGAACCACCCTCATGGTGAAGCTTGCAGAGCAGCCCGAGGACGCGGAGCCTCCGAAGCTCACGCCGAAGCAGAAGCAGGTGACAGAGTTCCTGGAGGAAAACACCGCGGCTTCCGTGCACGAGGTATGCTATGCGCTGAACATAACGGCGGCGGTGGTCAAGCGGCTTGTTGAAAAGGGGATACTGGAGGAGTACGAGTATCAGGTTTTCCGGCTGGAATCCTCCGGCGGAGCCACCGAGAACCCGTCTGACATAGTGTTTTCCCCGAAGCAGCAGGAGGTCTACGACGGACTTCTGAAGCTGATGAACGAGGACGCGCCGAAATGTGCGCTCCTGCGGGGGATAACGGGCAGCGGAAAGACCTCCGTGTTCATTCGCCTGATAAACGAGGCGGTGAAGCAGGGGAAATCCGCGATAATGCTCGTCCCGGAGATATCGCTCACGCCGCAGATGGTCGGGAAATTCAGGCGGCTGTTCGGCGACGAGGTCGCGATACTCCACAGCAGCCTTTCACTTGGCGAGCGCGCGGACGAATACACCCGCATAAAGACCGGAAAGGCTCATATAGTCGTGGGAACCCGCAGCGCGGTTTTCGCGCCGGTGCAGAACCTCAGCATAATCGTCATCGATGAGGAGGGCGAGGGCACCTATAAGTCCGAAAGCGCCCCGCGCTACCATGCCCGGGACGTTGCGAAGCAGCGCTGCTTCTGGCACGGAGCGTTCCTGCTGCTTGCCTCCGCAACCCCCTCACTGGAGAGCTATTACAATGCCAAGACCGGGCGGTACAGCCTGTTTGAGCTGGACGAGCGCTACAACAACGCGGTCCTGCCGGAGGTCTTTATCGTAGATATGCGGATCGAGCAGCAGAACGGGAACCACTCCGCGTTCAGTATGCCGCTCATTGAAGAAATGCGGACGAATCTTGAGCGCGGCGAGCAGTCGATACTGCTTCTCAACCGCCGGGGATATCACACCAGCGTCCGCTGCGCCACCTGCGGAAAAGCGGCGGAGTGCCCGAACTGCGCGCTCCCGCTGACTTATCACAAGGCGAACAACACCGTTACCTGCCACTACTGCGGATTCACCCGGGCGCTTGCAAGGGTCTGCCCGTTCTGCGGCAGTAAGTTCATGGTGATGAAAGGGACGGGCACGCAGCGCATTGAGGACGAGATTTCCGAGATATTCCCCAGGGCGCGGATACTCCGCATGGACGCGGACACTACCGCCGCCAAGAACGCGTTCGAAAGCAAATTCAGGGCTTTCGCGGCGGGGGAGTACGACATAATCGTCGGAACCCAGATGATAGCAAAGGGACTGGATTTCCCGAACGTCACCCTTGTTGGAGTGCTGAAAACGGACAACAGCCTTTACGCCGGAGATTTCCGCGCGTATGAGAGGACGTTCTCGCTGATAACGCAGGTAGTCGGGCGCGGAGGGCGCGGAGGAAAGCGCGGCAGGGCAATGATACAGACGTTCACGCCTGACCATTACGTCCTGAACCTCGCCGCAAACCAGAACTACCCGGATTTTTACAGGGAAGAGATAGAGCTGCGGGAGGCCATGCTTTACCCGCCGTTCTGCGATATAATAGTTGTTGGTTTCATATCGCTGGTGGACAGGGACTGCAGCGCGGCGGCGCTGAGATTCCGCGCCATTCTGGAGGAGAAGCACGCTGAGTGCCCGGAAATGCCGCTCAGGATACTGGGTCCGGCACGGAATGTCATCAGCAAGGTAAACGGGCGCTTCCGCTGGCGGCTGATACTCAAATGCAGGAACTCCAGCCGGCTCCGGAGGCTGGTGGAGCAGTCGCTTAAACAGGCAGGCACAGAGAAGCAGTTCAGGGACGTGACATTCTTCGCGGACATGAACGGCGACCCGTGATGCAGAAAGGATAATTCAAATGGCATTAAGGCAGATAGTAAAATTCGGCGAGGATATCCTCCGCAAGAAGAGCAGACCGGTAACGAACTTTGACGAGCGGCTGTGGACGCTCCTTGACGACATGGCGGAGACCATGCGCTCCAGGGACGGCGCGGGTCTTGCGGCTGTTCAGGTGGGAGTGCTCCGCCGGGCGGTGGTTATAGACGTTCACGACGAGCACGGTCTGATAGAGCTGATAAATCCGGAGATAATCTCCGAGGAAGGCACCCAGACCGGCGGCGAGGGCTGCCTTTCCGCTCCCAACGTGTGGGAGGAGGTCCAGCGCCCGAATATCGTCACCGTAAAGGCTCAGGACAGGAACGGCAGGGAATTCACCCTCACCGGAAGCGCGCTGCTTGCAAGGGCTTTCTGCCATGAGATAGACCACCTTGACGGTATTCTGTTCATCGACCATGTGAAGAATGACGGCATACCCGGTCACAGGGACGTAACGTCAGAGTAATTTCAGCGGAAAGAGGTACAGCAATGGCGGTTCTTGATATATTGCAGTTCGGAGATGAGACTCTCCGTCAGAAGAGCGAGGAAGTCACCGAGTTCAGCGAGGAGCTCTGGGAGCTCCTTGACGACATGGCGGAGACTATGTACGAAGCGGGCGGAGTAGGTCTTGCGGCGCCGCAGGTGGGCGTCCTGAAGCGGGTCGTGGTGATAGACGCCGACGAAAAATACGGCCTTATGGAGCTTGTGAATCCCGTGATAGTAGCGATAAAGGGAAAACAGCACGAGCCGGAGGGATGCCTTTCCTATCCGGGAAAGAGCGGATATGTGGTTCGCCCCGCAAAGGTGAAGATAAAGGCTCAGGACCGCTACGGCAGGAAAAGGGTGTATGTGGGCTCCGGGCTGCTGGCACGGGCTTTCTGCCACGAGACCGACCACCTGAACGGCATTCTCTATTCCGACAAGGTAGACGAATGGGAGGAGGACGAAGAATGAAGATAGTATTTATGGGCACCCCGGTGTTTGCGCTTTCCTGTCTGGAGAAACTCATTGAAGCCGGACACGAGGTCGCGGCGGTATTCACTCAGCCGGACAAGCCCAAGAACCGCGGCAAGCAGATACAGATGACCCCTGTCAAGGAGTGCGCGCTTAAGCACGGAATCGCGGTCTATCAGCCGCTCAGCCTGCGCAGGGGCGAGGACGCGGAGACCTCCCTTGAGGTGCTGAAGAAAATCGCCCCGGAGTGCATAGTCGTTGTGGCATACGGACAGATTTTGCCGGAGAGCATTCTGGAGCTTCCGAAGTACGGCTGCATAAACGTGCACGCTTCGCTTCTGCCGATGTACCGCGGCGCGGCGCCGATTCAGCGCTGCATTCAGTTCGGCGAGAAAAAGACCGGAGTCACCACCATGTACATGGCGAAGGGTCTTGACACCGGCGACATGATATTAAAGGATGAAATGGATATCCCGGAGGACATGACGGGTTCGGAGCTTCACGACAGGCTCGCGGAGATGGGCGGAAAGCTGATAGTCCGCACGCTGGAGGAGGTACGGAGCGGCACCGCGCCGAGAATCCCGCAGGAGGGCGACACCTGCTACGCCTCCATGATAAGCAAGGAGGAGCTTCTGATCGATTTCACGAAGCCCGCAGTGCAGGTCAGGAACTTTATCCGCGCGATGTCGGCGGCTCCATGCGCGTACACCATGCTTGACGGGAAGCGCCTTAAAGTTTACGGCGCTAAGCTCTCCGCGAAGAATTACAGCGGACAGCCCGGCGAGATAGTTGACCCGGATTCCTTTGCAGTGATGTGCGGAAACGGCGCGCTGGAATTTACCGAGATACAGGCGGAGGGCGGAAAGCGCATGGACGTACAGGCTTACCTGCGAGGTAAAAAGCTCGCAAAGGGAACTATCCTCGGGTAATTCCTGCCGGAAAGCGCATAATAACTACCGTAATTCTCTTGAACAGGAGGTATTTTTATGGTACAGATGCTGATTTCAGCAGCGGCTCACAGAGCTAATTTCCTCAGCGTGAGCTATACGACCGCGTATTTTCTGTGCATAGCGGCGTTCATTTTCGCGCTGATCTGCTCGGCAAACGTGAAGTCCACGTTCAATAAATACAACCGTGTGGGAAGCAGGCGCGGCATTACCGCCGCAGAGGTCGCAAGGCTGATACTCGACAGAAACGGACTCTATAACGTGCAGGTGGCATGCATAAGCGGCAGCCTCACCGATAATTATAACCCGAAAACGAATATAGTTTCGCTGTCTGAAAGCGTTTACGACAGCACATCGCTGGCGGCGATAGGCGTTGCGGCTCACGAGTGCGGTCACGCAGTACAGCACGCGCAGGGATACGTTCCGATAAAGGTTCGCTCTGCGGTTTTCCCGCTGGCGCAGATAGGCTCCTCGATGTATTTCATAGTGTTCATTCTGGGGCTGGTTTTCAGCTTTGAGCCGCTTGTTGACGCGGGAATAATCCTGTTCCTGTTCGTTGTGGTGTTCCAGCTTGTCACGCTTCCGGTGGAGTTTAACGCAAGCCGCCGCGCAATGCAGACGATAAGCAGCGAAGGCATTCTTGAACAGGACGAGCTCTACGGCGCAAGGAGGACCCTCACCGCCGCAGCCATGACTTACGTTGCAAGCCTTGCGGTTTCCTTTACGCAGCTTCTCAGGCTGCTTGCCGCGCGCAACAGACGATAAAGAATCAAGGAGGACCGGCTGATGGCAGAACCACGGCTCACCGTCGTAAAAATGCTGATGAAGATGGACAGCAGCGAGGCTTATTCCAATCTCCTGCTTGACCATGTATTCAATGAATCCGACCTCAGCGACCGTGACAAGGCTTTTGCTGCGGCGCTGTTCTACGGAGTTCTGGAGCGCAGGCTCACACTGGACTATGTTATCGAAAAGAACTCGAAGATACCGTTCGCAAAGCTCGACCCGGCGGCGGTGCAGATACTCCGAACCGGGCTGTATCAGCTTATGTATATGCCCTCCGTTCCGGAGAGCGCGGCAGTCAACGAAAGTGTGAAAATGTGCAGGAAGCTGAAATGCTTCTCGGCGCAGGGCTTTATCAACGGAATGCTCCGCAGCTTTATCCGTAACGGCAAGAAAATAAGTTACCTGGGAATGGCGCCGGAAAAGCGTCTGTCTTTGGAGTACTCCTGCCCGGAGTGGCTCACGGAGAAGCTTCTTAACGAGTATGGAACGGATTTTGCGGTAAGGGCGCTGAAAGCCTCGGTTGGCAAGCCGCCGGTCTACGCCCGGGTGAACACAATAAAAACCACCACGGAAAAGCTCCTTGCGGAGCTTGCGAGGCACAAAATCAAGGCGGAAGCATACTCCGGACTTGAAAACTGTATCCGTCTGGAGAGATCCGGCGACATAGAGAAATGTGCGCCGTTCCGGCAGGGACTTTTCCATGTTCAGGACATATCGTCGCAGCTCTGCTGCCTGACGCTCCGCCCGGTGGTGAACGAAACCGTTCTGGACGTCTGCGCCGCCCCCGGGGGAAAGAGCTTCACCCTCGCGGAACTAATGGGGAACAACGGCAGGCTTTACAGCATGGATATACATGATATGCGCGTCGGACTTATCGAGGACGGCGCGGCAAGGCTTGGAATAAAGATCCTCACCGCCATGCGGAACGACGCCTCCGTGTTCAATGCGGAGCTTCCGCAGGCGGACAGGGTGCTGTGCGACGTTCCGTGCTCCGGGCTGGGGGTTATCCGCAGGAAGCCGGAGATAAAGTACAAATCCCCGGAGGAATTTGCGGGACTGCCTGACATACAGTACAGGATACTGGAGACCTCCGCGAGGTACGTCAAGCCCGGCGGTACGCTGGTGTATTCCACCTGCACGCTTTCCCGCGCAGAAAACGACGATGTTGCCGGTAAATTCGCCGAGCAGCACCCGGAATTCTCGCCGATAGTCCAGCCGGTGCCGTACGCAGCGGCGGCAGGCGAGCCGATGAGAACATACTGCCCGGACGAAAACGGCGGCGACGGATTTTTCACCGCTTCATTCCGCAGAGTTAAATGACAGAAAGGCTGAACCGATTGAACGAGCTTGAAAAAATAGATATCCTTTCACTGACAAGGGAAGAACTGACCGCTGAAATTACCGCCATGGGCGAAAAGGCGTTCCGTGCAAAGCAGATTTACGAGTGGCTGCACATAAAGAAAGTCAGCGATTTTTCTCAGATGACCAACATTTCTGCACAATTCCGGGAGGAACTTGCAAGAAAATTTTGTATAAAACACCTAATTATCAAAAAAAGACTTGTATCAGCGCTGGATAATACGGTAAAATATCTTTATGGGCTGCCCGACGGCGAGGCGGTCGAGACGGTGCTTATGGAGTACAGGCACGGCAACAGCCTGTGCATTTCCACTCAGGTTGGCTGCCGTATGGGCTGCCGGTTCTGCGCAAGTACTATTGCAGGATTCGTACGGCACCTGCTTCCGAGCGAAATGCTGCTTCAGGTCATCGAAACTGAGCGCGACAGCGGCAGACGCGTTGACAGTATCGTGCTTATGGGAATCGGCGAGCCGCTCGATAACTACGACAATGTGCTCAAATTCCTCACGCTGATGAACAGCGGTGGCGACGGCATGAGCCTGCGGCATATCTCGCTTTCAACCTGCGGAGTAGTTCCGCGGATATACGACCTTGCGGAGCTCAAAACCGGGCTCACGCTCTCAATATCGCTCCATGCGGCGACTGACGAGCGGCGCAGCGAGATAATGCCGATAAACAGAAAATATCCCCTTGACGAGCTGATGGAGGCGTGCCGGTACTACTTCGACAAGACAGGCCGCCGTATCAGCTTTGAGTATTCGCTGATCGAGGGCGTGAACGACACGGAGCAGTCCGCGCAGGAGCTTATAAACCTCCTCGGTGGAATGCTGTGCCATGTGAACCTTATCCCGATAAACGAGATAAGGGAGCGCGATTTCCGCAAGAGCCGCTCTGTTGAGCGCTTTCAGAAGCGCCTGTGCGACGCCGGAATAAACGCCACGGTGCGCCGCACCCTCGGAGCGGACATAAACGCTGCCTGCGGACAGCTCCGCCGCGACGACGGAATGAACGAGCAGGGCAGCCCCTCTGACAATACGACAGGCGGTGAGTTATGAAGATATACAGCAAGACCGACATAGGACTGAAGCGCGACCAGAATCAGGACTGCGTATGGAGCGAAATGCTCACTGACGGAGCCTGCGCCGCAGTCCTCTGCGATGGAATGGGCGGAGAGACCCACGGCGAGCTTGCCAGCAGCATGGCGGTAGAGATAATTTCCAGGCGCATCCGCGAGAATTTTTCGGAGCTGATGAGCCGCAACACCGTGCGCAATCTGCTTATTACGGCGGTGTCTGCGGCGAATTCCGCAGTATCGGACGAATCTGCACGGAATTTCGGCGCGGTGATGGGAACTACCTGCGTTGCCGCGATAGTTTCCGGAGGCAGGGCGTACATCGTGAATGTGGGCGACAGTCGCTGCTATCACCTGTTTTCCTCGGAGGACAGCGACTGTATCCAGCAGGTGACGCGCGATCACTCCCATGTGCAGGATCTTGTTGACCGCGGCGAGATAACCGCTGAGCAGGCGCGTAATCACCCTGACAGAAGCAAGATAACCCGCGCGATAGGCGCTGAAAGCCTGGTGACTCCGGATTATTACGAGGTCGAACTGGGCGGGGGCGAGATGCTGCTGCTGTGCTCGGACGGGCTTTCATCTTATGTCGATGACATGGATATCCTTGACATCTGCTATGAGAATCCCGCCGGGGATATATGTGGGGCGCTAATAGACCGTGCAAATGAAAGCGGAGGTCACGACAATATTTCCGTGGCGCTTGCTGTGATGTGATAAACATTACAGTTTGATTACAATTTTTGTGTGGCGGTTGACATTCCGGGTGCAATATGGTATTATATTAAAGACACATAAAAGTATTCGCACTACTGTGCTTCCATACGGCACAGGCGTTGTTTAATATATGGTATGGAGAAATGGCGGAGCATTTATGGACAGTAATATCGGAAAGAAGCTCGACGGCAGATATGAGCTGCTGGAGCTTATCGGCGTGGGCGGAATGGCGGATATCTACCGCGCCCGCGATATAGTTGAGGACCGCATTGTTGCTGTAAAAATTCTCAAGACTGAATTTGCAGGCAGCGAGGAATTCCTCAGGCGTTTCAGGAACGAATCCAAGGCGATAGCGCTGCTCTCCCACCCGAATATCGTAAAGATCTACGATGTGGGATTCACGGATAAGGTGCAGTTCATCGTCATGGAGTACGTTGACGGCATAACGCTTACGGATTACATTGAACAGCAGGGCGTCCTTAAATGGCGCGACGCTGTGCATTTCACCATTCAGATACTTAAGGCGCTCCAGCACGCGCATGACCGCGGGATAGTCCACCGCGACATAAAATCCAGCAATGTCATGCTGCTTGCAGACGGAACCATAAAGGTCATGGACTTTGGCATAGCGCGCTTCAACCGCGAGAACAACAAGACCGTTTCAGAGAAGACCATCGGCTCTGTGCACTACATCAGCCCGGAGCAGGCGCGCGGCGACATCACGGACGAGCGCAGCGACATCTATTCCGTAGGCGTGGCGCTCTACGAAATGCTCACCGGAAAGAAGCCGTTTGACGGAGACTCCCCTGTTTCCATCGCGCTCATGCATATGCAGAGCACCCCGAAGAAGCCTACGGAGCTTAACAGCACCATTCCCGAGGGTCTGGAGCAGATAGTGCTCCGCGCAATGCAGAAGGATCCCGCGCAGCGCTATCAGACAGCCGGCGAGATGATAAAGGATCTTGAGGAGTTCAAGAAGAATCCCGGCATGATCTTTGAGTATAAGTACAATTCCACTGACGGCACAACGAAGTACTTCGACCGCCCGATCCCCGCCGCCGAGCAGGAGCGCAACCGCCGCAGGCAGGCGGTAAAGACTGAGCCTGAGGACGAGGATTACGACGATGAGGAAGACGACGATGACGACGAGTACGAGGAGCGCCGCTCCCCGCTGATACCGATACTGTTTGCAGTAGGTACCGCGTTTGTTATCGCTACCGTATTCCTTGTAATGACTATCGTATTCAGGAACCTGAACGTAACACCGGATCAGGTAAGCTCCGTAATGGGCGTTAACAGCGGCTCCACGGTCAGCGTTACCGACAGCAACGAGTTCCTCATGCCTAATCTGGTCGGAATGTCATGGGACGAGGCAAAGTCGCAGTATTCCAGCGTGATGACTCTTGTTCCCCAGCAGGAGTGGAGCGAGGTCACAAAGGATCAGATATTCGATCAGGAGTTTCCTGAGGGACGTAAGGTAAAGATCGGCGCGGAGGTGACCGTTAAGGTCAGCAAGGGAATCCGCACCGTTGAGATACAGGATCTTGAGAACCTGACCGCTTCCGTTGCAGAGAGCAAGCTCCGCAAGGACGGCTTCAAGGTTAAGAAGGTCTATGACGAGAACGATGATATTGCCAAGGATTACGTTATCCGCACCGAGCCCGCGGCCCATGAAATGGCAGAGCAGGGCAGCACGGTCGTTCTGTTCATAAGCAGCGGCCCGAAGAATACCGGCGTATTTGTGCCGAAGTTCGTTGACCTGCCGCTGAACATCGCCCTCCAGAGAGCCGAGGAGTATCACCTCAATGCAACCATCGAGCGTGTTGATTCCGAGGACGTTGAAAAGGACGTTGTAATGGAGCAGAGCATAGAGCCGCAGAGCCTGGTTGACCGCGATACCGAGATAATCCTAAAGGTAAGCACCGGCGAGATCTCCGAAAAGACCAGAAAGCTCACATTCACGCTTCCGAAGAAGGCGACCGGCGAGTTCGAGTTCAGATACTTTGTTGACGGAGTTCTTGACGAGAGCGCAAGCCAGACTCTCGATGTAGGTCTTGCCTCCAGCAAGACGCTGAGCTATGAGGTAAAGGGCAAGCCCGGCGAGACCAAGGTTCTGATAGTTAAGGTAACGTCCATTGATACCGGAAGAACAGGCAACTACATGGAGATCACCGTTAACTTCCCGGAGGACGGCAGCAAGGCGACCGCCGAGGATATCGTATACAGCAGTGTATTCAGCGAGCTTCAGGCGCCGGATTACGAGCCCACGATAGACACCAGCGAACCGGAAGTTCCTGTTGAGTCCGAAGAGGTATCACAGCCTGAACCCGAGCCCGAGCATACTACCAGCACATCTCATACTGAAATTGAACCTATTGAGCCGGATCCCGGCATATCTGTTAACTGATGACAGGGGGTAATGATATTTCTGCTGAATATCATCACGGAATAATTACAAAGGCAGTCGGGGGCATCTATTATGTAGATGCCCTTTCGGGCGTTGAGGGCGACGGGAATCCAACCGGGCAGAGCTTCAAGTGCGCAGCCCGCGGCATTTTCCGTCAGGACGGTATAAGTCCGAGCGCCGGCGACCGCGTTATAGTGGAGCGTCAGGAGAACCACGAGCCGCTTATTTCAAAAATACTTGAGCGCCGAAACTTCCTGATAAGGCCTCCGCTTGCGAACCTTGACGGAATCGTGTTTGTCATAAGCTGCGCCGATCCGGCTCCGAACAGATTTATTCTTGACAAGCTGATAGCGATAGCGGACAGCAAGGGCATCGAGCCCATGATAGCTTTCACGAAGCCGGATCTGAAGCAGGCGGACGAACTCGCGGAAATATACCGTAACATAGGAATACGCGTCTGTATGGTAAACAATTTAACCGGTGAGGGCGCGGAACCGGTACGGGAGTTCATAAACGGCAGGATAACCGCATTTATCGGCAATTCCGGCGTTGGAAAATCCAGCCTGTTCAATTCGCTGTTTCCGCAGCTCGGGCTGGAAACGGGTATTACCAGCAAGAAGCTTGGGCGCGGAAAGCACACGACGCGTCAGGTGCAGCTGTACCGCCTGTGGGAGCTTGCCCCGAACCTTACCGGATACGCGGCGGATACTCCCGGATTCTCAACGGTCGATACCGAGCGGTACTGCCGTATTCCGGCGGACGAGCTCGACAACAGCTTCAGGGAATTTGCAAAATTTGCAGAAAAATGCCGTTTTACTGACTGCGCGCACATAAAGGAAAAGGACTGCGCAGTAAGAGCCGCAGCGGAATCCGGCGATATCGCAAGATCGCGTTACGAGAGCTACCTCAGAATGTACGAGGAAGCCAGCAAGATAAATGACTGGGAGTGAGCCTGTGCCAAAAATTTGTTCGATAATCTGCGGAGCTCCGGGCGGAGTTCTGCATGAAAAACCCGAGGGGCTGATAATATGCGCCGACAGGGGACTTGACATCGCGATTTCTGCCGGGGTGGTTCCGGACATCATAGTAGGCGATTTCGACAGTGCGGAGCACAAGCCACCGGAGGGGATAAGGGTCATAAAGGTTCAGCCCGAAAAGGACGACACTGATACGATACTTGCCTGTGAGACCGCTATAAATGAGGGCTGCGATGAGCTTCGGCTGTACTGTGCGCTTGGCGGCAGACCTGATCATTCTATCGCGAATATCCAGACGCTGGAGATGATGCGCAAACTCGGTGTAAACGCAGTGATAGTTACCCCGAGCGATAAAATCTATCTGGTGCATGAGCGCGAGGCTGAAATTCCGAAATTTCATGGATATGTATCGGTATTTTCATACGGAGAGACCTGCATGGTCAGCGAATATGGAATGAAGTACGGGCTGATACGCTACCGTCTTGATAATGGCTATCCGCTCGGCGTCAGCAACGAGGTCGCGGAAGATGTCGGCAGGATAATAGTCCATGGCGGCACTGCCCTTGTAGTGGAGCATAAAGAATAAAGAAAATCCCCCGAAATCCGGGAGCGTCTGAGGGATATATAATCCCGCCAAAGTCCGAAACGACCGTTCACTCGGTTGTTTCGGACTTTTTTTCTGCGTCGGACGAAATCTGCCCGACACCATTAAAGTAAACCTCAATGTCCTGTCGGCGTTTACCGTCAACCTTAACGGCTTGATGAACGGTCACTTTGTCGATGAACTCGTTGAGGATTTGCGGTGTAAGCTCGGTGATATGCAAATATTTCCTTACCAAGTCGATAAACTTTGTAGTATCGGTTTTCTTCGCTTCAAGAGCCGCCAGCTCCTTTTGAGCCGCTTTCAAAGCAGCGTTCTGTTCTTCCTGCTCTGCTATGTACTTTGCCGAGAGCTTCGTAAACATTTTGGCGGTGATTCCCCCGACAACCTTGTCCTCGTAAAGTTGAGAGATTACGCTGTCGATTTGTTCAATACGCCGCTTTGCTGTGTCAATGGTTTTCTTCAGCGAATGGGTCTGCTTTAGTTGTTCGGCTGTTCCTCGCTCCATTACTTGACGAATAAACTCGTCCTCGTACTCCGAAACATACTCCATAACGCTGTTAATTTGCCGTATCAGGAGCTGTTCCACAACATCTGCTCTGATAAAATGTCCCGTGCAAAAGCCCTTGCGCTTGCGGTATGCTGCACAGCAGTAGTATTCAGCTTGTTTCGGCGGTTTTACATAATAGAGCTTGCTCCCACAGTCAGCGCAGAAAAGATGTCCCGACAAAATCGGTATCTGATAGTTGTGCCTTACGTTGCGCCGTCTGCCTTGCCGGATTTTCTGCACCAGTTCCCAAGTGTCACGGTCAATTATCGCTTCGTGTGTGTCGGGAACAATTTGCCATTCATCGGGCGATACGTCAATGCGTTTCTTGATTTTGAATGACTTCTTCGTGGTTTTACCATTCACTGTATCGCCTGCATAACAACGATTGGCGAGAATGCGAGATACCGTGTCGCTGTTCCAAGAGAATTTTGTGTCCTCTGCAAACTTGCGTTTGACAACTCCGTGAACCGACTTATAAGCTGTAGGAATTAACACCCGTCTTTCGCAAAGGCTGTTAGCTATTTGGTTTGTGTTCAGACCTTGCAAACAAAGCTGAAATATCTCCCTAACAATCTCGGCTGCTTTTTCGTCAATTATCCATTGCTTGGGGTTATCAGGGTTCTTGATATAACCGTAAGGCACATTTGAAGTAAGATGTTCGC
>CAKSPH010000023.1 GCA_934481355.1 uncultured Oscillospiraceae bacterium | reverse complement strand
CCTTACTTCGTCGGCTTTCATCGCATTCGGCGCACTCTACCCATTTTCACTTTTCAAACCGGTTTTTAGAGGTGACCTTATAGATTCTTGTTGAGCGCCTGACCAGTCGCCCTGCCGACGACTGAGCTGTTGTAGTACCCGATCTTCTGGCGGGTCTGCTTGAGCTGTTCAAGCTCCTTGCGGGAATCAACGTGCTGGCTCTTGAACTGCCCGGATATCACCTTATCCTTATCGACTATGCGCTGCTTGATAACGGTGATGTTCCGCTGCAAAAGCTGGATCTTCTTGTGATCCTCGTCCAGCGGGGCATTGACATAGCTGCCGTGGACAAGCGTTTTCAGCAGTATGCGCTCATCGCTCATCTCAAGTTCTGTTATCTCGTCAAGCTTATCCTTGAGCTCCTCCAGCCTGCCTATAAGCTCGTTTCGCGCGAGCAGCGCCTCCTGAAGCGTTTCCAGATCCGCGTTACTCATGGCGTCCGTCTGCTTTTCGTATTCCTGGAGCACCTCGATGATCTGCTTCATCACCTCGATAACTCCCTCACAGCCTTTCAGCTCTGCCATAATAACACCTCCCTGAAATTTCAGAAAACACGCTTATTTCTTGCCATTTGCCTGCGCCTCTATTTCTTCCCTGGTCATCTGGCTTATCTGGGTGAACGCGTCCCGAAGATCCGCGATCATCGGAATGATCTTCTTTACCTCTTCAGCGGTCGCCGCGTCCTTCTTCATGTTCGCCTTTTCTGCCGTCCTCTGGAAGAAATCATAAAGCTGGTCGAGATTCTTGGAGATCGGGATATCCATATCCAGCGCGCCGCGCAGCGCCCCGAGGAGCTCCTGTGCCTTTACAAGCGAATTGTGCGCTTTCATGATATCCTTTTCTTCTATGGCGCTGACGCCGATCGCGAGCTGACGCTCGGTCTCGCTGTACAGCTTGATGACAACCTCTACCGGGGTCATGGTGGAAACTGACTGCTTTTTGTATGCTGCATAGGGATTTGACATGGTTTTACCCTCGGTTCTTATTTATTGGTAACCTCTAAAAACCGGGACACGAGCAGATTTCGTACATGACTTATATCAGATGCTAGGCGTCAAACCGCAGTAATACTGTATGTATTTCAAGGTTTGACAACGAAGCAGATGATATAAGTCATAGAAATCTGCCGTGAAGGAGGTTTTTAGAGGTTACCTTATTACTGGTAGCTGCCCGTGCTGCCCCCGAGATACTGGGAGATGTAGCTGGTCTGGCTGTTGAGGTCGCTCATTGCGGTCTCCATGTTGGTGAACACCTTCCACCAGTACTCTTCCTTATCGTCGTATCTGTTCTGGAGCTCCTTCAGGCGCTCCTGCATCTTTACCATCTGCTTGTAGATGGTGCTGTCCGTGGTAACGGAGCTGTCAGCCTTGCCGGCTTTCTGCACCAGGGTGCCTCTGTTCTCAGCCGCGCCGGAGCTCTTTACTGCGCCGTCGATGACCTTGTTCAGCTTTGTCATCACGCCGGAGGTGGTATCGGTGAACAGCTTTACGATAGCGTCGGAGTTGTTCTCGAACGCCTTGTCGAACGCGTCCTCGTCTATCTCCAGCTTGCCGTGCTCGCTCCATTCGCTGGAGGTCTTTATGCCCATGCTGTAAATGCCGAACTTATTTCCGTCGTCAAGGGTCACGCTCTCATACAGCACGGAGCGCATCTTGCTCATGATCGTGGAAACAGTGGAATCATTGTAAAGAATGCCCTGCTTTGCATTCTCCTCCCACTTGGTTATTTCGTCCTCGCTCATGTCCTCCTTCTCGGCGTCGGTAAGCGGCTCGTATCTGTTGCCGTCGGAATCCTCTGCCGGGGACTTTCCGATGTAGTCGTAAACGTCCTCGATAAGCTTGTTGTAGGACTCAACGAACTTCTTTACGGTCTCCTTGACAGTGCTGTTATCCTTTGTGACGTTGACGGTGTATTCCTCGCCTGTCTTCATATTGTCGTTGAACGTGAAGGTAGTCCCGTCAAGTGTGTATGTGTTGTCGTTCAGGTAGATTTCCTGACCGTTTATTTCGAATATCGCATTCTTGCCCTGCTCAAAACCTACCGTGCCGTTATCGTCTGCAAGACCGAGCCCCTTTGTGAGGTCGTTCGCCCCTATCTCTACCTTTCCTGCACCGCCCTTTTCGTTAGCCTCTACCGTGAAGCTGTTTGTAAGGGAGGAATACGTCATGGTTACGCCTGCGTCAGACTTGTTCACTGCCGCCATGAGCGAGGAAACCGTAGCGTCCTTGTCAACGGTGATCTTTGTGCCGTTGATGGTCATTGTATAGCTGCCATCGTTGTCAGCCTTGAAGCCGAGGTCGGAAAGCTTCGCATTGGAGTTGGCCTTGTTGGAAGCGGAAGCCTTGGAAAGTCCGAGGGTGCCGCCGTCGATTGCCGTGATGGCGAAATCCGCGTCATTGCCGCTGCTGTCCTTTGCCGTCAGGTAGGAGCCGTCCAGCGTGAACGTGTAGCCGTCAACACCCTTGAGCGCCTCTGTGAGCGCGGCGGTGTTCTTGTCCTTTGCCGCCTGCTCGCTTGTGTATGTATACGCTTCAAGCTGGTTGGAGGTTACGGTAGCGTCAGCAGCCAGATGATTAGCCTTGCGGTAGGAAGCCGCCTTCAGCTCGTTGAACTCCTTGAGCACTGCGTCGTTGCCGGAAAGGTTGCGGCTGTCGTAGTATGTGGTGGAAACTCCGTCAAAGCTGAGCTGATGGGTCTTTCCGCCTATCTCAACAGAGAATGTGTTCTTGCCGGTGACAACGCTGGAAACGGAGACAGCGGTCTTTGCCCTGGGCTTGTTGAGTCCGAAGCTGCCCTTGTTCTCCGCGATGGTAACGGTGGAGTTTCCGCCTACCTTGAACTGTGCGTTTCCGTTGGAATCAAGCTCCGCCTGAAGGTACCACTCGTTTCCGTTTGCGTCAGTCGCACCGGTAGCGCCGTCCTTTCTTCCGGAGTAGCCGAAGCTCTCCTGAAGCTTTGTATTCAGCGCGGAAACGATATTCTTCTTAAGGTCGTCCGTGCTTGCGACGTTTCCGTCTGCGCCGAGCGCTGCGTCAACGTCAAATTCAACGGTTTTCTTTACGCTGCCGACCTGAATATCCAGCGCCATGCTGAACTTCTGGGTCTTGCTGCCGTCGTCAGCGGTGGTTATCTCCCCGCCGGAGGTAGCGATGGCTTTGTCGAGGTCAAGGTTGAAGTTGCCCATTTCAAGGGTGCTTCCCTGTGCCTTTGCCGCCGTTGCAAGCTGAGAGAGTTTCAGCTTGTAGCTACCCGCCGCGGAGCTTGAGGTCGTGCTGACCGAAAGCCCGGTGGTGTCTGCGTTGTTACCTGCCGTAACTGAGGAAGTATACTTGTTGAAGGAAGTCGGGCTCATCAGGTATGTATCGCGCTTTAAGATATCGAAGTAGGTATTCTTGAACTCGGTTATCTTTTTTGTGATGTCCTGATACGCCGTCTGCTGCCACGATAATTTCGTGAGCTTCTTGTTCTGGTTGTCTATCCTTGTCTGGTAAGATGAAAGGAGCTGAGAAACCATAGCCTCAGTATCAAAACCAGAGGTCAGACCGCCAAGTCTGATATTATTTACTGCCATGTCAGTTTTCCTCCTGTTTATGCTGTTTCAGGAGCTCAGCTATCGCAGCGCCGGAAGCATGAGCAGCCTGCTCATTCGTCTGGCGCGCGTCTTTCAGCTCGCTTCTGATGATCTTTACCTCTTTGGGGGCGTTTATGCCTATCTTGACCTTATCCCTGCCGATCTCCAGCACGGTTATTTCAATATTGTCGGAGATTATAAGACTCTCGTCAGTTTTTCTTGTTACAACGAGCATTTCAGACCTCCTCGTAGACCGGCGCCCTGAAGTCGAAGTGCTCCGTCAGGATAACCTGGGCAGCCACGCGGGACCTGGTATTCACCACGATGGGGCATCTGAGATTGATGGTGGTCTTTCTGTAATCGTCAGGGACGATAGCCACCGCAAGACATCTGTAAGCGGCGTTCTCGTCTATTCCGAGGAGCGCCTGCTCCTCGTCGGATATCTCGAAGCGGTAGTCGCCGTATATCTCCATCGGGTCGTACACGACAAAGCACGGCTCCTTTGAATCCACGGACTGAAGCCACATCGGGAACACCCCGTCGCCGAGCGGACTTAACAGCGCGTATTTCTTCGCGTCCTCAAAGCCGATTATACCCTGCGGGAAAGTGATGATTTTGCTCTCGTCAACTTCCTGCTCGCCGAAATCTCTTGTAATGATCTTCATAGGCATTCCTTTCAGGCTGCGTATCAGCCCTTAACGTCAAGCACCGGCGGCTCGTAATTCGGGTCGGAGCTTCTCGGGAAATAGATAGGCCCGCCGATATACTCTATCTCTACTCTTGGTCTGTCCTTCATGATTATCTCAACGCTGCCCGGAACGAACTCCATCGGGAGCTGCTCCATGGTATCCCAGTCGATCTCCTGATCGCCCACCTGGTAGTCGATGCTGAGCGTGCCGCCGTCAAATGTGATGTCGGCGCCCTCTTTCGGGAGATATTCCATGACGGTCTCCACCGTTGCGCCTGCGCGGGCGTTCTGGATAGCTATTTCAGCCGGGGACATTCCGCGTGCAAGCTGATTCCCCTCAGAGGCCACCTTCGCAGTCCCCTGAAACGCCAGCGACCAGCCCTCCTGAGCTTTCTGCTTCATCATGTCGCCGTCGGTCATGTGGCCGTAGCCAAGGCTCTTTCTCGCCTGATAAGTGTCGATGTTGACCTTTATCGGGTCAGCCTTCATGACGTACTCGCCGTTCTTGGTGGTGATGTTCACCTTCGGCTGTCTCTCTGTCGCGTCCGGATACTGGAACTTCGCGTTTGTCACCTTGATCTCGATGTTTATCGGGATCGTTGTTATCTGCAATAAATTACCATTCACTTCCAACACCTCCTGAGTTGTCTGCTTTCAGGCGAACCCTGAACAGATATCGCCCTTGTATAACCATATATAGATACGCCGGGCTTCCCTGCCTGTACCGCTATGCGGCGGCGTATATTGCCATTACTTTATGTAGTTGAATATGCTGTTCGGAACTATTGAGCTTGACATCTGGAGGCACGCGTTGTAAATAGCCTCATACGTTTTCATGAGAGTTATCTCGGATTCAAGGTCCGTCGCCTCCAGGGTCTTCTGTCTGTCCTTGAGGTTCAGGATTCTCGTGTCGAATCTGTCCGTGTTGAACTGTATGTATTCCTCTGCATTACCGAGGTCTGCTATCTCCACCAGCAGGTTCTCCGAGGAAGTAACTATCCTGTCGATGCAGGCGTTAGCGTACTCGATATCGCCGCGCCTGAGCGCAGCGGCAGCGTCTATCGTCACCTGAATGTAGTTATTGGAGTATGTGTCGCCGTTCTGGATATCGGGCGCGGTTCCGGAGTCGCTCTTTGCGAGATAAACGGAATCGGAAACCGTCTTGCCGTTGCCGTCAATGTACTCCACCTTCATGTTGCCGTATTCGTCAATGGCGGGCGTGTGCTTCTCATACTTGAAAGCTTCGTCAAGCTGAGCCTGAATATTTGCGGCTGTGCCTGCCTTATCAGCGGCTCCTGTGAAAGTGATAGTCTTTTTGGTGCCGCTCGCATAAACGTCCACCGTGTAAAGCTGACCGTCCTTAAGCTGGTCAAGGTTTATTGAGGGTCTCTGGGATACGGAAACATCGCTTCCGTCGGGCATTGTAAGGTTGCCCTCGTTATCCAGAACCGGTATCTTGTTTGTATCCGTTATGCCTGCGCTCCTGAACGAGTTGTTGATGCCCTCGCGGATAGCGTCAAGGGTGTTCCCCTTGAACTTTACGGTTATCGTCTGGCCGTTGGCGTTCAGTCTTACGGAATTCTGAACGTCGCCGGTAAAGAACGAATCCATGCGGAATTTCGTGGACTCGCCTGCCATATCATATCCGCAGCCGGAAACTCCCGCGCCGTTAAAGGAGATCTTCATTGCGGACTGTGAATCCACTGTGCCGTCGTCCTTAAGCACCATTCCTATACCGATATCAATGAACACATCGCTTGAAAACGGGAATGAGTTCTCTTTGTTGTATGCATTTATCGGCACCCCGTGATAAAGGAGCTGGGAAGCGTGGCCGCTCTCGTCATATTCTATCGTGAAGGGCTCGGCGCTGTTGCTCTCACCGCCGAAAATGGCTCTCTCTGCGCTGTCGGTGTTGAATATCGACACCATCTCGCGCGCCTTGGTCTCTATCTGCTCCGCCAGGATATTGAGGTCTGTGGTCTTTTCCTTGGTGGAGTTGCAGGCGTATATCAGCGTTTCACGGACATTCGCCAGCGAATCGGATATCTGGAGCAGGGAGGTCTCCGCCTCGGTGTAGAACTTATCGGCCACGTCAAGGTTCTCCTTGTACTGCTCCGCATGGGAAAGCTGCTTTCTGACCGTCAGCGCCTTTGAAGCCTCCAGCGGCGACTGGCTTGCCCTTGTATACTTTCTGCCGGAATATATCTTGTTCTCGCAGGAGTACTTCTGCGTGGATATCCTTTTCAGATTCCTGTCGTAGTTACGCAGAAGCGTTGAATTTGTTATCCTCACTCAGTGTACCTCCTTACAGACCGACTCTGCCGGTGCCGTTTATCAGCTTATCCAGCGCATCGTCCATCGTTGTCAGCATTCTGGAGGAGGCGCTGTACCACTTCTGGTAGTTCAGCATATTTATGCCCTCCTCGTCCATCTGCACGCCGGAGACCTCGTCCCGGGCGTCAAGCAGGGTGTTGACGGTGGTCTTGGCGGTTTCGTAGCGGCTGGTTTCATAGCTTATGGTCTCCGCGAGTCTGTCGCTCAGGAACGAGATATACTGGTACATATCCCCGCGGAAGTCGTTCTCGTTGCCGAATCTCAGGTTCTCGTCCTCAAACTTGGACAGCAGATACAGCACGTTCTTGTTCTGGAGGTTGACCGTTCCGTCCTCGCCGGTGACTTCATCATAGCCGTAAATGGACTTACCCGTGGTCTCGTCCGTTTTCTTGGACATACCGATCATTGTCGGGTTCTCTTTCCAGATAGTCGAAACGTGGATATTACCAGCCGTGATGACTACCTCGGAATAGGTGCCGTCCATAACGCCGTCGCCGTTTTCATCGCGGGTCGGATCCTTTCCGCCGGCGGGATAGCCGACGAACATCTGCCTTGTGGGATCCTCGTCCGCGCCGTTCGCTGAGTTGAACGTGTTGGCAAGCGTTCTCGCGAACTCGTCTATCGCGCTCTTGAAATACGCGATACCGTAGGAGCCGTTCTGTCTGCCGGTGGCGTAAACGCCGTTTCCGTTGAGCATATTTATGTAGGATCTGAGAATACCGGAGTGGAGGTTTACCTCCTCGCCGCTCTCAAAGTCAAGGAACGCCTGACCGTTCTCCTTGTAATCGCCGAGGACAAGCGTATTTATCTTGAAGTTCTCGCCGTCAACCACCTGAACTCCCGCCATCTTGACGGAGAAAGTTCCGTTGGAGTTCTGCGAGATCGAAATATCGCCGTAATTCGCGAGCTCGTCAATATAGTTGTTGAGCTGGTCGTAAAGCTCGTTCGGACCGTATTCATCGGGGTAGTTTATGAGCTCGCGCGCTATCCTGTCGTTGAGCTTGTTCATCTCGGACAGCAGGTTGTTGACGTAGCCCACGGTGTCCTCCAGCTCGCTGACGTAGGTCTGCTCGGTCTCGTTGAGCTTGGTGCTGTAATCGTTCAGCAGCCTGCACAGGTTCACCGCGGAGTTTGTCGCGATGGTAGCGACCTCGGCGGCGTCCGGGCGCTCAACGGAGTAATCCTGGAGCGCCTTGAAGTACTGCTCGGTGTAGTGCTGAAGTCCGTCCGTGTCGATATTATCGAGAACGTCCTCGATGTCTGCAAGGATATTCGTGGTCTTTTCGGTCTCAGCCTCGATGCCCGTGTTCTCGCGGTATCTCTTGTCGATGTACTGGTCGCGGAGCTGGCTCACGCCGTAGGCGTTCACGCCCTGACCGGTAAGCGAGAGGTTATTGGTGGAACTCGACCAGCGGAGGCTCTGGTTTCCGCTGACGTACATGGAGTACACATCGACGCGCTGTCTTGTGTATCCGACAGTGTTGATGTTGGAAATATTGTTGCCTGCGATATCAAGGTGCTTCTGTGCCACCTGGATCGTGCGCTTCTGTGTTTCAAATCCCAAAAAAGTAGGGCGCATATATTTTCCTCCTAAACCTCTCTGAATGCCTTTGCGGAGCTGCCTCTCGTGACCTTGGACGCGTTCTTGTCGTAGGTCTCGGGCTTATTGAATATCCCCGCGCGCCTGACGAAATCCGACTGATTGTCGAGCTTCCGCCTGACAACCTCGTTCGTCTGTTCGTTTATCTCCCGGATATCGTCCACAAGGTCGCCTATCTGCTTTGACAGCAGCGTGAGCTTCGCCCGGTAGCCCTCCGGAACCTCGTCCATCATCTCGGACAGCTTTCTGTCGGCTATCCCGAGCCCCTGGAAGAGCGCCTGCCGCTTGGTTTCCAGCGACTGGCTCTTCATCACGAAAGCCTGCTCCTTATTGAGTGACTCCGTGAGCCAGTCTATGTCGTCGGCAAGTATCTTTGTGTGCTTTTTCATCAGGAACTTGTAAAGCTCCCGGTAGAAATCGCAGTCTATTTCAAGGCATTTTGTGACTGCCTGAGCCGTTCTCTCGTCCATGATGTCACCCGAATATGATGTAGGAAGCAAGCTCGTTCGCGTCCACGCCGGTATCAAGAGCGCCCCTTGCCTCGTTCAGCTCCTGCGGAGTCGCGTCAGCCTGAACCGCCGCCGCTATCCCCCTCTTTGCAGCCTGGAGCGCGGTATCGAACCCGAACTCCACCCTGTCTGTGTTCCTGACGGTGGAAGCAGCTTCTGCCCTTGGCGCAGCGCTTTTTCTCGTTGTCTTATAGGCGGACAGTACCCCGTTTATTCTTTTTATTTCCATAAAACCTGCCTCCTTTGCCTGTTTTATCCTGCGAAAGGCATGATACGCCTGTTCGCCTACTCATTATATCGGCAGAACCATGCGGAAACTTTAGCATTTTCGCAGAAAAAAACGAAAAACCGCCCCGATTTTTCGGGGCGGCGGAGATTTTCATCCTTACGGGGCAGTTTCAACGTAATTCTTGTAGTATTTTACCCTGTTCACATTATCGGAAGCCGCGGGAATGCTGAACACATATTTTGTGGAATCAGCCATGTTATAGACGTCCTGATCCGCGCAGGCGCCGATAATCGTGTGAGAACCCTTGACCTTTCCGTCAACGACCAGCATATCGTCAACGAACTCCGAGGTAGCCTCACCGGCGGTGTACATGGGCAGCCTTGCCTCGGTGAAATGAGTGATGAGCACCTTGAAATTGCTGTCTATCATCGCATAGAAATATCCGTCGTAGCTGTCCGCCATGTATTCCTGGAGGTTCCTCATGAGATAGGTTTCCAGAGCCGTCATATCGGAATAGCTGTCCGGCCTGGACATCAGGATATCAAAATATGTGCTGACGTGCAGTCCCTCGAAGCCCTTTTCCGTGGACTTTGCTTCAAGGAAGAGATAAGCCGCGGGGGTCGGCGAAGTGTTTGAGCCCTCGCTGTCCATCAGCGAGTTCCTGCCGTTCTTGTAGTAAATTACCGGCACCTTGTCAGCTTCGTAGGTGACGATGGAGCGCTCCGTGAGCTGCGCCCGCGTGAATGTGAGCTGGCACGCGGAAAAGAAAGCCTCTGCATTTGATTTGGCGGCAAGCTCTCTTTCGGTGGCGCCGCCGAGGGAGCCCACACCGATGACCGTGATCAGTATAGCGATTATGCCGACAACCACGATAAGCTCCACCATGGTGAAGCCCTTTCTGCCTTTCAGTCTGTGAAGGTATTGTATCATTATGATATCCTGCCTTTCCGGATTTATGAGCAATGCCATTATTCAAACGCATATCGGATGTCGGATAAACGCTTGAATAATAGCACTAATTCCCCGACGGCTGACGCCGCCGAGGAACATTGTTTGTGCAATTATCAGAACTTAAAGTTCAGATGATTACGGGTTGCCAAGTGCGAGGGCAGGAGCAGTACCTACAACGAGGTTGCCGCAAACGCCAGCCTTGGTGGAATCCTTAGAACCATCGTTAAATAAATCCATACCTGCGCTGAAAGAAGCAGCAGTAGGAAGCTTTACACTAGCAGGCTCAGTTGAAGCACCATCAACGGATACAACGCCTGTTACCTTACCAGCCTTGCTGATATAGATGATGATGTAGGAGTTCTTGAGATCAGAAAGGGAATCTGCGAGGTAGGAAAGGAGTGCAGTGTCCTTGCCCTTAATACCGTCTGTTGCCTTTACATTGGAGTCAGCCTTTGTGCCAGTTTCCCAGTGGCCCTTTGTAGAACCTTTCTTGGTTAACGAAGCATTATCAAGCCAGTCAGCATTAGTGCCAGCAGCACCAGTATACTTGAGAATTTCCCACTGACCATCAGTGATACCGATCTCGATTTTTGCGTCAGCGGAGAGTGTCAGAGAAGCCTTAGCAGCGTCCATCTTTGTGAAGAACTCTGTGGTCCTGTCTCTGATCTGCTGAGCGGATGTGTTAGCGGATGTGATTCTGGAATCCTGAACAACACCCATCATGGTAGGAACGAGAATAGCAGCAAGTACGCCGATGATAGCGATTACTACTACGAGCTCTACGAGTGTAAAGCCCTTCTTGGCCTTGAGAGCCTGAAGCTTCTTTATCATTGTAAAGACCTCCTGTGAAATGAAAAAAAATTTTTTATGTATAACCCCGGCGGGGCTATATCCATATCAGAACTGCATAGGAGCTATGTCCCCCTGCTGTAATCATATTATATCCCATCGCCCTTAAAAATGCAAGCGTTTTTTCAATAATTTTGAATTAGCGGGGCAAATTCGTATATAATAATCTATTTAGGTCAGTTACTTTTGTGCAAATTGCGTGAAAAAACCTTGTAATTTCTGCAAAACGTTTACACAAATCCTGCGTTACGCCTCGCCGAGCGCCAGCGCCGGGGAAGTTCCCACCGCCGTGTTTCCGACCATTCCCGCCTTTGTCGAACCGCCGAAGCCGAAAGCGCCGTTCAGGAAATCCTGCGGCTGTGGCATGGGCTCCGCCGCGCTGCCCGCGCCGGGAACGACGGAAGCGCCGATGACCCTGCCGTTTGAGCAGTGCACCTCGATATACGCGTCGTACATATTAAACAGAGAATCTGCCATGTAGGACAGCATTTCGCTGCCTTTCATCGGGACGTATGCAGGCGCCTGCACCTTATCCTGCGTATTCCAGTGGTTTGTGCCGTCCTGCCAGTCTGCGCCGCCGTTTCCGCCGGAGAGCTCCCACCAGCCGCCCTGCGCGGTGATACGGAGCGTTACCTCGCCGCCCGTCATCGGGGAATCCTTGGTGTCCATGAGCGTGAGGAATTCCTGCGCCCGGTCGCGTATCTCCTTAGCCGACTGGTTGGCGGAGGCAATGCGGGAATCCGCGACTGCTCCCATAAGGGTCGGCACAAGGATAAGGGCAAGAAGCCCGATTATTGCGATGACCGCGACAAGCTCCACGATAGTGAAGCCCTTGTTCTTCACCATTCTGTCCATATGATTACCAAAACCTGTTATCTTATTGTAAGATATCTTCTGTACTCGTTCGGATCCTGGCAGCGGGTCAGGGCTACCTCGTTGGTTATCTTGCCCATGTTGACGAGCCTTGCAAGATCCTGATCGAGCGTGAACATTCCGTTCTTCTTACCTGTTGCGATGGCTGTCGGAATCTGGAATATCTTACCCTCGCGTATCATGGAGCGGATAGCGTCGGTCGCCGCGAGTATCTCCAGAGCCGCGCAGCGCCCCTTGCCGTCGGCGGTGGGGACGAGAGTCTGTGAGATGATTCCCACAACGGAGTTCGCGAGCTGTGAGCGTATCTGTCCCTGGGAGTGCGGAGGATATACGTCGATGATACGGTCGATGGTTTCAGCCGCGCCGGTGGTATGCAAGGTCGAGAATACCAGGTGACCTGTTTCTGCGGCGGTTACTGCCGCGTTGATGGTCTCAAAGTCACGCATCTCACCTACGAGGATTACGTCCGGGTCCTCACGGAGAGCCGCACGGAGGGAGCCTGCGAAGCTGTCAACATCCTGTCCTATCTCACGCTGGTTCACCATGGACTGCTTGTGGGTGTGCAGATACTCGATAGGGTCCTCGACTGTGATTATGTGGCAGTTCTTGGAGCGGTTGATGTGGTCTATCATGGCGGCAAGAGTCGTGGACTTACCGGAGCCGGTAGGACCCGTAACAAGCACTAGTCCGCGCGGAGCCATTGCAAATTCGCCCAGCGTAGCCGGGAGGGACAGGTCGGCGAGGGTCGGTATATCGTTTCTCAGCAGTCGGATAGCAACGGCGTGATATCCTCTCTGGCGGTATACGTTTACTCTGTGACGGAATCCCGCGGTGGACACATACGAGAAGTCGGTGTCCAGTCCCTTGGAAATCTGGGACTTATGCTTGATAGAGGTTATCTGATTTATGATGTTTACGATAATGGGCTCGGTGCAGTCGGGGTAACCGCTCAGCTTCCTGATGGAGCCGTGCAGTCTTACGACCGGCGGCAGACCGGCAGTGAAGTGCAGGTCCGAGCAGCCCAGCTCGCGCGCCTCGTCAAGAATCCTGTTGATGTCCATTACGTTGGTGTTCATACCTTCCACGTTATTACGCTCCTTTAAATATAATCCGGCGGCATTCCTGCCGTAAAATCCTGTAAATTAAACGGTATAAGTTGCCTTTACCAGCTCGTCCATGGTTGTGCGTCCTGCGAGGACCATCTTTGTTACGTTGTCGCGCAGGAGCAGGGTGCCGTTTTCCGTCGCCTTTGCGCCTATCTCCTCTGCGGTGGCTCCGCGGGAGATGAGCTCCTTGATATCGTTCGTCGTAACGATTATCTCATGGATAGCGGTACGTCCGGAATAACCGGTGCCGCGGCAGTGCTTGCAGCCGCCCTTGTGCGCCTGGCAAATCTTCACGGGCTTATCCTGGCTCACAAGCCTGAGGTCGGCGGGGTCTGTAAGGGTGATGGTCTCCTTGCACTCGTTGCACAGCAGCTTTACAAGTCGCTGTGCGATGATTCCGACCAGCGAGGAAGCGACCATGTACGGCGCAACGCCCATGTCCACCAGACGGACGATAGTGGAAGCCGCGTCGTTGGTATGCAGTGTGGAAAGCACGAAGTGTCCCGTGATAGCGGCACGGATAGCGATGTCGGCGGTCTCGCCGTCACGGATCTCTCCGACCATTATGATATCCGGGTCCTGACGCAGAATGGAACGCAGCGCCGCCGCGAAGGTCATGCCCGCCTTTGCGTTTATCTGGCACTGGTTTACGCCGTCGATCTTTTTCTCGACAGGGTCTTCTACGGTAACGATGTTTACGTTCGGCTTGGAAAGCTCGCCGAGGGTCGCGTAAAGCGTTGTGGACTTACCTGAACCGGTAGGTCCCGTAACCAGCATAACTCCGTTCGGGCAGCGGATTATCTGCTTGAACATCTCGTAGTTATAGTCGGTCATACCGAGGTCGGTGATCTTTCTTGTCTTTTCGTCCGCGGTGGAAAGCAGTCGGATAACGCACTTCTCACCGTAAACGCACGGGATAGTCGATACACGGACGTCGAGGTTTACGCCGTCGATGGTCATACCGAACCGGCCGTCCAGCGGTATTCTCTTCTCGGCGATGTTCATACCGCCGAGTATCTTGATTCTCGTGATGAGGGAGTTATGCAGCGCGATGGAGACTTTCATGGCTTCCTGCTCCACAAGCTCGCCGTCTATACGGAAACGGATACGCGTCCTTGTCTTGAACGGCTCGATGTGGATATCTGAAGCGTTGAGCTTGAACGCGGTCTGAACCATCGTGTTTACCAGACGTACGATAGGCGCGTTGTCGATACGCTCACCGGACTGTGTATCCTGCTGGTTGAGCTGTGCTGCGTCGGCGGCCTCGGCGTCAAGCTCGTTCATAACCTTGTTAACGGTCTGCTGCGAGTAGAATCTGCCGATAGCGTCAATTATCTGGGTCTTGGTGGATATGCGCGGCACGATATCCATGCCGGTCTGCACCTTTAATTCCTCGAATATGTAGAAATTTATAGGGTCGTTCGAAGCGACCATCAGACGGTTGTTGTTGATCTCGTAGGCGATTACCGTCTTGTCGCGGGCGGTCTGCTCGGGTATCTTCAGAACGGCGTCCTTGTTTATCTGCACTGAGGACAGGTCAACGAACGGAACTTTCAGTCTTATGGACAGCGCCTGTGCAAGCTGCATTTCGGAAACAAGTCCCATTTCCAGCATTACATCGCCGAGCATCTTTCCGCCGCTCGCCTTCTGCTTCTCGAGGGCTTCGGCAAGCTGCTTCTCGTTGATAAATCCGTTCTCGACCAGTATCTGACCGATAGGCACATTCTTAATAGGTCCAGCCATTGCGCACATTCTTCCTTTCAGGATATTGGACAGGATCCCCCTGCCGGTTTTCCGCGCCAACGCGGGGTTATTTCTTTTTTCACACGATCATGCCGGGCTGCTGTTTATTTTCAAAACTCCTTGAAAAATCCACTGTTTTATGCTAAAATAAAAACAGTAATCTTTGAAGGGGGTCATGCAAAATGACAGTTACCGCGCCATACATCGTGATATGTGTGTTTGTATTCATCTTCGGCTCCGTGATAGGCAGCTTCCTGAATGTGGTCATCTACCGCACTCCGCTGAAACAGTCGATCATCACTGAGCCCTCCCACTGCTTCTCCTGCGGAAACCGGCTGAAATGGTACGATATGTTCCCGATATTCAGCTGGCTGATACTCCGCGGAAAGTGCCGCTTCTGCGGCGCCAGGATATCTCCCCGCTATATGATAATGGAAGCGCTGTGCGCCGTATCCTATCTCGGGGCTTATCTTGTGTACGGCTTCTCATGGGAGTTCGCCGTGGCTTGTATCCTTTTCGCCGTGCTGATAGTGCTGAGCGGTATCGACATAGATCATTTCGAGATACCGTACTGGTGCAGCATTACCGTTGGCGTGCTGGGAATCGCTTCGTTCTTCATTCCGTGGGGAAGCGCGATGTCTGCCCCGTGGTATGAGCGCCTTATCTGCTTTGGCGTTGTCGCCGTAATGTTCATCATTCTGGTGCTTGTCGGCGGAATGGGCGGAGGAGACCTCCAGCTCATGCTCGGCGCCTCGCTGCTGCTTGGCAGCAAGGTATTCCCGGCGCTGTTCATCGGCATCGTACTGGGAGCGGTCTACGGCATTACAAAGAAAGTGCGCGACCACAAGGCGGAGCTTGAGCTCACCGAAAAGATCCGCCGGATAGCCGCCGACTGGTATCAGGAGCAGCTCGACCGGGACGTAGGCTACGTCAGGGAAGGCTCCAGCGACGTTATCGTAGGCGCCATCACGGGAGGCCAGCCCGACATTGAGTGGGAGTTCCTCGACGAAAACGCATGGAAGGGTCTGCCGGACAAATCCGCACTCAGCCGCATTATCCGCGAGCAGATAACCGATGAACGCGAGGGCTCATTCCGCATTACGATAAAGGAAGATCAGATCGCCAGGGTGAAGTATTCCCGCCGGATGGTGTTCGGACCGTTCCTTGCAATAGGGATCGCGGTATCGTTCCTCTTCGGAAGCCAGATAGTAAACTGGTATATGCAGCTTATGTTCCACTGATGACATTCAGTTAAAAGCAGATTTGTTTTCACACTAAATTCCGCGCCGCATCTTGCAGCGCGGAATTATTTTACTCAGAATTTGTAGGACGTATAGAAAATATACACATCTCTCGCGTCAGCAGGTGCTGTCGAAGTGTCTATAACATCCGCCTTAACGGGAACCGTTCCGGAATAGATATCAAAACTGTACTTTGCCTGAGAGCCCTTTCTTGATAGCTCTCTTCCTATTTCGCGAAACTCTGTGATACCGTTTCCGGAGAACACAAGATTGCTGTAACCTTTATCAGAATAGGTATTGACGGTAATGCGTGCAGTATCTTTCAGCCTTGGCTGAGGCGTTTCCGTTGCCTTATCCATATCGAGAGCCTTTTCTATGCTCATGTTGAAGTATATATCTTTGTACAGACACTTGCTGAACACACTTGTTGAAGACACGAATGGGTCTATATATTCTCCGGTCTGTGTGATGTCCAGCTCATCGGTATACAGATAATATCTTCCATCTGCCGAATCATACTTCAGGCTTATGCAGCTAAGTGAATAGGCATACTGACCCTCGCTGGTCTTGGTCTGACAGAACTTCTTCAGATTGTTGACAATATTATTGGCGTTGTTCTTTATGCTGTCGGCATTGGTATTTCCAATTACCACAACATTCGTGGCATCTCTCATTCCGAGGGAGATATAGTTCTGAATGCAGGTGGCGACATTTTCAGCCACAAGATTCTTGCTGTTGTCGTTAAAAGTGCGCAGAATCGGCGTCACTGAAATGATTATTCCCACCATAAGCACTGCAAGAAGCGCCACTGAAATAACCATTTCAACAAGCGTAAATCCACCGTTCCGCTTTTTTTTCAGTATTCTGATGATATTTTTCATCATATGCTACTCTCCTCATCTATGGAGTCTTGGTGTCTTCCTTTTCAGTCGCTGCGAAAACGTTGATGTAGGTCTCATCCTTGGAAGAAACAAACTGCTCGAATGTGGTCTTGTAAACGGTTATATCCCTGTCGCCATAACGTGACTTTATGGTCACAGTGTCATCAAAGGAATCGGATTTTCCCTTTCCGCTGGTGCCGAACATCTTGGTCATGTCACTGAGCTGATCTGATGAAAGGGGACTAGCCAGCGTAACGTAACAAAGAACATATTGGTCATCGAGGTTGAAGATAGATTTACCTTTTCCATCACCCGATACACGGAGAGTACTGCTGTCACCCATAACGGCTAACTGAGCCTTGGCATCTCTGTTATTCGTATCGCCATCGTCGTTGCCATTTTTTTCAATGTATCCAATGCTGGCAATGTCTACGGGGAACTTTATTCTCATCTGGTAGAACGGCTTCAGATTCTCGTCTCTGCCATTCTGTGATTTTACCTTCAGGAAAACATAGTACTGGTTCTTTGACGCGTCTCTTTCGGCAATACCTATGGTAACGCTCTCAACTCCGGCAGAACCATATATTCCACAGTTAAGTGCCGAAAGCAGATCGCCGTTTTTCCCATTTTTATTATTGCTGGTCTGGGTCGTCTTCCACACGTCGTTTCCGTTTTCACCGATATAGTATTCTAGCTCAAAGCTGTCGGAAGTTGACGTGGGGTCAGCCGAAACATATGGAATTGTGATGGTGTCCGATCCGAAGGTCAGGGAAAGATTTCCCTTATAACTGTTCCCTGCCGCAGATTTCGCCTTGTAATCGTCAGCGCTTGCGGGCTGCTCTTTCTGATAGTACGCTGCTTTCTGTTCTTCAATGAGTGCATCATTCTGGATATTTTCCTGCTTTGCCCTCATTGTCGATTGAACGATAACGCTTACCATGGCAGCCATGATGGCGAATATAACAAACGCCACCAAAACTTCCACCAGTGTGAAGCCGCCTTTTTTCCTAATTCGTCTGAGCATAGATCTCACCCCTTGAAATTAAGTCAGGCCGTAGCTCAAACGCCACGATTTGTCTGCCCATGACCCTGCTTCCTGCCAGTTCTTATCCATGAGTCCAAGTATAGACCGATCAGGCTGTGCAAACAAGAACTCTGCACCTACCGCAAGAACTATATCCGAAACGACAAGTCCGCCGATGGACCTTACTGTTCCGTTTTCACCGCCGTGGCTCTTGACATAGAACGTCATATACGGCGCGTAAACATAGCCGAAATACATTCCTCTTACAACTTCGCCGTTGGAGTAATCGCTCTCGCCAAAGTTTATCCTTGCATTCTCAGAATCGGAAGCAATATAGATATTAACGTTCGGATAGATATAATCCTCCCAGCTGGAAGCATATCCGCCATAGTTCTTATAGAACTTCTTGACATTTTCATACGCCCCAGAGCCGTTTGCACTGCTGTAATACTTGTCAAAAGCCTTATGGTTGATACGCCCCGCGCAGAGACTCTCGCCATTTCCGGCAATGTAATCATCTATCTCCGTGCAGGAGTCATCTTCTCTTGCGGTATCATACCAGCCGCCGTGAGTCTTGCATGTATAATACTTGCGCTCCTGATCCTTGCCATTGACCTTAATGGTGGTTGTCACCAGCTCATATTCGCAGGCGCCGGATTCATTAGCGGCCTTGAGCTCGGATTTCTGCACTATGAGCTTGTTGTCGTTTATTATATCGACCAGTTTGCCAGCGGTCTCTCCCCACTTGTCTCCTCTGGAAAATTCAAGATTGCCGTCTCCTCCAACAGTAACCTTACCGCCGCGCAGCGTGTACCACGCGATGTTTCCAAAGAACAGCTCCGACTTATCCTGATATATGACATCATCAGGGACATTCAGTACCAGCGTGCCGTTGCCAACTGTGAGGACAGTCGTCTTATAGGCGTTCCAGGGATCCCAGCTGAACGCTTCTCCGCCATCGTGATCGTCATTGTTGTTAGCTGAGATCGTCAGATTTCTGACGTCTGTTATCTCCTTACCGGTGTCAATGATGATAAAGTGGTTCTGGGAATCCTGCTCCTGCGACCATGCGCCGAGGGTTCCGTCCTTGTCAATATAGACGGTGTTGTTGTTTGCAGAAGTGAATCGAATGTCTATGTTATCATCTACCGAGTTAACGGTCCATGCAGGCCATGCGCTCGGTGTAAGCTTGGCATTCATAAAGTCTTTTGCAAGACTGATATCCCAGTTTTTGTTGGCAGGATCCCAATGGTCTCCCGCAATTACTCCTGCCCTGGTAACCGGCGTTCCATCCGGGTGAATTATAGAGCCATTAACTTTCAGCTCGCCATTTACGACTACGCCATAATCGTTGGGGTTCTGACCAACCGGGATGATAAGATTGCCGTTGATATAGAGATTCCCATCCAGTGTGGTGCGGGAATTGAGATAGCAATCACGCATTACATAAACGTCAGTATACTGAGCAATGGTTTTGGTATTAGAACCGCCGTAGGTGAAATCTCTGCCAATATACATTTTGCCGGTATCCTTGCTGGAATTACCGCCCATATCAATGTTATTGTTCTGTGGAGTATAGTTGAGGTCCACGCCGATAGTCCATGTGAGAGGCTTCTCGAGAGTTCCCTTTATCGCCTTGTTTGAGCCGTTAAGATCAATATCAACCGTACCAAGAGCGGTAAGGCTGTAATTGTAGATCATATCATCGGCTGCGCTTCCCAGATCATGATATGTCATCTTAACATACTCATTATCAAAGTATACTTCAGAATCTGTAACTACCTTCTTTATCCAGATATCGGTCGGCAGGTAGCCGGTAGACGTAAAGAAGTTGCTTATACGTCTCATATCAGGGGTTTTGCCGGGACTTACCTTAATAAACGTGTGAGATGTTTCGTATACTCCGTTATTCTCAACGGTTACAGCCAGGTCATAGATCTTCTGGCTTTCAAGATCGTAAACATAAGTTATCGTTGCGTCAAAAGCGCCTAATCTCTGGTCGTCATCCTGTGTGCCGCCAAATGCCGAAAAGCCGTTTCCGTTTGTGGAAATGCTGTCGCCCTTATTTTTAAGACCGGAAATAGCCGACTGCAAAGCAGCATTTTTAGGAATGGTGGAATACACCATATCTCCAATGGATGTCGAAGTCACATACGCCTGCTCCTGGTCAAAGGTGGCATACTGCACCTGTCTTGACGAAAGCACGGACATATACATAGCAGTGACCAGCACGATCAGCGCCGCCATGGTGCTTACGACCATGAAGAGCGCGCTGCCGCACGGTGTAATATATTTTCTCAATGCGTGTTTCATTTTTCGATTACCTCCAATGCAGGGCAGCGACGACCTCCTGTCGTACGCCGCGATATCACGCGTTGTTCCTCTCCCGCGCCGCAGGCATTCCCGTGCCGTGCGGCGGAGAGATCCGTTATAATATTATTGCCTTGCGCTCCGGAACGTTACACATTCCTGCCATGTTATCACTCTAAGTTCTGCGCTGCGAGCTGATCGGAAGGATCCTGCATACGCTCGATGCTGTAAAATGTCACATCGGCACTCAGGGAATAAACATATGCGTCTATGCCGTCTGTCTTGTCGTTGTTCTGTGCGTTATTGTTATTTTCAGCGTTGTCGCCGTTGTCATCATTATCCGCCGTTGTATCAGCAGCCGCATTCTGTATGTTCAGCTTATGGCCCGTATCCTTTTCGAACTGCTTGGAAGCCGCACTGTTGACATCCTTGGTAATGTCAGCGATATAATCCTCGTACTTCTCCTGAACATCCGCATAGGTTCTGGAAATGCCGCTGTTGAATGTTATGGCCTTTCTGATAGTGTTGCCGTTTTCGTCCTTCTGGTACTCGTTTACAGCGTCAATGAAAGCCATCAGTTCTTCTTCGTCAAGCGCCGAAACGGTGAACTGCGCACTAATGGAGCCAACAGTCTGGGTAGAGGACAGCTCGCTCTGGAGTATCTGCTCCCTTGCCTGTGCGTCAAGGACATCCTGCGGGGTCTCACGGCCCTGGGAAGCGTATGTCTTAAGTTCGTAGTCTACTGTGGGTTCGCTGAAGAAGCTTACGCCGAGGGTGGATACAGTGGGCTCGCCAACTGTAAGGGAGTCAACCGAAACATTGAGCTTCTTCTTGATGACATTGCCCTGATCGTCCTTTACCTCGACATTCTTGCAGTAGTCAAGGAACTCTCTTACGGCTGCGTCAGCCTCATAGGGGGTCATGTCCTCGAAGAACATATCCGCAACGTTGCGTCCCTCGTTATATGCGTTTATAACATCGTTGCCGAGCTGCTCCTTTGTAGCGGCTCTTTCTGTCGCAGCCTGAAGCTCCTGCTGTCTTGCAACGAGCGAAGCGCTGGATTCTCCGATAGCCTGAAACTTCGGAACGATAAAGAAGAATATGCCAAGACCAAGTAAAATTATGAGCGCGATAACCAGTACCGCAATTCTTTCCTGCTTACTGAGTTTCATTATTCAGCGACCTCCTCTTCCTGTACCTCAGGCTCAAGGCTGAGGTCGATGGACGTTGCGTGCAGCTCATCGGAGCCTGCGCGGATATTCATGGACAGCGAGAATGTAAATACGGTATCATACTTCTCTTCTCCGCTTGCCAGAACGAGATATGTATTCTCAAGGGTGCTGTTGCTCTTCTGGAATCCGGAATAGGATACGTTCTGGAAGTATGCGTCGCCGTACTTTGTCTTTACTTCCTTGATGAGCTTCTCAGCGTACAGGGAAGGAACAGAGGACGGGTCGCCGTTGCTGCGTCCCATGAATGTTGCGTCAACGGAATAATCCGAGATATTCACCGTGAGAAGGTCGAGCTCCACATCGCCGCTGTTTATTTCCTCAAGCGGTTCCTTAAGCTTGTCGATTATGTAGCTCTGCACCTTGGGCATATAGTTGAAAAGCTGCGATGTATATCCTACTGAGCTGTTATAGCTCTGGAATCCGGCGAGCATACTCTCGCGGTTAGACACGATTTCAAGATCTCTCTGGAGTGTAGGATTGTTGATCTGATTCTGAACCTCGTTTATCTGACTCTGGATCGCACCGTTGAATGCGCCAAGACCCAGTGTGATGGCTCCGACCAGGACAGCCACGCCCACGCAGGAACCGCCCAGCATCATGAGATAGCCGTTCATGCCCTTGGATTCCTTGGCGGATGTAGCCTCCAGCAGGTTGATGTGCTCGAGGTCCTTGTTTCTGCGGTAGATAGCGCCGATAGCGTTAGCGTACTTTGTGAAGTCGATCTCCGTCATTGTTACTACAGTGGAGGGAGTTGCAAGCACGTGCACCGGTACATTATATGCAGAAATGGCGTTGGAAAGCTCGATGAAGTTTCCGGTATCGCCGTAGAACATGATCTCCTTCAGCGGCTTTGCGCCCTTGCGGCTCTTGATGAACTGGATCATTCTGAACAGGTTGTCAGAGAGTGCGCGGATAACATAGTCAGGGGCGTTGTCGTAATCGGAAGGATCAATGTTGAAGTAACGCGAGAATACGATCTGGTTATCCTCGTACAGATTCATGTTAAGGAAGCCCTGGTCTATCTGGATAAGCAGAAGCGGCATCCTGTCAGCCATCTTCGGGGTGTTCACGATAAGACGCGTTACGGAGTTGTTGGAAATGTTTACAGCCTTGAGCGAAAGACCGATGTGCGAGAACAGTCTTACATAGCCGTCAACAAGGCGCTGCGGGCAGGCTGTAGCGATTATCTTGAGCTGCTTGTTCTTCTCCTCGTCCTCGGCCTCGCCGGCGATGGTAAAGGAGATGTTGAACTCGTTGCCAACGCCCATATTGCTCTGGATCATCGCCTCGATAGCGGCGGTGTTCTTTATGCTCTTGGGCTTGGGGATGAGCATTTCCTTGTATACGATGGAGCTGGAAGTGATGGAAACTATCGCGTCCTTCTCCGTGATGCCCTTGGACTTGATGATATCGTTGAGCTCAGCCGCTACCATCGGCACATCGGTGATGTAGCCGTTGGAGACCATGCCGATTGTCAGCTCACGCATATCAGCGTCCTGCACTCTTATCTTGTTACCGCTGTGGACGCCCCTGACCAGCTTGATTTGTCTGTCAGTAATATCAATAGAAAGCATATTTTCACCTCATAAAGTTAAAGTAAGTTCATCATGTTGCGCTTGTCATTCCGCCGTAGAGCATCGGGAATATAGCCGCGAGCACCAGACCTATGGCAACGCCCATGATAATGATCATGACAGGCTCCAGCATACCAACGAGCTTTGTGATGGCGGTGTCGCCCTCTTCCTCGTAGTAGTCCGCCGCCTTGGCAAGAATGGTATCCAGCGTACCGGATTCCTCGCCGACATAGATGATCGAGGTGAACATACCCTCGAATATCTCGGTCTTTTCGACCGCCTTGGACATACTCTCACCGAGCTTGATGTTGTCAACGACTTCCTCAAAGCGCTTGTTGACATAACTGTTTCCGAGAACGGAAACAGACTTTTCTATGCAGTCCACCATCTGGAGACCGGCCGCATACAGGTTGGACATATTTCTTGCGAAACGTCCTGTGTAGATAGTGGAAATAAGCTTTCCGACCTTGGGTATCCTCAGTATCAGTTCGTCCCACTTCAGCTTTATAGCGGGAGTTCTCTTGCCGATGAATACCAGGAACACGATAACGCCGATTGCAATTAAATATATGTACCAGTAATTGATAAGCGAATCCGAGAACGCGATCATGCCCTTTGAAAGCGGGGTCATGTCCTCCGGGTCCATCATCGAGGTGAACGTCGGAAGTATCATCGTGAACATCAGGATAACGACCGCCAGTGCAAGAACGAGCAGTATGATAGGATATACCATCGCGCTCTTTACCTTGTTGTTGGTCTTGTTTGCATTTGCAAAGTGATCGGACACTCTTACAAGTATCTGGTCGAGAGTACCGGAGGATTCACCCGCCGCCACCATGCTGACAAACAGGTCGGGAAATACGCCGGGCTTTGTTTCAAGCACCTCAGAGAAGGATTTACCTTTCTGAACCTCCTCATAGATGTCAAGCAGGACGCGCTTGGCCTTCTTGTTTTCCTGCTGATCCTGAAGAATGTACAGCGCCCTTACTAGCGACAGACCTGCCGAGGTCATAGACGCCAGCTGTCGGCTGATGAATGATACCTCTTTCGTCTTGAACTTGTACTTGACGTCCACCGCGTCGTTCGCACCGAGGTCGCGGTAGCGGGTAACGTACAGGTTCCGTTCCTTCAGCCTTTGCTGAAGCTCCTGATAATCCTCTGCCATCTCCTGTCCGCGGACAGTTTTGCCGTTTATATCGGTGGCCTGATAAGAGAATTTTTTCACCGGATAACCTCCAATCCCCCTGCGGCCTGCTGTCAGACCGCAAAAATATCGTGGCCGGGGCATACGCGCCCCATGTTCCACTATAGCATTATAAATTATACCATATTTTTTCGGGTATTTCAAGCATTCACAGCGCCGTTTTTCGGATTTTCACGCCATTTAAGCAATTTTGACGTGTAGAATTTGACGAATCCTTTATGTGCACTTTGCCTAAATTGGGTTATAATATTGAAAAATATTCGCACTTATGACGACTGTATGTGAAATTCATGTGAAAAATAACCCGCAGACAAATTCAATTCCGGATACTATTATAATGGACAATGATATCTGACCGGAGAGGAGCGGTTCCATACTGCCCGCCGAAAAAGCAAAAAAACGCCGGATAAGCTATTGACAAAGGGGAAAGTTTCTGGTATAATGGAGAATGTTAAGGCTCACAAAGCCTTTAACCCCTTTCTCGTGCAATTCCGCACGGGATATATATCCATAAGGAGGTGCTATATAAATGGCAAAGTTATCTGAGAAGTATGAGGCGATCATCGTTTTCTCCCTGAAGAAGACCGAGGACGAGATCAAGGCGCTTACAGCAAAGTTCGCTGACCTCATTCAGGCAAACGGCACACTCACCAACACTGATGAGTGGGGCAAGAGAAAGCTCGCTTACGAGATCAACTACGAGGGCGAGGGCTACTATGTACTCTACAACTTCGAGTCCAAGCCCGATTTCCCCATGGAGCTTGAGCGTATCATCAACATCACTGACGGCGTTCTTCGTTCCATCGTTGTCCGCGCACAGGGTCAGCAGTAATTCCCGGTAAGCAGGCTGTGACACAACAGGAGGTGCCTATATGTATAACAAGGTCATTCTCATGGGCAGAATCACACACGATCTCGAAATGAGAACTACTCCCACAGGCGCAAACGTATGCACATTCAGCATTGCTGTTGACAGACGTTTCCAGCAGAAAGGCGAGGAGAGGAAGTCAGACTTCTTCAATATCGTAGCATGGCGCCAACAGGCTGATTTTGTATGCCGTTATTTCGGAAAGGGCAGAATGATACTCGTTGAAGGCGAGCTTCAGACACGTTCCTATGACGACAAGAACGGAAACAAGGTCAGAGTAACTGAAATTGTCGCAGACCGCCTTTGCTTCACCGGTGAAAAATCGCAGGGCGGCGCATACAGTGAGTATGCCGCTTCTGCTTCGTCCAGCGCGCCCGCGCCCGCATCTGCACCCGCCCCTGCTCAGCAGGCAGGCGCACCCGCAGGTGATTTCAGCCCGGCGGCGACTGACGACGACTACCCGTTCTAAAATCCGTTTTACCTGAATAATAAAGGAGGTTCAGTACCATGGCTGAAAAGTTTGATAGACCGGCTCACGCAGTTAAGCGCCCCAGAAAAAAGGTTTGCCAGTTCTGCGTTGATCGTTCTGAATTCATCGATTACAAGGACGTAGCTAAGCTCAAGAAGTGCATGACAGAGCGTTCCAAGATCCTGCCCCGTCGTGTAACAGGCTGCTGCGCATACCACCAGAGAGAGCTGACAACAGCTGTCAAGAGAGCAAGACAGATCGCTCTCATTCCCTATTCCGCTGACTGATTCTGCGGAAACAGACAATATCTTTTTTTCAGTAACACAAATTTTCCTCCGGATTTCCGGAGGATTTTTGTTTTTTATGCAACCTTTTGCTGAATCACGCGGTTTTATTAGTAAAAAGCTAAACGCTCGGTCAAAAGGAGGTAATTCTATGAAAACAAGGTACATCACAGCAATCATGGCGGCGGTCATTGCGGCTTCCGCGCTGACAACCGCCGCAGGAGCCGCAGACATCACGACTGCAAGGCTCGGAAGCACAGTACAGACCACGGAGAAATACGGCAGCCGATACACCGAGATACGCAAGAGCCGCACTGTAAGGAACACGCTGGTCGTCCCGCGCGGCGAAACGCTGTATATCCCCGACGGAGTCCGGCTGGCGCTGAACGGCGGCATGAAGCTGGAGGGCAGCGTCTATATTGAAAACGGCGGAAAGCTCGTGGTAAATAACGGAGGGGCTCTGGATATCTCAGGCTCGCTGATATGCGACGGAACATTTGTCGCGGACTACTTCTCAACGCTGAACATCGGCGACGCCGGGCGAGTTTACGGCTCTAAAACCAGCACCGTGAAGATACGCACGAATAACGTCAGCCTTGCTGACGCCTGCACAACAGTCTGCCTCGGAACTTTCACCGGATATAATTTCCGGCGGTTCTGCCCGAATGCCGTGACCGCCCTTAATATGTCGCTGGATTTCAATGACGCTCTGCAAAAATCCACTCAGGTCTCCGCGTCTGAGGCGCTGCTGGCGGCGGAAATGGGCTATTATCTGCCGGACGAGGTTCCCGCGGGAAGCCGCGACGATCTGCTGACGATATTCTTCGACAACGGCAGCGCCGTGACTATGGGATACTTCGCCAACAGCCGCGCTTCCGGGCTGACCAGTATCTGCGGCGTGGACGTATGGATTGCAAAGCAGGTCGCCGGAAATGCCGGCGGGGAGGAATACACCCCCGAAACGCTGGAACAGTCCATTGTAAGCAGCAACAGCGTTGTACGCGCAAAGTGCGAATCCGTCAGCTTTAACGACGGGATCGTCACCTGCCGGTTCACTCCGCTGGAGACCCTGGCGGGCGGGGAGATATCCGGGGAATTTTCCGTGCGCTATGACAGCGAATGGAGCGATGAGTTCACGAAGTACTACAACGAAAACTGCGAGTATATTCTCACGCTGAGAAAGGTCCAGACAAATAACGACGAGTATTATATCAACCGCGGCAACGCCGTTATTGAAATAAAGGACGGCGAAATCTCCTCTGCGGAGATAAACGGCGAAAAGCCGGCGCTCACCCTCGAACAGCTGCGGACAAAGATAAAATACCTCGCATTCCTGCGCGATTCTGAGTAATTTCTCCGAATAGTTGACAGCGCGTATAAAATGGGGTATAATATCTATCAGGAGTGTGATATAAATGGCAAATACAGTCAGACAGATAATCAACCCTGATGAAAAAGAAACAATATGCCGCGAGCTTCTGGCGGCTGTGCCGGAGTGGAAGGGATATGCCGCCGATATAGAGGAATACGCCGCGCAGTGCCGCATGACGCCGCTGTGGGCAGATATAGACGAGGACGAAAGGATTTCCCTGCGCGGATTCCTGGCGCTGAGGGAGACCAGCCCCTGCGCCGCCGAGATATATGTCATGGGTATCCGCGGAGAGTTCGAGCGCCGCAAGGTCGGCAAGGGTCTTATGACCGCCATGCTGAGCTATGCAAGGCGGCAGGGCTACGAATATCTTCAGGTAAAGACCGTAAAATCCGGAGTTTCCCCGGAATACGACTCGATAAACGTGTTCTATCAGAGCCTTGGATTCCGTAAGCTTGAAGTGCTCCAGCTGTGGGGTGCGGAGCTTCCCTGCCAGATTTATATACGGAACGTAAACTTTTAACTTTTTAACCTCGTTCACGGTTGAAAATCCGGGAATGAGGTTATTTTTTGTTTTCAGGCGATACTGCGCGTATTTTTCAGATAATTCCGACAGAATGTTATGATAACGCTTTGTAATCAAGGAGCGCCAGATTACGTTATGTTGCGAATATTGGGGCAACTTTCGGTATAATTGTATTTGTTTTAACGCGATTCCGTAAAAATCCCGAAATTATTTACCGATTGTTGAATTCTACGTTGAAAGTGTGGAAAACATGATGCTTTCACCTGTTTTGGTTGAATAGTTTTCAACTTTTAAACACGCTCATGTTGAAAAGTCACAGAACAGTATTATTATCCCGCCGGATGTGTGAAGGACTGTCACAAAATCTCCCCGGAACAGCGGCGAACCAAGCCGCATTTTCCAGAGGATATTCTCCGGCGGGAGTATTTTTTTGCGCCGGAATATCACCCCGGAGTTTATTATAATGCAATTATTACTTCTCGTGTATTCCAGAGAGTGATAATACAGCCACCATATCACGGAGAGTATACAAAATGCCGCCGCCGGAACTATCCGCCATGGCAGGATAAACACAGCAAGTCCGGCGGCTTCTGCAAGCCAGAATATTACCCAGCGTTTTTTCATAAATCTATCACTCTTTACATTTGGTCACCTCTAAAAACCGGTTTGAAAAGTGAACATGGGCAGAGTGCGCCGAATGCGATGGAAGCCGACAAAGTAAGGCTGTATGCCTTACGAGGAGGTTTTCTGAAGCAGTCGGTGTGCTATACACATTTTCACTCAAGCAAGGTTTTTAGAGGTGACCATTTATATTTCAGGTTAGGTGTATAATAGGGTGCGCCGGGTGAATTATTTTTATGCAGTACGCTGATTTTATCCGTGCAGTATTGACGAAATTCCTTAACAGTGTTAAAATATAACCGCAGTCAATAAAATAACGAACAGCAAGGTGGTGATTTGATGAAGGGTTTTGCCGAAATGCTCTGGGAGCGCAGCGATTTCATCGGGAACCAGTTCCCGCCGGATGTCTGCGGAAAAATACTGCGGAGCATGGAGATACTCAGTTCCATCAGCCCCGCCGGGATACTCACCGGGATAACTCCATCGGAATTTGCCGTGCTGTGCAGCGCCGCAGAACACCCGAATCGACACGGGAGCGCGGCGGCAGTCGCGGATATAGCGGCCCTGGTGAACGTATCGGTGCCGGCGGTGTCAAGGACGCTGCGCACGCTCCAGCAGAAGCAGCTCATAGAGCGAAGCGTTGACGAAACGGATCGCCGCAATATCCGGGTAACGCTGACAGCGAGGGGACAGGATATACTGGAGGAAAATATGCGGCGGGTCGTTGCAAAGCTCAACAGTATACTATCAGTGTTCTCGCAGGAAGAAATGCGAACGATAGCGGAGCTTTACAGCAAATTTGCCAAAGCGATGGCTGAAAGACTCGGATAACAGCCGAAAGGAGAATATATGCTAGAAATAAGGAATATAGTAAAGGACTATGAAACCGGCAGCGAAACGGTACACGCGCTGAAAGGCGTTTCCATCGCATTCCGCGAGAGCGAGCTCGTTTCCATTCTGGGACAGTCCGGCTGCGGAAAGACCACGCTGCTGAACATCATCGGCGGCCTCGACCAGTACACCAGCGGCGACCTGATAATCAACGGGCAGTCCACAAAGAAATACAAGTCCTCCGACTGGGACACCTACCGCAACCACTCGGTGGGATTCATCTTCCAGAGCTACAACCTGATACCGCATCAGAGCGTGCTTTCAAACGTTGAGCTGGCGCTCACCCTCTCCGGAGTTTCAAAGGCGGAGCGCAGACAGCGCGCCAGGGAAGCCCTTGAAAAGGTGGGTCTGGGGAATCAGCTGAACAAGCGCCCGAACCAGATGTCCGGCGGCCAGATGCAGAGAGTAGCAATCGCGCGGGCGCTCGTAAACGATCCGGATATTCTCCTCGCGGACGAACCGACCGGCGCCCTTGACAGCGAAACCAGCATACAGATAATGGAGCTCATCAAGGAGATAGCCCGCGACCGTCTGGTAATCATGGTAACGCACAATCCGGAGCTTGCCGAAAAGTACTCCACCCGTATAGTGAAGCTGCTTGACGGAACGATAGTCGGCGACAGCGACCCGTTCGACCCCGCCGCACAGCCGGAAGCCGCTCCAGAGGTCCGCAAGACGAACGTTTCCAAGGGAAAGAAAACCTCCATGTCGTTCCTGACGGCGCTTTCCCTGTCGAAAAACAACCTCATGACGAAAAAGGGCAGGACGTTCCTTACATCCTTTGCGGGGAGCATAGGTATCATCGGAATAGCGCTTATCCTCTCGCTGTCCAACGGCGTGCAGGAATACATCAACAGCGTGGAGCGCTCTACGCTGGCGTCATTCCCTGTGTCGATACAGCATGAGACCGTGGACTACACCAGCCTCATGACCTCCATGATGAACGTGCGTGAAAACTCCGAAGAGGAGCGCGATCCGGACCGCATTTACACCAACGATATCTCCACGGAGATGACAAAAACCATGCTCTCCGAAGTTCAGACCAACAACCTGAAGGAGTTCAAGGAGTACATCGAAAGCAACCCCGAGGGTATTCAGGAGCACATCAGCGAGATTGCGTACAGCTACGACCCGAACCTCTACATCTACGGGCACGACCTGAACGATAATCTTATCCAGGTGAATCCCTCCACGGTAATGACCGCGATGATGGGCGAATCAATGGCGGCAAGCGTCAGCCAGATGACCTCCACATATTCCTCCCTGATGGGCGGAAGCAGCTCCATGAGCTCCTACGACGCATGGGAGGAGCTGCTCAGCACCGATATGCTGAAATCCGAATACGAGGTGCTCGCGGGCAGGCTTCCCGAAAGCTGGAACGAGGTAGTTCTGCTTGTTTCCGACCGCAACGAGCTTTCCGATGTCACACTGTATACTCTGGGACTGCGCGACCAGTCCGAGCTTGAGGGAATGATGGCGGCTGTAATGGCGGGCGAGAGCTTCGACATAGACACCGGCGACCAGTCTTTCAGCTATGACGAGCTTATGGGTATGCAGTTCAGCCTGCTGACCGCCCCTGACTTCTACCAGAAGAACGACGACGGCACATGGACGGATATGCGCGGCGACGAAGAATATATGGAGAACGCCGTTTCAGAGGCTCCGCAGCTCAAGGTAGTCGGCATACTGAAGCCCGACGCGGATTCCCTGATATCCACGACCCGCTCCGGCGGAATAGGCTACACCCACGCGCTGACCGAGTACATGATAGACAAAGTGAACAGCAGCGAGATAGTGAAACAGCAGGAGGAGAACCCCGACGTTGACGTATTCACCGGCATAGAATTCCCCAGGGCTGACGAAGAGGAAAAGGACGCCATGTCCCAGGAGGACGCGATGGCGCAGCTCTCCGCAATGCTCACAGAGGAACAGCAGGCAAGGCTCAACGAGGGAATCATGGCTTCACTGACCGATGAACAGCGCGCTGAGATACAGTCCGAGATGATGGCGATGATATCCGACGAGCAGATGAGCTCCATCATGATGGAACTTCTCACGCCTGAACAGCTCATGCAGGTGCAGACCGGTGCGGACGCGGCATCCATGCTGACCGACGAGCAGAGGGCTCAGCTCTCCGCCCGGATAGCCGCCTCCCTGACGCCGGAGCAGAACGCACAGCTCTCCGCAAAGATGAGCGGAATGACAGAACCAGCGAAGATATACACCCTGTTCATGCAGGTGCTGACCTCCGACCAGCTCAGCCAGCTTATGGAGATGACCAGGGAGCCGGAGACCACCGACGCGACCTATGACGGCAACCTGAAGCTGCTCGGAAAGGCAGACCTCGCAGAGCCGAGCTCCATCAAGATATACGCAAAGGATTTCGAGAGCAAGGAAGTAATAACCAGGCTCATAGAGAAATACAACGACGGCAGGATCGCCGAGGATAAGCAGGGCGACGTCATCAACTACACCGACTATGTCGGACTTATGATGTCCTCCGTCAGCGATATAGTCAACGCGATATCCTATATTCTGATTGCATTCGTGGCGATATCGCTGATAGTTTCCTCGATAATGATAGGCATTATAACCTACATATCCGTACTGGAGCGCACCAAGGAAATAGGAATACTCCGTGCTATGGGAGCCTCCAGGCACGATATTTCGAACGTATTCAACGCCGAAACGCTTATCGTGGGCTTCTCGGCGGGCGTTATAGGAATCGGCGTGACGCTGCTGCTGAATATCCCGATAAACATTATCATCGAGAACATCACAGGGATCGCGAACGTTTCGCTTCTCCCGTGGCAGGGCGGAGTTATCCTCGTGGTGATAAGTATGCTCCTTACGCTGATAGCGGGACTTGTTCCGGCTGGACTGGCGGCAAAGAAGGACCCGGTAGAGGCGCTCAGGACAGAGTAAGAATTAATTCGGAATTTTGTTGTCCGGCTCCGCCGGACGGATATAAAAATGGGGCTGTGTAAAACCACAGCCCCATTTCTGTTAGTGATTACTTGAGCATTTCTCGCAGCTTCTCGTCCTCAACGAAGCCTTTCAGACCGCTCATTGTCATCCTGTTGGCGATATCGGTTATCACGTCAAGGCTTCCGGTGCAGCCCGTATCGAACCACGCGGAATAAAGCGACAGGACGCCGCTGGTGGTGAATTCCGACAGGGCGTGGAGGGTCTGCTCGTCCGTTAAATGGCATATGTCCCGCAGGGCTATCTCCACCGCCCGGCGGAGCATCGCCTTTACCCTGCCGCTGCTGAAAAGCTCCGGGTTGAGCTTCAGCAGCTTAACGAAGTATTCCTGATTGCCGCTGATAAGAGCGCTTATCTCCCGCAGCACGGAGCCTATCTCGAATATACTGGTGTTGCTGGTTTTCAGGATATCCGCGAAATCCGACAGAAGCTCGTCCTCAAACTCCGTTATAACATCGGAGATCGCACCGTAATGCCGGTAGAACGTCTTGCGGTTTATCTGCGCCCTCTCCGAAAGCTCTGATATCGTGATGTCTGAAAGCTCCTTTTCCGACATCAGGGAGATAAGCGCGCTGCGTATCGTCTGGCGGGTCTTTATGACCCGCAGGTCGGTGGGTCTTGGCATGGCTCCTCCTGTCAGTCGGCGGTGCGGAGCACTTCCCCGGCGCGGCTGACAAGGCTGTCAACTGTCGAGGTTATGCCGGATACGCCGGTCATTGCGCTGCTTATGTCGCTCCCCCTGGCGAGTGTATCGGATATATTGCCGTTCATCTTCTTCATCATGGCGAGTATATCGGTCATCTTGTCGTTTATCGTGGAAACTATGCCGTTTACGTCGTCAATATTGCTGAACACCAGCCTGTTGCTCGCCTCCGCCTCAGTAACGGCGGTCTGGGAGTGCTGCGCCAGATTCCGCACCTCCTCGGCGACAACGGCGAAACCCTTTCCGTATTCCCCGGCGCGCGCCGCCTCTATGCTGGCGTTTATCGCGAGAATGTTTATCTGCCGTGCTATATCCGAGATATCGCGGGTCATCTTTGAGAATCCGGTCACGCTCTCGTTTATCGCGCCCATGGAGCTGTTGATGTTCTCCGTCAGCTGCCGCAGCTCCGTTACCACGCCGGAGAGCCGCTCCGCCTGCTCGTGATTCTGGCTGTTCAGCTCGGTGATCCCGCCGGTGGACTCCTTCACGCTGGAAATGCTGTCCGTAAGCCGTGATACCACGTCAGAGAGCTGAGAGGTTATGTCGCTTATGCTGGCGTTGGTCTGCTCTATCTGGGCGGCGCGGCGGTCAGCCTCGTGCAGGGTATACTGCCCGCAGGAATTCTTCGTGCTGGTGCCGTCCAGGATAGCCTTTGCAAGCTCCCGGCAGGTCGCAAAGCCGCAGGCACGACAGTTGTAGTTCATCTCGGTCTCGGTGGTTTTGCCGAGGCTGTGCAGGACCTCGTCTATCTGCTCGTCCGTATAGCTGGCAGTCTCTACCGGATGCTTTTCGTAGCTGCGCAGGAAATCCTCCAGCTTAAGCTCCTTATCGAATGCAAGGAACTGTTTATCCCTGCCCTTCCTGTCGAATTTCACGCGGTTGTTGCGGTTGTATTTCTCAATACCGTTCAGTATACCGCTCATTCTGTACACGGAAAGCGGAGTGCCTATCGCCGGACCGCTTCCGCAGCCGCGTCCGCAGGAAAGCACGTCGAATACGTCCGGGAGGTCGCGGGCTCCCACCGCAGAGTACTGCGAAAGCTCCCTGTAGATGTGATCCGTGCCCTCGGAGGAGATAACGCTCAGCGCCGGAGCCTCCAGCTCCAGACAGGCTTTCAGACCGCCCGGTCTGGGATAAATCGCGCCCATTATCCCCTGGGGTCCGTTGAATTCAAACGCTGAGCGCCTGCCCTTCTGGTCTGCAAGATGGAATCCCTTTTCCTCCAGAAGCGCGCCTAAATGCTCGAATGTAACGTTGTAGTCCACTATGCCGGTCATGCGGAACTCATCGCGCTTGGCAATGCACGGGGTGAGCGCTGCGAGCTTCGTATTCACGCCGAGGTACTTGCGGATATACACCGCCGCGCAGAGTATCGGAGACTGCACCGGCGACAGATCCGGGATGATCTCCGGGGTGTATTTCAGTATGTAGTTGACGATTGCGGGACATGGCTGGGAGATAAGCTTCTTCCCGGGATTCTGCCGGATATAGCGAAGGTGCGCCCAGGTGCATATATCGGCTCCGAAGGATACGTCGTAGATATTCTTCACGCCGTTGTTTCTGAGGTATTCCAGCACATTGCGCCAGCAGCCGTCAAACGCCACCTTGATGGAGGGCGCCACCAGCAGCACGATGTCCTGCCCGGATTTTATATCCTGCCAGAAAGCGGGGGTATCGTCCTCAAATGTGCGCGCACCGTGGGGGCAGTCCTTTACGCAGGCGCCGCAGCGTATGCACTTCTGCGGGTCTATATCGTAGATAGTCCTGCCGTCCCCGGCGACGACAGCCTTGTTCGCCTCGGGAGTGGGGCAGGCGCGTATGCAGGAGTTGCAGGAAACGCATTTTGACGCGTCAAACAGTATCATGTCAGAAGCTCCTTTGCCTCATTAGTAGAATAATGCGCCCCCAACAGGAAGCAGGGAGCGCAGCGGTGTTTTATTTTGCGTAATCAACTGCGCGGCTCTCGCGGATAAGGTTGATCTTTATCTGACCGGGATATTCCATCTCGTCCTCAATACGCTTTGCGATATCACGCGCAAGCACCTTCATGCCGTCGTCCGTTACGGATTCGGGCTTGATCATTATGCGTACCTCGCGGCCAGCCTGAATAGCGTAGGATTTCTCAACCCCGTCATAGGAGCAGCAGATCTCCTCCAGCTTTTCAAGACGCTTGATGTAGTTCTCAAAGTTCTCGCTTCTTGCGGCGGGTCTTGCGGCGCTTATCGCGTCGGCGGCCTGAACCAGCGCTGCGATAACGGTGCGGCACTCAACATCGCCGTGGTGAGCCTCGATAGCGTGAATCACCTCGGGGCTTTCCTTGTACTTGCGGCATACGTCAACGCCTATCTGTACATGGGAGCCTTCTATCTCGTGGTCGAGAGCCTTTCCTATATCGTGGAGAAGTCCTGCACGTCTTGCGAGGGCGGCGTCAACGCCAAGCTCGCTCGCCATTATCCCGGCAAGGTGAGCGACCTCGATAGAGTGGCTGAGGACGTTCTGACGATAGGATGTTCTGTACTTAAGTCTGCCTATCAGGCGCACAAGCTCATGATTAAGACCGTTGACGTTGGTCTCCATAACGGCGCGCTCGCCCTCCTGACGGATACGCTGCTCGACTTCCTTACGCGCTTTCTCGACTGTTTCCTCAATGCGTGCGGGGTGGATACGTCCGTCCTGAATAAGTCTTTCGAGTGATATGCGGGCGATCTCACGGCGAACCTGGTCGAAGCTGGAAAGTGTGATAGCCTCGGGGGTGTCGTCGATGATGAGGTCAACGCCGGTAAGCGTTTCAAGGGCGCGGATATTTCTGCCCTCGCGTCCGATGATGCGTCCCTTCATCTCGTCGTTGGGAATAGCAACAACTGACACTGCCATCTCGGAAACGGTGTCTGCGGCAAGTCTTGAAATGGCAAGGGAGATATGCTTTCTCGCGATATCCTCTTCCTCGTCCCTGAGCTTCTGCTCATAGGCAGTGATCTTCACTGCCTTTTCATGGTTGAGCTCGCTGTCAAGCAGCGACAGCAGGTGCTCCTTCGCCTGATCGGTGGTGAAGCCGGAAATGCGTTCGAGAATATCCATCTGGTTCGCCTTCAGCTGTTCAGCCTCGGCGATCTGCTCGTCCGCCTTCTTATGCTTCTGGTGGAGCTGTTCTTCCAGGCGCTCCATTTTGTCGGTTTTCTTGTCGAGGTTTTCCTCTTTCTGCTGAAGTCTGCGCTCGGAGCGGGTCAGTTCGCCGCGGCGTTCTTTCAGCTCGCGGTCGGTCTCTCCCTTTAAGCGCTGGATCTCCTTTTCTGCGTCTGAACGCAATTTGTAGATCTCGTCCTTGGCTTCAACAAGAGCCGCTTTCTTGCGGTCTTCTGCTTTTGCGTTAGCTTCTTCGATGATGCGCGCAGATTCTTTCTCTGCGGATTCAAACTGGGCTTCCGCAGTTTTGATGCGGTGCTTTATGCCCATTCTGAAGCAGATAAAACCTGCTGCGGCAGCGCCGACGATGAAAGCAGCAACAGCGATAATGACCGCTATTATTGGTTCCATCTCGTTTTCCCTCCTTCTTAGATAGTAATAACACTACTCTCAAAAGCGGCGGGAAGTAATATACAATTTTCTGAGAATAGGACGCCATTCCCGCGGAATGAGCGATCCTCGCAGTTCTATGCTGCGTAAATCATTAGCGGCAGCGACTGCCGCGCTGAAATCATGGCAGGCAGACCGTCTGATTCCCCCCAAGAAACCGGACGGCATAGGTGGCTCCTTTTTAAATCATATATTAAGTACCGCCATTATGTATATGGAATAGATATTAGTACAAAGTAAGCATTTCTGCCGATGTAACCATCGCAGAAAAGCCCATATTTATTTTACAACATAATAACGAAAATGTCAAGGGAAAAACAGCTTGATTTTTACCAAAATGCACATAAAATCCGAGGCTTTGTTTCATGGCGATGACGAATTAATGCGGATTTTCGGTAATACGATATGCGGCTTATGTTGTATTTGCACAATAAAACAGCGGAATTCCCCGGATTTTTTCTACACCTGTCTTATTCCGCCGCCGCAGGGAAAAAATCGCGGCAGACCCTTGCAATTATCAGTAAGGTGTGCTATAATTATATTAAGAATGTAATACTATGCCCTGCGGCATTAAATACAGGAAGGAAAATCAACATGACCTACAAAGAGAGCTTTATCAGATTCATGGTAGACAGCGGAGTTCTGAAGTTCGGCGAGTTCACGCTCAAGAGCGGCAGACTGGCTCCTTATTTCATCAACGCAGGCAACTACAAGACCGGCGCACAGCTCGCAAAGCTCGGCGAATTTTACGCTGAGTGCATAAAGGAAAACGGACTTCAGCCTGAAACGCTGTTCGGACCCGCATACAAGGGTATCCCGCTTGCGGTATCCGCGTGCACCGCGCTGTACAACAAGTTCGGCACCGATGTGAATTACTGCTTTGACCGCAAGGAGGTCAAGGATCACGGCGAGGGCGGAATGTTCGTGGGCAAGACCCTTGAGGATGGCGAAAAGGTAGTCATCATCGAGGACGTTATGACCTCCGGCAAGGCCCTGCGCGAGGTTCTCCCGAAGCTGATGAGCGCCGCAAAGGTCAACATCGAGGGCATGATAATCACCGTTGACCGCATGGAAAAGGGGCTTACCTCTGACAAGTCCGCGGTTCAGGAGGTTTACGACGAGTTCGGGGTTAAGGTATACTCCATCGTGAACATAAACGACATCATCGACGCTCTTGAAAAGGACATCATTCCCGGCAAGGAGTATGTCGGGAAAATGAAGGAATACAGAAAGGTATACGGCGTAGGCTGATTACCCGAAGTATAATAAGGTAACCTCTAAAAACCGGGACACGAGCAGATTTCGTACATGACTTATATCAGATGCTAGGCGTTATACTAATTCCAAATACACATAATATGAACAGTTGAAACGTGATTCTGGAATTAGTATCAACCGCAGCGTTTTCCGCCGCGGGCGGATAATGCGTTTACTGTATGTATTTCAAGGTTTGACAACGAAGCAGATGATATAAGGAATAGAAATCTGCCGTGAAGGAGGTTTTTAGAGGTTACCATAAAATAACGGGGAACAAGGGGAAAACCAATGGAAATGCCATTTCAGCCCAACGAGGGCAAGAATCTTGAAATAGACACGGATTACGGCAGATACGCCAGATATCCGATAAAGACCCATGTAATAACAAAGGACGACGTGCTTGAAGATGTACTCGACAAGTACGTTAAGGACTATATCCAGCCGGGCGACACGATAATCATGTCGGAGAAGATAGTTGCGATATCTCAGGGACGTGCGTTCCCCATCGAAGAGATAAAGGTATCAAGGCTGGCGAAGCTTCTGTCGCACTTCGTTGTAAAGACGAATTACGGCATAGGCCTTGGAATGCCCGAGACCATGGAGCTGTGTATACGCGAGGTCGGCAGACCAAAGGTGCTGTGGGCGGCGTTCTGCGCGGCGATCGGCAAGCTGTTCGGAAAGCACGGCGTGTTCTACAACATCTGCGGCATGAAGGCGAGAGCCATTGACGGTCCCTGCGAATACACGCTGCCGCCCTACAATCACTACGCGAAGATGGCTCCCGACAAGCCCGACGAGGTCGCACAGAGACTCACCAGGCATCTCGGCACAGACGTGGTTATAATCGACGCCAACGACATCGGTGCGAACGTACTCGGCAAGCCCCGCAAGGATATGCCGGACGAATTCCCGATACAGGCGTTCAAGGACAATCCCCTTGACCAGTGCTCACAGCAGACGCCTGTCGCGATAGTCAGAAAAGTCGGTTGATTTATTCAGCACTTTTAATAAATTTCAGGAGGTGTTTTTATGTCAACTATTGGTAACATGGCAATGACTCAGGTCAGAATGGCGCAGGTTTCTGCGAAGTACGGCGTAAGCTCCTCGAATCTGTTTGCGAAGAGTAACGCAAGCTCCAAGACGACCACCAGCGACGCCATGGAGAGCATTCTTAAGAACAAGAATGACTACTTTAAAGCACAGTACAAGAAGCTGTACAACTCGATATTTCCCAGCGAAGAGGACACCGAAAAGGCGGACAAGACAGTTTCCGTGAAGTCTGCGGCTTCCGCGGCGGCGAAATCCTCTGACGACCTGGTCAGCTACGCAAACTCACTGGACTACGGCGGGACCGTGGATGCTGACGCGGCTTCCAGGAAGATACAGAGCTTCGTTGACGACTACAACAGCATGGTAGACGCGCTGGGTGATTCCGATAACCAGTCGGTGCTCCAGAAGGGCGTTATACTCGTAAACACCACAAAGGTATACAGCAATGCGCTTCGCCGTGCAGGAGTCACAGTCGGAAGCGACAATAAGCTCACGTTCGACAGGGATAAGCTCTCCGAAGTGAAGAACTATGAGTTCAAGTCCACGTTCGGCAGAGGCGGATACGCTTCTAAGGTGACCCAGAAAGCACAGCAGATACAGCGGCTTCAGGGAAGCACCGGAAACCTGTTCTCCTACTCGAACAGCGTGACCCCGAGCTACACCTACAATATAGGAGCATTATTCAGCACATACGCATAATAATTAAGCCCCGCTGCCGCGGGGCTTAATTACTTGAATTTCCGCTGCATAACAGGTATGTACGCAGATGTACAACGAGGTCGCCGCAGGGCTGCCGAGTTTGAACAGAAGTATTATATGGTTAATGAACATACAATACGCGCTTGTAAAGTGATTTTTCTGGGCGATTCAGAAGCGTATAAGGCTCATTGGGTAACCGTTATTGCTTTTAATACTGTCAGGAATTCATGCTTATTAGCATTTGGCAAAATAGATAAGAGAGAATTTATATCCCGGTACGAAAAAGATATCGTTGTAACCGCTTGTTCTATTGGTGGTGGAGCCGCTGGCGCAGCAGCCGCAGCAGCTTTGTTTACTCCTGCGGCGGCAGTGGTCTGCTGCACCCACCCTTATAACCTCAAATCAAACTACTAAAGAAAGCAAAATAACATTAAAAACGGCGGATCAAAAATTGAACCGCCGTTATATTTTGTGTGACCAATTGACTTATGTGTGACCAAATCACAATTCCGAGCTCTTTTTACGGAAGAAATAAAAAAACCGCAAAGCGTTTAGCAATGCGGTTTGATTCGTGGCAGGGGCAGAAGGACTTGAACCCTCGACATACGGTTTTGGAGACCGTCGTTCTACCAACTGAACTATACCCCTATTGGTGGTGCGCCAACAGGGACTCGAACCCCGGACCGACCGGTTATGAGCCGGTTGCTCTAACCAACTGAGCTATTGGCGCGAAATTCGGTTGTGGGAAATTTAATGGTGACTCGTGGGGGAATCGAACCCCCGTTTTCGGCGTGAGAGGCCAACGTCTTAACCGCTTGACTAACGAGCCATATAAAGATAAGGAACAGGTTTTCGCCTATTCCTTATCAGTGGTGGTACAGCTTCAGGGACTCGAACCCTGGACCCACTGATTAAGAGTCAGTTGCTCTACCAACTGAGCTAAAGCTGCATAAAGTGTCGGCGCCTATCTATCTTCCCGGACAGTTGCCCATCGAGTATTGTCGACGCAAGTGAGCTTAACTACTGT